>JBGCEB010000044.1:0-28767 GCA_045106075.1 Phycisphaerales bacterium
CCATGTCCGCTTCACGCCGGGCAGCACGCTGAGCGGGATCAATGACACGCCCGCGATCAGCTCGGCCCGCGATGACCAACGCTTGGTGCTTCTCTTCGTCGTCACACGCAATGTCATGATTGATCAGCTCGCGGTCGGAGATACTGTGCTGGCTGAGTTCACCCCGGCGATGGAAGCGAGGACCCGCTGATCTCCAAGGTCCTTTGGGTTGGCGATCTGTCCGGCCCTGCCTGGCTCTGTCCGGTTCAGCAATAACACTCATAAAGAAAGGCCCTGTCCGTGATGGACAGGGCCTTTTCTATCGTGCTCTATGAGATGATCAGTTCAAGATCATCGGGCAGTCACTCAACCTTCCGCCGATGCTTCGGCGGGAGCCGGTGCGGGCGCCTTCTTCTTTTCGATCAGTTCGCCCTCGTTGTCGAACTCCATCTCGTCGTCATCGCCCATGTCCAACTCGCGGTCGGCGACAACCCACAGCTTGACATCGGCGCCGAGATCAGACGCGACCTTGACATGGATGTCGAAGGTATCGACGCGTTTGATGGTTCCGGGGAGGCGAACCTCGCGGGGCTTGATCGCGAACCCGACTTCGTTCAGTGCCGCAGCAATGTCTTGCTGAGTGACCGAACCATACAGCTGACCTTGGTCATTGCACGCGCGGATCATGGTCAGTTCTTGGCCATCGAGCTTGGAGATCATCTCTTCACGCGACTTACGAAGTGCTGACACTTCCTTCTCAGCCTTGGCACGCTTCTCGGCAAGATCCTTCATCAGCTCTTCACTCGGCGTGGTCGCCAGACCGAAGGGAAGAAGGAAGTTGCGAGCGTATCCCGTGCGAACACGGACGACATCGCCGACGATACCGAGGTTGTCGACGTTTTCGGTGAGCAACAGTTTGACATATGAAGCGGGCATATTCGTTTCCTTCGCTGTCCTAGCTAACCGAGCAGACGCCCAATCAGCAAGTTGAGGAGCCGACCCCGGACGCATGCCCAGGCCATCAGCCCCAACGGTTCTCCCCGCCCGGACTCGGCCGAGGGGGGGAAGAGAAGCGTAGGCGTCCAGTGTTCCTGAACGCCCACGGTCAGATCAGATTTCGGCGCGTTGAGGGCGTATCGCCCCACAGCTTGCCTACCCAGTTTGAACCACTTCTAGGTCCAAATCAGAACGGGATGTCGTCGTGGTCGATCGCCGGGCCGGCATCTTGCCCGCCGCCGGCGGAACCAGAGCTCGAGCCAGCACCGGAACGGGCGTAGTTTCCGCCCCCACCACCGCCACCACCGCCGGAACCAGAGTCATTCCGCCCACCGACGAACTCGAAGTTGTCGGCAACGACCTTCAACTTGGAACGCTTGTTGCCTTCCTTGTCCTGCCACTGGTCGAGACGAAGCTTGCCTTCGATGAACGCGGGGCTTCCCTTGCTCATGTATTTGGCAAACGCCTCAGCCCGATTGCCGAACATCTCGCAATCGACGAAGTTGGCCCGATCGACCCAGTTGCCTTCCTTGTCCTTGTACCGTTCATTGACGGCCAGCGAAAACTGGGCAACGGACATGCCGCTGGGCAGGGCACGCACCTCGACATCCCGGGTGAGATTGCCCATCAGAATGACCTTGTTGAAACTACCGGCCATGGTGACTCCTTCCGGGGCATTCAGCCCCGAATCATGCTAGCGGAAACCCGCTGCGAATCCAAACACAACCCGGACAGGATCTCGGTACACTGAAAACCGGCCCGGGCAAGACCGATTTTACTCGGCGGGAGCTTCGGCCGGGGCGTCGCCTTCAGAGGCAGCTTCGGCAGCCGGAGCTTCATCAGCAGCTGCTTCAGCCGGGGCTGCTGCTGCGGCCTGTTCGGGCGCACCCAAGCGGACTTTGCTCGCGCCTTCGTCTTCGCCCGATTCCGCACGCTCGGCACGCATCTTGGCTTCGTCCTGAAGCGCCTGGCGATCGTCGGCAGCCGCGATCTCTTCGGCGCTCAGGTGTGCGGCACTGGTCACGAGCACGCGAAGCAACTTGTCGGAAATCTGTACGTCACGCTCGAGGTGACCGACCATGTCGGTCGGGCAGTTGATGTATGCGAGGATATACACGCCGCGCTTCTGCTTGTCCATCTCATACGCGAGACGACGGTCGTCCCATTTCTTCATCGAGATGACTTCGCCGTTCGCGCGACCGATCAACTCGTTGATGTGGGTGATGAGGTCGCCGAACTGGGCGGCGGCGGCCTGGCCGGCCAAGAACATGCATTCGTACACGCCCGTGCGGGCTGCGGTTTCAGTCGTCATTTCATTGCTCCGTTCTAATCTGATCTGTTTCTGATCTGTTTGTTTTTGATTGCTTGGATTCTGTACTTACGGTCTCTTCACCCTTGGGCTTGGAGACCTTCTTGTTGAAGCGGTTCATCGCCGGCTTGAGCCCTTCACCGATCACACACTCTGCAGCATCTGCTGCCGCCTTGGTGCCGATATTAACTTCGCCTGCTTCCTCATCGGTGTAACGCGAAAGCACCCAGTCGGCTTTGACCCAGCCGGGCGGTTTCTCACCAACACCAACGCGGATTCTTGGATACGGCGAGCCGCCCAAGACACGGTCGATGTCGCTCAAACCATTGTGGCCGTTGGCGCCGCCCTTCTCGCGGACCCGCACATGCCCGACGGGCAATGCGATTTCATCCACGATCACGAGCAGGTCTTCGGTCGGTTCGAGCTTGAAGAAGCGGACCGCCTCACCCACCGTCTTGCCTGACAGGTTCATGAAGGTGGTCGGCTTCATCAGCAGCACCTTCTCGCCCCCGATCGAAGCATCGAGCGTGACGGCGTTGAACCGTGCTCTGGGGATCATCCCAGAAGCATGCCGGCGCGCGAGCTCGTCCACCGCCAGAAATCCGGCGTTGTGACGCGTGCGCTCGTATTGAGCACCCGGATTGCCGAGCCCGACGATGAGCTTCATGGCGCGATTAGCCCTCTTCCTTCTTCTCGCCGATGACGTCCGGTGCCGCGCCGCCTTCAACGGTCGAAGCCTCGGCCGAATCGTCTTCTTCGACCATGACGGTGATCTGAGCGACCACGGTGTCGGGGTCGGTCAGCAGCACCATCGTGCTCTTGGGCAGCGTGATATCGCCGGCCTTGATCATGTCGCCCACATCCATCCCCGACACATCAACTTCGATTTCGTCGGGAAGGTTGGTCACCTGGCAGTTGAGCGCCAACTCACTGTTGGGGTGCATCATGATGGCGCCGGCCTTCTTGAGACCAACCGCATCGCCAACGAACTTAAGGCTCGCACTGGTGTCGACACGCTCGTTCAGGTCTACGCGGGCAAAGTCCACGTGGATGATGTTCGTCCCGAGGTAGTCGTAGCCGATGTCCTTGAGCAGCACATATTCAGCCTTGCCTTCGATATCCATCGAGAAGACTTTCTCGCCCTTCTTGATGTGCGAGACAGCGTCGCGGAAGTCGAGGGTCACAGGCTGAGGATCCTGCTTGTGTCCGTACACGACTGCGGGCAGGCCGCCCGATTCACGAACGCGTTTGGCATAACGCGAGCCGACACGCTCACGGTTCTTTGCGACCAAAGTTGGGTTTTCGTCTGACATGGTTGATTCCTCTCGTTGAAATCCGGTTTGATTCGGTTTGGTTTCTATCTATCTGTGTATGACCGGCTGTGTATGACCGGCCGCACGTCAATCGCAGGCTGTGGTGGGTGTCAGCGTTTGACCCCGGCGGTGCTCTGAAACAGTTCACTGACCGAGGAGTTGTTATGGATGCGTCCAACGGCTTCGCCCAGCAGATCGCCGACCGACAACACGCTGAGCTTGTCACGCAACGGAGCCACGCGCTCCGTCATCGGGATGGTGTCCGTCACGATGACTTGCGAGATCGGTGACTCTTTCAGTTTCTCGATCGCTTTGCCCGCCAGCACGCCGTGGGTCGCCGCGGCGATCACATCAGTCGCGCCCTCGTCCATCACCAAACGCGCCGCTTCGCAAACCGTGCCGCCCGTTGAAATCATGTCATCGAACATCAGCACTTGCTTACCGGCAACATGGCCGATCAGATTGCCAACATCCACTTGCGTCCCCGAGAGACGACGCTTGTTGATGATCGCGAGATCCGCGTCGAGCAAGTTGGCCATCGATTCGGCAACCTTCACATTGCCAACGTCCGGCGACACAAGGCACAAGTCACCCAGCTGCTCGCGGATCGACATAAAGTGGTTAAAGAACACCGGCGTAGCGCTCAAGTGATCCACGGGGAGGTCAAAGAAGCCCTGAATCTGAGCGGCGTGCAAGTCGATCGCAAGCACGCGGTCCGCTTTGGCAGCCGTGATGAGATTCGCGACGAGCTTGGCGGTGATCGGCACACGCCCCTCGTCTTTGCGATCTTGGCGACCATACCCGTAGTAGGGCAAGACCAGCGTGACGCGAGCGGCGCTGGCTCGGCGAAGGCAATCACAAAAAACCAGCAGTTCCATGATGTTGTCGTTCACCGGCTCGCACGTTGAGAGAATCACAAAGCAGTCGCGGCCACGAACATCGTCTTCGAGTTTGGTGATGATCTCACCGTCGGGGAACAGGCTCGTCCGGGCTCCCCCGAGCGGGATATTCAAATGATCACACACACGCTGGGCAAGCGCTTTGCAGTTACGTCCGGAGAAAACCTTGAGATCGCCGTAGTCGCCGTTCATGATGCGCTCCCTGCTTCAATCGAACCCGTCGACTGACGGCCGCGGAAAATCGCGTCGACCTCCGCCAGATGCTCCAACGTATTGATGCTCAGGATATCTTCCGGCGGCACCGCATCGATCACTTCGACTTGCGCGCCTGCCTTGAGCACTTCCTCGAACACATCCGTGACGTAGTACTCGCCGGTCAACTCGTTTCGCTTGACCTTGCTCAACGCGTCGAACATCGCAGCCGCATCGCAGCAGTAATAGCTCGGATTGACTTCGTTGATCTTCAACTCAGCCTCGGTTGCGTTCTTCTGCTCGATGATCCGTTCGAACTTGCCGTTCGCGTCTCGCACGATGCGGCCGTATCCGTCGGGATCTTCGATACTGCTCGTCGCCAGCGTTGCACTCGCGCCCGAAGTGCGATGACGATCGAGCACCTTGATCAGGGTCTCGGATCGGATCAATGGTCCATCGCCACAGAGCACAAAGAGATCAGTTCCCGATCGCATGGACTCGGGATACGCGTCCGCTGCGGACATGACCGCGTGCCCAGTACCGAGCTGCTCTTCTTGAACCGCAAACTCAACCGCATCGCCATACTCAACCAACGCTTCGCGAACCAGCTCTTGCTTGTACCCCACCACCACGACGATCCGCTCGCAACCCGCCCGCATGCAAGCATCGACGACAGCGCAGACCATCGGGCGATCCCCGACAGGGTGGCAAACCTTGGGCAAGTCGGACTGCATCCTTGTGCCTTTGCCCGCGGCCAACAGCAACGCCTGCGGCGAACTCCGATTGTCTGAGTGATCCGGCATGATGGTGCCGGCGAACGAGATCCCAAATGGGTGATCAATCGAGAGAAAACTACCCCGCACAGATTCGAACTGTGACTAGATGTACCAAAAACATCTGTGCTACCTTTACACCACGGGGTAAGTGGAACTCAAAAAGAGTCGGCTTCTCGATTCTCTATCGGATCCCGCCGCCTGTCTCCGCCTGCTAGGGGGCATTTTTTGCCCCGGTGTCCGAACCCGCATTCACGCGGACCGGGCACGCAAGCGAGCCAGACCGCGGCACATTCGCCGGGCTTGCAGAAGCCTAAGCTCCTGCAAACTATCGACTTAGAGCTTAGACCCCCACCGGCCGCACGGGTCTGGCTACGCCAACCGTGAAGCGGGGACCCATGACCACGCCTCGGCAGGAAAACCCGCGTCCGTCGTGATCGGCTCCGCAAGGCAAATGATAGCCCCCCTATCTGCCTCCGACGCCCGAAGCACCCCCAGATCCTCGTTACCAGAGACCCCCAAAACCAGATCGCCTCACCCCAAGACCCAACGCCCCTGCTTGGTTGAACAAACTCTCGTAGACAAGCTCGGACCCCTCGACCCGATCATCTCACTCACAAAACCAACCCCGCTCCCAACCCCCCACGGCCACGTCATGCCGGCAGGTTGGACCAAGAGTCAATGGCCCGTCGACACCAGGTGAGTCACGCGATTTTCACAAAGGGGTTTGTATGCACCACGCCGCCGCTGTCATTCTTTCGGTTTCGTCAATGACCGCTTCGTGCATCGCACAGTTGTGCGACACGCAAGGACCGATCGAGCTGATCTCTGCGAATGCCGGCGCCTACTCAAGCGCGGGCTATAGCGTGGCAGCCTCGGAGGACATCGTGGTCATCGGTGCGTATCGCGATGAACGCCTCGCGATAGGAGCCGGGTCGGCCGCGGTTTATCGGCTGGTTGCCGGGCTCTGGACAGAAGAGGGCGATCTGCTCCCGCCTACACCGGGCGTCGGAGACTGGTTCGGATCCTCGGTCGCCACCGACGGCCAACGCATCGTTGTGGGCGTCCCGTTCGCGAACACTACCGCGCCTCGCTCTGGATCGGTCGTCGTCTTTCAATACGTCACCGACAACGGATGGGTGGTCGAAACCGAGCTAACAGCACCGCTGCCGCAGTTCGAGGATCGATTCGGAACGAGCGTTGCGATCGACGCCGATCGCATCGTCGTTGGAGCATCACAGCGCAACGCATTTGGTGCCACCAACGCTGGATCCGCGTTCGTATACATGCTCGAAGATGGTGCATGGACATTTGAACAGGAACTCTTCACCGGATCGGTCGCGAACGCAAACGCCGGGCATACGGTTGCTATTGAAACGCCCCACATCCTTGTCGGAGCACCGAACGATGACTCGGCCGCGGGCGAAGACAGACGCGGGATGGCGTACTCGTTCCAGCTCGGCGAAACCGGATGGGGCGCCGCGTCAAGTTTGACGCCTGAAGCTTCGGGTGCGCTTGCGAACTACGGCTGGAGCGTTGCGATCAACAACAACACCGCCTTGATCGGTGCTCCTGACGCGGATGGCACCGCCGGGACTGATTCGGGCCAAGTGACTGTCTTTGAACTCGACGCGAACGAATGGACTCGAACGCAAACGCTCGCGCCCGAGTTTGGATTCTCGGACAGTTTCAAGTTCGGTGAATCGGTCGCGATTCGTCATGGGCTCGCCATCGTTGGCATGCCCGGTCGCGGCAATAACACGGGCGGTATCGTTGCGTATGACCAACAAGAAAACGGCTCATGGATGACCGCGGCGTCCGAAGTCACGGTGCCCAACGGATTGCCCGTACGAAGCTTCTTTGGAACCTCGGTCGCGGCCTCATTGATCGGTGCGGTCGCCGGCGCAGACGGCACCGACGTTCCCGATATCAACGCGGGGTCTGCCTACTTCTATTCAGCGACGTGCCCATGCCCGGGCGACTTCGATCAGAACGGCACCCTCAACTTCTTCGATATCACCGCGTTCATCGCTGCCTACAACGCGGGCAACCTCGCCGCCGACCGGGCAGAGCCGTTCGGCGTGCTCAACTTCTTTGATATCAGTGCCTTTATCAGTGACTTCCAGACCTCGTGCCAGTGAGGCATGCATTTCGATCCGGACTCATTTCCCTTGGCACAGAGGCGTTTGTCCAAGACCAAAGCCCGGGAACCGACCGGATTCCGGATGCGAACAGGCTGTTTCTTAAACTTGCACCGAATGTTCTGTTCGGATGCACACGCCGAAGGAATCGCTCGATTCTGGCACCTCAGGGCGGAGAGTCGGCTTTTCGCCGTCGCCCGCTGACACACCTTGACCCCAATGGGGAGGGCAATCATGCCGTTTTCGTTCCGCCCATCGTCCAACTCGACCGCTCGGGTTGCCGGGCTTGTCGGGATCACCACTTTGCTTGCTTCGGTTGGTTGCGCAAACAGCACCGCCGACCGCGTTGCCGAGCACGGGATCACCGCCCCCTTCGCGGCGCTCCCCGCGGGCGATCCCGCCTGGACCCGGCCTGGTAAAGCTGCCTCTGAACTCCCGCCGCCGATCAAGATCGAAAACGGTCGATCGGTCGAGGAGCGTATGACCCAGGCTCCCATCGTCATTGACACGACAACCTTCGCAAACCAGATCCAAGTGAAAGACCCTTGGGATGGCACCGTCGGATTGGTCAAGAGTCACCTGCCGGTGCACAGCCGAGACAAGTCGCTTCCAACTCGCGACGCGCAGCCGTTGCCCGAAGGCTCGATCGCTGCCACCGGACGGGCTTCGAGCACCGGGGTTTCTTTCGCCGGCATTCAACAGACGCCCTGGAGCCCGCCGGACCCGACCATCGCGGTCGGCCCACTCCACATCGTTGAAACCGTGAACCAATCTATCGCGTTCTTCCAGAAGGACGGCACGCTGGACTTTTCCGCTCCGCTCGGATCGCCCGGATCGCCCGGATTCTTCGAAGGGCAGGGCGCCGAGAACTTCACGTTTGACCCCAAGTGCTTCTATGACCACAACGCCGAACGCTTCGTGGTCATCGCACTCGAGGTGTACAGCCCCACCGAAGCCTGGATTGATATCGCGGTTTCCGACGACTCAAACCCCAACGGCGTGTGGTACAAGTATCGCACCAACTCCGTCATCAATCTCAACAACAGCACGTACTGGGTCGACTATCCCGGGTTTGGCTTTGACGACGATGCGTTCTACATCAGCAACAACCTCTTTCTCCTCGACGGACCAGGCTCGGGCTTTGGAGGCGTTGCGATTCGTGTGTTCGACAAAGCACCCCTGCTGACCGGCGCTCCGGCAGAGTTCTACGACCTCGTTCCCGGCTTTGGCGCCTCGATGCAGATCGCCCAAACCCACGGCGACGCGACGCAGCCCTACTTCGTCGATCGCTCTGCTTCCAATGCGCTCCGCATCTGGTCCATCATTGATCCCCTTGGTTCATCGCCCCAACTCGTCCAAACTGAAGTCAGCGGACTGGCGACCGCGTTTGGACCAAACGATGCACCGAACGGCAGCGGCGGCGAGATCGACGCCCTCGATGGAAGACTGATGAACGTCCACTGGCGCGATGGCAACCTCTACACCACCCACGGCATCGAAGCCAGCGGCGGACGCTCCCGCGCCCGTTGGTACCATTTCGAAACCAATGGCTGGCCAGCCTCGGGCTCAAGCCCAGCCCTCGTCCAACAGGGCAACATCGATGTCGGCGGGCAGAACCACTTCTTCCCCGCGATCGCCAGCGACAAGTTCGGACGCGTCGGCATGGCCATGGCACGCTCGGCATCGAACCAGTTCGCCAGCGTCGCGGTCACCGGCCGCGAACCGACCGACCCCGCTGGGCAGATGGACGTCCCGCTGGTTCTCGCCACTGGCACCAACACCGCCAACGGCCGATGGGGCGACTATTTCGACATCGCACTCGACCCCAATGATGACCGCACCTTCTGGTACGTCGGACAAACCCAACGCAACTTTGGATGGCAGACCGAGATCGGCAGCTTCCTGGTTGGTTGCCCGGCAGACGAGAACGGCGATGGACTCGTCAACTTCTTCGACATCTCCACATTCATCGCTGCGTACAGCAACGGCGAACTGTCATCGGACATCAGCCCGCCCTATGGCACGCTGAACTTCTTCGACGTTGCAGCGTTCATTGATCGCTACGGCCAGGGTTGCCCGTAAGCACTCCCTCGCTTCGATACAAATAAACCGATCGTGCCACAGCCGGAATCTCACCGGAACGGCACGGTCGGTTTTTTCATGCGCGAATCGTTCCGTCAGTTGCTCGACTTAGTCTTCTGGATCGTCCGAGTTTGGCTCTTGCCCGGCGATCGCGTCCTGACCAATCAGGTCATAACACGTCGCCAACAAACCAACCAACGGGAACCGACCCTCGGGAAACGGACTCGGACCGAGACGACGAAGCAGCACACAGTTCACCTGCGGCGGCTCGATCGGTGTATCCAACTGATCAAGCCCAACCCCAACGGACCAGAAGTCCGCGATCGACTCTTCCAGAGGCGCCGCGCCGCCCGAATCCGTCACACCCGGCACATGCGGCAGCAACACCGGCGACGGGCCCGAAAGACCCGCTCCAATCACTCTCCGTTGGCGGAGTCCCTCGACGACATCGTCGACCGGCATGCCTCGAAGTCCAAAGACAAGCATCGGATCATCGCCCAGACGCTCGCCCGCCACCGCCGTCAGGCAGACCGCGTGTTTGCACCAGGGCTTTTCGGCAGACCAATCCGAGCAGCTGCATATCGGGCGGATGTCCTCGATTTCGGTCGGAAGCAATCGCAAACCAAGCGGCGCAAAGACATCCTCGATGTTGCTGGGCAGCTCGCCGGCGAGCAGCTTGGCTGCGTACCGAACTTGCTCGGCCATCGTTCCGATGACCTTCTCTTGATCGGCCGACTCGAACGTATCAAGCTCCAAAGCGGTTTGGTACGGCTTTTCCGAACGACCTTGAATGATCGCTTCGCAGGTCGTGTCTTCGATCGTGATCCGTTTGATCTGACCGGAATGGGCATACTCGAGCCCTTCGCGGAATGCTTCGCCCTCTGCAGCCTGCTCTGCAACTCGCAGAATCCGCTGCGTCACCCAGCTCTTGGGATCTTCGCCAGCCTTGAACTTGAGCTTGACTCCGCCACGCACACGCCGCGGGTTGACGAGAATCTTCTTGGTCGATCGGAACGATGCGATTTGGGGACGCTGGCGCACCGGCACGGATGGAATCGTCCCGCTCAGCTGCGGCTTGGCGATGACCTTGACCGTCCGGTCCTTTGCCGGGGGCGGAGCTTTGGGGGCATCCTTCTTCGATTTGCTCGTTGCTTTTTTTGCCAAGGCAAACCCCTTTAGATGTCGTCCGCGATCGCGTCCGCACGCAACGTCAACAAGTCCCGCAGCTGGTCCGTATCCAGATCCGTCAGCCAACGCTCTCCCTGCCCGATGATGTTCTCAGCCAGCTCGGTCTTGCTCTCGATCATCTCATCGATCCGTTCTTCCAGCGTGCCGCGCACGACGTACTTGTGCACAAAGACCGTCCGAGTCTGCCCGATGCGATACGCACGGTCAGTCGCCTGGTTTTCAACCGCCGGGTTCCACCAACGGTCATAGTGAAACACGTGGTTGGCCGCAGTCAGGTTGAGACCAACGCCGCCTGCTTTCAAGGAAAGCAGCAAGATCGGATGCTTGCCCGTTGCTTCCTGGAACTGCTCGACCATTTTCTGACGAGCGCCCTGCGCCGAACCGCCATGAAGGAACAACACTTCGCGCCCGAGCTCGTGCCGCAACATGCCGCTGAGCAAATGGCCCATCTGACGGAACTGCGTAAACACCAGCGCTTGGTCGCCCTTGGAAAGCACTTCATCAAGCTGCTCGAGCAGTCGCACGCATTTGCCTGATCGCGACGGATCGACGATGCCGCCGACTGTCGTGTCTTGCTCTTTGAGCATCTGCGCCGGGTGATTGCAGATCTGCTTGAGCTTGATCAGTGCAGCCAGCACCAGCCCGCGACGATGGATGCCCTCGGACTGCTCCACTTCGGTGAGCATCCGCTTGACACACGATTCGTACAGCGAAGCCTGCTCGCTGGTCAGCGGGCACCACTCGCGGCTCTCGAGCTTCTCGGGAAGATCCGCCACAACAGTCGGGTCGGTCTTGACGCGCCGAAGGATGAACGGGCGGACCAACCCGCGGAGTTTGTCCATCTTGTTGCGGTCGCGATGGCGTTCGATCGGCACCGAGAACTTCCGCCGGAAGTTGCCCGCCGGCCCGAGGTATCCCGGATTCAGGAAGTCCATGATCGACCACAACTCGCTCAGACGGTTTTCGACCGGCGTACCCGTCAACGCGAGCCTGCGCGGCGCGGGGATCGCGCGGACCGCTTGGCTTTGCTTGGCTTGCGGGTTCTTGACGAACTGCGCTTCGTCGAGCACCATCCGCCCCCAAGGCACCACTTCAAAGATTTCGCGGTCGCGGTGGACCAACGCGTACGTCGTCAAAATCAGATCGTGCGCTTTGGCTGCTTCGACGAATGCCTCGCCCTGCAACCGTTCCGGCCCGTGGTGAACCAGCACTCGGATCTCAGGCGCGAAGCGCTCGGTTTCTTTCACCCAGTTGCCGATGACCGACATCGGCACCACCAGCAATGTCGGATCGACCTTTTTGTCTTCGGCGACCGCACGCTCATGCTGAAGCAGCGCGATCATCTGAACGGTTTTACCAAGGCCCATGTCGTCTGCGAGGCATGCACCGAACCCGAAGCGTTCCATAAACGCCATCCAGCTCAGCCCGCGTTCCTGATATGGACGCAGCGTGCCCTTGAACGCCTTGGGTGTTTCGAGTTCGGGAAGCTGAAGGGTGACACCCTCGTGCTCGCCGCCACCGAAGATCGAAGCAACCCAGCCGGTTGCTTGCAAGCCAGTCACAGCGACCCCGGTCTGGGCCGGATCAGACGCCAACGCAAGACGCATCGCCTCGCCCAGCTCCATCTCGCCGCCGGGGTTTTCACTGATGAACTTAATCGCATTCTGCACGTCTTCGGGTCGGATCTCGACCCACTTGCCACCGATGCGTACCAACGGCGAAGACTTGCTTGCAAACTGCTCGAACTCATTGAGCGTCAGCGTGGTGTCGCCGATCGCGATCTCCCAGTGGTATCCAACCAGCGTGCCCAGCCCCAGCTGCGGCCCACTCGCATCGACGCCGCCCTGTTGCATGAGCATCTCGGCCGGATCGGACTCGATCCGCAACCTCGCACCCAATCGACCCGCGGGCGAATCCCACCACGCCGGGGTCTGCACCGCGAAGCCCTGCTCTTCGAGAATCGGGCGGACCTCGCGGAGGAATCGGTAGGCGTCTTGAGTCTCAAGCAATATCTCAATCGGCTCATTGCCGTCGAGAATCTCTTCGAGCTTCTTGTCGTACCGGCTTGCTCGGCCAAGCTCGGCCATCAGCAACTCTTGCGGCTCGTCCAGCGTCAGCCCCTGCACCGTGACCGAGTCACGCGACAGCAACCAAACGTCGGCCGCTTCGACGACAACCTCTGGATCGACGCAGCTCTCTAGGAAGAAACTCAGCGACCAGTTGACCGTTGCGTCCGGACGCTGAATGTTCGGATCGAGCCCATCGGCGATCGGCTCGGCCAAACGGAAACCCAAACGCCATTCTGAGCTCTCGCCGCGTTCTTCGAGTGAACCAATCCACAACCGAACACGCTTGGTGATCTCCGCACGCTGCGTACTCGGAGCGGGAACACCCTCCGTGTCGTCGAGCAATCCGTTGAGCCACGCGACCTGCGGGTCTGCCTTCGGATCGGTATCTTCGAGTGTGTCATCCATCTCTTCGTCGACGAGCACCCGCCGGCAAGCAGCGTCGGTCAACGCCGAAAGAAACGAAAGGGTCACCGACCATGCATCGTGCGCATGCTCATCGACCGCTGCACGAGCGGCGGCGGGCATCGAACCAATCAACAGGCTCACGCGCCGTGCGGTCATCTCGTCTGCCAACCAAGGCCACCAAGACGCGGTCAGTTGCCCATCACCATCTTGCAACATCATGGGCACGAACCGATGCCCGGCCATCAGATGCCGCGCCAACCGGGCGGCCGCATCGAAATAGACCACGCCTGCGGCAAGCAGAATCGGGCTGTCTTCATCATCGGCAAGCTCGGCCAACGCGTCGAGCACCGCGCCGGCGTGCTCCGGATCGACACCGATCGTTGGAACGGTGACCTCGACCAGCGCGTCGCCCTCGGGGTGGTCCAACCCGGTGACGTATGCCATCGTATCGCTGGGCAGCACCGCACCGTTTGACGCGGGCAACCGGACGGTTACTTCAGACTCTTGGCCTTGGATTCCGACAGGACGTTTGGCGCCGGGATGGGAGTCGCCCATGATCGGCTTGAAGGCAGACTCGGCCCAGAAGTGAAGCTTCTCGCCCGTGTGTACCGCGTGGATAACCGTCGAGTCTGTGACGAGCGACGCCGCTGCTTGGACCACGTTGACCTCCTGCCGGGCGTCCGCTCTCTCGCCGAGGTGCCCGGTGGACACCGTTCGAGAGCAGATACTCCGGGAATGGGAGCCCAGGGACTCGAACCCTGAACCTGCGGCTTAAAAGGCCGTTGCTCTACCGATTGAGCTAGGCTCCCGTTCTTCGAGACCCGGATCGACCGGGGCGAAGAGGACATGGTATTCACGCGCCCCGCGTCAAGCCAAATGCTCGTTCAGGACTTCCTCCAGCCGCCCGCAAAAGAACCCCCGCGTGCCGCTCAGAAGCGCCCTGCTGAGCCATGACGCAAGACCGAGCCCGTTGCCCCATCTGCTCACGCTCGCCAGAATCTTCCAAAAGACGCGCGATCTCACTCCCTACCCCTTCGCGGTCGGTCACCCGCAGCCCCCCCGCATCCTCCAGCAATCCGACCGCCGATTCGAAATCGCCGTATCGGGGCCCGATCAATACCGGGACCCCTAGACCGGCCGGTTCGGTCGGATCCGACCCGTACAGATCGCCAAACGAACGCCCAATCACCGCCACATCTGCGATCCGGTACAACGTCGAAAGCTCGCCGATGGAGTCTAGGAGAAAACGGTTTTGCCCCCCCGCCGCGGTTCCGGGCAAGTTGGAGCGGCGCACACACCCAGGCATGTCGCGCGCTGCCTCGTCAAACCGCTCAGGCTTACGCGGCGCACACACCAGCTGAACATCGCTGGACACCGCGCTGTGCAGCAACGCCTCCTCACCTTCCGCCGTACTGCCGCCAACAACAATCGGGCGATCCAGATCCAAGCCCAGTGTCCGAGCCAAACCAATCGCTTCCACCGATCGGGCCGATCCGTCGGCAACCTCGATCGCATCCCATTTCATCGATCCGGCCACTGATACAAGATCGCGCGACACACGCATCGCGCGGAATCGATCCGCGTACGTCTCGTCTTGCACGCATGCGAACGAAAGCTTCCGAAATGATCGTCCAAGCACCGGTCGGGCACGCATGTACCCCTTAAACGATCGCTCGCTTAAGCGCCCATTGATTACACCAATCGGAATATCTCGTTTGACACACTGCTTGATCAGATTCGGCCAAACTTCTAACTCAACGAGTCCCACCGCGTCCGGATTGGTCTTGTCAAGGAACCGCCGGACCGACCAAGAAAAGTCCAAGGGCGTACGCACCACATCACACATCGAACCATATAGAGATGTAGCACGCGCCAGACCCGTATCCGTTGTCGTCGAGACGATGACATCGGCATGCTCAAGCAGCTGCGGCACGATCGCACGCAACGCTGAGACCTCGCCGACCGAGACCGCATGCAAAACAACCCGGGCGCCGTTGCCGAGCTCGTGCGTCAGCATGTGGTCGATATGCCCGAAGCGCTCCGGCCAACCATCCCGCTTTTTACGGGCCCACACTGGCGCAAGAAGCCCGGCGCCAGTCAAATATGCGAGGTCATACAGGTTCAAGCAATGCCCGCTGCTCGTCGGCCAAGTCCGAACCAAAGATCCGGATCAACCGATCAGTATTGTGAGAGTTCACACCAACTCACATGGTAGCGAGAACCACACGATCAAATGTCCGCTCGAGACCCATGCCCGAAGATCGGTCACTGTTCACCGGCCCAAATCGGGCACGCTCGGATTCCGAGTCAAAGGCACTCACTGCTTCCATTGAAAGGATCCAAAGAACATCCAATCCGAAAGACCGAGTTCTAAATCTTCATCTCTACAGAAACAAAGTGGGCGGGGCGGGACTCGAACCCGCGACATCTCGCGTGTAAGGCGAGCGCTCTGGCCAACTGAGCTACCCGCCCGCCAGATGCCACAACCATACGCACCAACCACCCCGCTGCGAACCAGCACGCACTCCTAAACTCGGCCATGAGCAACCCCCCCGCCCACAATCAGCCATCCAGATCCTGCCAAGTCGGAAACATCACCATCGGGCGAGGCCACCCGCTCGCCGTCATCGCAGGCCCCTGCACCCTCGAATCACTCGAACTCGGGCTCGAGGTCGGCCGCACGATGAAGTCGATATGCGACGAACTCGGGCTGCCCTTCATATTCAAAGCCAGCTTCGATAAAGCAAACCGATCCTCCGCCGGCTCCAAGCGCGGCCCAGGCATGGCCGAGGGCCTCGAAGCCTTCAAAATCATCAAAGCAGAACTCAACGTCCCCACCACCACCGACATCCACACCCCCGAACAAGCCGAGTTGGCCGCCGGCGTGGTCGATCTGCTGCAGATCCCGGCGTTCCTGTGCCGCCAGACCGATCTCGTCGTCGCCGCCGCCCAAGCGGCCAACGCCAGCAACGGGGCTGTCAACATCAAGAAGGGCCAGTTCCTCTCCCCCCGCGAGATGGCCGGGCCCGTCCGCAAAGCACACGAGGGAGGCACCGACAACGTCATGCTCACCGAACGCGGCACCTTCTTCGGCTACCACCGGCTCGTCAACGACTTCACCGGGCTCGGCGACCTCATGGAACTCGACTGCTCAGGCTTCACCGACCTAGGTTCGCCGCCCGTGTGCTTCGACGTGACCCA
This sequence comes from Phycisphaerales bacterium, assembly GCA_045106075.1. Taxonomy (GTDB): domain Bacteria; phylum Planctomycetota; class Phycisphaerae; order Phycisphaerales; family UBA1924; genus UBA6054. The sequence continues at coordinate 16,548 of JBGCEB010000044.1, forward strand.
CTCGACCCAACTGCCGGGGTCGGGCGAACAAACCGGCGGCCGACCGGACCGGGCCCCTCTGCTAGCACGCGCCGCGGTCGCCGCGGGCGTGGACGCGTTGTTCGTCGAGTGCCACCCCAAGCCCAGCGAAGCCTGGTCGGACGGCGCGACGCAGTTGGAGCCGGAGAAGGTCGCGGCGATGCTGCGCGAGGCGGCGGCGATACGCGGTGCACTTTGATACTCGACAGGCGGAGCGTCACTCGAAACAACGATCAACCGATGACAATCGGCGGGAATCAAGTCTCGGCGTGGTATCTACTTGTTCTCGCTCCTGTGTTAGCTTCGGTCGCGTGGCTCGCATATTTGCCGACGCCAATCCCATTCAACTTATTGAGGCTCGGACTCACCGGTATCCTGTGCCCCATCGCCGCGGCGATGCTGTTCTTCGGATGGCAGCTAATCCGACAATGCAGAGCCCGCAATGCCTTCTTGAAACACGATGGCTGGGAGATCACCAGCCAATTGCAGTATGACATCGCGAAGCGAGCGCTCACCGATGGAGTCGTTTGGAGTACCCCATCGCATCTGAAAGCTTGGATCCGCTCAGGTGAATCTGGGCCTGAACGATTCATGCAATTCTGGGTGGGGTCACAAGAGCAGAAGCGAGCATACTTCGCCGTGGAAGTTGCGGCCGCAACTGCGCCGATTCTTGGGCTCAGGATTGACAGAGAGCCGCGTGTTACCCGGAGTCTCAAGGCCAAAGTCGCTGCAGATGAGTTCTACTCGATTCTTGGCGAATCCTGGGTCGTGTTCGGCGACCCGCGGATTGTCACACTCCTCTTTACCGATGAAATCCGATCAATGCTCGATGAGTTCCCGGCCAAAGAGCAAAGATGGGTCTGGCGTTATGACCAGCTTTGGTTCATGATCTCAGGCTTTGCCAATGAAGACGGCATCCGAAGGAGCATCGAGCACGCGAGGAATGTGGCGACCGTCATCGGGATCGGTCCAAACGCCCCCCCGGTCTGGCTGGACGAAGACGACGGCTCGGAGTTGCTAAATCAAAACCGCCCGGCAGAACCGGGCGGCTGATCAGTCATTCAAATGCAATCAAGCAACTGCTCGATCAGTTAGCCAGTGCCGCCTGCTTCGCGGCCTGCTTGGCGCGATACTCACGCAGCCACTGCGGGCGGGCAACCTCAACCTCGAACGGATCGACGTGCACCTTGTTGTTCTGGAACACGACCTTGCCGGCGATCACCGAAAAGAGCGTGTCGTCCTTGGCCCGGCGGACGCCGAACCCGGGATGGAACTTCGTCCCGCACTGGCGGATGATGATCGCGCCGGGCTTGGCGACTTCGCCGCCGTAGAGCTTCACGCCGCGGTACTGGGGATTCGAGTTGCGGCCGTTCTTGGTAGAACCCTGACCCTTTTTATGTGCCATCGCGGAAGCTCCGTCTCAAAGAAACCCCAACACCCACCCGGGCCCTGAGGACCGCAAGCGTAGACACCGATCCACGCCACGTCTAATTCCAACTCGTTTCTTCGGGCATCCCACCCGGGCAAATCGAGCCCCGAACACCGTTTATCGCATCACCCAACGTTTCTCAGCCAGCTCGAACGGACGCGAACCCTGCCCGGCGATCTCGCCTGGGGTCGAATACCGGAGCATCATCGTCTTGCGGAGTGAATACCGACGGGGGTCATCCGAGTCGCGGCCGACGATGTAAGACTCGCTCTCGCCCGACAGCCCGCCGAAGAAGATCGAAAGCTCATCGACGTCCAGATCGGTCGCAGGCCACACCAGCACGCCGTCACGGGCGTGCTCAACGCCATCCAAGACCGTGCCGACAATGTCGTTCTGGGAGTTGATCAGGGGGTTGTCGAGTCGGCGGAGGATCTCAGCCGTCACGGGCCCGGGCACATCCTGGTTCGCCCGAATGACCTCAGCATCCGAGGTCATCAGCTCGACGCTGGGCGCAAAGAGAAGATCATTTCCCCAGAAGTTCGTAATCTGATAGGTAAAATAGAAATATGGCGTCTGCCCAGATTCCGTCTCGACCCACGCCAAACGCAGCGGGCCGGGCTCGAAAGTGAACTCCCAGTTTGTGGCAACCGGGCTTGGCTCGGGCGCTGCCTGAACGGTCGCCCGCGGAAGCAGCAGCACGCCCAGACCCAAAAGGACCGGTGCGAAACGACTAAAAAGGGGACGCGCGGATCTGCGATTGGTCATCATGCGTTCGTGTCCATTCTGGCGGATAGCCCGGATCTCGCTGGAGACAAGCCCGGTTGAGGCGGTAGTCTAGTGGCGAGCGAACGAGCGTCAAACCGATTCAACCTGATCATCCGCAACCCGCACCCCCCCGGTTTCAAATGACCACCACCGACTCCAGCCCGATTCAGCTCCCGCCGGCCCTCTGGGTGCCCGCGGCTGAGCGTCTGGTCTCGGCCCCAGATCGCCGCCGAGCAGCGGAGAGACTCGTTGCGAACGCACGGGCGCACGGCATCAACCTCAAACTACTCTGGGGAACCACCGGCACCACCGGAGAGAACGGGAATGCCCCCTACGTTCGCCAAGTCGTCATGGGCGTGCCCAGTCCAGGGCGGACCGGGATGCTGTTTTTGTCCGAGCCTCGGCATGAACGCCGGTTTGGACCCAGCTTGGTTCAAGTGAAAGAGCTGTCTGACTGCATCCGTGCCGCCGTTAAAGCATTGCCCGCCGCCTCGACCACCCCAATTCGGTTATGCCAAGCATTGATCGAACCAAACCACACTTGGGCAGACCACGCATGCCGAGAAGCGGGCATGATTTGGGTTGGGCAACTCCAGTTCCTGCGGCTGCCTTGGCCGAGTACAAAAACAAAAGAGTCACCGGATGGCCCTTGGCCGGACGGTGTCGCGGTGCGCCCGGTGTTTGACCCAGACAACTTCGAACCCGACGGCTGCGGCGCGGCGTTAGAGCGCGCCCTGAACGGCTCTTACGAGGACACGCGCGACTGCCCGGAACTCTGCGGGCTGCGTTCAACACGCGATGTGATTGCAAGCCACAAAGCAACCGGGGCGTTCGACCCAGCGCAATGGTGGCTGCTCGAACGCGACGGCCGCGCCGAGGGCTGCTGCCTGCTGAATCACTGCCCTGCAACGCACTCGGTTGAGCTTGTGTATCTCGGGCTTTCGCCCCGCGCACGCGGACTCGGGCTTGGTAAGCGATTGCTATTGCACGCACTGCAACGCGCACCAAGCGTTGGCGTTCGAGAGATCACCTGCGCGGTCGATACCCGCAATGAACCAGCGCTACGGCTGTACCGCGCGATGGGGTTTCGAGCGTTTACATCTCGAGTCGGTTTTGTGCATGCATCCGATACCGTGCTACGCGAAATCAAACCCACAGCCGCTGCACAAGCGTTGGAAGAAAGTGCAAACACGGGGACATCCCGTGGACAAGAAAAAGTTGAGCACGCTAAGCGCTTGTAACTGCGCGAGCAGCACGATTCGGGCGCACGATTCCGAAGACAACCGTCTTGCGATCATGCAAAGAGTCCCTATGATCTTCTCTGCCGCTCAAGGATTCGATCGGTAAACGGGCTGGTGTTTTGCCCGACTCTGACATGCGAAGAACCGGGGCCTTCGGGCCCGCGTGCCGCACGATCGGCACAACGGAATGACGCGACGCCCTGAGGGACTCGGGCTTGTCAGACGCGATCGGTCTGTCACAGGGGACGGACTCGATGAAAACTGATTGGAAGCCCGCGCTAGGCAGCGCTCGGGGCGCGGTCGGACCGCGCTGACGCTACCTACGCACGTCCTGGATGACCAGCGAGGCGAAACAACGTGAGCAGAATCGACGACACGAGAGGGCACCAAGCATGCGAACCGACCAGCAGCAGCGAAACAGACGAAAGTATGCGCCCTGCCTCCTTCTTGGGTCGCAACGAGACCGCCTCAACCGATGACGTCGGCCGCCGGGTCATCGGCCACCTCAACGACGCGATCGGTGCCGAGCGGGTTCGACGGTTGCTCGGCTCGGATACTGCCGTTCGGTGCGAGCAAGAAACACTCGAAGTGCACGTACGCGATCGGTTTAGCGCGGAGATGGTCGAGCGTCGTCTCGGCGATGACTTGCGACGCAGCGTGTCCGAGGTCGTTCCCGGGCGTTCGATTGGGTTGCGGGTTCACGTTCGTGAAGGGTCGCCCATCGAAGACACCCCCACCGCCGCACCATCTACTACATCTCGTGCCGGTCGCGTAACCGACAACAAGTCCGAAGCGGAGCCGCGCACCATCGATGGTCAATGGCGCCCGGGATCGGGCCCATCACGCCAGACTGCTCGCGTTCCCGAATATGTCGTTGGTGCACCCAATCGAGTCCCGTTCGAAGCTTGCCGACGGGCGGCGTGCGAACAGGACGGGCCAGAGCTGGTGTTCGTCCATGGCCCATGCGGCGTAGGAAAAACCCACCTCCTCCGCATGGCAGGCTCGATGTGCCGGCGTGAACGCCCCGATGCACGCATCCGCATGACCACCGGCGAAGGGTTTATCGGCGGCTACGTCAACGCCATTCGGGACAAAACCGTCTCCGCGTTCCAACGCAAGCACCGCAAACTCGATCTGTTGATCATCGATGACGTGCATGTGATGGCCGGCAAGGAAGGCACCCAGCAAGAACTCGTCCGCACGCTCAGCGAACTCCAACTGACCGGCGCTCGTGTCATCCTTGCTTCGGACGCGCATCCTCGCGAGATTGCCAAGCTCCACAACGCTTTGGGTTCACGATTCGTATCCGGCGTTGTCGCTCCGGTCGGACGCCCGGATCAGGACATGGTCCGCCGACTGGTCCCGGCGCTCGCCAAACGCCGCGGCTTGGTGCTCGACCCCAAGGGGCTCGAGTTGCTCATCCAACGCGTGGTCGAAGACGACTACGCGACTGTCCGTGATGTTGAGGGTGTGCTCACCCAGATCCAGGCGATGGGCAGCCTGATGGATCAGGACCGCGCCTTGTTCTTGTCGGCTGAGCATGTTCGCAAAGCAGTAGAGATGCGTTCGGGCACACGGGCGGGCATCCGCTCTGGGCCCGTCCGGATCGATGCGATCATCGAGACCGCCTGCGCAGAGCTCGGCGTGACCCGCGAAGACCTTGCCAGTAAGGGACGCGCCAAAAAGGTCGTCCTCGCTCGTGAAGTCATCGTGCACCTGGGCAAACGCCACACCGGCCGCAGCTACCCCGAACTCGCGATCGCGTTGGGTCGACCCAACCACTCGACGGTGATCACCGCCCATCAGCGGTTTGAAGCCAAGGTCGAAGCAGGCGAGGCCATCCGAGTCGGCGCGGCCATCGACGGCTGCACCCCGGGCGAGTTGGTCGGTCGCCTCGAACGAGCCATGGGAGTCGATCGCGTCAGCCAATGACCCCCGCGTACATCACGGATGTATCACGGGCATCCACTCGTGAAGACGCTGATGAACTCGGCGATGTCCTTCTCATTCACACGGACGTCGTTGTTGATGTTCGCCCACGCAGAGCCCGTGTTGTATTCGTCGATGAAACGGGCGATGTCGAAGAAGTTGAGTTCGCCGTTGAGATCGAGATCGGCCGGGCACCAGTTGTCGGGCACGCCGAGGATATAAAGACCGAAGGCGTCCGCGCTGTCTGTCGGGCCCCACCGCATCACACCCGTTCCCGGGCTAGGCGCATTAACGAACATGTCAACATCAAGATCCTCAGGCTCACCCGTATAGAGGAAGCTCTCCCACAGCCCGATCAACGCCGATGTCCCGGGGGATATGGGCTCATCCGACTCGTAGTAGAACTGGCTCTCTCTCCAATGATATGTGTACGAATGAAGTGACGAAAAGCCGAACACGGGTGTGTTCTCCCGGTTCCCAGGGCCATAGATCACGGTCACTCCGTCGATGCGCGCCGTGTACGTCTTTAACACCGCGACGCCAGGACCGGCGAACTCGCGGAGATCGAACTGGCTGCCCGAAGAAAAGTACCCGCGCCTCGTCGCTGCGCCGTGAAAGACAAAGTCCAGGTCGAATGTATCTGCGTACATCTCGCTGCCGTCGTACAAGTGAAGGACACCGCTCCCGGCCACCTCCGACTCTGATTCGATGTCGGCAAGTTCAGCGTCCAGGTGCATCTCCCCCGACACATAGATTCCTGAATATCGCAGGTAGACATCGGCGGTGAACTCGGCAATCGCATGACGGCCGATGAACATATCGACGCCGCGGAGCGTCAGCGGCCCTCGCGAGTAGAGCTTCGATTCGCCGACAATGTAGATTTTCATTGGTTGGGTTGGCTGGCCCCAGCCCCCGTCGTCTTCGATGAATAGCTGAGTCTGTGGCTGCCCGATCTTACCAACTGTAAACGTGAAATCATTGATGCCATCGGTGCCGTCAGGGTCTACGACCACACCGTTCATAAACACAACTTCAGTAGGCACCTCAGCATCGGTCCCGATGTCGAGCGTGCCCTTCGCCTTGTCGCCGAAGTATGGCCAGGAGATAAAACTCTCGCCGCAGAGGTCGAACGTGACTTTGGAGTTGTTGATGTTCAGGGACGACCACATGCCCGGACGTTCACCACACACGGTGACGGTGTAGTTCCCGTCGAGATCGAAGACCACATTTTCGAAGTCGGCCGGCACCCGCTGCGGCTCCCAGTTGGCGGCGTCGTTCCAATCGCCGCCCGCCGGGTTGATCCAGCGGATCTCGTCACCGGACGCGAGCCCGCTGATCGCCATCATCGCCAGTGCCGAAACCGACATCGTCCGATTGCGCTGCATATTGCCTCCCCGGCGCCGACCGGCGCCTTCTTACTATTTTAGTGGAATCCTCTCCGCCGGGTCCAGACCGGAATTGAGATCGCCGGGCTATCGGAAGGGCGATCCGAGAATCTCCCCCGGAATCCGTTGTGCGAAAACCCCCGCCGAGCCGACAATACCGGCATGGCGCACCACGAGATCCCACTGAGTCGGCCGAGCATCACAGAACTAGAGGAACGTCTTGTTCTCGAAGTCCTCCGATCAGGCCGGTTATCGATCGGTCCCAAAATCGAGCAGTTCGAGGAAATGGTCGCCAAGCGGATCGGCACGCAGCACGCGGTCGCCTGTTCATCCGGCACCGCCGGGCTGCACATGGTGCTCTCGGCACTCGGGGTTGGTCCTGGCGATGAGGTGGTTACCACGCCGTTTTCTTTCATCGCGAGCTCGAACTCGATCCTTTATGTCGGTGCGAAGCCGGTGTTTGTCGACATCTGCCCGAAGTCTTTGAATGCAGACCCGGCGTTGCTTGAAGCAGCGATTACGCCGCGGACCAAAGCGATCATGGCGGTCGAGGCATTTGGAAACCCGGCCCACATGGCTGAATACGCCCGGATCGCGTCCAAGCATGAGATCGTGCTGATCGAAGATTGCTGCGAAGCACTCGGCGGGCGCTGCGATGGGCAGAACGCCGGCGCTTTCGGGCGAGCAGGCGTATTCGGGTTCTATCCCAACAAGCAAATCACGACCGGCGAGGGCGGCATGGTCGTGACCAACGATGACCGGTTGGCCGATGTGTGCCGTTCACTTCGGAACCAAGGTCGAGCGATCGCCGGACGGGGATCCGTCGGGACCGGCTCCACCGCCGGGGCGTGGCTGCACCACGACCGACTCGGGTTCAACTATCGGATGAGCGAAGTGAACGCCGCGCTCGGCGTCGCCCAGATGACCCGGTTGGACGAAATCATCAGCGGCCGACAACGCGTCGCCAATCGATACATGCAACGGTTGCTCGATGTGCCAGACCTGATCTTGCCCACGGTGCCGGAAGGCGCGGAGATGAGTTGGTTTGTGTTCGTCGTCCGCCTTGCAGCCGGTTACACGCGTGAAGAGCGAGACCGGGTGATCCAGGGGCTGCGGAATCATGACATCGGGGCGGCAGATTACTTCCCTTGCATCCACACCCAGCCGTTTTACCAACGCGCGTACGGGTTTCGCGAGGGTCAGTTCCCTATTTCGGAGTCGGTGAGCTGCCGAACGATTGCCCTGCCGTTCTTTGGAGAGATGACCGACCGGGAGATCGATCTGGTCGCCCAGACACTCCGGGTGCTTATCGGACGTGAGCAGATCAATCGGGAGTCGGGTCGGTGAGATCTTGATTCCGGCTGGCGGGCAACTCCACTTGTTGGAAGTGGTTGAACGCTTGCCCGGACGAAATGGCGGGCTAGACTGGTGGCCCGGATCCGCGATGAGGCGGACCGTTGATCCCTTAGAGGTGAATCATGCCCTTCGAATGCCACTTTACCGGCAAAAAGACAACCTTCGGCAAGAAGCGTGCTTGGCGCGGCCAGAAGATCACTAAGGGCGGTTTCGGCCTGAAGGCGACGGGTATTTCCCGCCGTACGTTCAAGCCAAACCTCCAGAAAGTGAACTGCGAGTTCACCGATGAGAACGGCGCCAAGACCTCCAAGAAGGTGCTTGTGGCAGCCAGTGCGATCCGCAGCGGCCTGGTCGTCAAGCCCGCCAAGCGGAAGTACACGTATACACGTGCTCAGAAGGCTGAAGGCTAACCAACTCGCGAGGGCCCAACCTCTGGCGATTGATATGAACCACGCTCGCCCGGTCGACGCCTTCTCGGCGTGCGTCGGGCGGCTTTGTTTTTGACGGTGTTTCCTGTACACTCGTCTCCTGATCGGAGGGTGTGATGCGCTGCGAACGTTGCGAACGCGAAGCGACCATCCATGAGGTCATCATCCATGACGGAAAGAAGCGTGAGCGCCATCTGTGCGAAGCCTGTGCCGACGCTGCCGGTCTTTCTTCCGATCCGCACATGCCGATTTCAAAGCTGATTTCCAGCTTCATGCTCGGCACCGGCGAGACCGCGTCTGCCGAAGACACCGAGCCGTCGCCTTCCAAGCCGACAGGTACTTCGGGTGTCCGTTGCGGCGGGTGCGGCACGACCTATGCCTCGTTCAAGGAATCGGGGCTGCTTGGTTGCCCCGCGTGCTACGAAGCGTTTTGCGATCGGCTCAGCCCGTTGATCGAACGTGCCCATGAGGGCGCTTGCAACCATGTGGGCAAGTTCCCCCGGCGAGCCTTACGAGACTGTCGATCGCTGGGCGATGCCGACCGGGTTGAGGTGCTGCTCGGCAACATCCGTCAACGCGAAGAACGCCTCGAAGCGTTGCGTAAGTCGCTGGCAAAGGCGGTGCGCGATGAAGACTATGAGCAAGCTGCGATGTTGCGGGATGAGCTTGGACGAGTCAGCGATTTGCTTGAAGGCGCGGAACCAGGATGAGCGATCCAATTCAACCAGACAAAGCCGATTCCAATCCGGATCCGAAATCTGAATCCAAACGGGACGCCAAGCTGTATCGCGAGCCGATCGTTGATCCAAACGCCAATATCGATGGCGGCTTTGGATGTGGCGTTGAGTGGCTAAGAGGCACCGGTGACGCAGCGGATGTCGTGATTTCTTCGCGCGTACGCATCGCCCGGAATCTTGCGGGCTTCCCGTTTATGACGACGGCCGGCCGCGTCGACCGCACACAGATACTTGAGCTGTGCAAACGCCGTTTGCTCGGGCTCAATACCGCCGATGGTCAACGCGTGATGTGGGTTGACCTTCACGTTGCTTCGAACGATGAGCGGGATGCCTTGGTCGAACGCCAGTTGGTGAGCCGCAATCATGCGAAGGGCAAACTGTCAACCGGCAGCGGCGGGTCTGACGAGCCACGCGGCGTGGCGGTCATGGTGCCCGATGAACGGGTGTCGGTCATGGTCAACGAAGAAGACCACCTGCGGCTGCAATCTGTTCACTCCGGTTTAGCGCTTGATGACTGCCTCAACGATGTCGACCGCTTAGACGATGAACTCGAAAAGGGCCTTGATTTTGCGTTCCATCCTCGCTTTGGCTATTTGACCGCATGCCCGACGAACGTGGGCACGGGGCTTCGACTCAGCGTGATGCTGCATCTGCCCGGACTGAAAATGACCGGCGAGCTTGAGAAAGCTTCCAGGGCAGCGCACGACATGGGGCTGGCAGTCCGCGGCTTCCATGGCGAGGGTTCAGACGCGGCTGGCGAGTTCTACCAAGTCTCGAACCAGACCACACTTGGAAAATCCGATGCGCTTCTGCTTCGCGAGTTGAATGAGGAGATCGTGCCCCGGCTCGTCGGGTATGAACGGCATGCACGCTCGAAGCTCTTCGGCGATCGACGAGAAGCAACGCACGACTCGGTCGCGCGAGCATTGGGCACACTCCGACACGCTCGATTGCTGCGTGCCAGTGAAACGATGGAGCTGCTCGGGCTTGTCCGACTCGGCATCGTCGGCGGCTTAATCACGGATGTGCCAATCGCAGAGGTCCACGCATTGCTTCTTGCGATCCAGCCGGCGCACCTTCAGCGGATCAGCGGGCAAAAGCTGGCGCCGAAGCAACGCCGGGCGGTGCGTGCAGATCTCTGCCGCAGCCGACTCGGGAACGGATGACTTCCGCCAATCAGCCATCGCCGGTGACATTCGGGCATGACACGCTTGATCGTGAAACGGCGTTCGTTTGGCCACCCAAGCAGTTTATTGAAGCTCCGATCGAACTCGACGCGCCAACGCTCGACCTCGACCCCATCAGGCCCCCACGCTCCGGCGTTTTCGGTGCGATCGAGCGCGACTTTCTTGGCGTGCGGTCGTTGAGCTTTGCCAGGTGGGCCGCTGCGAGCGGTTGGATGCCGGAGTCGAGTACACGGTCCTGCTGGCGCTGCGCCGGCTCTGTCGGACCTCACGAAGTAGACGGGGACGGCTGCGCGAACTGCAGAACGAAGAAACTAGCGTGGTCGAGAGCCATCCGACTCGGACGATTCGAAAGCGGGCTCCGGAGTGGGGTCTTGGAACTCAAGTTCGGTCGATGGAGGCGATCCGGGCGTGAGATCGGCCAAGTGATCGGCGAACGCATCCGGTTCGAGTTGGAATCGCTCGACATCGATCCGCAAGAGGCTGCCATCGTGCCCGTGCCCGCCCCCTGGCGAAGGAGGGTCGCCCGGGGTGTCGATCACACACTTATGTTGTCGTTTGGAGCCTCAAAGGCTTGCGGGGTCCCCATCGTGCGAGGCATGACTCGAAAGCACAGCCAGCCCCAAGTTGGTCTCAGCGCCACGGCCCGGGCCGCCAACGTTCGGGGTGTGTTCCAAATGAAGCCGGCCGAGGCGGGTCCCTTGGCATCCAAGCGGGTTGTGATCTTGCTCGACGATGTTCGGACCACAGGTGCAACCATGACGTCAGCTTGCCGTGCAGTTCGAAAAGCGATCGGGAAATCGCCAGAGATTTGGTGCTGTGTAGCGGCCGTAGCAGCCGATCGGCGCGGATCCGGCGCTCTTGAAGGCCCAGAAGGTCAGGAACATCATAAATTCAACAAGAGTTTTGGAGTCGTAGTTTGACCTTCGAAAGGCAGTGACTATGCTCTCCCCCGCCGCTGATCGCAGCGGCAAACAAGGTTCAAACGGACGGACGTCCAAGAGAACCGGCTTCTATGGCAAGTGAACAGTTGGGTCCACCGCGAGAATGCGATGTTGACCACACCGTCTACACAGGCGGGTCCCCCCGGACAGTGGTTGGCGTATAAAGGGGCAAGAGGCGTTTCACAGCGTACTCTTGTCGCCAGCATTCTTGTGCGAAGTGGAAAGCCCTATTTTCATTTATTGAAGTAGTACTAACTACTTTGAGTGTTGGTAAACCCGAGAACTTGCCGTCTCGGGCATCGAGGCTTGCCTCGATGAAGACCGGTCCCGCGTCGCCCTTGGAAACAAGGCACGGGCGGGATCAAGTCGGATCGGCCTTTATTTGATGCGTTTGAGTCAGTCCTTCGGGATTGGTTCTTGCAACAATATTCAACTGAAGAGTTTGATCCTGGCTCAGATTGAACGCTGGCGGCATGGTTAAAACATGCAAGTCGAACGATCCCTTCGGGGAGAGTGGCGAAAGGGCGAGGAATACGATCGAACGTACCCCGAGGTGGGGGATAGCGTGGGGAAACTCACGGTAATACCCCATGTCCTCTACGGAGAAAAGGTTTACCGCCTTGGGAGCGGCGATCGTCCTATCAGGTAGTTGGTGAGGTAAAGGCTCACCAAGCCGAAGACGGGTAGCGGGTGTGAGAGCATGACCCGCCGCATCGGAACTGAGACACTGTCCGGACTCCTACGGGAGGCTGCAGTAACGAATCTTCCGCAATGCGCGAAAGCGTGACGGAGCAATGCCGCGTG
>JBGCEB010000045.1:0-7945 GCA_045106075.1 Phycisphaerales bacterium
TTCGAGATCGCCGCGATCATCGACGGCTACAGCAGGAAGATCGTCGGGCTGCGCGCGTACCGAGGGTCGCCACGTACACACGAGGTACTGACGCTCATCGATGGCTCAGTGCGCGACAATGCGTGCCCTCGCTTCATCATCACCGACCGCGGTGGCCAGTTTCAGAAGGCGTTTCATTCAGCGCTGATCCAGCGAGACATCAAACACGCTCGAAGTCCTCCGCGGGTGTGGCAGTTCAACGCCAAGGTGGAGCGGCTATTCTGGAGCCTCAAACGCTGGTGGCGAGTATCGCTCATTCCGCCCAATCTGGGTTCGATCCAGAAACGGCTGGATGCATACGCCGTATGGCACAACCGTTATCGACCGCACGCCAGCCAGTTAGATATACGGAAGAAGGTGAACTCGAACCAAGCATCACAATCAAGCGACAGCACGTTGGCGATGATCCTCGATTGCTCTATCCGGTGATCACGGTAGTCCCGAAGAACCGTTCAGCGGCTTAAAACGCCGTTGAGCGAAGCACAACAATCTGCTGGCCCCCCGCTAATGCACAAACGCTGCAAGCGAACCAAGGCTATCGGGGTGAGTCACGTCTTCATAACGGGTTTAAGAGACCTCGTTGTAAGTACTGAATCTCTGTTGCACGTTTTCTCGCAAGCTCTGAAGTTTGGGCCTGCCCGAGATAATCCAGAACGTCCCATGATTCACACAATACGGAATCCAGTTCCTTGCGTAACCTTGCCCGCACTCCGAGGGGGGTTTGATCCCAGATCTGTATTGTGCTGTCCGATGTGACGATCAGCCGTGAGCCGTCTTGGCTCCACCCGATGTCCGACACATAGCCATCATCGTCGAAGACCGCGACGCGGCTGAGCGACTCTGCATCCCAGAGCATCACCGCCCCTTCGCCGGGAGAAGTCGCCGCCAATCGCGAACCGTTTGATCGGATCTTGACAAGCCCGCTTCCAACGCCGGGGAGAGGAGACTCGCTCACAACCCCCGAGGATTGAGGGTCATAGGTCACGACGACACCACGAACCGCGTCGAAAATCAAGAAGCCGCCCGTGACCGGATCGCGAGAAACCGACGAACCGTCAATCCACGCAAAGTGCTCCAGCGAGCCGTCTTTGTAGATCGCGATCTGTTGATTGGCTGTCGGAGACGCTCGTGGGGGCACTGCGACTGCGAGGTGCGAGCCGCTGCTGTTCCAGACCATACCGCCGAGCCCGTCCCATACATAGTGATCGGTTTCTACCTCGATCTCTTCGGAGCGCAGATCAATCAACGAGAGCTCAAAGTTTCGGACGACCGCGGCAACCGGCCTTGCCGGGTGAATCGCAATACCTCCGTTCGGCTTGCCAGGGATGCGTGACCGTCGCCCGGAAACCAGATCGATGATGTTGAAGCCGATACTGGGTCCGTCGAGCATACCCACAACGGCCAGCCGGCCGTCTTCAGAGACGTCGGCGTCGATCGCGATGTCCCCGGGTCGGCCAAGTGTTGCGACCTCGATCCCTGTTTCTGCATCCCAGATTCGAACGGAACCTACGGCGTTCGCTTTCCAACCATCCCAGCCACCTGACAGCACATAACCCGTGGGTCCGGTAAATTTTGCAAAGTTGACGAGTCCTTGGTGTCCCTTGAGGTTAACAGTCTTGCGTGCCTCCACGCTCCAAAGGCGGATATCTCCATTCAGATCACGAGATCCGATCTGATCACCATCAGGCGTGATAAACGAACTGCTTTTCATGAGCGATTCGGGGGCGTATCGGGCGATCCGTTCGCCGGTCGCCACATCCCAAGCTTGAATCGTGCCCGTCTCGGTCATGGCCACCGCGCCATCCTTCGACAGCCCGACGCTGTGAACACTCGCATCGTGCTCCAACACCAGCGGCTGAGGGAGATCAGCACCCAGACTCCATACCCGCGCAGTCTGATCCAGTGATGCGGTGATCAGCGACGAACCGTCTGGTGTGAACTCAACCCCCACTATGTAGTTGGTATGGCCTACGAGTCTGTGCACTTCGCTCAGATCGCTCGTTGCAAGTACGGTACACTCGCCCCGTTGGCCTATCGCTACAACTCGGTCGCCTATTGGTGAGAAATATAAGTCAACGACGGGATAATCGAGTTCAGATTGCGAGGCGAGCATGGCGCCGGATTCCGCATCGATCAGCCGCAAAACCTCGGCAGCCTTCTCGTAGTGAACAACAAACCGACCGCTCGCGTCCAGCATGGACGCGCCCTCGCCGGGCAGCGTGACCCGATGCTCACCAAGCAATGCGCCGGACCGCGCGTCAAACCGTTGGACCCGCATCTCGTTGAGCTCGAAGTTCCGACGTGCGTTACCCCAAGGCATTTTAAAAGCATCAAACTGAAACAACTCCGTCCCATCTGGTGAGACGGTGTGGAATGTTTTTCGTTCAAATGACCCCGGATCATCATCAATCGGGGGTACTGAAAACAAAAGTGAGCCGGTTGTAAGGCTGCGTGCGAGTACACGCTGGGGGCCAGTCTGGAGCAGTGTGAGGAGTGTGTCTCCATCGGGATTGAGAACAACTTTCACCGCTTCGTAGTCGTTGTATGTGCCCGTGAACACAGGTAAAGGTGCGCGCAAGACCCGGGAAGATTCATCAAGGCGTGAGAAAAGCGTGAACCACTCCCATCCTCGCTGATCGGTTGGCGCGGTCTCAAGAAATGCCTGAGCTCGCCCCGGCCGGTCTCCCAGCGAACTCCACGCCAACTGCATCTGAGCGACGTACGTCTGCCGGCGGGCTTCGAGTGATTCCTTCTCGGCGATCTGCTGCTGCTCGCTTGCGTTGATAAATCCGACCACGGTCCCCGCGAAGCCAACAAAGAACGACAGAGTCAACGCCGCGACCAGCACGACCGCGGCCCGGTGGTTTCGATAGAACTTGCGTGCGCGGTAGACCCGCCTGGGAGGTACCGCCTCGACAGGCGAACCCAGCAGGTAGCGACCGATGTCGCGTTCAAGCTCGGCAGCCGATCCGTACCGCTCGTCGGGGCACGTTCGGAGACACCGCATCACGACCCAGTCGAGCTCGCTCGCGAGCAATGACCGGAGGCGGGACGGTTCCGCAGATCGCCGCATCGCTGCCTGCGTAGCGCTGCCGTTCTCTGCCAACTTCACGCTCGGTCTCAGCGGGGTTTCGTCGCGGATGATCCGCAGCATCTCGGCGTTTGGCACCGAACGAAGCCGATCGCTGCCGAATGGTGTAGATCCGGTCAACAGCTCATACAGGATCGCACCCAGCGCATAAACGTCTGATCGGCTGTCCACTCCCGTTGCGGACAAATCGGCCTGCTCAGGGCTCATGTAGCCCGGCGTCCCGATCATCTGTTTGAGTTCGGTGAAGGCAGTATGCTCGGCCGACTGTGTGTTGGTTGCTTTCGCGATTCCAAAGTCGATGATCCTCGGTATCGGCTGACCATCTGCTTCGGCGACGAGGATGTTCGACGGCTTGAGATCGCGATGGATAACCCCTTTCTGGTGCGCGTGATGAACGCCGGCGCATACCTGCCGGAAGAGCGTGAGTCGCTCACGAATCGTGAGGTGCTTGCGGTCGCAATACCGTGTGATCGGTTCGCCGTCGATGATCTCCATCACGAAGTACGGTCGGCCGCTGATCGTCGCTCCGGCATCGAACACCTTCGCGATGCTCGGGTGGTCCATGATCGCCAGCGCTTGCTGCTCAGCCCTGAAGCGCGCAACGACTTGTTGCGTATCCATCCCAAGCTTGATGACTTTGAGCGCGACCTCTCTCTTAACCGGCTCGGTCTGCCGGGCGCGGTACACGACGCCGAAACCGCCTTCGCCAAGCCGGTCGATAATCTGATAGGGACCGATCCAGGCTCCACGCTGGTCGTCTTCATCGTTGTAAGCAATATCCAGAGCGCGCGCATGCGCGACAAGCAGGTCATCGGCGAGTGTCTCGTACGGCAACGATCGGTCTGAAAACGCCAGCAAGCGGAGCACACGCTCGCGGAGATACGGCGCATCGGCAAACCGGCTCAAGAGAAATGCATCACGTTCCTTGGTGCCGAGTTTCGAAGCTTCGATGAATGCCTGCTTGGCTTGCTCGAAATCGTGATCTTCCAGCGCATCGTCACTGTGTTCTTCTGGACCGCTGATGTCCCGGAGTGTCATCGCTTGGACACCTCCTCCGCTTCGCTGCCCAGCCATGCTTTCGCGAAGGCCCAATCATTGGTAACTGTGATCCGCGACACGCCCAGCACGTCTGCGATCTGCGGTTGAGTCATCCCACCGAACAATCGCATCTCTGCGACTCGCGATGCCCGCGCATCCGTCTTCGCCAACTTGATCAGAAGCTCGTCCAACTCAAGCACCCGCATCTCTCGGTTGGATACGGCGCGATCACCGTCGGGGAGGATCTCAACCGATACATCCGCACGCCGGCGACCACCCCCACGCTTAACAGTCATCTTGCTCCTGGCGTGATCGACGAGGATCTGCCTCATCGCGACTGCAGCGGTTGCAACGAAGTGATTGCGCTCGACCCACTCCGAGCTATTCTTGGAGAGCTTGAGATACGCCTCGTGCACGAGCGCCGTGGGGGCAAGCGTGTGCTCCGGCTGTGATTTCAGATAGGACTGTGCGAGCGCACGGAGTTCGGCGTACACCAGCGGCAGAACTTGGTCCGCGATTCGTCCACTCGGATCACTCCGATCGGCCGGAAACTCGATGTCACGCAACGGCTCGCTATCCATGAGAAGTATGAATCCTAACCGAATCTCATGAGAAAGCGCCATGTCTTCAGACACGAGATTGGCACGGCGGACGTAAAGCCTTTGGCTGAGAACTTGTGTGTTCAAACCGGACGAACTAGATCTGATATCGGACCTAGGTCAGAAAAACTTCTCAGGTGCTTTACGCGCCCGCCAGGAATCCCGTGTCTGGGGGTGAACACATCTTCCCGGATCATCCGGGTCCATCGGACTGCTTCACGACCAACCAGAGCCGCATTCCCGGAGAGAACGCCATGAAAGCCAGAGCACTCGCCTCAATACTCGCAATCGCTGGTCTCGCAACTGCGACGACCAGTTCTCAGGCCGAGCCCGCACCCACAAGCTTCTCCTACCAGGCGTCGCTGGCCGACAACGGCAGCCCCGTCAACGGCCCGACGCTCATGGAGTTCAACCTCTGGGATGCGGCAAGCGGCGGAACACAGGTTGGCCCGACCATCGCGTCGGAGCCGACCGTGGAAGACGGTGTCTTCTCGGTCGATCTGGACTTCGGTGCCGCGAGCTTCGCGGTCAACCAGGCCCTGTGGCTTGAAGTGATCGTTGACGGCCAGAGCATGGGGCGGACCCCGCTTGGTGCATCGCCGCTTGCCCTGAATGTCCGCGGGATCACAATCGCCGAGAACGGCTTTGTTGGTATCGGTACCGACGCTCCAACGCAGATGCTCGAAGTCAGCCCGCGAATCAAAACATCTAGCTTGATCACTGATGGCCTGACCGCGCTCGCCGCACGCTTTGTATCGAGCGGTGCCGACTTCGAAATCCGGGCTGGAGACAACGGCACGCAGTTCATCAACAAAGATACCGATGAAGTCGCCATGTTCATGGACCCAGATACCGGCTTTTTCGGTATTGGCACGCAATCCCCATCACAACGGCTTGAAGTGGAAGGCCGCATCAAGACAGGAAGCCTGATCGCAAACGTGCTCACGTGCATCGCCGTGCGATACATCGACTCCGGCAGCGACTTCGAGATTAACCCGAATGGTGATGGGCTCAGGTTTATTAACAAAGACACTAATACGAATGTCATGCTCTTCGACAAAGACACGAACTTTGTCGGGATCGGCACGAACTCGCCGAGCACCGCGCTCGATATTGATGGCGCCGTCACCATCCGAGGAGGTGCCGATATCGTCGAGGGATTCGATTCTGCGTGCGGCACCGCGTTCGAGCCGGGTACCCTGCTCGTCATTGACCCTGAGAACCCGGGTAAGCTCATGTGCTCCAGCGACGCCTACGACATGAAAGTCGCCGGCGTGGTCTCCGGCGCGGGCGGCGTCAACCCCGGGCTCAAACTCGGACAGGAAGGCGTCATGGACGGGGAGATCTCCGTCTCGATGACCGGGCGCGTATACGTCAAAGCGTCGGCTGAGAACGGTGCGATCCAGCCCGGCGACCTGCTGACGACATCGACCCTGCTCGGGCACGCGATGAAAGCCACCGACCGTGATCGTTCGGGTGGCGCGGTCGTCGGCAAAGCGATGTCGTCTCTGGACGCGGATACCGGCCTCGTGCTGGTCCTGGTTAACCTGCAGTAAGGAGCCGGTCATGCGCACGAATATGCAAACGCTTCGCGTCGCCGTTCTCTTGCTCGGCGCCGCTTCTATGACCGCCAACGCCCAGGTCTTACGCAACGGTGTCTGGCAAGGCAGCGACGCCCAGAAGGGCAACCCCCACGGGCTTGCCACGGAGGTTCTCCATCGCCCCCCCGCGGCGTGCACTGCGTTGCCATCGCTCGCTCGCGGGGTCTTTCGGGATGCGACATGGCCGGACAACGTGATCCCATTCGCGTTCTCTGGTAACGTTACTCTCAGTAATCAACTTGCCATGCTCAATGCGATGGGCGAACTCACCCGCGTCGCGGACGTCAAGTTCATCGAGCGTACAGATCAAAGTGACTATATCTTCATCCAAGACTCGGACGTCAACAACTCATTCGTCGGAAGAGTCGGTGGCGAGCAGATCATCAACATATTCAACTGGAACTTCGAGTTCATCATGGTCCACGAACTCATGCACGCCATCGGCGTCTGGCATGAGCAGTCAGCGAACGATCGGGACACCTTTGTCACAGTCCTTGAGCAAAACATCCGCCCGGGTCAAGAGCACAACTTTGCCATCCAGGCTGACGCGAATGTGACACCTCTCTACGACTACATGTCGGTCATGCACTACGGCCAGTACACATTCTCGATCGATCCGGGAAACCTGCGAACCATCGTGACGACCGATCCAACTCAGCAGGACGTCATCGGGCAGCGCGAGTTCATCAGCAGTCAGGACGAAGTCGGGCTCGAGATGATGCTCGGTGATACGCCGTTACAGGAGTGGCTCTCGGTTGATTACGTCAACCTTCCTTTCTTGCCCACGGGACGATTCGAGAACCCATGGGAGGACCTCAGGACGGCGGTCATAGCTGCCTCGCCGATCGGCACTCGCATCGTGAATATCAGGCCGCGTGTTGACACAGGAAGCGCCTCCCCGTCATCCCCTCTCGTGATCAACAAGTTCGTTCGGATCGAAGGCGCGACACTGGTCATCGACTGATCATGCACCCACTCCATCGCTGCCCGCCCAACCGGACAGTGTTCCACACACCTCTAGAAGCAGTGAACCAGCACCACAAAGGGGTATCAGATGAGACGACTCTCAGCGACCGTGTTCTTCGCTGCATCAACAGCAGCATCTGCGCAGAACTACGAAATCACTTCTTCCACCATCGATGCGGGCGGATCGGTGAATCAAACCTCCGCAGGGTTCTCGCTGTCCTCAACCATTGGGCAGACCGAATCGGGTCCAACACTGAACTCAGACTCGTTTAGTGTCGCGCCTGGCTTCTGGAACGGCGTTGCGCTCACTCAACCGTGCCTTGCAGACGTCGCAGCACCTTTCGGCGTGCTCAACTTCTTCGATGTCGCAACCTTCATCGGGCTCTACAACTCCAATGACTTCAATGCCGATCTCGCCGCCCCCTTCGGTTCGCTGAACTTCTTCGATGTCGCGGCATTCATTGGCCTGTACAACTCCGGGTGCCCCTGACTAGTACAGTTCAACCCCCGGCAAACAACTACGTGCTTGTTCCACTTGAACTAGTCACTAACCTTGACCTGCACCTCAGAACTTCGTCCACTTGCTGTGTGATAGCGGGGGGCGATCCCCC
>JBGCEB010000046.1:0-15205 GCA_045106075.1 Phycisphaerales bacterium
ATGCGACGGATTCGCGGCGTGCAAGGCAGCGACCTCAACTACCCATACCTCGGCCCGGATAACGACACCCTGGTCTACACAAGAATGATCAACGGGAAGGCCTCGATCGAGGTTGCTTCCTTCGACGGCCTCTTCGAGCCCAGGCTCATTGTCGAGCCGGTGGAGCTCGGGTTCGTTGGGCCGTCGGCTATCCATCCTTCCGGCGATCGGGTGCTCGTTTTGATGGAGCAGGCTGATGGGATTAAAAACTATGAGATCATGATTGACGGCAGCGGGACAATGAAGTCGGTGGCCGACAACGGCTCGAACGGCGGATGGGCCGACTACTCGCCTGATGGCTCGATGATCGCTTACACCAGTGACGAGACCGGACGCAGAGAGGCTTATGTTCGCTCGATCCGGCCGGACGGTTCATTCGGCCGAAGCGTACCGGTCACGAATCGTGGCGTTGGGAGCGTCCAGTGGCAGCTCGACCCCTCGCGGCGCCAAGGAGCGCCTCAACCTGAGGGCGAATCGGCAGGTGATCCCGAAGGGCCGTACATACTGAATGTGTTCAACCGCACCGGAAACGACGCGTACCCAATCACCCCGGGCGTCATCCCCCGAGTTGGCGAGCCAACCGTCGGGATCTTCCCTCAAAATTCTGAGCTTATTGGAGCCGGCGCGAGCCTCTCTGGCAATCGCCAGCTCCGAATTGTCCAAGGCGAGCAGGAGAAACCGGCCGAGCATATTGAGCTTATTTTGAACTGGTACGATGAGGCCGTCAAGATCATCAAGGGTGAGTAACGGCAGGTTGTGGAAAGAATCGGCTGGGTTGAGAAGCGTTGGGTAACCAGCGATATGTTGTACGATTGACCAGTAGGGGTTCGCGGGGGGCCAGCAGATTGTGACACTCGCCCATACGGTGAATATCAGGCCACAAATCGATGTTTCGGCTTCACCTTGATCACCGGATAAAGCAATCGAGGATCGTTGCCGACGCACTGTCGTTTGATTGTGATGCTGGGTTCGAGCTCACCTCATTGCGTGATTCGAGTTGGCACGCAGGTACACGCTCCTGCCGCCGCTTTGGCTCGATCAGGTGCGATCGGGTGGGTGATCCCTCGCTCGTTCTTGGTTATTCGATCTGCATGGCGGCGACGGTGAGATCGTCGGCGAGTGGTCCTGCCGCGTGGTTCTGTACCGCGTCGACGAGTGCTTTCACGGCGGTTGCGGGTACGGTAGATCCACGGATCTGGTCGATCGCGGCGTCGATGCCGAACTGGCGGCCTTCGCTGTCGGGTTGTTCGACGACGCCGTCTGAGAAGGTCACGAAGAGAGATCCTGGAGGGAACGGTATCTCGCTGGTTTCGTGATCGGCGTCTTCTACGACGCCCAGAGGGAACCCGTTTGGTGTGTCAGGGCACTTGGGCTCGCCGTGCTCGGGGGCGATTACGAGGAGCCCATGTCCGGCGTCGACGATCTCTATTGAATGGCGTTGGGGATTGATAATGCCGGCGATGAGCGTGACGAACTTTGACGACTCGGTTCGTCGGTACAGGTCGGCGTTGACGAGCGTGATTGATTCTTTGAGAGAGCTGCCGGCGAGAATGTGTGCGCGGAGTTCTGACTGCGCGGCCGCCATGAGAACGGCGGCGCCCATGCCTTTGCCGGAGACGTCGCCGAGGAAGAACGCGACGGATCCGTTGGGGAGTGAGAAGATGTCAAAGAAGTCGCCGGCAACGACACGGCCGGCAGAAGACTCGAACACGAACTGAACGTTCCCGATGGACCCCGACTGGTCGGGCATGAGGAGTTCTTGTGCGCGACGGGCGGCGTCCATGTCCGACTGGAGCTGCGCGTGTCGTGCCGCGAGTTCTGCGCTGTGAAGCCGCTCGAACGCTAAGCCCGCGATCTGGGCGACGGATTCGCAGAACGCCGCAGCGTCGCGGGGAAGTTCTTGCTCAGTGTCGCGTGAATCAAGCACAAGGAATGCCGAAGGTGTCTCCCCCGTTCGGATTACTGCACAAATCGCACTTTGGATATTGAGCTCCATGATCGAGTTCACCTGGTGGTCTTGTCGCCCGGCTATGCGCAGTTCAACGAGCCCTTCCAGCGCCGCTGCATCAATCAGCGAACGCGATAACACGGGTGAATCGGACACGGTCGACGCGAGGATCTCGAAGTCTGAATCCGAGACAAGCCGAGTCACGATGACTCTGGGGCATCCGGTCGATTCCTTAACCGCAACGACAACGGCCTGAGCAACATCGTGTTCCGAGGCTGACTTATCGATGGAGCGGGCAAGCTCGAGCAGCGCATTGAGCCCTCTTTGTGCGACTCCACCGAGGCTCGATCGATCCACTGGTGAGATGCTCGCTCGTTCCCCCCCGTTATCGGAGAACGGGGTTGTGAACGTGTCTAGCTTGCTGAGGTCGACGCAACGGCACCTCCACGCACCGAACCCGAGAAGATCGCCGTGCTGGATAGGGCACTCCTCGTGCCCGTTGATCCGCGCCCCGTTGAGCGTCGTGCCGTGCCGAGACCCAAGGTCCCGAACGAACCACACCCCATTGCGACTCGCAACCGAGGCGTGACGGCGTGAAACGCTCTGGTCGGGGATCGCCCAATCCACTTCGGAAGACCGCCCGATGACATACGGACCGGGCGGATCGATGGCGAGTTGTGTTATGGTGCTATCGCCCGCGACCGGGTTGATCGGTCGGAGGGACAAACGCTCGGGCTTCACCGACATCTGGAATCCTCCACATCGGGAGACTGGCAACTCTCGTTTCCCCCGTTCTGCATCCAGGATCTTATGCCGGGGTGACGCAGGACGGGCCCTCGCGAGTTTCACCTCTTCGGCAGAAGCGAATAGAATCCCCATCTGCACAGGTGCTTTGTACTCTTTAAGACGAGCCTGACTCATGCGAATCCGGATAGTCCCATCATGAACGACGACGCAAACAGCAAGCATGATCCCCGCACGGGCGATCCGGACCAAACGCTCACGAATCTTGGTGCGGGTCCGCAGGACCGATCTGCGAGCGCCGAGCATCCCGGACAAGCCATCAACGAATACACGTTGATCCGACTGTTGGGCGAGGGTGGATTCGGCACGGTATGGCTCGCCGAGCAACACAAGCCAGTCCAACGGCAAGTCGCGCTGAAGATCATCAAACTTGGTATGGACACGCGGCAGGTGATCATGCGGTTCGAAGCTGAACGGCAGGCGCTCGCCGTGATGGACCACCCGAACATCGCGAAGGTGTTTGATGCCGGCGCAACCGAATCTGGACGGCCGTACTTCGTGATGGAGTACACGGACGGCATCCCGTTCACGCGCTACTGCGACGAGCACAAACTAAACGTGCGTGATCGGCTCCGGCTCTTCCAGAAGGTGTGCCTCGCCGTCCAGCACGCGCATCAGAAGGGGATCATCCACCGGGATATCAAGCCCAGCAACGTGCTGGTTGCAACCGTTGATGGAGAGCCGACGCCGAAAGTGATCGATTTCGGCATCGCGAAAGCCACCCAGGCCCGCTTGACCGAGCACTCCATGTTCACCGAGCAAGGGCAGGTCATCGGCACGCCTGCGTACATGTCTCCCGAGCAAGCCGGGCTGACCGGGGACGACATCGATATGCGGTCGGACGTCTACGCGCTCGGCGTCTTGTTGTACGAAGCGGTGACCGGGGAAACGCCGTTCAACAAGCAGACTCTGCTGAGTGCGGGGATGGACGAGATCAAGCGGATAATCCGCGAAGTCGATCCACCCAAGCCAAGCACGCGATTGAGCAAAGCGAGCGAGTCGACCTCGGAGATCGCCGAGCAGCGGGCCGTTGAACCGCGCCGGCTCGGATCGCTGGTGATGGGTGACATCGACTGGATCGTGATGAAAGCCCTAGAGAAAGATCGGGCGCGTCGGTATCAAACCGCGACCGGATTCGCCGAGGATATCGACCGGTACTTGCAGAACGAGCCGGTGCTCGCTTCGCCACCGGGCAAGAGATATCGGCTTGGGAAGTTCGTTCGCCGGAACAAGCGTGCCGTGATTGCGAGTGCATTGGTGTTCCTGGCACTGATTGCGGGAACAGCCGGCACGACACTTGGCTTTGTGCGCGCGACTCGGGCGGAGGGGCTTGCCCTGCAGTCTGCGCAGGAGGCTGAGGAGCGAGCCGAAGAAGCGCAGACCGAGCGCGACAAGGCGGAGCAAGTCGCACAGTTTTTGACAGATATGCTCTCTGGCGTGGGCGCCCAAGTCGCGCAGGGCGCCGACACCAAGCTGCTGAGAGGTATTCTCGACAGGACCGCAACGCGGGTCGGCGAAGAGCTCGCCGGGCACCCCGAGGTCGAAGCCAAAGTGCGATCTCACCTCGGCGAGACGTATGTTCAGATCCGGGACTTCAAGCGGGGCGACGAGAATCTCAGGCGTGCCCTCGAACTCTATCAATCGGTACGCAACGGCGACGATCCTGATGTCGCGCAGAGCTTGGGCAACATCGGAGTGCTCCTTCGCACTTCCGAAGCCAGTCACGCGGAAGCCGTAGAATTCCATCGCGAAGCGCTCTCGATGTGGCGTCGCCTTGAACCGGAAGATCGAACACGTATACCACGGGCGGAGATGGATCTTGCGAACTCGCTGGTCAGAGGCCAAGAGTATGAAGAAGCTGAGAGGTTGCTAACAAGTGCCCTCGCCGGATTTCGCGGTGAGCTGAGCGAAGAGAGCGAGCTTGTCGGTATCGCGTACAACAGCATTGCAAATCTCAAGCAAAACTCACAGGACTACGAGGAGGCAGAAAGGTATTACCGCCTCGCCATAGATGCACACCGCGCGGCCTTGGGCGATGACCATCCGTTCGTCACCACCAATCTTCACAATCTCAGCCTGCTTCTCTCCGAGGTTGGCAGAAACAAAGAAGCGATCGAACTGCATGAGCAGGGGCTTGCACGTTGCCGTGTCCTCTATCCTGACGGGCACGAACAGACCGCCTCGCATCTGATGCACCTGGCGACCCTGTATCGGTTCGACGATGCGCGGTCGTCGGAAGCACCTGGTATGCTTGAAGAAGCGATCGCGATCCAGATCAAGCTCTATGGCGAAGAATCCCGAGCCGTCGCGGGAAGCTACTTCAAGCTAGGTGATGTTCTGGATGCCATACGTCAACGGGAAAATGCCGTGGCGGCCTATGGACGGTCGGCTGAAATCTATACCTTGTTGCACGGTGAAGAGAACAGCAACGACGTTGCCGTCTCGCTCCAGGCACGAGCGAGAACGCTTGCGTTCCTAGGTCGCTACAACGAGGCGAACAACGAGTATGACCGCGTGCTTGCCATTCAAGCAGCAGTGTTTGGCGATACACATCCGGAACTGGCAACCACGCTTGTCAACATCGGCGCAATGCACCGGCAGGCGGAAAACTATGAAGCTGCCAAGGCGGCAATCTACCGTGCTTTGGAAGTGTTTGATGCAGCTGGGCTCGGGCGTACGAACTCTGTCGCGAGTTCTTACGAAAATCTCGGGCGGATTTTCCGAGCGCAAGACCGGCTCACAGACTCTGCCGACGCGCTCCGGAACGCCCTCGATATTCGACGTGAGGTTTCGGGACCCAATTCACGGAACACGCTCGGTGCGGGATACGCGTTCGCGGGCACACTCATCGAAATCGAAGCGTTCGACGAGGCCGAATCGCTGTTGCTCCACGCGTTGGATGACCCCGACGGCGTAATCAACGCCCGGATCCGAACCTTCATCCAACGCCGTTACGCTGATCTGTTGCTTGCCTCAGAACGATACGACGAGTGCGCTGTTGTGCTCGAGTCATGCTACAACACCTGCACAGAACACAATGTCGCCGACAGTGTTCAAGATGTTCTTGAAAAACTCGTGACAGTCGCACAACGCCGACAAGATTCTGAGCCATCTAGCGAGAACGAAGCAGCGGTTGGCAAATGGCAGTTACTGCTTCAGCAACACACCCAAGAGCATTCGAGCGATTAAGCTAACAAAGAGCTCTAAGAGCGGTAGGATGAAACACCGTCCCAAACGGAGATCATCACGCCGCAGAGCGGTGTTTCGGCTGTACCTCAATCACTGGGTTGAGCAATCGCGGGTCATCACCGATGTGCTATCGTCTGATCGTGATACTGGGTCTGAGCTCTCCTCCTTGCGTGTATCGAACCGCCTCGGAGACGGCTTCTCCCGCTGCTGCTTCGCTCGGCGTCAGTGTACCGAGAGCTGCATGCGGCCGGTAGCGGTTATGCCATACGGCGTACGAAAACGGTCTGCCTTGTAAAGGATCGTCCGCAGCTCATACATACTGACTGTGATCTGTCACTTGCCAGCTGCGTTTATCTTGCTTGAAGTCCACGTCCGAACCATGCGATCGCCGGATCCTGAGAACAGCGTTTCTGGTGTCGGCCACACGATCTTGCTGACGTAAGACTCATGCCCGAACAAGGAGACGAGTTTCTCGTAGGTATTGGCATCCCAGATCGCGATCGTGTTGTCCTTCGAAGCGGTCGCGATGCGAGCGCCATCGGGTGACCATGCGACATCGAGGACGAAATCGCTGTGGGTGGAAAGTGTCGCGAGCATGTGCCCGTCATGAACTCGTATCACGTGCGATTCTAGTTTCTCACTGACGAGCAGCCGGGAACCGTCCGGGCTAAACGAGAGGCTCAGGATCGGGCCGGCGAATCCGGCGATATCTTGGATGGTGCGCATCGAATCGGTTTCGAAGATCCGGACACCCTCACGGGAACCAACCGCACCAAGTCCCACTTCGGCGATCGAGAATGCGGTCGGCGAGGTAACCCCAGCAATGTGCCGCACGGATTCGGAAAAAGATTCCACGGGATCCTCAGCCGAACTCACGAAGAGTGTTCCATCAGGGGCAAAGCGGGCGAACGTCGGGCCGAACTCGATCGTGATTGCTTGATCGAGCAACTCTCCCGATCGCGCATCCCGTACCTCAACTCGGTGCTGATCTATCCATCCGGTGCTCCATACGAGCGCGAGCCTGGTGCCATCGGGCGAGAGGTTGAGATCAGCGATTTTCGTGTACTGCGTGCCGGTGTCCGGCAGCTTGAACTCGCCTGTTTGCGCACCGCTTGCGGGGTCCCAGGTTCGGATGCTGCCTGCCCAGTCGCCGCTGATCAGCACTGTGCCGTCTTGGGTTGATGTCAGAGATTGGACCCAATGCTCGTGGCCACGCAGGATCTCTGGATCTCCAGATCGGATGGGCATGACCGAGATCTTTCCGGATGTGCTTACAGCAAAGATTTCATCGGTCCCCGGCCGGTGGGAAAGAACCTTTACCGGTTCGAATGAATCTTGGATGCTTGATCGGAGAGCACCCGTCGCTGCATCAAAGAGCATGACCCTCCCGTTCATGGTCCCGATCGCGACGGTCTCGGTGTCAGTGGTTACCGTGATCACCGATGCGTGCGAGGTCGAAGGCAGCATGGCATCCCAGGGCCTGGACGCGCCGGTTGCGGTATCGAACGCCTCGATGAGGCCGTTCTCCTGTGGAATTACGACGATGCTGCCGTTCAGCGCAAACACCGCCTGGGTCACCTGGCGGCTTGTGAGAGGGATCTGAACGAGTTCCACTTTGTCTGCGACCGAGAAAATGCGCAGCATCGGTGTATGGTTCAGATTGGTGAAGATGACTGCGATCTGCCCGAGTGTCGGATGATCGGTCACAGACTTAACGTCTAGAACAACCCCGTTGGGGCCGTAGGATCGGACGAAATCGAACTCCGATCTTGTTTCTGAGACAACAAAGTCCTCCGCCGCACGCCAGCTGGTCGATCGAACGACTTCGGGTTTCGAGCCACCCAGTCGGACGAACGCTTCCTTTCCACTCTTTCGATGGCCCGTCCACACCGAAAGCCAGTTGCCTGACGGGCTGATCTGCACGCTCGATCCATTCGCGGTCTGCTCGAGATCGCTGTAGTCAATGCGGGACACGGATTCGATCGATAGTGTTTCGGCATTGACGGTTTTGAGCGCAAGGTGTTCGCGCTCGTGGATGGGGATGAGGAACCTGTCTCCGCTATCGAACCAGTGGATGTTTCCAGAATACGCAATCAAGACATCGGAGCCGATCGGCGCTGATCGGAGTGCGCCGGCGGCTCGGCCCGACAGGTGATCCCACTCCCACCCGCGGCGTGATTCAGGAGCCCGGGCGAGCATCACTCGTGCGAGGTCGATGTTGTGTTCGAAGATCGCACGGCTCGCGGATTCGAGCACCGCAGTGTAAAGCAAGCGATCCTGAATCCTGAGCAGGCGGGCGCTGCGTGCGGCATACACGCCCGACAGAACGGACCCGGCCAAGATCGCACAGATCGCGAGTGATATCGCCGCGACGAGCCCGCGGTTCCGTTGGTAGAAACGGCTGCACTGGTACGCACGACTCGGCGGACGGGCCTCGACGGGCTTGTACGCGAGGTGCCTTCTGATGTCAGCAGAGAACTCCGCGGCGGACTGATATCGCGACGCGCGATCGGGCTGCATCGCTTTCGCGACAACCGTCTCGATGTCGCCTTTGTGCTCTTTGGCGACTGCCCCGAGTTGTACGGGTGGCCCGCTCGTCTGGCGTAACAGCGCTTCTGCAAGCGTGGCGCCGTGGTTTCGCACGGGGAGCATGCCAGATAGCAGTTCGAACGCGATCACGCCCAAGGCATAGATATCCGACCGGATGTCGATGTCCGAATCGCCGGTGATCTGCTCTGGACTCATGTATGCGATGGTGCCGACGAGTTGGCCTTGGAGTGTGTGGCCGGCGGTGAGGCCCGCGATGCCATCCATAGCGCGTGCGATACCAAAATCCAGGACCTTGGGCTGGCCGATACCGATAAACTCGTCACGGAGGTCCGCCTGATTCGTGTGAGTCGTCGAGTCAGCCGGAACAAGGATGTTGTCGGGCTTGAGATCACGATGGATGATGCCCTTTTGGTGGGCGTGGTGGACCGCATCTGCGACGCGAGCGACAAGCTCCAGCCGGGCGCGTGCACCGAGTTGGTTCGTGTTCGCGTAGTCCTTCAGGCTCGGGCCCTCGACGAGTTCCATCGCGATGTACGGGCGACCATCGTGCGTGCCGGACTCGATGATCTGGGCGACGCCTGGGTGCTGGAGCATTCCAAGGAGCTCACCTTCACGCCGGAAGCGATTGATCGCGATCTCGGATGAGCCACCCACGCGGATGATCTTTACCGCGACGCGGCGGTTCGGCGCATCTTGCTCTGCCGCGTAGACGACGCCCATGCCGCCTTCGCCGATCAGCCTGATGATCTTGAAAGGTCCGATCGATCCAGAATCGGGCAAGGTCTGGTGCGCGTGCGCGCTAGTGAGATGGGAGCCCGAATCGATCAGCGCATCTTCGAGGTTGTCGCCAGCAGGAATGTCTAAGGCGAGAAGTTCTTCGACCGCGCCGCGGAGATCGGCGTCTCCCGCGCATGCTTCGGTGATCGCCTGGTCGCGGGCATGTGGCTGAAGATCGCACACCGCCAGAAAGACCTCGTACACGCGGTTGTGGGTGTCGGTGCTCACGCGTCGTCCCCATTGCCAAGCTCGCGGCGGAGCCATGCCTTCGCGAAGCGCCAGTCGTTGTGCGCGGTCCGTTCGGAGATTTTCATCGCCTCGGCGATCTCGGGCATCGACATGCCCGCGAAGAACCGGAGTTCAACGACGCGGGCTTGCCGTTCGGAGAGTCGTTCGAGCCGTTCGAGCGCGGTGTGGACGTCGATGGCGTCGAACGCGTGCGCGGTGCCGTCGGTGCCGATGTCAGAGAGTGTGACGCGGGCGTATTCACCCCCGCCGCGTTTGGCGCTCAGGCGCTGGCGCGCATGGTCTGCGAGGATGTGCCGCATCGCTTTGGCCGCGAGGCAGACCAAGTGGGCCCGGTCGTGGATTTCGAGCTTGGGGTTTCCCGCAAGTTTGATGAACGTCTCGTTGACGATGGCCGTGGGCTGAAGGGTGCTGCCCATCGGGTTTCCGAGCAGCGAGGCCGCGATTGGCCTCATTTGTTCGTAGATTGTTTGAGTCATGGCATCACGAAGAACTGGCGCGGCCGCCTCCCCCGATGGCCTGTTTTCGTTTGAATCTATCGGGCCGTCGGACATCAAATATCTCCGCTCTCGCTGTCGCGAGTCTATAGGGCTTGGCCATCGAACCTGCGGCGATCAGGCGATTTGGGAATCTTCACGAATCTTTGCAGGGTTTGGGCTCGGCTTACGAGTCCAAGGTATCGCCCGATGCGCTTCGGGTGTGTTCAGCCATCCGAGTCCGCCGGGCCCTCATGGTGCGGCCTCTGGGTCTGGCGAGTTTGTGCACCGTTCACGCCCCGATGGGCAGAGGAGACTCCATGCGTCAATCATTTAAGAACTTTGTCAGGACGGCCACGACGGCTCTGGCCACGGGAGTCGTCTTCGGTATGACCTCCAACGCTCAGGCACAAAGCAACAAGGCATTCACTTACCAGGGTGTCGCTTCTCGAACCGACGGCCAATCGGTCGGCGCGACGGTGAACTGCTTGTTCATTCTCTATCGAACCGAGACCGGAGGCTCCAGCATAGACGACACCGCGATGAACAACATCCCTGTCTCCGAAGCGGGGCTGTTCACGGTCGAGCTCGACTTTGGTGACACCGATCGGAACGACAATCCACTCTACAACGGCGATGATCTTTACCTTGAAATCTGGATCAATGGGACCCCGCTGACTCCACGTCAGCGGATCACTGCAGCGCCGATTGCTCTGGGTATTCCCGGTGCTTACTCGATCGGTGGTAACCAGCTCCGACTCGGCGAAAACATGAATAGCGTTGTCGTGGGCGAGGGCAGTCAGGCGACCAATCTCTCGCTCCTCAATGGCTCGATTGCTGTCAACACGCCGAGCAACGTCGCTACAGTACTCGATAGCACGAGCACCATCGGGACCTGGCTCAGCCTCCGGAACAGCTCGACGGGCGGCAACCCTTGGGCGATCATTTCAGCCGGCAGCGCGAACGGGGAAGGACCTGGGTCCTTTGTCATCTCCGATCAATCAGCCGGGGCACCGCGCATGGTGATCAACAGCGCCGGCAACGTCGGGTTCGGCGTGAGCAATCCGACCGAACGGCTCGATGTGGGCGGCGCGATCCGTATTCGTGGCGCTGACATCGTCGAGGGCTTTGACAGCTCGACCGGCAAGGTGATCGAAGCGGGCACTGTCGTTTCAATCGACCCGACACCCGGTCAAGAAGGCCGGCTGATGCCTTCGAGCGAGGCGTACGACTCCAAGGTCGCGGGGGTGGTCAGCGGCGCTGGCGGGCTGCCCTACGGCATGTCGCTCGCATACGACGGCCAGTTCGACGGCGACACCAAGGTCGCCATGACCGGACGCGTCTACGTCAAGTGCTCAACTGAAGGAGGTCCGATCCGGCCGGGCGACCTGCTCACCACCGCGTCGCTCGAAGGTCACGCTATGAAGGCCACCGATCGGGACCGCGCACACGGCACCGTGATTGGGAAAGCCATGTCCACGCTGGACGGCGAGACCGGTCTCGTCCTTGTGCTTGTCAACCTTCAGTAAGCACCAGAGGAGGAACCACCATGAAACCGAAACATGTACTTGCTTCAACCCTCGCCGCAGCAGTCTTTGGATTCGCATCCACGGCCTCGGGCGTCGATATCATCAATGAATCGAGCTTCACAGTCGTTGTATCGGTCCAGGACAACGGGCTGCTCGCACGGACGCTTGCGCCGGGTCAAACGACAACGTTCAATCTGACCAGCGGTTCGCCCACGGATGACAGGATCGTCGAGATCAGCACCCCGGGATCGACCTCAGTTATCAACAGCTGGGAAGCCCACGTATCCGCCGATCGCGACGGTACTGTGTACATCCGCGAACAGCCGCGCCCAGCGAACTGGGGCGGTATCCCGAATCCGTATGCCGAGGGGTTCACCGTGGGCGGGAACCCGATGGACGTCGCACCTCCGCGAGCGGATTCACTGTTCAGAAGCGTTCACTTTCTCGCCAGTTCGGACTGCCAGTTCTGTCCGCCCTGCTCGACCGGCCTCGACCTGACCGAGGCAGAGAAAGTTGCCATCCCGAACGCGACGAACCAGCTCATGTGCTCGCTCGTCGGCGATGGAACGGGTTACCGCGGCGTGGTGATGGCCGGTGATCTAACGCAGTTTTCTGGTATCGGCCACACCAACGCGTACAAGGCAAGCGTCGCCGGTTCTGAGAGAAACGTCTTCGACGGTCTTGGGAATCACGATGTTGATGGGACTTCGTCTCGCGTTCTCGACTTTGTCCGCGACCGGA
The DNA here is from genome assembly GCA_045106075.1 of Phycisphaerales bacterium. Taxonomy (GTDB): domain Bacteria; phylum Planctomycetota; class Phycisphaerae; order Phycisphaerales; family UBA1924; genus UBA6054. The sequence goes on from JBGCEB010000046.1 coordinate 12,300, forward strand.
AGCGGTCGACGATGCGATCCGCGTTCATCGATCCGCTCCCGCACTACTCGTGGGATTGGCACGACGTGCACTTTGTGCAGCTCAACGTGTTTCCCGGAAACATGCCACATCCGGACAAACCAGAAATCAACCCGATGTCGGCGCTCGCGTTCTTAGAGGCTGACCTGGCGAATCATGTCGGTGATAGCGGGCGGCCGATTGTCTTGATTCAGCACTACGGAGTCGACAGCTTTGCACGCAACGGCTGGTGGACCGACGCTCAGATCGACACGTTCTGGGATGCGCTCGATGGCTACAACGTTGTGTTGATCATCAACGGGCATATTCACTTTCGCCCGGGGGCGTCCGAGTTCGATCGACAAGTCGACTTCGACGAGGACGGATTTTTCGGCCGTCCGTCAATTCCGGTGTTCAATGTCGGGGCCGGCCGGCACGGCGCTTTTACCGAGATTGCGATCAACAGCGTCAACCAGATACGCATGCAGGTCTTCGATCACCTCGGAGCCCCCTACAGCGATGATATCTTCCAGTTCACGGCTCCGATCTATGTTGATGCGGCAAGCGGCGCCGAGGGTTATGGCTGGAAAGACGACCCGTTTGGACAGATCGAACTCGGGTTGATCGCTAAGTTCTATCCCGAAGACTTGGGCACGCCTCATGACCCCACAAGGGCACGGCTGACGATCGCACCGGGGAACTATGACGAACGACTTACGATCAACGAGGCGGTTTTACTCCAACCAAATGCGCCGGGCAGCATCGTCATTGGTCGGCCGTGATTTTGCGATCGCCATTACCCCGGACGGATCGGCTGCCAGATGCTGGTCATCAGTGCTTGATCCACAGTTCGAATTGAACTCACTCATCCTCCACAGCAAGGAGATCACTCATGTATCCCATTCAACTCCTGACTCTCTTCGCCGCGACCACCGCAGCCGCAGCCCAGGACTATCGGATCACCACCTACACCGTCGATGGCGGCGGGGCATCAAATCTATCGGGCGGCGTATACGTGCAATCGGGGACGATCGGTCAACCCGACGCGGGGGCAGCGCTGGTCGGGGGAGTCCTGGAATTGCACGGCGGATTCTGGCCGGGCGTAAGCCGCCGCCCGCGCTGTCTCGCGGATCTCGCGGCTCCGTTCGGCACACTCAACTTCTTCGATGTCGCGACGTACATCAGTTTCTACAACTCGGCAGACCCGGCGGCGGACTTAGCCGCGCCGTTTGGGTCGTTCAACTTCTTTGATGTGGCTGCGTTCATCGGGTTCTACAACGCCGGCTGCCCATGATTACAACGGCTTTCCGGCCGTAAATGACTGGGAATCGATCAGAGTATTGCCTGCCAGCTGGGCAGCGGATGGATGCATCAGACCCGATTTCGAACCGGCTACTCTGATGCCTGATTAGGATCAATCCTCACGAAACTGGCAGCGCACAAGAGATTGCCTTCCATATGGAGGATCGCCCCCCCGTTTCAGCACTGCTCCTCGGCCAAGATCCTGATAGCGAGAAGTCAAGGTCATACCAATCGACGTTCATAGTTCGCTGAGAGCAAACGATGAACGTCAGCTTTGATTTGATCATCGAGGAGTTTCGCACCCGCATGCTCGGCCTCGGCATTGCGCTCGGCAAGACATTCACCGATCAGACGACGCGACTGACGCCACTTGTAAACGAGCTGTTCGAGCACGCGCGCGTCTGAGTGCTGAGGTATGAACGCTGTTCCAAGAAGCTCGAAACGCATCCGGGTAATTTCCTTGATCTGAGAGGTTGTATTCAGATACCACCAGCAGCCAAATGGGATGATATTCGAAAACTTACGAGCAACCACGCACAGCTCATGCTGGTTTTCGCGGCTGAGTAATGTGACAAGGAAAGTGACCTCAGAGTGATTCCGTGCAACTGAAACGAGCTGATCCATGTCGGACCGCCCGAGCCCATCGCCCGCGAGCTGCATCTCGGGATGCACTGCACGCTTTGCACCGATCATCAACGCCAACATCAGGCCATGATCTCGAGCAGCAGAGACAAGACACGCGTCGAACAGACGTGAAAAACGGCGTATCGCCGGATCCGAACTCTCGTGATCATGCTTGTAGTTCGGCGAGAGGCTACACGCGAGATACTCCGGTTTCGTGCGCAGAATCCAGTCATCGAGGAATCGCCGAACTTCCACGAGAGTATCATCAGATAGATCTTCGTGCGTGCCGTAACCCCATGTGGACAGAGCACGGCATGCATCGGGCCATTGCTCGACGATCGGGTCCACACGGAGAACTGGAGCGAACCGTGAGTCTTCGGCCACGTCGGGATCGTCAAGCCAGCGCGGACGCTCGATGCTGGAAAAAGGCTCGTTGGTCATGACAATTTTTGCAACGCCTGAAAGACGCATGACTTCGTCAATGTGCTCGTTTAGATCTCGCGCCGCGAACCACGAGCGATAGCCGACTAAGTTCGACGCGTTGGGATCAAGCCCCAGCGAAGTGAGAATGTCGATGAGACCGACGCAGGCCTCGCTCACTGGGGGGCGATCGACGAAAAGCTTCTGCCATACCAAATCCGCTCGTTCAGAGATAGGCATGCGCCAGAATGCATCAGGTGTTAATGAACCCTTTTCACCATGAGCTGGGAGTACACGGAACACTTCGTCAACGAAATAGTGATACCCGAGCAGCTCATCGATTCCCCAGAGCAACAACGGATCAGTACATTTAGATCCAGATGCGCCGAAGGAGGGTGCATAAAGATGAGTGTGGATATCCACGATGGGCTGGGAATCGACTGCCCGCATGGTTCTTGATTGAATGCTCTGTGTCATCGGTGCATCCTCAACGCGGTCGCTTTGCCGCTGCGAGTTGCTAGCAACACCCTGCCAGCCAGTGTTCGAGATAATTACTATACTGC
>JBGCEB010000047.1:0-24257 GCA_045106075.1 Phycisphaerales bacterium
CTCTTCACCCGCTGGGTCGAGACCACCATCGAGACCGACAACAACCGCACCGCCTGGCGCCGGGCCGCGTTTCTCGAGGACGGCACCTTTGTCGGTTGCTTCAACCTGATCAAAGTCGAACGCGGGCTCGACTGGCGCTGCGATGCCAACTGCTGGGTCGATGCGATTCACCAACGCCTCGGATACGCACGCGAGGGCGTCGAGGCCCTGCTTCACTACGCGACCGCCGACCTTACTGTCGGGCTCGGGCTGCACCGAGTCATCGCGATGATTCAGCCTGAAAACACGGCGAGTTGCCGAGTCGCCGAATCACTCGGTTTCAAGGAAACCGGTGAGTCCGACCTTCTCGACATCAACGGCGTGCCGCGCATCCACAATCAGTACGAATACATCGACCTCTAAACCAGCAACGAAACCGATCACGGACCGGCCGGGCGATCCGTCAACATGCCACCAGGCGCATCAAACGTCCCATCCGGTTTGACTCTCATCTGCCCCGATGTGAGCAGGTACTCGAGCACCGCGTTGCGAAGGTCGGTCACCGCCTGATCGCGCGAGTTTTCTGCATCAAGCAATGCGTTCTGCCGGTCAAGCACTGCCTGCGGGTCGGCATCGTCTCGCAACGACAGGTCTTCCAAGCCCCGGCGGTTGATGTCGATCTGGGTTTCGGCCAGCTGCAGCTGGAACCGCGACAAGTCAATCGCACGGACCGCACGCCTCGCTTCGATCACGATCGAATCGCGGAACTCCTCATACGAACGACGCTGCCGTTCGAGGCGGATTTGGGCCTGGCGCAATGACAATCGTTCGATTCGCCGATCCAAAGGCAGACTAAACGTGGCACCAATCGAGTACGAAGTCTCTTCGCGATCCAACCCGAGCCCACCTTGATCATCATTGGGATCAGTCGGCACGGTGACGGATGCGTTCAAATCAAAGTCGGCGAGCGTGTTGTTCTGCGCGTTTGCGACGGCGCGCTCAACATCGACGACCTGGTCTCGCCGATTCTGGAGATCAAGACGATACGAAAGAGCAGCCCCGACCGCGCTTTCAGGCACAATGCTCGGTTCGAGTAGAGACAGCCCGGGATCGCCGAGTTCAATGTCAAGCCGCGGGTCGAGCCCGAGTCGTAGTTTGAATCGCTCCAGTTGCAAGATGTACGACTCACGCAGGTTTGCCAGCTGTGCTTGTGATTGCTTCACGGCGTTCGCCACGATGTCGTTTTGGAACGGGTTGAACCGGCCTGCCTGCACTTTGGCAGCGGTCTCTTCCTGGCGACGCAGTTGAGATTCCAACTGGCGCTGCTGGTTCCCGATCCGTGCTCTGGTTTGCAGCAGGTCGAAGTAATCTGCTGCGATCGAAACGAGCAACGCCCGCCGGAATCTTTCATACGTGCGAGAGGCATACACCGTCTGGCGTTCAGCCAAGATCAGGTCCTCTCGAGCGACCATCCCCGCGCCCCTCAACAACGGAATGTCCGCACTGAGCACGATGTCGCTTGAAGACGTATAGGCGTTGGTGCTCTCGTTCACGAGTTCTTGTGCGGCCCGCGCGACCCATGCCGCCTCGACCGAACCACCGAACGGCAAACGTTGCGAAACGCGCAGCGAGTTGATGACCGACAGCGCGGCGTCGAATGTCCCGCCGTCGCCCTGCCCGCCGTACGAAACGGTGGTGTCGTTGAATAGCCGGGGGCTCCATCGGTGGCGTTCGATCAGCAGCGAGACAACATCCAGGATGAAATCCTCTTCTGCCTGCCGGTGTTCCCGGCTCGAAGACGCAGCCAGTCGGAACACGCCATCAAGGTCGAGCATGAGCGCGTCTGCATTGCCGCTTTGCACGCTTTCCGCATAGCCCTCAAGGATCGCCGCGACATCGCGGGCCTCGTCCGCAGGGTCGTATGACAATGCAGAAGCGTCTGGGTTTACGGTGGCCGGTTCCGTTTCGTACCAGCCGGATCGGTCTCCGATCTGGCCGCCTTCGGATGCCCTCGGAGCGACGGCGCCGCCACCCAATGCTGCGACGCGTTCAGCGATCACTCGCTGGGTATCTCGGTCGATTTTTGACATGCCTGGCGAACACCCTCCGGCCAAAGCACAAACGGACAAGGCGCCCACAATTGTCAGTTTCCCACTTTCTTGGAAGAACCACAACTTTCTCTTACTCCCAACGTCTGGGGCTTGGAAGGGGTCTGTAAGCTCGTTGTAATTAGACTTAAGTGATTGTTGAATCATATGTTTAGAGCCATTCCATCCGTGATTATGAACCGAAGTAAGTCGGGGCGTGAGTCTACCGCTCCCCGGCCCGCCCGTTGCGAATTGCAAAGTGCCTTCCTACTGTCCAAGTCCGCCTTCTGTCACGTGGTTCGGCCGCACCGAACCCGAACACCATCTCCCGGCGGCGGGAGCATCCCGCCAAGCCCAATCCGGAGCACCTTTCTATGCCCGCGGTGACCTTCGACGGCAAGTCCCTTTCGATCGATGGCAAACGATTTTGGATCGTCTCTGCTGCCATTCACTTTCAGCGTTTCCCGCGAGACACTTGGCACGAGCGTATTCACGCTGCCAAGCTCGCCGGTTTCAACACCATCGAGACTCCGGTCTATTGGAACCGCATCGAGCCCCGAAAAGGAGCGTTCGACTTCAAGGGCGACAACGATGTACGCCACTTCCTGAAACTTGTTCAGGAAGCAGGTTTGCAAGCCATCCTCCGCCCTGGGCCCTACATCGGCGCCGGGTGGGATCTTGGCGGCATCCCGTCTTGGCTGCATCACCAAGACGATGCCATCCTCCGCTCACACAATCAGCCGTTCCTAGAAGCAACCGGTAAGTTCTTCACCCAACTCGCCAAGCAGGTCAAAGACCTCCAGGCGAACACGGCCGGCGGCGGGCCCATCGTCCTCATCCAAAACGAATCTCACTGGACCTGTGACCACGCGATCGCAGCGACCGGCTATCTCGCCGAGCTCGCACGGTATCTCCGCGAAGCGGGTCTCACCCTTCCCCGCATCAACGCCAACAACCTTTGGCAGGGCGTCGAAGGCGAGATCGACGGCTGGACCGGCGAGGGCGATATGTTCGCCCTCCTCCGCCAGCTCAATGCCGTCCGTCCGGATCAACCCCAGATTGCGATCGACTTCGGCCCCGTCCGACGCCCCCGTTTCGGCGAGCAGCCACCAGAACCGACCGAGCCGCTGGTGATGCAGCGCCAGCTGGCCGAGATTCTGGCGACCGCCGGCCAGTACAACCTCTCTACCTTCGCCTGCGGCACCGCTGAAGGCTTCTGGGCCGGTCAGTCCCCCCGAGGCGAGCACACGATGCTTGCGCCCGCACAGGACCTCTACGCTGCCCTTGATGCCCACGGCCGCCCCACGCCGCTCTACCACGCCATCCGTCGGGTTACAACGTTTGCTTCGTCTTTCTCTCGCGTCTTTGCCAACCACACGCCCGAAGATCCGGCAGTCGTCATCGACCCCGCGCCACGGACAGACAGTGTCATCACCGGCCGTGCCGTAACGCATCTCAAGGGCTCACAGGGCGATGCGCTCTTTATCTTCTCGCCAAAGAAATCCAAGCCCGGCACGCTCCCGCTGCTCATGCCTGATGGCTCGTCACTCGATATCGCCCTCGGCACCCAGCACGTCCAATGGTGCTTGCTTGACACCCACCTGACCGGGCGCTCGATGCTCGACTACTCGACGCTCTGCCCGCTCTTCTTTGCCAACAACACGCTCGTCGTGTTTGGACCGACCGGCGCCAGCGGCACCGTCTCGATCAACGGCACGCCGATCGATCTCGAAGTCCCCTCGGGTCGCCGACCGGTCACGGCGAAGATTGACGACGTCACGATTTGTGTCGTTTCCGAAGCGCTCGCCGACGAGAGCTTCCACACCGATACCAAGACATTCATCGGTGTGTCCTCGTTGACGACGCTCGGCGAGCCACTCCCCGGCTCATCCAAGACCCATATTGAAATCACTGAAGACGGCAACATTACCGCTGTCACAACCAAAGCGCCCGAAGACGCCGCCCCCGCGAAACTCCCATCCATCGATCTCGAAAACTGGGAACTCGCCACGGATACCCCGCACGTAGAAGGGTCGTCCCCGCGCTTCGCGCAGATCAATGGGCCAGACTCTCTTCCGAGTCTTGGCGCTCCCCAGGGCTACGGCTGGTACCGCATCAATCTCCGATCGGGCGCGACACGCAAGCTCAAGATCGGTGCTCCCGAGATGGAAGACCGTCTCCAGCTCTTCCTCGACTCTGAACCGATCGGCGTCCTCGGCAAGGGTCCGGGCGCCGAAACCACCCTTTCCCTATCGCTCAAGAAGGGCACCCATACGCTCGTCGGTCTTGCTGACAACATGGGCTACCCATCGGGCAGCTCCATCATTAGCGATCGCAAGGGTCTCTACGGCCACCTCTTCGAAACGGCAACCTTCCGGACCCCCAAGCCCAAGCTCGAAACCGCTGAGCCTTTCGATCTCCTCGAATGGCGCACCCCGCTGTTTAATGTTCGTATCGGCGACAAAACCCATCCCAGCCGGATCACGTGGTCGTTTGCCCACCGCAAGCATTCGCCGTTGACGATGGATCTCCCGCCTTTGCCAGCCCGTGCAGTTGTCCTGCTCAACGACGATCCGATCGACTTCATCGACGCCGAACAGTCCCGCCGGATCTACCTCGCGACAGAACAGACCAAGCGTGGGAACAACGTTCTCCAACTTGCGCTGCATACCGATGAAGGCGAGGGAGACGGTGCCGACGAGCGCGTCAACGAGATCCTCGCGACTTTGTCCAACTGCAAGTTCCTCGAAGCAGCGAGCCCCGTCACCGATAAGGGTGACTGGTCATTCGCCAAATGGGAAACCCCATCCGAAAACCAGTACCAAGAAGTCGCCAAGTCCAATCTGGGCAAGGAGACGATCCCTGGCTGGTGGCGCACGTTCTTCAACGCACCGGCCGGTCGAGTTGCCATCTCGCTTGACCTATCGAGCATGACCAAGGGCATCGTTATGCTCAACGGCCACAACCTTGGTCGCTACTTCTCGCAAACCGCCGACCTCAAGAAGGTCCCGCCACAACTCACCGTGCCATTGCCCAAGCCCTATCTCAAGGAAACCGGCAATGAGCTCATCCTCTTCGATGAGCACGGCGGCAACCCGGGGCGCATCAAGGTCATCGTCGAGAAGGCATAATCTGCATCGCGCATCGAAGGAAGGATCACGCCGCGTGAATATCCCCCTCTGGCAAAAAGCAGCTTCCTTCGCCGCGCGTTCACATCATGGTCAGCAACGCAAAGATGGTAAAACGCCATACGTTGCCCATCCCTTTCGCGTCGCGATGACCATCCGTGATGTATTCGGCTGCGATGATGAAGTCGCTATTTGTTGTGCGCTGCTTCACGACACGATCGAAGACACCGCGACCGATTATGATGACATCGATCGTCGGTTTGGTACCGATGTCGCCGATGCAGTTGCAGCCATGACCAAGAACATGCTCCTCCCAGAGGAGCGGCGCGAAACTGACTATGACGCACGTCTCGCGGTCGGCCCATGGCAGTCAAGGCTCGTCAAACTCGCGGATGTCTATGACAATGGGCATGACATGACCAAAACCATGCGTCCAGCCCGCCATATCGAACGCTGCGAACGCGTCATTGCTCTGACAGAACAAGACAACGAGCGCCCATGCTTCGCGCATGCCAGAGCTTCAGTGCTTGAGTTGCTTGCAAACTTGCGCGAACGGGCCTGATGAGACGCCGCTAAAACGCCAATCGAATCACGGTTCTTCGCGATCGATTTCTTGAGCGGTTTCACTTAGCCGAGCATCTAGATCTGCAAGCTTGTTTGCGAGTTGATCCAATGCGAGTTCAAGGCCTGCGACATCTTCGCCGTTGCCTTGCGCGCGCTGAACTTGCGTGAGAAGAGATCGCTGATAGTCCAGATACACACCTCGGAGCAGCAGCCCAGAAGTCATCTGTCGTTGCAGTGACTCTCGCGCGACTCGCATCGATTCATCAGCCGCGCTCGCCAAGTTCTTCCAGTAGGACCGCCGCCGGCGCGTTCTGTCCATCGCTCGAACCGAACCGCTCGGCACCACAACGGGACCGCGCCGCTCGCCGTCGCCCGCGATGGGCTCGAAACGGTTGCTAAACGCCGCGTCCAACCAAGTTCGGGTATCGATGCCAGTGCCGATTCGATCGGGTTCAGTCTCGGGAACGCCTGCTCGGCTGCGTCGCAATCGCAGCGCCGCGGCAACGGTCGCATCATCAAGCGATGCCGCGCCCGTCAGGTTGGCGTACTCGCCGAGCGGCAAGTTCAGTTCCAGCACGATCCTGCCACGCCGCACGAGCACCGGCAACGACTCGCCAGGGCGTCGGCTCAAAATCTCTGCACGCAGATGGTCCTGGCCTCCGATGACTCGGTCGCCCACAGCCGTGATCAGGTCGCCCGCTTCGAGTATCTTCGCTGCCGGGAAACCTTCGACCACGCTTCCGATCTGAACCGCACCCTCGCTCGCCTGCCCAAAGCTCACGCCCAATCCACCCAGCGGTTCGAATCGGAATCGGTTGACAGCCGCCCGTTCCAAACGCATCCGCTGTTCTGCCGACAGACGATCTCCCAGCAACGCCGCTTCGATCGAGTCCATCGGGATCGATTCTGAGGCACCAATTGATGCCATCGCACGCTCGCGTTCGATCCAAACGTCTGAATCAAGTTGCTCGAGGAGACTCTGGAAACTGGGACTCGCAGGAGATTTGCTCGGCTGAGCGATCAGCAACGCAAACCCCGTCAAAATCTTGAAGACGATCAGCATGCCCAGAGTATAAACCAAAGCGCGCCGGGCAGAAGCCTCTAAACTCAGCTGGTTGTGCCCGCGTGCATGGCTGAGATGATTTCAGCCCGCCGATCCTCGAGCCATTGCGCCTTCCGAAGGACCGCCCAAACGATTTCAGGACTATTCGACCCCAGCGCTTCTTCCATCAACACACCGGGCATCAGCCCTGCAACTCGATCGACATCGAGCAGGCCCGGGTGCTCTTGCGTGTATCCACGCCAATGCGCCGCAAGCCGATCAAAGTCCGCTTCCGCAGTCCATCGCGATGGGGACTCTCCCGAAAGTCCACGCTTTAGCGAGAACTGTGCCAGACCTTGCGCGACTTCGCGTTCGCGAGATCCCAATCGCGTGTTGTCGAAATCGCAAACTGCGACAGGCTCATCGGCCCGAAAGATCACGTTTCCCGGGTGCCAATCGCCGTGGACCAACCGGGTTTCCGATTCAGTTGAGAAGCAGGCCGCGCGCTCAAGTACGCCGCGCACTACATCGGAGATTTCTGCATCCAACGACGCCCGATCCGCACGGCTTGGATCGATTGCCAAAGGCTCGCTGGGCACGCCGAGTTTGTTGAGCCGGTCCGCAGCTCCTTCGAACACGTTTTCGAGCGCGAGATGTAACTCGCCCAACAGCGACCCGCATCGCTCTGCGCTGGCCATCGTACGCGGATCGACGTTTCCCTCGATGAATACAAAGAGCTCATACACCCGATCATCGAGCTGCACGATCGAGTTGTTCAGCTCTCGCGTCCCAACCAGTGGGGGGACGCACACGCCGCGCCTCGCGCATCCAAGCATGATCTCGTGCGAAAAAGCTACGAGCCCAGGCGCATCAACGCCCCGGGCCCGCCGCTTGAGCAGCATCATTCCGCGAGCACAATCCACGATGGCCTTTGGGCTTGTCGGCGTTCCGAGTGCCGCCTCTCGCACGCCGCGAACCTCACCCAGTTCATAGTGAGAAAGAACTTCACGCAACTCATGCGGCGCGAATCGTTCGCGCCCAATCGCTACTCCGCTCAGGGCGCCAGAACCTATTCCATTTGCAGGGGTCGCTTGTCCTGTCACGACGCCTCCGCCCCCGCGAGGTGTTCCCAGTTCCGAACCATGCTGCGGAGCGTTTCACTCAGCGTTCTGCACCTGTTCTTTGATCCGGTCGATCGCGCCCTTGATCTCGACAATCAGACGGCTCATCTCTGCGTCGGGGCTTTTGCTCGCGATCGTATTCGCTTCACGCAGCAGTTCCTGGCTCAGAAAATCCATCGTCCGTCCCAGGGGTCGATCTTCGGTCGATGCGAGCAGATCTCGGAAATGCTTGAGATGCTCGCCCAAACGGGCCAGCTCCTCGGCGATGTCCGTTTTCTCGGCATACACCGCGATCTCGCGAACCAGCACATCGGCTTCGGTCGCGACATCGGACTCCGTCAGCAGTGCATCCATCCGAGACTTCAGGCGGCGCTCATAGTCCACAATAACCCGCGGCGCAATCTCCGTTAGCCGATCCATCCGAACACCAATAAAGTCCAAGTGCCCAGTGAGATCGTCACCGAGTGCCGTGCCTTCGCGAGTTCGCATTTGCACCAAGTGCTCGAGCGCTAGCGCGACCAGAGGCCGGATCGCAGTGCGCGAACTCTGCAGCCGGCTCTCCTCGTCTCCAGGTGCCTGCAACACACCCGGCAACGTCACCAACTGCGCCACGTTCAAGTCAGAAACACCCAGGCCAAGCGCCGAGCTGATCTGCTCGGCGTACTTTCGCAATGCATCTGCATTCACGGTGTGCGCCGCGGCTTCGCCAGTCTCAGAACAGGTCACTGTCAGGGTCACCGACCCGCGGGCCACCGACCCACGGATCAACTGTTCAAGTTCTGGCTCGAGCGCCGCCAAACGCTCCGGCACACGGATCGTTGTCTTCAAAAACTTGTTGTTGACCGAGCGAACCTCGACACCAAACGCGAGGTTGCCGTCGTGGCTCGATGCATCTCCAAAGCCAGTCATACTGCGAATCAAACGCTTCTCCTGGGCATCGCCCGGACTTCTCGCCCCCGAGATCGCCCAGCATACGCCGGATCACTCGTCTGCGTTGGCTTCCCGATCAGGGCTGCTCGGCAGACGCTGGATCGATCACGGGCTCATCGGCCGGATCCGCCGTTGGCTCAACCACGGACTCGGTATCCATCCCGGATTCTCCGTCGATGACATCATCGATCGCATCGCCAACAGCATCGGCGGCATCGTCAATCACTCCGTCGACCGATGCGTCACCTTCTGGGTCGCTCGTTTCAGCGTCCTCTTCAAGCAGTTCTGCAGCTGCTTCGGGAGATGCAACCACTGGTAACGTACTCGCATCGCCTGTGTAAGGCCGCATCGCAAAGTTCAGCCCGACCGCCACGAGCAGATACACAATGAACACGCCGATCGTTGCATACGTCAGGACATCACCGGTTTTGGTGCCAAACGCGGTCTGCCCGGCACCCGCACCGCCACCGCCGCCCGAGCCGAACGCGCCCGAAAGCCCGCCGCCCTGAGCACGCTGAATCAGCACGACCAGAATCATCAAAAGGCACACCAACAGGAACGCCACGACAGCGAAGTTGGTCCAGATCGCGGGATTGATCGCCAGAGTCAGCAAAGCATCGCTCCAAATCATGCGCCCAAAGGCACTTGTCTCGTCCAACCCAGCGCACCACGCCGAGGGCGAAGATCCTAGGCTCGCCCCCAACCTCGGACAGTCCAAAGGTCATTCTCGCCGGCCCGACCGCATCCTTACTTGGTGACCGTAGCCCCGGCTTTGACAATTGCACCGAAGTCTTCCGCCACCAGGCTTGCCCCCCCGATCAGTCCGCCATCAATGTCAGGCATCGCCATCAGTGCCTCGGCGTTGCCAGGCTTCATCGAGCCACCATAGATAATCCGGATCCCGCCTGCCGCCGTTTCACCGTACATCTCACCGACCACCCCCCGGATCTTGCGGTGGGCGTCCTGGGCGTCCTCGGGTGTCGCCGTTTTCCCTGTCCCGATCGCCCAGACCGGCTCGTATGCGATGACCACTCGTTCAAGATCGCTCTCGGAGACTTCTGCGAGCCCCAGCCGGGTCTGTTGTTCGTTGATCTGGTCGGTTTCACCGGCCTCGCGCTGTCCGAGTGTCTCCCCTACGCAGAGCACCGAAACCATTCGGCCCGCCAACGTCGCAATCACTTTCTTGTTCACCGTGCGATCGTCCTCGCCGATCACATGCCGGCGTTCTGAGTGACCGGCCAAAACCGCTCCCACGCCGCAATCCTGCAGCATGCCGACCGAAACTTCACCCGTGAACGCCCCCTTTTCCTGGTGGTAGACATCCTGAGCCCCCAAGATCAGGCCCGCGCCGTCCATCGAACCGCCGATCTCGCTGAGATATGGGAACGCTGGGAACACCGCGATATCGACCGCGCCTGCGAGGTCACCCACTGACCCGATAACCCCTTGCGCCAATCCGATCCCTTCGGTTCGGGTGCCGTTCATCTTCCAGTTGCCGCCGACGAAGGGCTTGCGTTGATCCGCGCTCATGGTCATTCTCCATTGGATAGAACTCGTCGCGCCGGTGTATCGCCGACCGCGCCCTCATCGTAGCGTCCCGCCCATCATGAACTTGCCCGCGACGAGGAGTCAGAGTTCACGATCGGCCAGAGAGGCCTATGAAAAAACCCCGGACAGTTGCCCGGGGTTCAAGGTTCGGCCAATTTCTAACTTCGGCGATCAGCCTTTAGGCCCACCCGCCCGAACCGCGTCGGGCATCTCGAACTTCATGTCATTCTTACGGAACAGCTCAGCGAGCTTGGTCGCGTTGGCGTCGTACGCGGCGGTATCGCTCCACGTGGCACGTGGGTCGAGCACGTTGTCGGGCACGCCGGGCACACTCACTGGCATTTGCAATCCAAGCACCGGATGCTCCCGCGTCTGCACCGAATCGAGCGTGCCTGAGAGAATCGCGCTGACCATCGCACGTGTGTATGGCAAGCTGAATCGCTTGCCAACGCCGTATGGCCCGCCCGACCAACCCGTGTTCAACAGCCAGACACTCGAGCCGTGCTGCTTGATCCGGTCGGCGAGCATTTGGGCGTACTCACCCGCACGCCGCGGCATGAAGGGCCCACCGAAGCAAGGTGAGAACGCCGCCTGCGGTTCCGTCACGCCCTCTTCGGTGCCCGCCAGCTTGCTCGTGTACCCGTTGATGAAGTAGTACATCGCCTGTTCAGGTGTCAGCTTGCTGATGGGCGGCATCACACCAAACGCGTCCGCCGTCAAGAAAACCACACTCTGTGGGTGACCCGCAATGCTCGGGATCCGCGCATCAGGGATGAAATCCACCGGATAGGTCACCCGGGTGTTTTCGGTGATCGAGATGTCTTCGTAGTCTGGCTCGCGTGTGGCGACGTCCATGTTCGTGTTTTCAAGCACAGAGCCGAATCGGATCGCGTCAAAGATCTGCGGCTCTTTTTCGTGCGTGAGCCCAACGACCTTGGCATAACACCCGCCCTCAAAGTTGAACACGCCGCCGGGGCCCCAGCCATGCTCGTCGTCGCCGACAAGTGCTCGGTTCGGGTCCGCGCTCAGGGTCGTTTTGCCCGTGCCTGAAAGCCCGAAGAAGAGCGCCACGTTTTCGCCATCCTTTGAGACGTTGCAAGAACAATGCATCGGGAACACGCCCTGTTCGGGCATATCGAAGTTCATGGCATAGAAAATGCCCTTCTTCATCTCGCCGGCGTACTCGGTGCCGATGATCACGACCGTCTTCTTTTCGAGCGACTGCGCGATCAGCGTTTGCGTCCCGTGTCCAAGCTCTGCCTGCTCTTGAGCGGTGAGCTTGTGGGTGCCGGCATTGATCACGGTCCAGTCATGGTTCCATGATCCATCGCCGCCGTCCGAAGCTGAACCTGGCTTGATGAAAAGCGTTTCGGCAAACAACGCGTGCCACGCCATGTGCGTCACCACACGAACACCGAGCCGGTGCGCGGTGTCCGCGCCGGCAAAGCCCTCGAAAACGTACACATCATCTTGTTTGTTGAGATAGTCGGTCGCGATCCGCTGGGCAATATCGAACTGCTCCGGCGTCATCGGCTGGTTCACAGCGCCCCAATCGATCTTGCCGTGGATCGCTCCGGTGTCCTCAAGGAACTTGTCCTTGGGGCTCCGTCCGGTGCGATCGCCGGTTTTGACCACCACCGCGCCATTCGAAGCCAGCGAACCCTCGCCACGTGACAGCACCCGCTCAATCAGCTCGGCTGTCGGTACGTTCTTGTGCGCCCGATCCGCCGATAGATCAAGCTGTTCTACGCTCACAGCACCCATGCGATCACTCCTCTACGCCCGCCCGAGTTCGGCAAACGTCAAAACGCCCAGCGGCCGCGATCGCATCCAGGAATCCCTCGCCCCGGACACGCACCACGCGACCCTGTGATCAATCGGCGATGCTAGCCCCCCGTCACAACGAAAGGCCGAATTCTCGGGGTATCAACGCATGACTTACCCGCGCTTTCCGGGCTAAACTCTCACCTGCGTCGCATGCCTGTGCGGTGCCATGGTGGCCATAGCTCAGTTGGTTAGAGCACCGGGTTGTGATCCCGGGGGTCGCGGGTTCAAGTCCCGTTGGTCACCCTTCCTACACCAACGCCCGGGGATCTTCCCGGGCGTTGTGCGTTTTGGTCTTGATTGGATGCTCAGATCACAGATCGTGGGACGGGTTAGGCAAGTGCTTTCTTCATTCGCAGCGGACCTGCGGTCAATCCAATGCAAGGTCCGCATTGCCGCTTTCTCAGAGCGTATGTATCTTCGATGCGCCGGCGCCTTCGAACGCTGTATCACGTCGGTCTGGACTAAGCCGCAGCCCGCCCCGCCGCGGCACAGCCCAATCTCACTTGCTCGATCATCTCTTCCATCTCATCAGCACCGGTGTTGGCAGCAGCCAGATCGCCAAGACGTTCCGCCATCCCGGCCACACCGTGCATACCGACGAGCAACGCCAAGCCGCGGATCGATTGGCAGGTCCCAAACAACGCCACCTTATCGTCGGTCCGAACGTGTTGGTCCATCACTACGCCGAGCTTGTTGAGCTCGAAGCACAATGAAACCAACGTGCCGCGATCAACACGTGACCTCGCCTTGTCAAGCGCATCGAGATCCCACGCACTCAGCAAGAACTCGCCGAGTACACGCAAGACATCACCGCATTCGACAGGTGTGCGGATCATCGAGTCCGCACCGCAGACCCGTACCTTTGATCGAATGAGTTCATTGTCAACATTGCCAATCATCGCGATCGGGCAGCCGACGCCTCGAACGCGGAGTTTCTTGACCAGTTCCGGCCCACCCACTTCGGAAAACCCAATATCCATGAGGATCATCGCGGGCTTCTTTTCAAGCTCCACCTCGAGCTCCTCGACCGTGCCGACGACTTTGAAGTTTAAACTTGTTTCGATCAGATGCTCACGCATCGCTGCGATCACTTCTTCGTCTAGTGTTGCGATCGTAAGGTCACCTTTTAGATGGTCCGGAGGTACATTCTCAAGACTCGGCGTCGATTCGGTGATATCACTCGTCAAGAAGTCGCGTGTGTTGATTTCCTTGTCAAACTTCACGCCGATCTCATGTACCACACCTCCTCGGTGCTCGACCCGAACGACTTTGCCACGCAGTGCCACTTGCCGGCCATCGTACCGAGTCAGATACACGGTCAGAACCGTTTGTGGATACATGAATGAAGAGTGGAGCATTCCAACTCCTCCCTTTGACAAGTTCCGGCACGCGAGCACCATGTCGCGCTTCATACCGGTATCGCCCTCAACCGCCACGCGGACAAAGGGGTCGATGAGCGGCACACGCGTGTATCGACGTTTGGCAGAAATGGTGCCGTGGTCCGAGTCCTCGTCCAGCTTCTCGAGAAGACGCTCGTACGTTGCTTGCTCGATTCCGAGCGTGTTCCGAGCGGGCGTGTCGCCCTCTTTACCTTGTCCAGCCATCTGATCGCTCCTTGGTCTTCTCGTATCTACGAACCAGTCTTCCGATACTTCACGCGCCGGCACGCGATCATCAATGTCCGTAACTCAGCACATCCGGCCCGTGCATTCGCCGACTTGGTCAACGCGTGTTCTGCCCTCGCCCCGAGTTCGCTGAGTTCCGCAAAGCCGAGTGGTTCTCCGGTGCCTTGCAGCACGCGACAAACACGCAAAGCTTGGTTCAGATCGTTGCCCTTCATCGAGTTTTCAAGCTCGAGCGCAAGCCGTGGTAGTTCTCTCAGGAATGTTTCCATCAGTTCCATCGCGGGATCAGATCGAGGCAACGATGTGTACATTGGGCTGCCATCGCCGCCGCCGAGCAGAAACTCGGCAAGCGCTTGGAGCACCCGTTTCGCAGATACCGGTTTGCTTAGAAAACCGTTTGCGCCTGACATTCGAATGTCATCGCGCTCTTGCCCTGCGTCGGCGCTGCCCATCACGATGACCGGCGAATCGAATCCAGATCCACGGAGTTCTGCGACAAGGTCGACACCCGAACTGCCATCGGGTAAAAACGAATCGCAGAGCATCAAATCCACGCCGCGTTCAATTCTTTGGACGGCAGAATCTTCGTCTTCTGCAACAAGAATCGTGAGGTTAGTTTCTTCAAGAGCGCGAACGAGAATCTGTTGCTCGAGTTCGCTCCCTGCCATGAGCAGTACGGTGCCGTGGAGACTTCCTGGCTCTACATGCTCGAGGCTGTACGCTTCGAGCATCGGATCAAGCCCCAAAACATCTCGGGTCGATATCTCCGTTTGCAGCTGGATTCCAACATCGTGCACACGACCATCTACATGCGTGCACCGCATTACCTCTCCAGCGACGCTGATGCGTTCGCCGTCATCTAGTGTAAAACAGATTTCACACATAGATTTCGGATACACGTACGCGCTGTGGAGCACGCCGATGCCTCGGCGCGACAAGTTCCGGGTGGCAACGATCATCGTTTGCCGAGATCCACCCGGTTGATTCACCGTCAGCTCAACCCTGGTCTTGGCAAACTCCCACCGGACATGCTCTCGCGAACTGGATTGCGCATCGTTGCCGTCGTCCATAGCCTGAACGAGCTTGAGCAGCTCCCGCTGTCCGAGCCGCAGCGTGTTTTCTTTCGAAGTGTTTTCATTTGTCATGCGTCGATCTCCATGGGATAACTCTCCCGCGGTGATCGGCTTGGCAGACAAACTTAAGCTCTCAAGAAGCCCGGTGCAATGCATCGGATAGAGCATCGGCCGTTCAAATCGTCCAGGGCCTCACCAGCCAACACTCGGGCGCGTTTTCGGTCCTCACGCACCCGCTCAGCAGCACCAAACGGCACAATCATGTGTGGATTCTGCCAGCACTCTTTGAGATTGATGCCGAACAACCCATGCACTCGGCAGGAACCAAACCAAAGAACTCAAACGTCCAGGTTTTTCACTTCCAATGCATGGTCTTCGATGTACTTCCGGCGTGGCTCGACCTGCTCGCCCATCAAGAGGCTAAACAGCCCATCCGCTTCGCCCGCCTGCTCCCAACGAACCCGCATGAACACGCGTGCGTCTGGGTCCATCGTGGTTTCCCAAAGCTGGATCGCGTCCATTTCGCCCAGACCCTTGAACCGCTTGACTTCCATCCCGCGCCGGCCGATCTCGTGCAGCCCATCCAGAATCGCCAGTAAGTTCGCAGCCTCAACGACCTTCGCGTTCGAAGAAGGCGACGACACATCTCCATCTTCTTCTTCCGCGGTCTTGGCTGGTGCCTTGCCAACTTTTTCGGTTTCCCAAGCAAACTTGGCGGGCATGACCTCGCCTGTCACGCTTTCTTCGCGGATTAATCCATAGTCGTCCGCGTCGAGCCCAAGCTCGCCGAGTTCTTTGAAGATAACCTTCAGCTCACGGTTCTCGTGCAGCTCACGAATTGTTGCGAGCTCGCCCTCAGCCGATTCTTCCCCGTCACCCTCGGTATCAACCAAACGCCAGCCACGCGTCTCGACAACTTGATGCGCTTCTTGTTCGGACCATGCATATTCGCCGATCGACCGCGTCGTGATACGGTGCGTCGGAAGCTCGCCTTCACGCCGCGACGCGAGCAAGTCGAGAAAGCGAACGCCGCGGCGTTCGGCGATCTCTGCCAGCTCACGCAGCCGCGAGAGCAGTTTGATGACTTTCGCGGCGTCCGCACCACTGATTCGGTGGGTGACTGGTGCCTCGCCCGGGCGGTGGTCTCCTTCGATGTCGCGGATGACGAGTGACGAACCCTCAAGCCCCAACTCGGTCAACACGCCGTCGAGCTCACGATCGTTGATGACATACCGCGACGATTTTCCCTTGAGGATCTGATACAACGGCGGCTGTGCGATGTATACATGCCCCCGCCGGATGAGTTCAGGCATCTGACGGAAGAAGAACGTGAGCAGCAGCGTTCGGATGTGACTCCCGTCCACATCCGCGTCCGTCATGATGACGACTTTGCCATAACGAAGCTTCGTCGCGTCAAAGTCTTGCCCGATGCCGGTCCTCAAGGCGCTGATCAGCGTCCGGATTTCCTCATGATGCAGCATCTTGTCAACGCGAGCCTTCTCAACGTTGAGCAGCTTACCACGCAACGGCAGGATCGCTTGGGTGTCAACGTTTCGGCCTTGCGTCGCCGATCCGCCTGCTGAATCACCTTCCACGATGAACAGTTCAGCAAGGTCCATGTCCTTGGTTTTGCAATCTCGCAGTTTGTGCGGCATCGACCCCGAGTCCAACGCCGTCTTCCGGCGTGTCAACTCGCGAGCCTTCCGGGCCGCTTCGCGTGCTTGGGCGGCCACGATGCCCTTGAGGCACAAACGCTTCGCTTCTGCCGGATGCTCTTCCATCCAGTTTGTTAACGCTTCACTTACCGCCTGCGAGACAAAGCTCTCGATCTCTGGGTTGAGCAGCTTCTCTTTCGGCTGGTTGTTGAACTGCGGGTCGGGCAGCTTCACGCTGATTACCGCAATCATGCCTTCACGCAGGTCGTCTCCGGTCGGCACCGGGTCCTTTTCCTTGATGATCCCGGTCCGTTTCGCATAGCCGTTGATGCTGCGAGTGAGTGCAACCTTGAAACCTTGGGCGTGCGTCCCGCCGTCGGCATTGTTGATGTTATTGGCAAACGTCATCAGTGTTTCGCTGTACCCATCGTGGTACTGCAACGCGACTTCGCACAGCAAGTCTTTGTCAGCGATCGTCTTCGTCAAAAACACCGGGCTCGACAGCGGCGTTTTGCCCGTCATCAAATGCTGAACGTACTCGAGCAGCCCGTGCTCTGCTCGGAACACATCGTGCTTGGGCTTGCCGTCCGAGCCGACCCGCTCGTCGCTGAGCTTGATCGTGACGCCGGGGTTCAGGTAGCTCAACTCGCGCAGCCGGTTCGAGAGCGTCGAGTAGTTAAACGTCGTTTCTGGGAAGATCGTGTCGTCGGGGCGGAACGTCACGGTTGTGCCGCTTTTGCGATCGCTCGATGTCGGGATGGGCCCGACGTGCACGAGTTCGTCACGAACGACGCCGCGCGAGAAGACAATCTTGTGGATCTGTCCGTCTCGCCAGACTTCAACTTCGGTGAACTCTGACAACGCGTTCACACACGAAACGCCCACGCCATGCAGACCGCCCGAAACTTTGTACGCCGAGCCTTCCTGCTGGAACTTCCCGCCCGCGTGGAGCTTGGTCAGCACAATCTCGACCGCGGGCCGCCCGTTCAGATTCGGATCTTCGTTTTTGACGGGGTCAACAGGAATACCTCGGCCATCGTCGGTCACGCGCACCGAGCCGTCCGCCAATATGCTCACGGATACGTACGTCGCAAAGTTGGCCATCGCCTCATCGATCGAGTTGTCGACGACTTCGTACACCAAGTGGTGCAGCGCGTTCAGCCCGGTGCCGCCGATGTACATGCCCGGGCGTTTCCGAACCGCTTCGAGTCCTTCGAGGACCTTGATCTGGTCCGAGGTATACCCGCCGTTGTCGGTCCCCTGATCGGCGCCCACCTTGGCCTCGATCTTCGCGCCCATGTCGGGGTTGGGGTCTGGGATAAACTCGGTGGTTTGGTCGTCCGAGTTGTTCGTGTTCGGGGTATCGCTCATGCGTCGTCTCTTCACCCGTCCGCCGGCCAATACGGCCCGCCAAGGTACTGCCAGACGGCCCGCTCCAAATCTGCATTCCGGCGCCGATTTTCATCGTGCCAGACGCCCCAACCAAGGAGCCGCGAGCCGTCGAGTATTGTAGGCTGAACCCCCGCACATAACCGCCGGAGAACATGCCGATCACGCCCCAGCAAAGATGACAGAAAACCCGCAAAAATCAGCATCAGACGCAACCAATGCCAACCCCCAAGCGGGCTCCGATCACCCCCCGTGTTTCATGACCGATCTGCACGTATCCGATCGGCCTGGAACCGAGTTTGCCAGCTTGCGCAAAGCAAAGCTGATCGCCCCGACCCTTTCAGGGCAGCTGGTGATGGCAGTGCTCGGATTCGCAGGTCTTTTCTTCCTCCTTTTGCGTCACACATTGGGCCTGCCGCGGGTCACAGCCTTGCTCATCACCCTCCCAGTCGGGGCGTTGGGGCTGGTCTATGTCCTCGGATTGATCACCCGCCTCTCCGGCGGCCGTCAACTCAACAAGCAAGCATGGAGCGCGTTCAGCAAACCCACCACAGACACCCGGTATCGCCTGCGGGCGGTCATCCCCGAGCGCCGACGCTCGAACACCCTCGAACGCTGGGCCCTGCTGGCTTCTGGTGCCGAGACCGAAGGTCAAACTCTAAATGACCAGGAGCTCCAAGCTGTCGAAGGCGGTTTCGAACCACTTATCATCCGCCCGTGGTTCGGGATCAAACGAGACGCGAACTATCGCAAGTTCCTACTTCTCACGATGGCCATGTTGGCAGTCATCATCTTTGCTGGCGGATGGTGGGTTGTGGGCACCGCGCTCTTTGCGAATACCTTCACGATCTGGGGCCTCATTGGAATCGTCGTTGGCGGTGCTGCGTTCTTGAGTGAACACGCCTTTCCTGCCTACATCCGCCTCGCCCCGGGACGCCTTGATATCTTTCGATACCGCTTCCTCGGTCGCGGCGAACCGATCGTGACGACCCACGATCTCCGCGAAATCCCGCTGTGCGTTGACTTCGGTTCGGCCACGATCGCGCTCGAACCGCCCCGCGCGTCTGGCGTTCTCGCGCCCGATCTGGTGCTTTCCAAGACCTGGCCGCACTTTCAAGAGCACGTCGAAAGCGCGATACCCGAGTACTTCTCTGTTGCACTCAGCACCCAGCGCGAAGAGTTCTGCCGCCGCCTTGTTCAAGCCGCCCGGACCACCGAGCCAACCCCGCCGTTACCAAGTGACCGGCTGCTGGGCTGATCAAACAATCACGGCACAATGTCCACCCGGCTCACTCGCTCGGCCAACAGCTCATACACCATCGCAATATCTGAGTCGCGCAGTCGCACGCATCCCATCGACCTGTTTTGGCCGACGGAATCGGGTTCGATCGTGCCGTGGATGCCATACCCGGTGACGTCGGCGCTCTCGCCCACACCACGCAGACCAAGCCAGAACTCCCCGATCGGATTCATCGGATCATTCGGCTCGTACCGCTCGCGGCTGTCACGCGGGTTCACCCACCCCGGATTCTCCAGCTTGTTGGCGCTGACCACAAAGGTTCCGACCGGCGTCCCGCCAAACTCACCCAAGCCAACATCAAAGCTCCGGATGTACACCCAACGCGAAGGATCGCTCGGCGGCCCGTGCCAAACGTCAAGCCTGAAATCACTCTTGTCGACCACCGCATGGAACGGGCCACGCACCAGCTTCAGCGTCTGCCCCAGCCGGATCCGCGTCGGATCACTGAGCCCGTTGACACGCTGAATCAGCTTCCAGTGCGACGCCAGCTCACGCCGGCTTGAGATTCTTGATAGCGAATCGCCTGAAACGACCTTGTATTCTTCCACCAGCATGTCGCCCGGTTCAACCAATCGGCCAAACACCAGCTGCTCGTTGATCTCGGTCAGTTCGTCGCGCACCAAGTTTGCTTCGTCCGGGTCCAGATTCGGATCGCGCAGCACACGGCTCAGCAACGCCCGCGCCCCGACCCGGTCATTCTCTGCGACCAATCTGCGTGCCGTGTCAATCTGCAGACGCACCCGACCCGTGCCCAGGTTCGAGTTGGAGTTGTTCGTGTTCCGCGGTGTCTGTTCGCCCGCCGGTCGCTGCGAGAGTGTCACTGGCTCATCACGATCCAGGGCCCGGTCCAGCATGCCGCCGGCATTGTCTGCGTTGCCGGAGGTACTGCCACGATCTGCTGTCGTATTCGACGCGGGCTGCGTCACTTCCAACGCACGGTCTACCTCGTCCGCGGCAGGCGTTTCGGTGCCCGGCAAAGACCTCGGAGGTGCCGAAGGCATCGACGTGTTCCGGTTCCCGGCATCACGCTGCTCACCAGGTTGACCTTGGGCGATCTCAACCGGCTGGTCGCCGCTGGCGAGTTCATCCGTGCCGCCGGTCGATCCCGAGTCCGAACCACTCTTGGGGAGCACGAACCAGACGATCGCCACGATCGCGCCCAAGACCAAAACGGGCATCAGCGCCCGCATCGGTCCTTTTCGCCGCCGCCGCGAACTCACCGCGCCACCACGCATACCAACCCGCGACGACTGACTCGGAAGACTCATCCACCCACCTCCATGCGATCTTGTCGGCCGCCACCGTTCAATCCACCATCAACTCAGAATCGTCAACCGAGATTCGGTACAGATCCCATCCACTCCCGCGTCGTGCACGCCCACTGGCACCCGATTGACCAGCTGCACGTCAAAGCACACGCCCAGCACAGATGATCCCATCGGGCACCCGCCGCGCCACGCGGTAACAAACCGATCATAGAAACCGCCACCCCGCCCCAACCGTCCGCCCGAGAGATCAAACCCAACCCCGGGCACCAGAACCAGCCCGACCCGATCGACCTCGACCGCACCGCAAGTTTCGTGTGGCACACGAATACCGTGCCGTCCCTCGATGAGGTCATCCGGCGAGCGCACCGCCCGTGGCAGCAACAGCTTGCGCTCCCAATCAATCCGAGGCACACCCACGGTCTTGCCCGTGTGAACACCGTTGGCGATCAGTCCATCCAGGCACGGCTCGCTGTCGTCGCCTGCGAACAACAACACAACATCCGAATCTTGCCATACTTTCGATTCAGCAATCACGCGGCAGATCGCACTGCTTGCGTCCGCCTTTTCGCCCCCAGTCATCCCGCGAACGCCCGATTGCATCGCCAAACGCATGACCGATTTGAGTCCATTGAGATCGCCAGTCACCGTGTGTCCCGCCGCTGACCCCTTGCCGCTCGGACTTCGTCGAGTCGGGCCTTCATCGCCGCCTCCGCGCCGATTTCCTTGGGCTCGTAATACCGAGCTTCGACCCCAAGATAGTCCTGCCCGGTGACCTGGCCTTCTGCGTCATGCGAGTATTCATACCGCTCGTTCCCAACACCTTTCACACGGCGACCCGAACCGTCTCCGCCCGAGTTCGACACCGGTGAACTGTTGCCATCGCGCAGATACATCGGCACCGGCAGCACCCTTCCCTCGCGCACGTCACTGAGCGCCGATTTAATCGCTGCATACGCTGCATTGCTTTTGGGCGCGCACGATAGATAGCACGCGCACTGGCTGAGTGTAATCGCAGCTTCGGGCATCCCAATCCGCTCGACCAGTTCCCAAGCTGCCTGCGCGACCATGATCCCGCGTGGATCGGCATTGCCGATGTCTTCGCTGGCCAAGATCGCCAACCGGCGAGCGATGAACCGAGGGTCCTCGCCCGCGTCGAGCATCCGTGCGATCCAATACACCGCTGCGTCCGGGTCCGAGCCGCGCACCGATTTGATCATCGCGCTGATCGCGTCGTAGTGACCATCGTCGCCATACACCGCGACTTTTTGCTGGATCGAGTCTTCCGCGACTTGCTCGTCAATCAAGAACGTACCGTCTGTGTGTTCGTTCCTTTGAGACTCGATGGCGACCTCAAGCGCTGTCAATGCGCGCCGAGCATCGCCTTCACTTTTGATTGCCCAAACCTGTAAACCACCATCGGTCGCATCGATCGAAAGATCTCTGTACCCACGATCACTCGCGATCGCCCGGCGCAGCAGTTCGACCGTTTCGTCTTCCGTCAGAGGCTCAAGTCGAAAAAGCGTCGACCGCGAGATCAGCGCGCTGTTCACGCTGAACAACGGGTTCTCTGTCGTCGCACCAATCAGCGTGATCAGCCCCCGCTCGACATCACTCAGCAGCACGTCCTGTTGTGCCTTCGTGAAGCGGTGGATTTCGTCGAGGAACAAAATCGTCCGCTTGCCTTCATCCCCCAGCACGCGCTCAGCGTCTTCGATGATCTCCCGGATGCGTTTCACGCCGACGCTCGCTGCGTTCTCTCGCACGAACCGGCGCTTCGTCGTCCCAGCGATCACCCCGGCCAAGGTTGTCTTCCCTGTGCCGGGAGGCCCGTGCAGAATCAGGCTCGTGATCGTGTCTGCGTCGATCATGCGCCGCAGCAGTTTTCCTTCGCCGAGCAGGTGCGTTTGCCCGACGATCTCGTTGATCGAGCGAGGCCGCACCCGGACCGCCAGCGGCTCGGCCTGCCGCACCGCCACATCACGCTTTGCTGCCCAAAGATCACCCATGTCAAGGGATTGTACGGGTCCGAATCCCCATTCTTGATGTTCCAACCCCCCGGCTAGGAACAATTTCTGCGATTCGCCAGATCTGATCCCTTTGTAATCGCTAACATACTTACGACACAATGCTCTACTGGGTCTTCGGCATCTCGGCTGCTGTGCTCCTGCTGCCAATCGCAGCCGGATTCGTCGCCGCACGCCGACTTTCCGACCCGACAGACCCGATCACCGGGCTCTTCTACGTGCTCGGCCGGTTCTATGCGAAACTCGTCCACCGACTCACCGTGAAAACCGAGCCGGGGGCTCTTTCCGATCTTTCCGGGCCTCTGATCATCGTGTGCAACCACACCGCGGGCGTGGACCCCATCTTGGCATCGTCCGCGTGTCCCCGCCGCGTGTCTTGGATCATGGCCGAGGACATGCGCATCCCAAAGCTCGACTGGTTCTGGCGATGGCAACGCGTCATCTTCATCACTCGCAACAAGGAAGGCCGCAAGGGCCTCCGCGATGCGCGCGCAACCCTGGCAGCAGGCGGATGCATCGGCATCTTCCCCGAAGGCAGACTTGAGCGACCCCATCGGCGGCTGCTCCCGTTCAATCCCGGCGTTGGCATGCTCGTCAAACGAACCAACGCCCGCGTCCTGCCTGTGATTATCGAAGGCACCCCCGAATGCGACAACGCATGGCAAGCGATCTGGACACGGTCCAACGCCAATGTTCGGTTCATGCGTCCGATCAGCTACGCCGACTCCTCGCTCACCCCGGCCGAAATCGCGGCTGACCTCCAGCACCGCTACGCAGCTTGGACTGGTTGGCCCGTCGCGAGTCACGGACCAGCCGCCCGCATCCAACCCAAGCCATCACGCGACACCGACGCACCCGGTGCTCAAGCTGACCGGTCGATTGCGTAGTCTCGTCGCGCAGGCGATCCCTTCTACACTCAGCCCGTGCCCAACTACGTTCCATCCACCGGCCCGGCCATGCTTGATTACTTTCAGCGCTTTACTCGCCATAGCCTGATTGCTGGTGCGATCAACACTGCCATCTTCATTGCTTTCATTCTCTTCGCGCCGCCAGCGGGTATGCCGCACTTGATTGTGTTTATTGCTGTCCTAGCAGTCACGATAGCGGTTCTGATCATTGGTCTCGCGCCGTTTCGCACGAAGAGCGAGTACAAGGAACTCGGCTTTAGCTACTTCGACAGGCCTGTCCTGCCTCATCCGGTTTCCATCCGCTTTCAACTTTCGGGGGTTGCCAGCTTCGGCCCGTTCATGGGCATGATGTTTGTGCACAGCGAGCCGGTTTTTTCAGCGCTCGTCATCTTGTTTACTGCTCCGTTGATCTACGCGGGCGGCATCATTCTCCATTACGGGACGCACGGCCGCGAGCCTGCCCCGCCAAGCTGCTCCAAGTGCGCGTATCCCATCGACCCGCAAAAACTCCCTTGCATGTGTCCGGAATGCGCTGCCTTCGCGGCATCAATCGATGCGCTCACGCGGGCACCGATCATCCGCCGCCAGAACTACATCTGGGCTGGGCTTGCGATGATGGCATTCGGTATCGCGGTCGGATCAGTCACCATTTCCAAACCCGCGGCCTTGCTTAGCAACTTGCCACGTCCGGCCCGCTTTGCCATCGCCGCGAGTAACAGCAGCGTTTTCGAGCGCATTGACACAGCCAAACTCTCGCCTACCGAACGCGACAATCTCATCGACGCGATC
>JBGCEB010000048.1:0-4262 GCA_045106075.1 Phycisphaerales bacterium
GGGTTCATCAGTTCGACCAGATCGTCGCGGATCGCGTTGGTCACGGCTTCGTAGAAGATGCCCTCGTTGCGGAAGCTCTGGTAGTAGATCTTCAGGCTTTTGAGTTCGACGCACACGCCGTTGTTGCTCGCGCCGCCGGGCTGGTACCGCAGCAGCACGTCGGCAAAGTCGGGGTGCCCGGTCTTGGGACAGACCGAGGTGAACTCCTCCGAGATGTGTTCGATCACGAACGGTGTGTCGGAGGGGGTCGGGAACGTCTCGAGGAGTTTGGGGTCTGGCATAGGGCGCAAGCGTAGGGGCGGCCTTGCTCAAAGACCGCCCCTTCGGAGATTCACTCGTTCTTTGGATGTCCGAAAACCAGCGGCCTACCAGTTGCAGTCGTCGTCCCACCACGGATCACGATGGCGGTTTCGATGCGAATGCCCGTATCCCGAGCGATGGTTGTAACCAGAGTCATAGTCGTAGCCCGATCGCTGGCGGGGGTAGCTCGATCGGTTGTTTTGTGCGTTCTGGTCGCCGATGATGCCGCCGATGGCTGCACCGGATACGGCACCGATGACGGCTCCGTCGCCTTCGTTGCCGCTCAAGGCACCGATCGCGAGCCCGCCGAGCGCTCCAAGGAAGCCGCCCGCGACCGCACCTTCACCCGCGCTGTTGCAGCCGACAAGCAAGAGTGCGGAAGACGCAAGCCCGACCGACGCCAGACGGGTGATGCGAGCCCGGGCGGTGCTGACTTTGTTTGGGATGATGTTCGACATGCGATGCTCCTTCCAAAGGGCCGACGGTCAAAACCGGGCGGCCCGGCTGTGCCTGAACCCGCCGAAACGGGCTCTACTGACGACTTACTTGGAAAAACGTCGCAATGTTGCAAGTATTTACTAACTATTGGTCAAAATGGTCCGCCCGACGCCGGTTTTGAGGAGTCTCGATCACCCAAACTGGGGTCAAACTGGGATATGTTTGTTCAGATGGCCGCTCAGAATGAGAAGGGGTTATCCTGGCCCCGCCTTCGACGCCGGTCTTCCGGGGTCGCGGTTCCGATCGCGGCTTTGCACGTCCGGGCGAGCGCCTGGAGCAACTTTTCGTGCTCTGGGCATGCTTCGATGTAGTCAAGCAGGTCGTCGACATGCCACGCCAAGGGATCCTCGGGCTCGGCAGACGCTTTGGCATCCACGATGGCGCGGTCGCCCAGCGCTTCACCCGCTTCGGCAAACCAATCAGACGAGATTGGCCCGGTGAGCCGATCGCCGGTCATCGGGCGCCCCTCCCCCTCGACGCGCTCGGCCTGCTCGGGCGGTTCGATCCGAACCCGCGCGATGCGGTCGCCAACGCCCACGATCGGCCACTCGCCCGCGCGGTTCATCGGTTCTCGGCAGAGCACAAAGACTGGCACCCCACCCTCCCACACCCGGTGGCGAAGCTGGCGTGCATCAATGCCCACCAAAGGAGGCTGCACGAGATAGCACCCAGGCGTGATCTGATCAGGCAGATCTTTCGTCGACCCAACCACGTGCACCACGCCCGTGTCGAGCGCTTCCTGCCGGATCCAACGGCGGGCTTCTTGCAGGGGCAAGCAGATCCGCGCCATACGCCCGAAATCGTCTGCGGCACGCGCTTGGCGGAGTGCTTCAACGCACAGCGTCGCGGCGTCAAAGTACCGCGTGGCTGCAAGCATCTCCGAGGCGCGTTCCATCACCGCGTCGATCGGATTCATCGGATTGAACACACCGACATCGGTCACGCGTGATCGTTTCCTTCCGGGGTGTCAGAATCTGAGGTCAAATCGATCAGGGTTTGGAGAAAAGACTGCCAAATCGCGGTGCGTTCTTTGAGGTCATACCCCAGCACGTCTCCAAGCGCTGACCAGTCTTCATTGCTCACCGCGTCTCGTAACGCAACAAGGTCTTCCGCAAGCCCGGCGATGATGTCGCCAGCCGACGTGCCGTTGATCGAGAGTGTTTGCAGCTCGACACCCATGAGCATCGCGCCTTGCGAAGCAATGGTGCGAACCGTTTGCCAGCCTTCGACCACCGGTTGCAACGAAGCCAATGCCTCATGCACTTTGCCTTGGTCGAGCAGGGTGGCTGCTTCCGCTTGATGAATGTTCGTCAAATCGAGCGCTTCGAGACCGTTGTGCAAAGTCTCTCTCAGAAAGGCTCCCTTGTCGGCGGTGACGATGCCGAGCTCGTTCACACCCGCCGAGTCTTCGGGAAGGGTATCGAGCAGCTCGCCCGCGGGCCGGCCGTCCGCGTTGATCTCGATAATCAGCCGACCGAGTTCGCCGGCTTTGTCGCGTGCCATGTCGATCGCCGACGCGATGCCCGCGAGATCGTCTGAGATGGTTTCGCCGTCGATGATGAGCTTCATGCGATGTTCTCTCCGGTCGGGCCGGTGTGCCGGCGTTGCTTGCTGATGAGCCTGAGATTTCTAGCGTAGATCACGATCCCCGTGGATTGCCCGAGCACCCCGACGACGTCTTTGCGCCAGACGAAGTATGTAAACAGCGTGACGCCGCCCAGAAGGCTAAGCCACCAGAAAAACGGCGGGACCGTCGACACCCGGCTCCGCTCGGACACGATCCACTGGATCAGCATCCGACCAAAGAACGCCGCCTGCCCCAGCAGCCCCACGGCTACCCAGCCGAAACTCGACCATGCCGAGACATTAAAGAACCCCAAGAGCAACCGGGCGAATCGGGGGCGTTCTTGCCATTCAGCGATTTGAGCTTCCAGGAATCCATCCAAATCCTCAGCCCAAAACATCTCTCCCTCAAAATCTGACGGTCCGACAACGGTATACATAGTCCGATCTGAGCTGTAGTCGTAGTGACGCTCCAACAGCAACTCGATCGACCCGATCCGGATATCCAGGTCGTAACGCGTCCGATTGAGCGTGGGCTGGAGCACCAGCCACAAACCCAGGCAAAGCAACAGCACCATCGCGATGATCGGCTCGGGCTTCATTCGTCGCCCCTGTTCTCTCGATGTTCGACCGCGTATTTGGTCAGCCGACGACGCCCGCCCATCCAACGGACCGCGAAGCAATCGATCAGCCCGGGAACTGCTCGCGATGCGATGCCGAGCCCGTACTTCGGCGTGCCCGCATGGCGGGCACGATGGGCTACTGGCTCTTCGATGACGCGATAGCCAAGCTGGCGTGCCGTGACGGGGATGAACCGGTGCAATCCTTTATACTCAAGCGGCAACGCGAGCGCGACATCCCGCTTCATCACACGCAACGAGCAACCGGTGTCGCGGATCGAGTCTCCCAAGATCATGCGTCGAAACACACGCCCGACGCCCGACCCGAATCGCCGCACCCATGCGTCGCCCGCGCGACGAGAGTCGCTCCGATCGCCTTGCACCATGTCGGCGCTGGCTTCGTGCAATCGTGCGATCAGCCGAGGCAGCTCGGCGGGATCGTTTTGCAGATCGGCATCAAGCATCGCGATCAAAGTTCCAAACGATCCCTTGATGCCCGCTTGAAACGCAGCGGATTGCCCATTGCCCCCGCCTTCCGGGGGCGGAAGAAGCTTGACAGATCGCAGCCATGCCCGATCGGGCACCAAAGAAGCCAGCACCGCGGCTGTGGTATCGGTCGATGCGTCATCCACCACGATGCAATCGAACGCGAGATCGAGACCCGAGCATGCTGCGTGAATCTGATCGACCAGCAACGCCAGGTTTTCGGCTTCATTGTGTGCCGGCACAATGACCGAAAGCCCGGGTGCCTCTCCGGTATCGGGTTCGGCGTCAAGGCTCGCATTGACGTGCTCGGTCTGCATCCAACCCCCGTGATCGAACGCGGCGTGGTGCCGGACGTGCCGAAGACCCAAGCATAGAATGATTCCAACCAAACCGTCCGATTTTTCCGCCGATTGCCTTCGGCGCCCAGCCAGCGAGACGCCTTATGCACATGCGACACAGCGACCACGATCACGGGCCCGACACCACCAAGGTCAAGTTCATCCTTGAAAACCCGGCCGATCTGATCGATCATGACCACTTCACCGGGGATGATCCCACCGCGACCGAGCACGTTTTCGGAGCAGCCAAGGGCGAACACATCCTCGAGATTGCCCTTGAAAACGGCATCAACATCGAGCACGCCTGCGGCGGCGTCTGCGCCTGCTCCACCTGCCACGTCTATGTCGAAGTCGGCATGGATCAGCTGACCGAAGCCGAGGAAGAAGAAGACGACCGCGTCGAGGAAGCGCCCGGGCTGCAGATCAACAGCCGCCTGTCGTGCCAGTGCTTCATCCA
>JBGCEB010000049.1:0-7519 GCA_045106075.1 Phycisphaerales bacterium
GGACATGATGGCGTGCAAAGCAGCAATCAAAGCAGGTGACCGTCTGAGCGATGATGAGATGGACGAGCTGATGCGGATGCGCGAAACGGTGGAGCGGTCTGGCAGCTGCCCGCACGGGCGAGCAACGACGGTCCGGCTGACGATCGCAGAGCTCGAAAAGTTGTTCGATCGACGGTGATTATCACGTTCAGAAGAACTGCTGGCTATTCCGTGCCAGTACCTCATAGTTTTATCGCGACGTACATTTTGGGCAGTGATTTTGTATCCTGGCAGTAAATGCGAACGGAGAACATCATGGACACCATTGAAGCGATCTATTCTCGACGGTCAATCAAGCACTTTGATCCAGATCATCGGCTCGGTGCTGAAGAAGAGCGCAAGCTTTTCGAAGCCGCCGTGCAAGCGCCGACCAGTTTCAACATTCAGCATTGGCGCTTTGTGGTCATCCGTGACGTTGAGTTGCGCAAGCAGATCCGCGAACTCGGCAACGATCAGGCGCAGATCACCGATGCGTCGATGTTGATCATCATGACTGCTGATACTAAAGCTTGGGAAAAATCACCCGAGCGATATTGGGTCAACGCACCAAAGGAAGTAGCCGAGTTGCTAGTCGGTTGGATGGGTCCGTTCCACGATGGGCGCGAACAGTTGCAGCGAGACGAAGCGATGCGATCGATCGGAATGGCGATGCAAACCATCATGCTCGCGGCGAAGGGGCTTGGGTATGATTCTTGCCCAATGATTGGCTACGACTTTGACAAGGCTGCCGGTCTAATCAATCTGCCCAAAGATCATGTCATCGGGCCAATGATTGCGGTGGGCAAAGGGATCAAAGATCCTTGGCCCAAACCCGGACAGCTTGGTCTTGGTGAGGTTGTGATTGAAAATCACTTTTGACGAACCAATCGATTTGTTGATCTGATTCAATGGGCTATACAACAAAGAAATCCCATCGATGTCAGATCGATGGGATTCCCTACGAGCTGTTTCAGGTGTCATCGAGCAGATCGACAGCCGCGAATGGTTTGCCTTCGAGCATCGCCAGTGAGGCTCCGCCGCCGGTGGAGACATGGGTGAGGCGGGACGCAACCTCGAAGACTTCAGCCGCTGCGGCCGAGTCGCCGCCGCCAACGATCGAAGTACATCCCGCGTCTGTCGCACTTGCAATCGACTCTGCGACAATCTTGGTGCCCATCCGGAACGGGCGCCATTCGAAAACGCCCATGGGTCCGTTCCAGACAACTGTCTTAGAGTCTTTGATGACCTGGCTGAACTTGAGGCGGGTCTTTGGGCCAATATCAAGGCCCATGAAGCCGTCCTTGATGTGGTCTTCGAACTCTTCAAGATCGCCAGCGTTCTCGCTGAACGCGGTCGAACAAACATGATCGGTCGGCAAGTGGAGATCGACTTTCGATTCGCCGGCCATCTCGATGATGCGCTTCGCATCGCTCACGCGGTCTTCTTCGACGCGTGAACTGCCGACGTTGTGTCCCAGCGCCTTGAGAAAGGTGTACGCCATCGCGCCGCCGACGATGATGTGGTCGGCTTTGGGGAGCAGATTCTCGATCGCTGGGAGCTTGTCGGAGACCTTTGCGCCGCCGAGCACAACGGTGAAGGGCTTCGCGGGGCTCGCGAGCGTTTCAGAAAGGTACTTGATCTCTTTCTCAACGAGGAAGCCTGTGACCCGCGGCTTGCTCCCCATGTGTTGGGGAACGGCGAGCATCGAAGCGTCGGTGCGGTGGCAAGTGCCGAACGCATCGTTGACGTAAACGTCGGCGTAGCCGGCAAGGCGTTCGGCAAACGCTGCGTCGCCCTTCTTTTCGCCCTTGTTGAATCGAAGATTCTCGAGCAGCAAGACTTGGCCGTCTGCCATGTTGTTGATGGCGCCCGCAGCCGCGTCATCGGTGCAGTCTTGGCTCGGGAAGAGCACAGGCTGATCGAGCAACTCGCCGAGTCGGGCGGCGACCGCTTCAAGCGATGAGCCGGACTCGTAGCCGGTACCTTCGGGTCGGCCCAGGTGCGACATCAGGACCGCCCGGCCGCCACGATCGATGATCGACTTGATCGTCGGGATCGCACCACGGATGCGGCGGTCGTCGGTGATCTGCCCGTTATCAAGCGGGACATTGAAATCCACACGGACGATCACACGCTTGGAGGCGACTTCGATGTTTGCGATGGATTGCTTGGGCATGGCTGGTTTCCTGTGGTCGGGGGCAGTTTGCGGGTGTGCTGTAAAAAACGCCCGGGCATGGACATGGTCCGGCCGGGCGTTAGATCGTTCGGCAGGGTGCCCGGTTCAATCGATGATGTTGTTCGAGCGCGAGCGGACCGTCGTGCCCTTGTCAATCAAGCCGTCACGCATGCGACGCAGCTCGGCGCGGACCGAGGCGTCGATCAGTTGGTCGCCGATGCGAAGCTTGATGCCGCCGAGCATGCTGGAGTCTGTATACGGATGAAGAATCACATCTTTGCCGAGCGCGTCGTTGAGGCGGGACTTGATCGAGTCCATCTCGCTTTGACCGATTGGTGCCGCGGTGAACACGTCGACTTCGACTCGTCCAAAGCGGGCCTGCACGAGTGCGTCAAGGGCTCCCGTGATCGGCGAGATGTAACCCAGCCGCCCCTTGCGATTCAGCAATCGGAGGAAGTTGAGCGTCGTGGGGGAGACCTTGCCCGAGAAAACACGCTCGAGCGACGCATCGCGTTTGTCGGTGTCGATTAGCCTCGACGAGAGCATCTCGGAGAAGTTGCGATCGTTGCGAGCGATTTCAAGGATGTCCTCAATCTCTCCCAAAATCGCTTCCGGGCCGACGCCTTCCTTCTCGGCGGCGTCGAAGAGGCTCTTGGCGTAGATCTTGGCCAACGCGTCAGGTTCGGATTCGATCAGCGGCATGGGCCCCTCCGGGCGAGGTTTCTATCAGCAGGCACGGGCAAGACACTCGTGCCGATACACCAAACTCAGGCGTTGACGGTTTTCATCTCAGCAAGCGACTCGTCCATCAGACGCTGTTGGTCATCCACGGTGACTTCACGCTGAAGGATCTTGCCGGCCATCACGCTGGCAAGGTTGACCGATTCGGCGTAGATCTCAGCGAGCGCCTGCTTCTTGGCGGTCTCGATTTCGTTGCGGGCCTTGTCGCGCATCGCGGTGAGCTCGGTGTCGGCTTGCGACTTGAGCTGGGCCGCGAGCGCCGTTTGCTGAGCACGGGTGTCTTCGAGCATTTTCTGGGACTCGGCGCGTGCCTCTGCGAGGTTGCGCTCGTACTCGTCGAGCGCGTCCTTTGCCTGGCGGCGTGCTTCTTCGGCTGCCGCGATCTCACCTTGGATCTTGCTGTTCCGCTCGGCAAGTCCCTGGCTGATCTTGGGCCAAACCACGGTCGACAAGATGCCCATGACCAGGACAAATACGACCAGCGCGGTGACCGCGGTGGCGGCGCCTTCTTTGGGCTTGGCAATGACCGAAGGCTTCGCGTGGTCGCCGTGGGCATCGTGCCCGTCAACGGCTGCGTGGGCGATCTCTTCGAGTTCAGCTTCGGCCGCATGGAGCGCGTCGATTGGTTCTTCAGAACCGAACACGGGCGTTGAAGCCAGACCGGCGGTGGCGAAGAACAGGGTGATGAGCATCAGAAAGCGCGTCATGGTCAATCTCCGTCTGTGGAATGCGCCGAACGAACTTTCATCCGCCCGGCGTTGTGCTTTTCAATCGGCAATGCGGCTGGCGTGTGCCGGCCACGTGTGATTAGCCGAGGCCAACCAGCAGACCGACGACGATCGCGAAGAGGGTTGCACCCTCGATCAGCGCAGCCGCGAGGATCATGTTGGTACCGATGGTGCCCGAAGCTTCGGGCTGGCGTGCGATTGACTCGAGAGCGCCTTTGCCGACCATACCGATGCCGAGGGCACCGCCGACGACGGCGAGGCCGGCACCGATGGCTGCGAGGCCCTTGCCGATGTTTTCAACGCCGGCTTCCTGAGCCATTGCCGAGGCGGGGCCGAGCAGCGCGAGGGCGCCGGTAGCGAGCGCGATGTTCTTGATGATCTTCATGGGTTGACCCGGTTCCTTTGTCTTTGGGCGTTGGTCCGCCCGGTCCAGAATACAAGTGCGGGGAGCATCCATCGTTGGCCCGAAACTCGGACCAGCCATGGCCTCTGGCGCCTCCCCGCGGAGCCCGAGGCCCAACATTTCGAATCAGGTCACGCGTGCGCGACCCCGTGAGAAGCATGGTCAGAATCGTGAGCGTGGTCGTCGTCATGCCCGTGGTGGTGTTCGAGCAGCGAGATGAACACGGTCGTGAGGAACATAAACACGAAGGCTTGCAAGAAGCCGACGAAGATTTCGAGGAAGTAGATCGCCACAACCGCGATCGTCGAAACGATCCCGATCGGAATACCAAGCAGGTCTGCCTTGGCAAACCCTGTTGCGGCAAAGCCGAGCAGCACCGCGACGAGGATGTGACCCGCCGTCATGTTCGCGAACAAACGAATCGCCAACGCGATCGGTTTGATAAATGTGCCCAGGATCTCGATAGGAATGATGATCGGCCAAACGAAGATCGGTGCGTCTGCGGTCAGGTGCTTGATGTAGCCCCCGATTCCGAGCTCTTTCACACCGGCCAAGTTGATGACAAAGCCCGAGACCATTGCCAGTACCGCGGTCACATAAATCGACTGGGTCGCGGTGCCACCGATGAAGGACATGTGCGCCTTCTTGTGGTCGGGGTTGGCGAGTTGCCAAGCATCGAGCAGTGGGATCAGCCCGAGCATGTTATTGATCAGAATAAAAAAGAACAGCGTCCAGAGGAACGGCATGAACCGATCGGTCCGCTTTCCAAGCAACGGGCGGACGGTGTTCTCGCGGAGGTAGCCGCAGATGACCTCGATCATGTGGGCCAGCGGGTTGCGGGTGATCCAGCGGGCGTGCCCATCACCTTCAGGGCCGGTCTGGACCGCTTTGGCGACCAGCATGCCGAGCACAACGACGATGATGCCCGAGAGCACCAGGTTCGTCTGTGAGCTCGACCACAGCCACCAGCCTGATTCGCTGACGAACCACTTGTGATTAATGACGTGACCGACCGGATCGGCGGCAAGCGTAAGGCTCAGGCTCATGAGCGGACGCCCTCCAGCGAAGCGGACTCAACCGCGACGCGTGTGTTGACCATCGAAAGAACAACACCGACCTCGATCGCCAGGCACACCAGCAGCGCACCCAGCACGGTCAGCAAGAACACAGCACGATCAGGATCCATCGAAAGAAAGATACCGATCGCGATCAGTAGCGTGATAAACGCACGGACCATGGTGCCGGCAACAACCGGGACGGCCCACATGCCCGCGGGCTGCGCGGGGCGGATGTTGAGCAAGAGCAACGAAATCAAAATGCCGGGGATCGTCGCACCGAGTGAGAGAAGCCCCGCGTCGAACCCGAGTCCTCTTTGCGAACCGATGAATGCGCCGCCAGTCGCCACGATCAAGCACGCACCAAACATGAGCACGCTGAGGCGTGCCATGGGTGGCCGGATCGGGGTGTTGGCGTCAACAGTCATGTGTCGCAGAGGCTCCAAGATCGCGGTTTTGCTCAGGTCTGGCAGTCCAGTTTCACTGGCTGGCAGGACCCCCCACGGTGGGGCGAGAACGATAGGGCTCGCCGGACGATTCGGCGAGTATTTGAAGCGTCAGTTTTGGGGTCAGGCTCAGTTTTTCGGGCCCGCTTGTGTATCGAGGTCGCCGGGGGCATCATCTTCGGGCCAAGGCTCGGGCGGATCGGGGTCGCTTTCTTCGGGCTCAACCGCCCGGAATGGTTTCCCGGCCCATTTCGCCGAGCTCTCGGCATTGAGGCGTTTGGCTTCTCGGATAAACCGCCAAAAACCCGCGATCAGACCCAGAATCGCCAGAATCCCGGTCCATTTGGGGAACGTCCCACGGAGGCGATCGATGCCATACCCCGCCGCTCCGAACCCGAGGATGCCGTAGAGGGGGTCCATCGCGATCGACCATGCTTTGGCCTGGCGGGCTCTCTCTCGGGTGGTCGGTCCGCTCGGCATTTCAGGAACTCGCCTTGGCGGCAAAATGCTTGGCTTCGGTGGTCGCTTCGGCGAGTTTGCTCAGATCCGATCCGGAACCTTGGGCATTGTCTGGTCGTCCGCCGCCTTTGCCGCCCATGATGCCGGCGACCGCTTTGACCCAATCGCCGGCTTTGAAGCCGCGGTCAATCAATGGCTTTGGAACCGCTGCCATCACAGAAGCTCTTCCCGCGTCATTGTCGGGCGAGATCAGCATCACCGCTTTGTTTGGGCAGGCGTTCGTGATGACTTTCATCGCTGACTCGAGCGCTTTGCGGTCCGAACCGAGCTCCAATCTCGCAACAACCATGGTGTCGGGCGAACCGGCTTCGGTCTCGGCGATGGTTTGTGCGAGCCTCTGCGCTTCTGCTGCTTTCTCGGCAGCAGCCGCCTTCGACGCAGCTTTCACGCGTTCTTGAAGTGAACCGATCGCAGCGCGAGCTTGCGCCTTGCGCTTTGCTGGCAGCATCATCTGGTCAACGCGTTGGGTTGCTTCTTGCACCGCTTTGGTCAGCATCATGTCGGGTAAGTTTCCCAGAGCGTTGATCTCGCGATCAAGCATGTCTGCTGCCTCGATCGCTGCGAGCGCGGCAACACCGGTCAGTCCAGAGATGCGGCGGATCCCTTTGGCGATGCCTTCTTCTCCCGTGAGGGCGAATGCCTGTGCATGCTTGGTGGATTGCACGTGGGTGCCGCCGCAGAACTCAGTGGACTGCATGGCCCAGTCTTCTTTGTGCGGCTCATTCAAAAGATCCGACACCGGCGCACCGATCGAGACCACGCGGACGGGGTCCGGATAGGCCTCCCCAAACACAGCCCGCAGGCCGTTGATTTTCTGGGCGTTCTCAAGTGGAGCAATCTCAGCGTACACGATGTGATCGGCTTCGATCTGCAGTTGCACAAGCGACTCGATGCGTTCAAGCTGTTCGGGCGACACGCCCTGGTTGTGCGTGAAGTCGAACCGGAGCCGGTCTGGGTCGACCAGCGAGCCGCGTTGATCGATGGAGTCACCCAGCGTGTCTTTGAGCGCCAGATTGAGCAGGTGCGTCGTGGTATGGTTCGACGCGATGCGGCTGCGCCGCCCTTGCTCGACATGGCACGCGACGTCTTCGCCAACGCGCATCTCGCCTCTGGTCACGTGCCCGATGTGGACGATGTAGCCGCCGAACGCTTGGGTGTCTTCAACGCGGAAGTGCCCGCCGCCGGCTTTGCCGAGGTCGTGGATGACCGTCAGCTCGCCGTGGTCGCCGACCTGCCCGCCCATCTCGGCGTAGTGGTTGGTTTTGTCGAGGATGATGCCGACCTTGCGTGCGACGCCGGTGGCGCGGGTGTGCTCGTCGAAGTTCTCGCCGTTGAAGATGGCTTTGACGGTCGCCTTGATCTCGCGGGCGTGGAACTTGTCGTGGTCGTCGGTGGGCTTGACATTGAGGTTGGCCAGTTGGGCCGTGTGCTCG
>JBGCEB010000050.1:0-39412 GCA_045106075.1 Phycisphaerales bacterium
GTCGACAGCCAGGTTGAACAGGATGAGCATTGTCGCGAAGACGAGGACGACGCCCATGATGAGGAAGAGGTCTTTGTTCTGGACGCCGTTGACGAAGTGCTGCCCGATGCCGGGGACGGTGAAGACGCGTTCGACGATGAAGGAGCCGGTCATGGCCAGCGCGGTCGCGGGGCCCAAGAAGCTGAGAACGGGCAGGAAGGCGTTCTTGAGGGCGTGCTTGAAGAGCACGCTCATCTCGGCGGCGCCTTTGGCGCGGGCGGTGCGGATGTAGGCGGCGCCCAGCGAATCGATCATGCCCATGCGGGTCAGGCGGGCGATGTAGGCCGCAAAGGGGAGGGAGAGGGTGATCGCGGGGAGCACGATGCTCTTTGGGGTCCCCCATTGAGCAACGGGGAACCACGCGATCAACAACGAGAAGACCAGCAGCAGCACGGTGCCGATGACGAAGCCGGGCAGCGAGATGCCAATCAGGGCGACAGAGAGCGTCGCGAGGTCGGCGATGGAGTTTGGTTTGACCGCGCCGACGACTCCGGCGCCGGTGCCGATGACGAGCGCGATCAGGATCGCGGCAGCTC
Source organism: Phycisphaerales bacterium (assembly GCA_045106075.1). Classification (GTDB taxonomy): domain Bacteria; phylum Planctomycetota; class Phycisphaerae; order Phycisphaerales; family UBA1924; genus UBA6054. The sequence goes on from JBGCEB010000050.1 coordinate 576, forward strand.
CGAGGGTGACCGACACGGGGAGTGCGCCCGCGACGATTTCGTTGACGGTCCAGTCGTCGTATTCGAGTGATGGGCCGAGGTTAAAGACGGGGCGGACGGGCGCGGGTTGGCCGGCGGCGTCGGCGAGTGCGAGGTCGTCGGCGATGCGGCCGGAAAGCCTGTCGCGCGCATATTCGAGCCCGGTGGCGCTATCGAGATAGGAAACGTAGAACTTCCAGAACGAATCGAGGTTGTACTGCTTTTCCATCTGCTCGATCACTTCTGGCTTGGGGCGGCGGTCGGGGTTTTCGACCGGGCTGCCCGGGACGGCCCACGCCAATGCGAGCGTGATGGTGTAGATCGCCAGCAGGATCAGCGGCAGTTGGAGGAGGCGTCGGAGGATCATTGTGGTCATGGTGAGACCTCCGTGGTTGCTTTGGGCGCTGGCTGCATGGTCTGGGGAATGTCTGGGCCTTTGCCATCGCCGAGGATATCGATGAGGAAAAGATTGTTCTTAGAGCGCGGGTGTGGGGTGAGCCCGGTGAGTTTGGCGGGGTCGAACAGTTGGACGTTTGCGTAGTAGAAGATGGGAACGAGGGGCGCTTCGAAGAGCATCATTTCTTCGGCTTGACGGAGGAGTTCCATCCGTGTGTCTGCGTCGAGTTCTTTGGCTGCTTGGTCTAGCAGTGCGTCGTATTCGGGGTTGTTGTAGGCGCGGTCGTTGTTGCCGTCGGTGGAGTAGTTGACGTAGAGGAAGGTTGTGGGGTCGCCATAGTCGCCGTACCAGCCGGCGCGTGCGGTCATGTACTGCTTGTTTTTCAGATCTTCACGGAAGATTTTGATTTCCTTCTGTGCGAGGCGGGTCTGTACGCCCAAGTACTCTTGCCAGTTTTTGGCGATCGCTTGGCCGATGAGGTCGTGCCCGGAGTCTTTGTTGAAAAGCAGTTCGACGACGAGATCCATTGGGAAGTCGGCTTCGACCAGCAACGCGCGTGCGTCGGCGGCGATGGCGTTTCGTTCCGATTCCGAGTTTGCTTGCCCAACATTTGGGAGGCCTTTGGGCGAGGTGTAGCCGCCGATGGAGTTTGGGGGGATGAGTTGGTTGGCAGCGGGCTCGCCGAGCCGGCGGACTTCGTCGGCGATGGCTTGCTTGTCGATGCACATCGCGAACGCGCGTCGGACGCGGGCATCGCTGAATGGATTGGGGCGTCCGTCCGGGAGCAGGGGTTTGCAGTTGAAGTTGTAGAAGTAGGTGCCAAACGCGGGGATGGCGTGGATGTGCTTGCGGGGGTCGTCTGGGAGCTGACGGTCTAGATCAAACTGGTCGGCTGCGGTTTCGCGGAGTTGGGCAACAAGCTCGGAATGCTGGGCGTAGAAATCCTGCTTGTCGGCGATCATGTCCCCGCGATACGGGGCGGTGACATCGCTGACCCAGTCGACGGTGCCGGTTTGGTAGGCGAGCGTGGTCGCGTTTGGATCGTTGATGGATGGGATATCGATGGAGTCGATCGCGAGGGAGTCGAGGTTCCACCAGTGGGGGTTGGCTTCGAGGCGCATGTCGCGTTTGAAGCGCCATTCGGCGAGTTCGAACGGGCCGTTGGAGACGAGCACGCCGGGCTTGGTCCAGCCCGGTCGGCGGATGAGTCGGGCCGTGGTGGGATCGGGGCGTTCGTAGCGTTCGACGAGCGGCTGATAGACCGGGTAGAACACCGCGAACGCAGCGAGGTCGAGAAAGTATGGCACGGGTTGTTTGAGGGTGACGACGAGGGTTTTCGGATCGGGCGCGTCAACGCCGACCATCTCGTCGAACCATGCTTGTGTGTCGAGCCAGAGTTGCTCGGCGGCTTGTTCACGTTCTTGGGTCGAGCCGAACTCGAGGTCAGTAAACGAGTCGAGGGCGGCTTGTCGACGGTTGTAGAAATCTTGGGCGCCCTCGATGACCAGGAACATTTTGACATAGTCTGAAGCGAGGTCGGGCAGCATCGCGCGGCGCCAGGAGTAGCGGAAGTCCTCAGCCGTCACGGGCTCGTTATTGTTCCATCTGGCGTCGTCGCGGAGGTTGAAGGTGTAGGTCAGGCCGTCGAGCGAGACGGACCAAGACTCGGCGACGGCTGGCACGATGCCAAAGTCAGCGCTGAGGATGTCATTCTGGACCAGCCCCTCATAGAGCAGGCGTGCGACGCGGAGGTCCTGCATCCAGGACATGCGTTGGGGGTCGAGTGTATTGACGTCGCCCCGATTGATGAAGGTGAAGTCAGCGCGGGGCGCAGATCGGTCTGAGAGAACCGAAAAACCGACCAGACCGAGCAGGAGCAGGATGGGGAGAAGGAATCGGGCCATACCGACACCTTACCGGCAGCGGGGGGGTCGGGTGACGCGAAACGGGGGAGTTGGGTTCGGATTACTTGATGAATCGGTCGTCGGCGAGCCCGAAGTCGCGGAGCATCGAGGATCCGGGGCCGATGAGTTTGACGATTTCGGTGCGGAATCCGCGATCGCCACGCTCGAGTTGCCCGGCCAAGTCGGTCTGGGGGACGTTGCTGGGGTTGCCTTTGGCGTTTTCAACTTGGCGGCGGCGTGCGAAGTAGACCAGCGACTCGGCCGACCGAAGCAGGCGGATGTCTGCGGTGTTGTCGTCGTTGAGTCCTTCGATCTCGCGTGTGAGCAGGATGGCGAGGATGTCGCCTCCCATTTCCGCGGCCGCCCGGGCGTTGTCGTTGGACATGTTTACGCCGGGATCAGACAAGGCGCGGGTCATCGCGTTTGATGCGATCAGGATCGAGTCTTGGAGTGCGTCAATCTCGGCGGGTGACACGGCGCCTACTTGGGCGCTCATGGCGGTCGAGAGACCAAGAACGGCGCGGGTGCGGGACGCGGCGAGATCGTTTCCGCGGGTTTGGGCTGCCACGGTGAGGGCGCGGATCAGTGTCTGCGAGACCACAGGGTTGCTGCTGGTTTTTAGGGCATTGACGGTTGCGAGGACGACGTCGGCTGCCTGGGCATCGGTGAGCGCCGGGCCGTTGGCGGCGGAGACTTCGAAGATGCGGCGGGCCTGCGTGCCAGCGAACACTCGGACGCCCGCATCGGGGTCCTTGAGTGCCGCTGAGATGCGATCCGCGGTGTCACCGGTGGCAAGGTTGCCCGCAAGGCGGAGCCCGGCGATGCGGGCCGAGGGGTCTTCCGAACCCAGCATGGTATCGAGCAGGTTTGAAGCAGACCGCGCATATGCCTGGCGGAAAGAGACGGAGGGTCTGTTCTCGCGGAGCGGGACGATGAGCTCGAGTCGAGCTTTGACAGCGGCTTCTGCGTCGTTGCCCATGGCGGCTTCGCCGAGCGAGGCGACGAACGAGTCGATCTGTTGGCGTTCGGCACCGCCAACCGAAGCAGACTCGACGATGGAGCCCGGCAGGGTGGCGCGGACCTGCGCCAACGCGGGTGATGCCCCGGCAAGGAGCAGGCTGATCGAAAGCGTGGCAAGGGATCGTCGCACGGAAAGCTCCTGGAGTCGCCCGACGTGGGCGGGGTGAAACCTATCGAGTCGCAGGCTGGCGGTCAAACCATTCGGGTGGCGTCCGGGTGGGGTTTCCACTTCCGGGCAGCTTGGAGGGTCAATAGACCTCCATGAGCACCCTTTTGGTGGGCTTGATCTGACGAGGGATCATCTTTCGGTCCCACTGAGCGGGGTCGGCGGGGACATCGGGGGACACGGTGAGGTAGTGGGCCCGGACATCTGGGGGCAGGATGGTCCAGAGTGTGCGAAGGATTCCCAGCTCCATGCCGGCGATGCCGCAGATGTAAATCAGGGTGCGGTCTGAAGACAGCATGGGGACGAGGTCGGAGGCGTCGGCCTCGAGCCGGTCTTGGACGTACATCGGGCGGGGCTGGTCAGCGGTGATTTCGCGCGAGATTGCGGTGCGATAGGTGAACCAGTCATGCGCGCGTTCGAGTTGGCGCAGTTCGGGGTCGTAGAGCAGATCGGTTTGGTAGGGGGTGCCCATGATGAGCGAAGCAGAGCCGGTGTAATCGTTGGCGGCGTCGAGGTCCATCAGCATGCCTCGGAATGGAGCAATGCCCGTGCCGGTGGCGATGAACAGGTAGTCGTGCTCGTTGTGATCGGCTGGGAGGATGAATCGTTTGCCGGCCGGTCCGGTGAGGTGGACTTTGGCACCGGGTTCAAGGTCGCAGAGGTAGTTGGAGCACACGCCTAGGAAGAGTTCGTGGGAGTCCCAGTGTTCGTCGATGGTGCGTTTGACGGTGGTGGCGAGGACGGTGCCGTCGCTTTTCTCGCCGGCGGTGGGGGATGCGATCGAGTAGAGCCGGAGCTTGTGCGGCTTGCCCTTGGCATCGGTACCGGGGGGGACGACGCCGAATGACTGCCCGGCGCGCCATCCGTTTTCGAGTGGTGTGCCGGAGACATCGATCTCGACGTGGCGGACAAAGCCGGCGGCTTTTCTCGACGCGGTGCAGAGTCGGGTTGACACAATCGTGCCCACGACGGGCTCGACGGGCGAGACGAGGTGCTGGCTGACGGCAGGAAACGCTGGCATCCCGGGAAGATCGATTGGCGTTGGGGCGGGTGCGGGGGTGGTCATGGTGGATTGTTGACCCGGCAGGACGGGTTTGACAGGCGATCCGTCGATTGAAAAAGCCGACGGCGAGCGTCGGCTTTGAGAGATTCTCGATGGAGTCGGTTTCGGGGAGCGATTAGCCGTCGTCTTCCTCGATGGAATCGTCTTCACCCATGTCTTCGTCATCTCGGGCTTCGTCGTCCATGGGGTCGTCCGTGACTTCTTCTTCGAAGTCCTCTTCGGGTTCTTGGGTGAAGTCAGGCTCGGGTTCGATGCCGGCGAGGGCGTCAAATCGGGCGGCTGCTTGGTCGATGCGGTCGCGGGCGTCACCGGTGACACGCATCGAGCGGAGGGCATTGGCTGCGGCGCCGAATGCTTCTTGCGAGGCGGTGATCGATTCGGCGTAGTCGTTGCGGGCGGTTTCGGCGTCGGATCCGAAGCCGCCTGGGATGCCTGCTTCGTCGAGGCTGCGGAAGATGGCTGCGGCTTCGGCGTGCCCGGTCGCGCGGCTGCTTTCAGCCGAGCCGAGTGCTGCTTTGGCGCTTGCTTTGGTGGCCGAGGCGCTCACGCGGAGCGCCTGGTTTGCATCACGCAGGGCTTGCTCGGCTTCGCGGATGAATCGTGTGACCGCGTTGGACTTTGCCGAGACTTCATCGGAACGGAAGGAGCGGAACTCCTCTCCGAGCTTGGCGATGCGAGCGCGTGCTTCGGTCGCGGCTTCACGGGCTTGGGCGGCGTCCTGCTGGGATGCGCGGGCCCGCTCACGGACTTCGTCGAGCGAGTTTTCGAGCAGGGTGATCTGGTCCATCGCGTTTTGGGTGTTGAGTGCGATCTCTGCAGCCGTGGGGCGAAGCTGTCCGACCACTCCGGCGATGCGATCACCTTCAAAGTCGAACTGGTCGGCACTGAGGGTGTGCTCACGGACATCGGCGGCGAGTTCAGCAGCTTCTTGAGCGCTGACATTGATCATGGAAAGTTCGATCGTGCCTGCCTTTTGGCGCTCAGCGATGGCGCGAGCACGAAGGACGGCGATTTTGGCATCGAGGTCGCCGATTCGGTTATCAATCTCAGCTTTTTGCTCGGTGTAGCGGGCGGAATCTTCACGCCGGGTCTCGACGAGCGTGTTGAGGGCTGCGATGTCTTCGGCGGGGTCGTAGATCGAAGCTGCTTCCGCGATCGCGGAGAGCACCATGTACTCGGACAGGTTGGCGCGGATGATGCGGATGTGCTGGATCGCTTGGCCTTCGATCGCGGCGGCTTCCTGGGCGGCGTTGGACGCGAGCCCGAGCTTGGCTTGGGCCAAGCTGACCGCGGCTGCTTCGGCGTATCCGGTAGAGTCTCCGGCGTATTCGCCAACGAGTCCTTCGATGTTGTTGTAAGTGGTGACTGCTTCGGCCATGAAGGCATTCTCATCGCCTGAAGCAACAGTTTGGAACATTTGGTTGGCGGTGGTGACCGCTTGTTCCGCCTGTTTGTCTTCGCCGCATCCGGTGATTGTGCCGGCGGCGGTGAGGAGGGCGACAGCCGCGAACGGGCGGGCGAGGGTTGTCAACATGGGCATGGGGTCGGCTCCGGGTCGTCCAAGGCTCAATGCGTCCCGTTGGGACGCGGTGGCGATGATAGCGCGGGGGCGGCAGGTCGGTCTCAGGGGGAATCGGGCTCTCAACCGGGCTCGGCTGTGGGCTGATCGGTGGGATCTGGTCCGTCTGCGGGAAGGTCAGGGGTCGGTTCTGAGCCTGTTTCATTGGTGGGGGGGTAGACAAAGCCGTAATCCGGGCGTGGGGTGTAGAGGGATGTGATCCAGTCTGCGGATTCTTTGTAGCGGCGGTCGGTGTTTGAGCGGAAGACATGCCGCCAGCGTTGGTTCTGCTTGCGGGCATCGATTTCTGGGTGGGGATAGAGAGATGCCCGGCGGGGCAGTGCCATCTGGAGCATGGGGGATCGGGCGGGTTCTTTGTGATTGATGAGCGGGGTGCCGTCGGAGAGGCGGAACTGTTCGAGAATCACGAAGTTGGTGTAGGCGGTCTCGTCGGAGTTGGGTGATCGATTGATGAGCTGGAGACGCCCTGCTTCGGACCCGCCGTGGCATCGGTTGGATGCACAGGCGTTGACGAGCCAGCCTCTCGCGCCATGAACGCGAGATTTGAACGTCGCCATCGAGGGGGGGTCTTCGCGGACTTGAACGGTGTCATAAAGATCACGGGCACGATGCTCAAACAGCAATCGCAGTTGATCGATGGGGTCGCGTTTGAGGATGGCTTCGCGTTCGTTGACATCGATCGGGAATGATTCGGGAAAGCGGGTCATGAGCTCGCGCATCGTTGATTCTGGCACGACCATCCGGGTCGGAGTGTTGAGGTCGACTTCGAACACCCGGATGATGTTGATCTGCTCGGGTGTGAGTGATGGGATGGCGGGTTTGGTGTTCTTTTTGGCAGTCGGCTTCCCGGCTGCTGGTTGTTGGCGTTGTTTGGTGGCCAGCGCGAGGTGAGCGCTGATCCAGTCAAACAACGTGCGGGCGTCTGGGTTGCTCGGTTCGACTTTAAGAATGCCCTCGAGTTCCTCGAGTGCAAGCACGTACGCACGGCGGGCCCGCAGCCATTCCACGAGTGCAAGGCGGGCGCGGACGTCGTCATCGTCGACCGCTGATCGAAACTGCTCGTAGCGTTCGGCGACTGGGGGCAGGATTTGCAGGTTCGCGATCCGTGCGCGTGGGAATGTGGTATCAATTGAGTTGATGCGGAGAACGATCTGTTCGTCGGACTGCTCGATGAGAAACCCGGTGATCTGTCGGCCGGTGTGGAGCCTCACGACCGCTTCGGTGAGCGTTTCGTCGGGTGCGGTCTCGCGGAAGCTTTGGATATTTGCTTGGGCATCGACTGAGTTTGATTGGGGCTGGAACGCAGTGATGGCGGTGGAGCCGGATGGCAGCATGATCGCGCCGAGGCTGAGTACGCAGGCCGCGATGGTAAAGGACAGGGTTGCAAACCCAGATTGTTGAGGGTGTCGCATAGTCACGTGGTGATTGTGTCCGGTGCTGGGGCTGGTGTCCACTGTGGGGGTCTGTACGCAGCGGCGTACCGACAAGATGCGTGGATATGTGCGAAGTTCAGGCCGCTTCGGCGTGATCACCGGTTCCCGCAGTTTCGAACGGTGCTTCATCGTCGGTGAGCGGTGTTTGATCGGTTGGCTCTGGGTTTTCAGCCGGCAAGCTGGGCAATGCCGGAACGAGGCTGCTCGGGCTGACCTCGGCGATTTCTGAAGCTGGTTTCGGCGAATCGCCCTTGATGTACACGGGGTTTAGGTCTTTGTCGAGGCTCAGTTCGAAGGGGCCAGAGGCTTCGTCTTTGAAGTTGAGTTGGTGTCCTCGGAGATGGATCTCAACACCGCCACAGACTTTTTGAGCAACAAATACGACTGACTCGGTTTGCTCTCGGATGTTTTTTCCGATGCGATCGGCAGCGGCTTGGAGGGCGTTGGTGCGTCTGCGGATCTCTGTGATCTCGAACTCGAGGGCCATTAGCTTTTCGGCGATGACCGGAGTTACCGTTTCGGTGCTGACTTTGAGCGTGTCTAGATCCAGTGACTTCGTATTCAGTTCGGCGTTGGTGTCGCGAAGAAACGCTGCGATGCGAGACAAAAGCCCATCGAGTTCCGGTAGTGAGCCCGCTCTGATCACGGTGCGAACCTCTTGGGCGCTGCCCAATGCCCCGACTTCGATTCGACTCGCGGCGGCAATGGTGCCTCCGCGGATCGCCCCGTTTCCGACTTGGATCGAGCCTCGGGCTTCTACGTCGCAGTTGGTGATTTCTCGCTTGACGAAGCAATCACCACCCGAACGGACCGTGCAGGATTCAAGATAACCCGCATCGATATGACGGCGAGCATGAATACTGGCGAGTTCTCGTCCTGCGACACCTCGCTCGATGATGATGTCGCGTTGGCTTCTGAGCGTTGCGGCTTCGATCAGTTTAGAGATGGTTGTGTTGCCCTCTGAGTCGATTTGGAAACGGTCTTTGACGCCTCCGGTGACTTTGACGGGGCCGGGGAACTTAATGTGTCCGGTCGCAAACCCGACATCGCCATCGATGTTGAGTGTTCGTTCGATGGTTTGATTGGAAGCGCCATAGCGGAGCCTGCCCCGCACTTTGGCAACTACGGCGTTGTTGTCTGCGAGTTCGATGGTGCCGTGATCGATGCTTGCAGGCGCGGGTGATTTTTTGGCGGGAATGATCTCGCCATAGATGTCTTCACCGTCTTCGCCGGGGTCAGGCGGAGTGATCGTGCCGATCGCCTCGTCTTGCTCGACGATGATGAAAGCGCTGTGGGCGTAGTGATTGGTCGCGTCGTCTGAGTCTTGTTCTTGCTGCTCTTGCACTGGCGGTGCGGAGTTTTCTTCAACCAGATTTTCCGAGCGAGCATCAATTTCTTTGATCTGCTCGTTGATCTGATCGTTCCAAGCAAGAACTTGGGGCGCGCCGTGACGCGGTGGTTTGCCGCGGGCAACCGTCATGGCTTGTTCGGACCCTGGGTTGTCCGTAAACAGTTGTACCAGTTCGGCGACGGCAGACTGATCGACCAAGCGCACCGCGACACCGCGCGACTCAAGGTAGACCATGAGCGTGTGCGCGGTGATTTGGTTCGGCGGGGCTTTGGGGCCAACGCAGAGGGTGCCTTCGATGCCGGCCTCATCGGTCCGGAGCATCAAGTGTGCGTCGAGATCGTGCTCGGAAGACATTGTCTTTGTCCGGGTTCCCTGGCGTTACGCCTGGGCTCCCATTTTGGCGAGCGTTTCGGTGATGCGTTCCGAGAGCAGGTCGGGGGTGAAGGGCTTGACGACGTAGTTGTTCACGCCGGCTTTGATGGCCTCGATCACGCGAGACTTTTCAGCTTCGGTTGTAACCATGATGAGTGGGGTGGTCTTGTTCTTCTCGCGGTAGGTCTTGACGAAGGTCAAGCCGTCCATAACTGGCATGTTCCAGTCGACGAGGCAGAGGTCGGGGTTGAATGCGGCGACCTTGCTCAAGGCGTCTTGCCCATCGCAAGCTTCTTCGATCTCGGTGTATCCGAGTTGCTTGAGAACAGACTTCTGGATGTTTCGCATGGTCTTTGAATCGTCAATCAGCATGATGCGCATGGTTGCATCTCCGTGAAAAGGCTTGTTTCGGGGTTGTTTAGGCGGCGGCGGCTTCGGCATTGACTGGGCGGATGGCGACTTCGAGCATCAGTTCGCCGCAATCAGTACTGCAGGGGATGAGAACGCAGGGGATGTCTGATTGGCCGGCCACGCGGTGGTTTGCACCGATGACCACGGATGGGCATGAGATCGAGACGTTCTTGCGTTGGAACGTTGCTTTCGCGTTTCCGCAGACCATGTTGATGATCTCGCCGACGGCGTCGGCAAAGTCATCGTGGTCTGTTTCGTAACGTTCACCTGTGAACAGAGCGACAATCGCGGTCGCGGCGTCGGCAGGCATGGAGAGGACAACGTTGCCCTGGAACTCGCCCGACATTGAGATAATGGCAGAGATGTCGTGGGTGCATTCCCTTCCCTGCTTAATCGAGGGCGTGCCGACCTCGACGGGCAGCTGGAACATCGTGCTGAACACGTGCTGCACCGATGAAATGAATGGTGTGATGAGGTTGGGATCCATGTGTGTCTCCGGAGGATTCAGGGTTTAGGCGATTACGCCGGCGTGGTTGTTTCTGAGCAATCGCATGAGTTCGGCGATATCGACAATGAGGCTGACGTTGCCGTCGTTCCGCACGGTTGCGCCCGAAATGGGGCCTTCACGCTTCACGCCGTCGAGTGGCTTGATGACGATTTCCTGCTGTCCAATGACGCGAGTGACCCGCAGTCCGACCAGTTTCTGGTTGAAACTGATGACCACAACGAAAGGTTCGCTGTCGGTTTCGTCAGGAACGTCAAAGATGTCTCGGGCGCTGAGCAATGGATGCACTTCGCCTCGGAGGTGGATCATCGGGCTGTTGCCGACGGTGCTAAACATGTCTGCAGTGGGGCGGACGATTTCGGTGATGTTTGTGAGTGGGATCGCGAATACGTCCTCGCCCACAGCGACCATCATCGCGGGCATAATCGCGACGGTGAGTGGAATCGTGATCGTGAGTGTTGTGCCTTTGCCGAACTCGGATTCGATCCCGATCGAGCCTTTCAGGTTGCGTTCGATGTTGGTGCGGACAACGTCCATCCCAACGCCTCGGCCGGAAAGATCGGAGACTTGGTCGGCGGTGGAGAATCCCGCTTCTAGGATGAACCGGAAGACCTCTTCATCGCTGAGTGATGCGAGTTGTTCCTCGGTGCAGAGGCCGCGTTCGACCGCTTTGCTACCGATTTTATCGCGGTTGAGGCCGTGCCCGTCATCGATGATGCGCAAGCAAACGTGCGATCCTTCGTGACCCGCGATGAGTTTGATCGTGCCTTTCGGGTCTTTGCCGGAAGCTTCGCGGTCCTTTGGCATTTCGACGCCGTGGTCAGCGCTGTTGCGTAGAAGGTGGACGAGCGGGTCGCCAAGCTCTTCGATGACAGACTTATCGACCTCGGTTTCGCCACCTTCGATCACAAGATCGATTTGCTTGCCGGTCTTGGTGGCAAGGTCGCGGATAAGCCTGGGGTACTTGCCGAAGAGCTTGTCGAGCGGCTGAAGGCGTGTACGCATGACAGCAACTTGAATGTCACCTGTGACACGATCAAGTGTGCTCGCGGTGACCTCCATTTGCTCGACGAGATCGCTATCGGCAACGTTGTGGCCGACTTGCTCAGAGAGTGCTCCAACACGGTTCTTTTGGAGAACGAGTTCCCCGACAAGGTTCATTAACGATTCGAGCCGGCTGACTTCAACGCGGATCGTTTGTTCGCTTTGAACTTGAGCACGCTTGACGGGGGCGGGCGAAGCTGCCTTCTTGGTTAAGTCCGGCTTGTTTTCAGCAATGGGGTCTGAGGACGATGTGTTTTCAAGAGGAGCCGATGGGTTGGTTGCTTCTACTGGTGCGTTTGGTTCTGTTTCGATGGACGGCGATCCGTCTGGTGTTCCGCCTTCGAAAAAGGAGGAATCAAGGTGCAGCAAGGCGTCGGCCTCGACATCGTCTTGTACGAACATCGATTCTGGAAGCGCCCCGATGGAGGCTTTGTCCAAGTTGCTCGCAAGTCCCGTGACCGGGCGTGATGTCATGCGCAGCGTCGCGATTTCATTCGTTTGATCGTGGAGGACAGTGCAGGCAGCTTTGGCACGGATGCGGACCTGGTTGAACTGTTCGGCTGAGATATCCTCGAGTCCAGCAAAGGCATGCTCCAGCGCATGGGCGAGTTTCATACACTCTTCGATCTCGAAGAAATCGAGTGTTTTGACGAGGTCTTCAGCGAGCTCGTTGATGATATTTGTGGATGCAGGCTTGGCGTCGGGATCGCCCAAGCGATCGAGCTGTGCTTGCATTTGTGCAAGGCTCTGTTGCACATCGATGACGAGGTGTTCGACGAGGTCTGCTTTGGAAGGGTCGAGCTCGATGATCCGGGGCGAGTTTTCATCGACCGGCTCATTATTGGTCTCAGCTGGAACCGCTGCTGGTTCTGCGTTGGTGTCTGCTGCGGAGGCATCCGCATCGGCGATCGCGTCGAGCGCGGAGACCAGACTGTCTTCGGCTTTTTCGAGTTCGGTTTCGCCGTTAGCGAGCTGCTCGAACTGAGTCTTGAGGATGTCGACGGCTGCCAAGAACAGGTCCATCTCGGTCCGACCGACCACAACTTGGCCCGAACGAGCCGCGTTGAGCGCCGTTTCTGCTGCGTGGGCAATCTCAACGAGATTGGTCAGAGCGAGGAATGAAGCGCTGCCCTTGATCGTGTGCAATGCTCGGAAGATTTGGTTGAGTAGCTCTTGGTCTTCCGGTGAAGACTCGAGGATCATGAGATCACTTTCGAGCTGTTCAAGAAGCTCGCTGGACTCAGTCAGGAAGTCTTGCAGAATCTCGGGATCAAAGTCGCTGATGCTCATCGGTGCACCTCGTTAGTTTTTTCAGGCAGCGAGTAGACCGGCCTGGCCGGCTTTGGCGTAGCAAAAGCCTTGCGGCACGGGAATCTGTGAGAACTTGGTGTCCATATCGACGATTCGTTCGGAGTGACCAATGAACAGGGCGCCGTCGTTTGCGATTTGATCGTGGAACATGCCCATGACTTGTTTCTTCATGGGATCGTCAAAGTAGATCAGTACGTTACGGCAGAAGATGACGTCCCAGGTTCCATGACGCTTGGCTGCGAGTCGGTCCTTGAGGTTGTGCTTCTCGAAGCTGACCATGCGGCGGATTTCATCGTTGAGTAGGTAGTGCCGGCCGTCGGGTTTGAAGTAGCGATCCAAGACCATCTTCGGTGTTGATCGCACCGAGTAAGAGCTGTAGATACCCGAGACTCCAACGTTGATAGCCTTCTCCGAGATGTCGGTGCCCAGAATCTGGATGTTCCAATCGGCTAACCGATTTCCAAGTGTTCGGTGCAACAGAATGGCGAGTGTGAACGGTTCATCTCCGGTCGAGCAGGCGGCTGACCAGATGCGGAGCTTCTTTGTTCTGGAACGAGCTTCGAGCAACTGGGGAAGGATCCGTGTCTCGAACACATCGAGCTGCGCATCATTGCGGAAGAAGCTGGTTTCATTGATGGTGATGCGGTTGAACATCTCCTGGAACTCGTCTTGTTGGTACGGCCCCATGGAGAGGAGCGCGATGTACTGGTCGAAGTCTTGGACTTCGAGTTCGCCAAGCCGATGAGTGAGGCGTGATTCGAGGATGTACTTCTTCGCATCGGGGAAGTGGATTCCCGAGCGGTCGTAGATAATCTTTGCGAGTTGATTGAACTGCTTGTCATCCATCATGATGCGTGTGTTTGTCATGTTAATCTCTCGGTCGGCGGGCGGTTTCAGGCGGCGATTTGGCTGAGTTGTTGAGCGGTGAACCCGCCAAGAAGTTCGTCGACATCCAGGAGGATGACGAGGTGGTCATCGCGCTTTGCGACGCCACTGATGTACTTGGTGTTGACGCCATTGGAAAGTGTGGGAGACGGTTCAACGGTCGAGCTGTTGATCCGGAGTACTTCGTAGACGCGATCGACGATAAATCCAACGGTTGATCCCGCGGCATTGACGACGACGATGCGGCTTTCCTCGGTGCGTTCGCTCGGAGGCAGCGAGAATCTCGTTCGAAGATCCATGACGGGGATGATTCGGCCGCGGAGGTTGATCACGCCCTCGATACCTGCCGGCGACTCGGGTACCTCGGTGATCTCGAGCATGCGGTTGATTTCCTGCACACTCAAAATGTCTACTGCATAGTGGTCTTTGTTTATGCAGAAGCTCACAAGTTGGAGAGTCTCGCCGGTGTTTGTGTTCGTTTGAGTGTTCATGCGTGTCCCTTTCCCGTGACGACTCGAGAAGGCTCATCGGCCGACTGATACCGTGGATCCACCGGGATGCTCATGGTTTGCTTTAAGCGGATTTTCGGTCTTCAGATTTGATTTGAGACGATGTAGGCCCACATAGTTGTGCCAAAATGCCGGTGATCTGTGTAGGTGTAAGTTGAGCGTCGGAGTTTCCGGACTCGACCACTGCCTTGGGCATGCCGTATACGACGCATGTCTCAGCGCTCTGCGTGATCACTCGGCCGCCGGCAGTCCGAATATCTTGAGCGCCCTTGGCGCCGTCCTCACCCATGCCGGTGAGTTGGATGGCAAGAGTTCGTTTTCCAAACACACGCGATGCTGTGGAGAACAGCACGTCGACACTTGGGCGATAGACGGCTTCTTCGGGTTCGTCGCGCATTTCTGCGCGGGCGAGCGTTGCGGGATGTCGAGTGATATGCATGTGTCGGCCGCCTTCGGCGACATAGACACCGGGTTCGGTGATTGCGGTGCGTTCCGAGATAAGTTTGACGTTGCAGATGCAGTGCTGGTCGAGGCGTTGCGAAAGCGTTTTGGTGAATAGTGGGGGCATGTGCTGGGCGACAAAGACCGGGACGCGTAGTCCGGCGGGCATGCCGCCCAAGATGTCTTCGAGCACGGGTGGGCCGCCGGTGGATGAACCGATGACAACGGCGTCGATGTTGTCAAGATCGAGATCGGCCGGGGACTTGGACGGAGCGGGCGGTTTGGGAGTGTCCGGCTTGCCACCTATTTTTAAGGTCGAAGGGCTGCTTGCGGATGTCGCTCGGCGGCGTTCGCCGGCGATGGCTTTGAGCTTGCTGATGAGTTCCTTTCGGAAACCCTCGTCGCGTTTGCCGACGGTGGCAGGATCTTTCGCGATGACATCGGCAGCCCCGAGGCGGAGCGCTTTGAATGCTTCGGTGCTCCCGTCGGTGGTGAGGCTGGAGCACATCAGAACTGCCGGGTTGTTCTTGCGGCACTTGATTCGGATTTGACGGAGCGCGCCCAATCCGTCGAGCTCAGGCATTTCGATATCGAGGGTGATCAGGTCGGGGTTGAGTTCTTCGGCGAGTTTGACGCCTTCGACACCGTTTCGGGCGAACCCGACGACCTCGAGCCCGGGGGTTTCGTCGATCATTTGGGTAATGACCTTGCGCATAAAAGCAGAATCGTCAACAACGAGTACTCGCACAGCGTGACCTCCGGTGTCGGCCGATGGGGCCGAGCGTCAAGGAGGATCGGGCATACGGAGGGCCGGCTTGACGGGGATTGGCAGGTCTTGCATTGTTCTGTCGGGGTGGATTGGCCAGGGGAGGGCATAAAAAAACCCGGCATCGCGAAAGATGCCGGGTCAAATGCCCAGAAGAGGATTCGAACCTCCACTCCCATTACAGGAACCACCACCTCAAGGTGGCGCGTCTGCCAGTTCCGCCATCTGGGCGATGGGCCAGGCCGACGGATCGACCAAGCGGGGGCGAAGTATACCCCGGCGAATGCAAACGTCGAGTGGTTTCGAGGCGCGGAAATGCGGTCCAAGCCTGATCTGCCAGCGTTTTGATCGGGTGATGTCTACGATTGCCGAGGCTGATTCGGACGCGCCGCCGGCGGTGCCTGGATCGGTCGAGTTGACCTATAGAACGGAGCGGATCCATATGGGTGTGCAAGTCGCGGATGTGCTGAACCAGGTCGCAGAGGCTGCCAAGTCTTCGGGCAAGTTTGGTGCGGTGCGTATCGAGGGGGGCATGCTCAAATGTGCAGCTCCGGAATCGGCCGAGCCTGCTGATTATCGGATCTCGCCCGATGACAAAGGCGGGCTTTGGGTCGAACTCGTGACTGAGGACCGTTGGCTGAGTGGCTCGATCGAGGGCGAGTTGGTCCACTCGGGCGACAAGATCAATGAACTGATTGATGAGGAGCTCGCCGACCTCGGGTGGAATGGCGAGGCGTCTTCGTTCGAGCATTTCCGGTCTGAGGACTTGTTGTACACTTTTCGTTCGTCGATCCCGTCTCATGGTCCGGAAGACGTAGCAAAGTGGCTGATGGCATACGAGCTCGTGTTTGGCGAGCTTGGGGATATGGCTGGCGGGGATGATGACTGAACGCGGTGTCAAACTGAGCCTCGAATGAACATGGCCCGACTCGGCTGAGGGATGCCGGCGGATAGCAAAGGATCCGACTCATGCGCATCTTCATGCTTGGCTGGGAGTTCCCGCCGTTTTTGGCCGGTGGTTTAGGCACTGCGGTCCATGGGCTGACCAAGTCGTTGGTTCGTCAGGGGCACGAGGTGCTGTTCTTGCTGCCGCAGTCGGCGCCGGAAGGTATCGACACGCATGTCACGCTGTTGGGGCCAAATACGCTGCAGAAACGGGCACGCGATGTCCGCTCGAAGGCCGCCAAGGGCGAGCCGATCAGGCTTCCCGTGACTGAAGTCGTTGAAGGTGTTCGAGAGACAACATTCGAAGTCCCCGGCGAAGATCGCGTGATCCGCACGCAAGAACTGATTGAAGCGGATGTCGACGAGGCGGTGATCCATTCGCATCCGTATCCGGGCGTTGATTTCAACGAGACATTGAACAAAGTGGTTGAGCGGCTGCAACTGGTGCGTGGCGCATCAAGCATCGTCAAGCGGGCGGATCGATTTGCCGCGTTGCGGAGTAGCTCGGCGAGCGAGCTGGCCGAAGCGATGGACGATGTGCTCGGGTCGCTCGAGCACATGGGCGGCAGCGACGGCGGGTACGGGGGTGACTTGTTCGGTGACGCCGAGCGGTTCGCCGGGCTGGCGGCGGCGCTTGGAGCCCACGAACGATTCGATGTCATCCATGCGCACGATTGGTTGACCTATCCCGCCGGGCTCGCGCTGCGTGCGTTGACCGGCAAGCCGCTGGTGGTGCACATCCACGCGACCGAGTTTGATCGCTCGGGCGATCACGTCAATCAGGGTGTGTACGACATCGAGCGCTCCGGATTGATCGGCGCGGATCGTGTCGTCGCGGTGAGCCGGCTGACCAAGGCGGTGGTGCACAAGCGGTATGAAGTGCCTGAAGACCGCATCGACGTGGTGTACAACGGCGTCGACCAGGACGATGTTCAGCCGTCAAGCGGGGCGACCATCGAGGGCGACGACAAAATCGTGCTGTTCCTGGGTCGGATCACGATGCAGAAGGGCCCGGAGTACTTCGTGCGGGCGGCCAAGCGTGTGCTGGAGAAGGACGACAAGGTCAAGTTTGTCGTTGCGGGCTCGGGCGACATGGCCGTCAAGATGATCGAGGAGGCGGCGGCGCTGGGCATCGGTCATAAGGTGCTTTTCACCGGATTCCTGCGTGGTCGCGACGTGGACCGCGTGTTCCGGATGGCCAACTGCTTCGTGATGCCGAGCGTGTCCGAGCCGTTCGGGATCGCGCCGCTCGAAGCGATGCGCAACGACGTGCCGGTGATCGTCAGCAAGCAGTCGGGCGTGTCCGAGGTTCTGACGCACGCGCTCAAGGTGGATTTTTGGGATACCGACGAGATGGCGAACAAGATCGTGGCGGTGCTTCGATACCCGCCGCTGGGCCAGACGCTGCGCGAGCACGGCAAGTTCGAGCTTCGCGGGTTGAACTGGGACGGGGCGGCGGAGAAGACCGTGAAGTCCTACGCGCGGGCGATCGCCGGTCAGGGATGAGCGAGCGTGAGGAGCTCATCGCGCGGCGAGCGTCTCTTGGCCACGCTGAAGCGGATCGCGGAGTTGAACAGCAGCTTGGAAGCACTGGGACAGGGCGATTGGCGTTAGCCCACGTCGCGGCCCTGGAAGAGCAGGACGGCCAGCGACAGGAAGATGCCGATCTGCAGCACGCCGTACGCGATGACGCGGAGGACGTGGGTGAAGGGGATCGGCTGGACCTGCGTGATCGCGTCGAGCAGCCAGAAAGACTGCATGTTGGGCACGAGTCCCCACGCAGCCATCCAGCCCGGGCGGACGTTGGTGGTGCGCAGGAACAGTGAGTCGCGGGCCATCGGCGGGCGTTGCACGGGGACTGCCTCGCGGCCGACTTGTTTGATGAACAAGGTCAGATCGTCGACGAGTGTTACGACGAGCGCGGGCTGGGCGGTGGGGCGTCCGGAGAGTGATTCCTCTACGGGCGGTGCGGTGAATGGTTCGACGGCCATTCCAACGCCGTTGGGCGAAGCGCCGTAGTAGATTGCGTCGCCCACTTCGATCGGTGCGCGGGGCGGGCCGAGCAGTTCGAGTCGGTATTCGGCGCCGGGCTCTTGGAGCATCAGCTCACGCCACACGTCATCGTCGATGTCGCCGAATCTGAGTATTTCGCGGGGCATGACGTAGGTTTCGATGAGGAAGCCTTCGGCTTCGAACTCTTCGACGGTTACGCCCGCGCGCAGGGCGGCGAGTGGGAGGGTTTGGTCTCGGTGGTAGCCGTACAGCGTGGCGTCTTCGGTGCTGATCAGATCGGCGTACGCGACCTGTCCGACGCGGGTGTTGTCGTAGACGTGGCGTCCCATGACGTAGTTGCTCAGCAGCCCGCCGAGGAAGAAGACCATACAGGTGACGATGGTCATGACCTGCCCAAGACGGGTGGAAGCAGCGACGGCGATCGAGGTGATGACCAGCAGCGCCATGCCGAGCGCGAAGCAAGCAAGCATGATCTGGGGCTTGAAGTCTGTGTTGATCGGTTGCCATTCCCATTTTTTGCTGATCATGAGAACAATCAGGTATCCCACCCAGATGACAGGCGCGATCAGCAGGGTGGCGACTTGGGGGAAGGACCATCCGTAAAGAAAGTTTGTGGCGGCGGCCAGCACCAGGCAGAGCAGCAAACCGCCAACTCCGAACGTGACCACGGGCTGATCGAAAATGTCGGCCGCGGTGCTCATGACCCCGTGGCGGAGCCCAAGGAGCAGGAATGCGACCATAATGATGATCGCGATGAGCATGGCAACCGAGACGCCAAGCCATTTTCCGAGGATGACGGTGGTGCGTCCGATGGGCTTTGAAACAACGGTCAGGATGGTCTTGTTTTCGATTTCCCGCGAGATCGAGGCGGTTGCGATGAAGGCAGCCAAGACCATGCCGCACACAAACACTGTTGCGAGCGAGACATCGAGGAGGAGCTTGTCGTCGCCTCCCACTTCACCGGGGACATTCTGGTGCCCCATGGTAAAACCGGACACCCAGACATTGATGACCTGGAGGAGTCCTGCGATGAGGATCGTGACGAGATAGACCGGCTGGCGGACGCTCTCGACGAACGCGTTGCGGGCGATTGGCAGCAGTGCGGCGATCATGAGCGTGGTGATGGTAGCAGCTTGGGCATGGCGAGTACTTTGTGCCTATTTGTCGGTTGTCGGATGGGTGAATGCCTGCTTGTTGCGTCCGAAGCAGGATGCGGGTCGAACCGAAGGGTCGCAAGCCCCGTAGTGGGGGCGGTGGACTCTGGCCCGTGATGCGGACACAATACCCACCTTAGAGTGTTCCGGTTCGCGCGAACCGGATACAGAACGAACAGATTCGATGGCATCCGGTCCTCAATCGGACCGGGGAGGGCAATCCGACCCATGATTAAGGGCGATCACCTCGCGTACCGCCGAGCGGCGATGGTCAGCATGCTCGGACTCGTCATTCAGACGATCCTGACCCTGTTGATGTTTGCATACGGGAAGCAGCAGGACGACCACGCTGCTTCATCAGCCGTTTGGATTCTTGGCGCGGGCATCCTGATCTGGGGTGTGCTGGTGCTGGTGTTTGACCAGCAGCGGCGAGAACGCCTCGAAGTGCTCGAAGCCGAGCAGCTCGCGTCGTCGAGCGCCGCATCGAGTGCATTTGAAGCAACGACCGACGACATGCGTGTTGCGGGTCGGCGGCTTGCCACAATCCAGAAATGGGTCGTCCCTTTGGTCTCGCTGATTGTCGCCGCGATCTACCTCACCGGCGGGTTGCTCCGGTTGGCAGACTGGCGTTCGATTACCGATCCGTTCAACGCGCTTCCGAATGCGGGCGGCTGGCCGCTGTCGATCGGGTTTGGAATCGCGATCGTCATGTTCGTGTTCGCCCGTTTCGTGTCGGGCATGGGCACGCTCAAACCTTGGTCGAATCTCCGTGCTGGTGCGGCATCATCAGTTGCGGCGTCGCTGATCGGATTGCTGATCGGTGCCGGTTCGTTCATCAAGATGGCGTTGTCGCAAGACTGGCTGTTGCTGATCGTGCCGTATGTCATTCCGGTGATGGCGATCGTGCTCGCGTGTGAAACCGTGGTGCACCTTGTGCTTGATTTGTATCGTCCGCGAACCGCAGGCCGCGACGCGCGTCCTGCGTGTGACTCGCGGTTGCTTGGGTTGATCGCGGCACCTGATCGGATCGCCGAATCGGTCGGCGAGGCTGTGAACTATCAGTTCGGCGTCGATATCACAAGCTCATGGTTCTACCAGCTGATCATGCGGCGAATCGTGCTTCTGCTCGGCATGGGCGCGGTCATCGCGTGGTTGCTGACCATGGTTGTCGTGGTCGAACCGCATCAGCGTGGGTTGGTGTTGAGTCGCGGGGATATCTCCAAGCCATTGGTCAGCCTTGGCGAAGTCGGTGAAGGCGGTGATGTGGGGCCCGGGTTGCATCTCAAGGCACCCTGGCCGCTGCAGACATTCGAAATTCCGACGATTGAAACACGCGTCGGTGGTGTCCGACGAGCGATGCCAGCGACTGCCGGCGTCCGGGTTTTACAGCTCGCGAGCAGCCCGCCTGAGGATGCTTTCAAACCCATTCTTTGGACCGAGAGCCATTCGCAGGCTGAGATGCTCTTCATCGTTCAAGCAGATGGGGACGGTGCAACGACCCGCGACGAAACCGCCGGCGGTACGGCGGGATCCCTTTCATTGGTCGCGCTTGAAGTGCCGGTGCAGTATGTGGTCCGGGATTTCCGCAAGTTCGATGAGTTTGCCGGGCAAGGGCAGCGCGAGCGGATGCTCACGGCCATCGGGCGGCGTGTCGTCACGCAATATCTCAGCGAGCTTCGCATGGGCGAAGTTCTCTCTTCGGGGCGCACCGCCATGCCGGTCGAGCTGAAGAGCCGGCTTGAAGAGGCGTACGGCAAGCTGAATGGCGGGAACGGTGCGGGCATCGAGATTCAGTTCGTCGGTGTGAACGGCGTCCACCCGCCGGTCCGGGTTGCTCCGAACTTTGAGCGGACCGTCATTGCCCGCCAGAATCGTGAAGCAACCATCGAAACCGCACTCAAAGAAAAGACCAATGAGCTGACAAAGATTGCTGGCTCAGTCGACCTCGCTGAAGAAATCGCTGATCGATTGACAGAGCTCTCAAAGGTCCGCGGCTTTGGCACGGTGGAAGAAACCGAGCTCGAAATCGAAGTCCAGCGTCTGCTCGAAGAAGCGGGCGGTGAGGCTGGCGAGATGATTCTCGCAGCGGGTTGGCAGCGATGGAACCGGCACATGTCTGAGCGGGGGCGTTCGGCGTTGCTGCGAGGTCAGAATATCGCGTACGAAGCGGCACCCGAGTTGTTCCGCACCAAGCGTTACTTTGAGGCGCTGTCTGAAGTGATGAAGAATGCTCGGGTGTATCTGACGCCCGACGACATTGAGTCGCTGCACATCCGCGTCGAACTGCAAGACAATGAAGTTGGCGCAAACGTGTTTGACGAACAAGCCGGCGCCGAGCTGAATCAGTAAGCAACCAAGATCACCACGAATCAACAACGGTCAGCACATGCGATCGTGTGCGATAGGAGCCGAATCATGTCCAAACGAGCAATCCCGATTATCGTTGGCCTCACCTTGTTCTTGGCGCTGCTCATGTTTAGCAGCACTTCGATTATCCGATTCACGGAAGTTGGAGTAAAGACGCGACTCGGCGAAGCCAAAGAGGGAGCCATCCTCAACGAGCCTGGTCTCAAATGGAAGCTGCCCTATCCGATCGAGCAGATCACCAAGTATGACAAGCGGATCCGGTTGATTGAAGCGCAGTCTGAGACGCAGCAGACAGCAGACGATTTTCAGATCGTTGTTCAGGCGTACCTGAGCTATCGGGTTTCGGACCCGCTGGAGTTCTTCCGGAGCTTTTCCAATGAAGGTTCGCGATCAGAGGATCATTTCCGTGGCGCTGAAAACAACGTGATGCGTGACTTGCTTCGGTCGGCGCTCGGCGAGACGAGCAAGTTCCGCATGGAAGAGCTGTTTGCAGTCGGTGACGGTGTTTCTCAGATCGGCGTACTCGAAGAGCGCGTGATGGAGCAGTTGCAAAGCCGTCAGGGTGGCGATTCGAACAAGGCTCTTACTGACTATGGCATCGAGGTCGTTTCAGTCGGAATCGATCGCATCATCTTGCCCGAAGAAACGACGGACTCGGTCATCAAGCGGATGGGCGCGGTGCGTGACCGTTTGGCGGAGCGGTTCGAATCCGAGGGGCGTTCGCAAGCGCAAGCGATCGAAGCTGAAGCGAGCGCGAACGCGGACAAGATCCTCGCGTTTGCTCGCCGCCGTGCTGACGAGATCTTGGCGCGTGGCGAAGCCGAAGCGGCGCCGTACCTCGCCGAGCAGAACATCAATCCAGAGTTGGCCGTGTTTATCCAGAACATCAGTCTGATGAAGGAAGCGATGGCCAAGAAGTTCACACTGATCTTCTCGACCTCTGATTTCGGCATGCAGCTGTTTGATCCAGACATCATCGCGAAGACCCGCGGCCGGTTGCCAGTGCCTGGGTCCGTTGAGCAAAACTCGATTGCCGGCGGGGAGGATTGATCCATGGCCGATATTGATCCGAGCGATCTCAACGAAGGGACTGAAAAAGTTGCCCAGTCTTCCGGTCGCGGCGCATCGGTTCAGTTGCGTGATCCAGGCGGCACAGGCTCGCAAGGGCCTCGAATGGACCCGGCGAACCAATCGCTTGCAGACGCGTTACGGTTTACCTATCGCCTCCTCCAGGGCGTGATGGTTGCATTGGTGTTTCTGTTTGTGTTTTCGGGAATCAAGACAGTTAACGAAGGCGAGCGTGGGATCAAGGTTCGTTTGGGCAAGCCCGTTGCTCAGAACTTGAATCCAGGTCCTCACCCGAACTGGCCGTACCCGATCGGTGAGATGGTGCGTGTTGAAGAGGGGACCGTCGAAGTCAAGATGGGGCGTGCGTTCATGCCCTACAGCTCGCGTGCGCGAACGGATTCCGAGGCGATGGCGTTGGCTGCGGATCTGTTTTCGAGTGACAGCAAGCTCAAGCCCGGGCGTGCCGGTTCAAACATCACAGCGGATCTCAACATTGCTCACACGCAATGGACGATCAACTACCGTCGTGTGAACCACCAGAAGTGGGCCGAGAATGTCATGCCTCGGTATGAGAGCGCAATGGTTCGTGCTTCGATCCAGCGCGGCGTTGTGCATACGTTGGCCGGTGTGTCGATCGACGACTTGCTGAAGCAATCTGGCGATTCGATTGCGGCCCGCGTTCGCACCGTGGCCCAACGATCACTCGATGAGATGGAATCTGGTATCCAGATTGATCGCGTTGCGCTGAGTCGCAAGATCCCGCCGATTCGATTGCTCGATCGTTTTTCATCGGTGCAGGCGGCCGCCCAGGACGCCGCGAAGCAGCGTGAAGATTCGTTGCTGATGAGTGACCAATGGATGAATCAGTCGGCCGGTCCGGCTGCAGCGCTATTGGTTGAGTTGATCAATGAATACGAACGTCTGATCGAGCTTGAACAGTCTGAAGAAGCAGAGCTTCTTCTCGCGGACATTGACGCGATCTTCGAAGGGCAACCCGTCGAGATCGACGGCACAATTTACCCGGCGGGCCTTGTCTCTGGCGAAGTCGCCAAGGTCATCAGTGAAGCTCGCGGTCAGGTCTCAACGATGGTCTCGCAAGCGATTGCCGATCGGGACTTCTTTCTCGCAAAGCTCTCGCAGCTTGAATCCAACCAGGATTTGATGATCGCTCGTGACTGGTCTGATGCGCTCGCTCAGTTTCTCGGCCGGGACTTCGTGCAGACGATGGTTCTGCCCGAGGGTGTTGATCTCGCCGAGTTGTTGATTTCCGAAGATCCCCAGATCCGCAAAGAGCTTGATCGACTCCGGAAGCGCAGCGAAGCCGATGAAGCCGCTCAGCAACGTATCGAGCAGCAGCGCAACGCTGCATTCCGTTCGCGTCGGGGTATCGAGGAGAAGGAATGATGAGCACCGCTCCCGCCCAAGAAGCCGCGCAAGCAGCGACGGACGATCGCCGAGCGGTCGTTTCTTGCCAGCATCTCTCAAAGGTATTCAAAGACTTCTGGATGCGAGACCGAGCACGGGCGGTGGACGGTGTTGATTTCGTCGTTCGAGAGAACGAAGTGTTCGGACTTCTTGGTCCCAATGGGTCTGGTAAATCGACCACGATCAAACTGATTCTTGGGCTGCTCAAGCCAACCAACGGTCGTGTGAGCGTCTTTGGCAAGCCGCCGACCGACGTCACGATGAAGAAACGGATCGGATACCTGCCTGAAGAGAGTTATCTCTATCCATTTCTGAACGCGCGTGAAACGCTTGATTACTACGGCAAGCTGTTCGGGATCGGTCATCAGAACCGGCAGCAACGCATCGATGAACTGCTTGAGATGGTGGGGTTGACTCACGCGCAGTACCGTCCGGTGCGCGAATATTCCAAAGGTATGCAGCGGCGTATCGGGATAGCCCAAGCGCTCATCAACGATCCTGATCTCCTGATCCTCGACGAGCCAACGACCGGATTAGATCCGATCGGCACGCGGCAAGTCAAAGACCTCATTCTCGAGCTGGGGCGGCGTGGCAAGTCGATCATCCTTTCGAGTCACCTGCTGGCGGATGTCGAAGACGTCGTCGACCGCATGGTCATCCTGTATGGCGGCAAAATCCGAGGGGAAGGCACCTGCGAAGATCTTCTTGCGAGTCATGATCGAACAACAATCGAGACCGACGAGCTCGACGAAGCCACCATCGCTGAGATCGATGAGGTCATCCGGCGCCGCACAGGCGGCGAGAAATCGATCCGGAAAGTCGCGGCCTCTCGCCAGAAGCTCGAAGAACTGTTCTTGGGCATCGTCGAACAAGCCCGAGCTGAACGGACCTCCACTTCGGGTGCGACCGAAGGCGGTTCGACGGCCGCGTTCCTTTCGGCGGGTGCTTCTGCGGCGGCCGCTGCCGAGGCCGGCGATGCGGTTATCGATCGTTTGCTCCATGACGCAGAGCCGGAACTCGATTCGAATACCCCCGAAACGCATCCCGATGATTCTCTTGGTAAGGGCATGGCAGCGCCTGATGAGCCCAACGTGATCGACACGCTCGTCGAAGGTGTATCCGAGCAAGACGCGCCGACGCACACGCCTTTGCCGTCTGTCGAGAAAACAGTCGATGACAGCGTGATCGGCTCGTTGCTCGATGATGAGGATGAATCCAGCGAAGCCGATGACGCCGGGCAAGACGTGGGCGGCAAGGGAGATCGCCGGTGAGCATCTCTGACCGTCTAGCCAAGCTGGACAGGATTCAGAAGTCGCTGCCCTTCAAAGTTGGGGCAACGATACTGATTCTCCTGCTCGCGTTCGGCACCATTGGCTACGTCATGCTCGATGCAGCGTCTGAACCGGGCGATATCCGAGACCGGCTTGGGCAAGTTCTTGACAATGCAGAGTTGGCACAAGCAGAAGCGGAGCGTGCGGCATCTGAAGCTGGTGACGAGATGCTTTCGTCTTCACAGGTCGACGAAGTTGCACGCATCCGTTCGATCACCGATGTCATCGAAGCATCCCGTTCGCCGGTGTCATTAGGCATTGGCCTGGGGCTGGCGGCCTCACTGATTCTGTTGTTTGTGTGGCTGGGGCTCGGTCTGACCTATCTCGGGGTCTCGTTGGTGATTGCCGCCATTGGGATACCGCTGATCTTGAGTCCAAGAACCGCGGCGCTTGGTTATGTCATTCTTGGTGGTGGCCAACTCGTGATGAGTCTGGCGGCGCTGCTGCGAGCCGGGTCCATGATGCTCTCGGGGGCGCATCCCGTCCTCGCGATCGCTCGCAATGTGCTTGCCGAAGCGGTACGCATGAAGCTCTCATTGTTGTTCATTGCCATGCTTATCACAGGCTTGGCATTTATGCCGATCATTCTCAATGGCGAGCAGCCCCTCCGGTTCCGCATCCAAGGTTTCTTGCAGTACGCCAACATGATCACTTTCGGGATTGTCGCGTTGTTGGTGCTGTTCTTTGGTGTTGCAACGGTAGCGTTTGAGCAGCGTGATAAAATCATCTGGCAGACGATGACCAAGCCGGTGCCTTCGTATCAGTACGTGCTTGGCAAGTGGCTCGGGGTGGTGGTGCTCGCTGCCATTCTTTTGTTGGTGAGCTCGACGGGCGTGTTCCTGTTTACCGAAGGCTTGCGTCGGACAACCGCAGTGGGAGAGATCCATGCGTTCCAGCCGATGGACGAATCAATCGCGATGACCGAGGATCGGATGATCCTCGAAACCCGTGTCCTGACGGCGCGTCGTTCGGTGTATCCCAACCTGCCGTTCACGTACAACGACGAACAGTTTGACGAAGCGGTACAGCGGCGGGTTGAAGATTTGCAGCGCCAGGGTGACTTTGTCCCCACTCGCGCTGATCGTCAGAAGTACCGCGAAGAGGCGATCAGGCAAGCACAGACTGAGTACCGCTCCATCGATCCGATTGTCGAAGGCAGTGAGGAGTACTTGTTCATCGGGTTGGGCGAAGCGAAAGCGCAGAACATTCCTTTGACACTCAACTACCGTGTCGAAGCCGAGGGTAATCGCCCCGATGTGTTCTATAACCTCACTTTCCTTTTCTCAGATACCGGAACGCTCGAAGGCCCGCTTAAGACCGGCTTGGGGTTCACGCACTCGATGAACATCGCGCCTCGCCTGATCGATCAGAACGGGCATCTGCGGTTCAGGCTTTTCAATGGTGCTCTCGAGCAAACGCCGGAGGGCGACATCGGGCTTCGGCCAAACACGAACTCGATCACGATCCCGCCTTCTGGTCTTGAGGTTTCGTATCGCGTTGGATCGTTCCGCGGCAACTTCTTGCGAGTACAAGCGGTGCAGTGGGTCAAGCTGGCATTCCTCGCGATGATCGCGGTCTCAGCCGCAACGTTCTTGAGCTTCCCCGTCGCGAGCCTGATTTCGATCGGGGTGTTCTTCCTTGCTCAAAGCTCGGGCTGGGTGCAGGGCGCGCTGCCCGGGTGGGGCACGACGACTGTCGAGGGCGACTTCGATGCGTTCCGCTTTGCGATCTTTCACTTCTCAGATTTTATAAGCGGCCTGTTTAAGGTCTATGACGATCTCCGACCGACCGAACGCCTGGCGGATGGGCGTGTGCTCACTTGGGCCATGGTGGCTCGGGGCGTGTCGGTTCTTGGGCTCCTTTCGTTGCTTATTTATGGGCTGGGCGTGTACGCGTTCCGCTCGCGACAGCTCGCTGTGTACTCGGGGCAATAAACTTGTTGAATCAAACGAGCCTATCACGGTTTGGTTTCCTCGCGGGTCAGCGCGGAGGTGTTGGATGAGCTCGAACGCCCGTGTCAGAGTTATTGCGATCATGACGCTCTTGCTGTGTTTCGGCGGTTCGATTTTCATGAACGCGAACGTCGCAGCTTCGGTTGGTCGGAACGAGTTGTCATACACCGATCGCGCTGAGGACGGCGATCCGCCGCAGGTTGCGATCGGCATTGCGATGGGTGCCCTCCGAGGTTTGTTTGTCAACTACCTCTGGATCCGTGCGACAGACGCCAAAGAAAATGGGCGATACTTCGAAGCGGTCGAACTCGCACGCCAGATCACCCGGCTGCAGCCTCGTTTTCCGAGAGTTTGGGTGTTCCACGCGTGGAATCTTGCGTACAACATTTCGGTTACCACTCAAACGCCCGAAGAGCGTTGGCAGTGGGTGAGTTCGGGCGTGAACCTGCTCCGCGATGAGGGCATCCGGGCGAATCCCAACGACATGTTCTTGCACAAGGAGCTTGGTTGGATCTTCTTGCACAAGATCGGCGGGTACACCGACGACTCGAACATGTACTACAAGCGCCAGGTGGCGTACGAGTGGACCAACGTCATGGGCTCGCGTCCAGAGGTCGAGCCGGGCAAGCGTGACCGGGCCTCGGTGATGGAGGTCTACATCAACTGGGTGCAAGACGTTGTCGATGCGCCGGACACACGCAAAGCCCTCCGCGCCGAATCACCTGGTGCTGCGGACATCCTTGATGCGTTCGAGGCGTCCCTCGGCGAAACAGCTGATTACAACTTCTTGCGGCGCAACCAGCTGTACATCGAGCTCGAGCGAGCCGGTCAGTTGCGATTCGAAGCCGACGAGACTGGGCGAGTCGGGCCGAAAACACGTGCATTTACAGAGCTCCGTGAGCAGTTTACCAGGGACTCAGATTGGCAGGCCGCAACACTTCATGTTCGTAAACGCGTCTTGATTGACAAGTACAACATGGAACCCGTCCGAATGGTCCAGACGGTTCGAAAATACGGCCCGATGGACTGGCGTCTTGCGTCTTCACACGCACTCTACTGGGCAGCACGCGGCACCGACGTTGGTCGCATGGAAGTCACGTTCGGGAACGCGGATGCGCTCGACTTTGTGAACTCTTACCGCATCGTCCTTCAGTCTGTTCAAGATCTCTGGCGTTTCGGAGATATGTACTTCAGTTATCTTGAAGTCCACAAGAACCGTGCCGGCGTGTTCTTTGTGGCGCCAAACGAGTACTTTGTTCCCACCTACGGAGGCATGCTCGAAGAAGTCGTCGAAGCCTCTGGACTCTTCGAAGCAGAGCGGCGTTCGTTCCGTCCGTTTGCAGCGGGGTATGAGAACTTTCTGCGCGATGCGATCCGCTATTTCTACCGTCGTGGCGACTATACGAATGCGAACTATTGGTACGACCAGCTCCGTGTCTGGGGTGGGCAAAACATCAACGACATGATGCGTCCGTTCGAGATGTCGCTCTCACTCAAGGACTTTGCCGACAAGCAGCTGTTCGATAGTTACGGCTCACCCCAGGTCGCAACCTCTGAGGTATACGGCGGGCTTCAGGCGGCGTATCTCGAAGGTTTGCTCAACGGCGATCTCGAACGGTTCCGAGGGTTGTTTACCTACTCACAGAACGTTCACGCGTACTACATGAGGCAGCACCCGACGGAAGTGGTTGCTTCTCAACAAAGTGGCCGAGTTGAGTTCATGGACCGAGACTTCACGTTTGTTGCCGGCCTCGTGCTCACAAACGTCGTGGGCATGCTCGGCCCGGAAGAGGCAGAGTCGCTCTACGGCAACTCACCCGAAGACCTTCGCCGGTACGCGTACGATGCGATTAGCCTGCGTTTTCGCGATGGAATTACATTCCTGGCCGCCCGCAATGAAAGTGAGCCGTTCGACGTGCTCTTCCCCGAGCCGCCCGGCATGGAAGCACATCGCGCGATGGTCGAAAGCAAGATCCAAGGCAAGGAAACTCGCGGCGTGGATGGCATCATGAAGGACTGACCTTCCCGATCAGGTGCCCTCTACGAGTCGTTCTAGAGCTTCTGTATATCGAGCGATCGTCCCCCGGACGACTTGCTCTGGAAGCACGGGCCCGGGCGATGTCTTGTTCCATTGATCAGTGTCAACCAAAGACTGCAGATGTTCGCGGACAAACTGTTTGTCATAACTCGTCTGGGCCCGGCCGGGCTCATAACGGTCCGCGGGCCAGAACCGACTCGAGTCAGGCGTCAGCGCTTCATCGATCAGAACGGGCGTGGCTTTGACATCGGGTGATCCGTTCGCGAGCAACGGAAGTCCGAACTCAAACTTTGTATCAGCCAAGATGATGCCGCGCGTGCGGGCGTGCTCGCTTGCCATTTTGTAAATCGCGATCGACCGATCTCGGAGTTTTTCGATGAGCGGGCGTCCGCCAAACTCGGCTGCATGTTGGCAGGCAGCTTCGAATCCGATGTTCTCGTCGTGTCCTGTCTCAGCTTTGGTCGCCGGCGTAAAGATCGGTTCTGGAAGCTGATCGCATTGGCCTAGACCCGCCGGCAATGCCACGCCGCACACCGAGCCTGTCTTTCGATAGTCTGTCAGCCCAGAGCCTTCGAGGTATCCGCGGACCACACATTCAACTGGAATCACGGCGCACCGCTGCCCAATGGTGACCCTTCCTGAGAGGTCCCGGCGCCCGGTCGTGTCTGTCAACGCCGAATCGGGGACAAGCCGGTCGTCGATTGAAATCAGGTGGGTTGGTCCTTGGCCTTGTTTGGCGATCATTCCAAGCCAGAACGCTGCCAGCTCGGTGAGTACCCGACCTTTGCCCGGGATTGGAGTGGGGAGGACCACATCAAAGGCGCTGAGCCGGTCCGTCGCGACCATCAGGATGGCGTCTGCACCGCCTGAGGCTGCTTCTGGGAGGACATAGGTATCTCTGACCTTCCCCCGGCGTTTGCCGGGCAGGGCAAGGTCTGTCTCAAACACGGCATGTTGAGCATCTATTGGCATGATCGAGGGTATTCCTGTCATCACGCCCTGAGACGGGGTCGGGCTCGCCCCGGGGCTTGTTTCGTCATAAGGTAGTAATGATCCCCGTGCTTGGCGTCGGCCGTTGCGGGAGCCCTCCCGCGAGCCAGACCCGACACGATGCTTTCATTTCTTGTTACCGACAGACTGGCTCCTGACTCACCCGGCCCGATCCCCGGTGCTTCGATGGTCGGCCCAGACAGCGTGCCGGCTTCAGGCGGAGCCGCATTCGCCGATGGGGTGCTCAAGTGCGAAAAAACCACCACGGAGGCCGCGGCGCTCTCCGTCCCGGTGGTGCTCAACGCGAGCAAGCTCGCAACGATCGGGCCGTGTGTGTTGCCGGACGGTTCGTCGCTCTCTCCGATCGGCGAGGTCGTGCTCCAGACCTGCCTTCTTCCTGAACGCCCGTTGCCGTACCTGCTTGCACTCGAGCTTGCCCGGCACCGGATGATGGTCATCCTCAACAAGCTCGAAGAATGGCGATCGTTCGAGATCGCCAGCGATGATCCGCTGATGATCCTGATCGAGTTTGCACGCGATGCATTCACACAGGCATTGGTTGCGTCTCGGGGCGCTCATGACACGACGCCCAACGAAGAAGCCGACCGCTTGGCAGTCCGTGCGTTGTGGATCGCGATCGAAGTTTCTGAACGCTTTGTGAAGTCGCAGACGGGGCTCGACTTTGGCGGCCCATCGCGGGCCGAGATGCATGCTCGAGCGGCGGACGATGTCGGCGCATCGCTCCCGGTGCTTCATCCCACGCGTCCCGGTCTGATTCTCCCGGTAGCGCCCAGCATCGGTTGCTCGATCACCCCAATGGTCCCGACCGATGCAGCCAAGGCGTTAGTCAACAAATGCGCCGACTTCATCACGATGCCCATGCGCTGGGTCGAGATGGAACCTGCCGAAGGTGAATACGCATTCGCACGGACAGACAAATGGATCGAGTGGGCGATCCGAACCGCGAAGAAACCGGTTGTCGCCGGCCCGGTCGTCGACTTTCGGCCGCAGTCGGTGCCGGACTGGTTGTACATCTGGGAAAACGATTACGACACCCTCCGTGAGCTCGTGTACGAGCACATGAAGGCCGTCGTGACACGCTATCGGCGAACCGTTTCACGCTGGACCGTGTGTTCTGGGCTTCACGCGAATCGCAACTTCAAGTTCACTTTCGAGCAGATGATCGACCTCACGCGGATCTGTGTATTGGTAGTTCGTAAACTACACCCCAAAGCAAAGATACAAGTCGAAATCGTTGAACCGTGGGGCGAGCATCACAGCTCGGACCGTCGATCGTTGCCGCCGACTCTTTACGCTGAAATGTTGGCCCAGGCGGGGATTCAGTTTGACGCCCTAGCGCTGCGAGTCCAGATGGGCGTGCCGATCCCCGGGCTTGCGACGCGAGATCTCATGGCGTTTAGCGCGATGCTTGATCAGTACGCCTCGCTGGATCGTCCGGTTGTGCTCTCAGCCAGCGGTGTCCCATCAGCTCCGATCGTGCCGAGTCAGGACGATGAGCCGGCTGGCTCGGGCGGCTTCTGGCGTGCGCCGTGGTCGAAACAGGCCCAAGCGGATTGGGCCAGCGCCTATCTCTCGGTCGCACTCTCTAAGCCGTTCGTGCAGTCTGTCTGCTGGCAAGATCTTTGCGATCCAAAGACGGTCGGCGAGATGGTCGGCGGCGGGCTCGCCGATGCGAATCTTGAACCCCGCCCCGTGCTCGAACGGCTCGTCGAACTCCGTGATGGCATCGCCCGCGGCACCGTCCCCTCGGGCCCACTGACATGGTCCGGTCAGAGCACGGCCAAGGTCCCGGGCTGATGCCCGCCGTCTCATCGATTCAACCAAAAGAACAAGGCGTCGCGCGAGCATCCCGAGCCATCGTGTGCTCCCTGTTGATCTTGTTGCCCGTGTTCGGGTTCATCGCGACATGCACGCCAGCGGATGCTACGAGCCAATCGGTTCCAGCTTTGATCCAGGCCCGCCGGATTGACATTAACTCGGCGAGCGCTGGCGAACTCGAACTGCTTCCTCGCATCGGCCCTGCCCTTGCCGGCCGCATTTTGGAAGATCGACAAGAGCATGGAAACTTTGCGAGCATCGACGATCTTCAGCGGGTCCGCGGCATCGGCCCAAAGACGATCGAATCGCTGCGGTCGATCGCGATTGTGAGCCCAACGTTCGTCGAGAGTCCTCGCGATCCGTCGGCCGTCGAAGAAGAGTAAGATCAACCGATACCGTCGGCCGTGCCGATCGGACCGGAGTCAAAGATGCCCGACCTCGCCAGAATCGCCGAGTTGGAAGCGCCTGTACGCGCGCTCGGCGATGCTCTGGACGCAGGGCATCGCGTCGTGGCCACCGGGAACGTTGGCCCGTCGGTATCTTTTGCGGCTGCCGCCATTTCAAAGCAGACCGGTCGGACGGTATTGATCGCATGTGCCCACGCCGATGAATCTGAAGATATCGGGGCGGAAGTCAATGCGATCGTGCCCGGCTCGGCGTTGATTATTCCCGCGCTCGAGCTCGCGCCGGGCGAGACCAAGGTATCGGTCGAGCTGTTTGCCGAGCGAGCCGCGGTGTTGCGGCGGCTTCGAAACGGTGAGACTCCGCCGGTGCTGATTGTGCCAGTCGCTTCGCTCATGCAGCCCGCGCCGTCTCCCGAGAGACTCGATGCCTTGGTTCGAACCATGGCGCGGGGTGACTCACTCGGGCTATCACAGTTGGTCGACTGGCTGGTGCAAGCCGGATACGACCGAGTCGAAACCGTCGAAGAGCCCGGGCAGTTCGCCGTGCGTGGCGGAATCATTGATGTGTTCAGCCCGGTATCTGGCGATGCCGGACCGCCCGCGCCGATCAGACTCGATTTCTTTGGTGACGAGATCGATGCGATCCGTGAGTTCGACCTTGAGACCATGGGTTCTGATCGTGCTATCGAGTCGTGTACGTTGGCTGCAGTTGGGCAATCGTCGCTCGCGGAGTCTGTCGATGACTCGAGTGTTGTGTCATATGCACCGGACGGTTTCTTGACCATCGTCGCAGAGACTTTCGAGGTCGTTGAACAAGCGCGTGGCTATTTCGAGCGTGTCTCTGACGGACGAACGATCTATCCACCCCCGAAAGTTCTCAAGACACTCGGCGAGTTGTCACACGCACTTGTCGAACTCAACCAGTTTTCATCCTCAGCCTCGGATACCGATGTTCGCATCGATCTATCCGCGTCGCCTTTGCCACCGTTTTCAAAGGACGCGTCGTCCGCGGTGGGTGAGCTTAGTGAGCTTGCCGAGACGGCACGGGTCGTGCTCGCGTGCTCTACCGATGCCGAGTCGGCCCGGCTTGGTGAGCTGATCGCGCTGCACGCACCTGGAACCGACGTCGAACGCCGAGTGGTGGACATCCGTCGGGGGATGATCTGGGGCGAAGACGATCGCGCGGTGGCCATCGTGCCCTCTGGTGAGCTTCTGCATCGATCATCGGTCCGTCGCCGGATTTCGAAGATGCGTGCCGGCCGCGCGATGGACACGTTCCTCGAGATCGCTGAAGGCGACTACGTTGTTCACGCCGATCACGGCATCGCGAAGTTCGTCGGGCTTTCAGTGCTACCTGCCGGCGGAACGAAAGAGAAAAAGCGGGCCGTTCATCCATCGCAGAAAAAGAAGGCCGAAGAACGTGCGATGGAGGAGTACCTCACACTCGAGTTCGCGAGCAGATCGCGGCTGCATGTGCCGTGCTCGCAGATCGATTTGGTGCAAAAGTACATCGGCGGGTTTCGCGGTAAGCCACAGCTCTCGACCATCGGGGGCAAAAAATGGAAAGGTCAGAAGGAACGCGTCGCCGAATCGGTCCGTGATCTTGCCGGAGAGCTTCTCCGCGTTCGAGCCGCCCGCGAGCACCAGCCCGGCATCGCCTATCCAGCCGATACCGCATGGCAGACCGAGTTTGAAGCTGAGTTTCCGTATGAAGAAACCGAAGATCAGCTCGCCGCGTTGTTCGAAATCAAGAAAGACATGACGCGTGCCCGCCCGATGGATCGCCTGATCTGCGGCGATGTCGGATTCGGAAAAACAGAACTTGCGATCCGGGCAGCTTTCAAAGCGTGCGAGTTTGGCAAGCAAGTCGCGGTACTGGTCCCAACCACTGTGCTCGCTGAGCAGCACGAACGGACCTTTGCATCGAGATTCGCCGACTACCCGTTCAGGGTTGAGTCACTCTCGCGCTTCAAATCCACTCAAAAGATCAACGAGACCCTCCGGGATCTTCGCAAGGGTGCTGTCGATGTCATCATCGGGACGCACCGGCTGTTATCAAAGGACGTGAAGTTTGCCGATCTCGGTTTGGTGGTGATCGATGAAGAGCAACGCTTCGGCGTGGAGCACAAAGAGTCACTCCTTCAGCTTCGGATGACGGTTGATGTCATGACGCTCAGCGCGACACCCATTCCGCGCACGCTGCATATGTCGATGCTCGGGCTGCGCGATATTGCATCATTGACAACAGCCCCGGTCGATCGTCGTGCGGTTGTGACCGAGGTCATTCCTTACAACGAGAAACGTGTCGCGGCAGCTATCCGACGCGAGCTCGCCCGTGAAGGCCAGGTTTTCTACGTTCACAACCGTGTCCATGACATCTTGAGTACCGCGGCGCGGGTCCAGTCGCTCGTTCCAGATGCCCGCATTGTCGTTGGGCACGGGCAAATGGAGCCCAAAGAACTCGAAGCAGTGATGCTCAAGTTCATGCGACGCGAAGCCGACATCCTCGTCTCCACCACCATCATCGAGGCAGGAATCGACATCCCAACCGCCAACACGATGATCATCGATGATGCCGATCGTTTTGGACTCGCAGAGCTGCACCAGCTTCGCGGGCGCGTCGGGCGCAGCCATCACCGGGCCTATTGCTATTTGCTCCTTCCCGCTGATCGCTCAGTCAAAGAAGTCGCTCAAAAACGATTGCGTGCCATCGAGGAGTACTCGATGCTCGGAGCCGGTTTCAAGATCGCGATGCGCGACCTTGAGATCCGCGGCGCTGGTAATCTGCTTGGTGCAGAGCAATCCGGGCACATCGCGGCGGTGGGCTATGAGATGTTCTGCCGCCTGCTCGACCAGGCGGTGCATACATTGACCGCAACCGGTGATGAAGATCTCGTCAGCCATACCACCGCCGACATCGGTCTTTACGGCCTACTTCCAAAGCCCTACATCCCGTCCGACCAACGCCGACTCGAAGCGTACCGACGCCTCGCCAGCGCGGGCAGTGTCGAGCAGCTTGAAGTGGTCGAGAAAGACCTCGTAAGCGCGTATGGCGAACCGCCATCCACGGCCAAACGTCTCATCCTTCACGCACAACTCCGCGTCAGGGCACAGCGGTGGGGGGTGCGTGCTATTGGCGTTCGCAACGAAGATGTTGTGTTCATGGCCGCCCATCCAGCGCCGCTCGCGGAGGCGCTCACAGCGGGCAAGATCGGTTCGGTCCGCACCGTTTCTGGGGATCTTGCGCAGACCAACGCAAAGTCTGGATCCGGGCGCGTGCTCGCTGAGATCTATCTCCGACCAAGCGCGAAACAGCTTGCAGACTCGATCGGTTTGGCCAAGGCTCTGATCCGGGCGCTTTCCCAAGGATTGCCGCCTGCTCCGGTTTCCCTCGCTTCTCCGACGATTTCCGCTTAGACTGCGGGCAAGCACGCCCGCGGTCACATGTGACGGCCACCGGCGCACGCCAAGGATGGCCCATCGATGTCGGATCAAAGCAATCAAGTTGAGTCAGCACCTCGCCCGCGTTTGACAGCCCACGCCAAGTTTGACGAACAACTCGCGGCACTCCGCAAACGCCTCGTCCGCGAAGCATCCATGGCGACCGATCTCCTCGTGTCCTCGCTGGAGTGCCTTTGGGATCTTGATCATGATCGTGCCCGGACGGTCCGTATGGCAGATGATGCCATCGACGCCGAGGAAGTCGCGATCGAAGAAGAATGCCTCCGTCTGCTCACGCTCGAGCGTCCCTTCGGGCACGACATGCGGCAGCTGGCGTTTTGCATGAAGGTCAACAGCGACATCGAACGCGTCGCCGACCACGGCGCATCGATCGCGAAAGTCTGCCTGAAGATCGACCCACCCACGCCGGTCTGGCCGACCGCGCTGCGCGAGATGGGCGACCGGATTCCGGTCGCGTGCGAACAGCTGATCCGCGCGGTGATCAACTCGGATATTGAGACGGCCCGACAAATCCGGGCCGGCGATAAAACCATCGACCAGCTCGACAAGGGCGCGTTCCACGAGATCCGCGAGCAGATCGAACGTGATCCTGAAAACGCCGGCCAGGGCATGCTGATGTACCGGGCGTCCCGAGAACTCGAACGCGTCGGCGACCTGCTAGGCAACATCGCCGAGGACATCATCTATCTCGAAACAGGCACGATCGTCCGCCACACCAAGCGGACATGACATTGTTGGCGATACCCGATTCCTTTATCATGCTCTGATGCTGTTGCTGGCCATTGTTGTGTCGATGGGTGGATTCGTGCTCGCCGCCTGGGCGGTCCGCGGCCGGGTCGTCGCCCGAGGGGTGTTCTGCCGCACGTGCCGGTTCGACCTAGCGGGGCTAGACCGGGCAAAACCAGAAACCGCCTGCCCCGAATGCGGCACCCGTTCATCTTTGGACCATCGAGTTCGAAAGACCATGCGTGCATCGCGCCGCTGGGTTGCAGCTTTGGGCACACTCGTAGTGGTGTGCGGCGTTTTTATAGCGGTGTTTGGAACCGGGATGACGGCTATGGGCGTGCTGCGCGCGCTGCCCACCTGGGCTGTTGGAACCGCCGAGAAGATGGGCATAGACGATGCCATGACGGTGCTCGCCGATCGAGCGCTCGCGGACGACTTCAGCGAGCGCGAATGGATTGCAATGATCCAACGGGCTTTATCGCACCAATCAGATGCGGCAACCCCTTGGGATCCACGCTGGGGCGATGTCCTTGTTCGGGCCATCCGCGATGGGCGTTTAGATACCGAGCAACTGACTCAGTTTTTCGAGACCGGTCTGATTACCACAATCACAATTCGAAACGAAATCGGCTCGAGCGATCGAGAGATCCCGTTCGCAGTCACATGGAGTCGTAGTCGGATGTCGGCACGGTTGCCCCCGCAGCTGACAACCTGGCAGGCTCATGAAACTGGACTCTGGGTCAAGTTCGAAATCCGCCGGAGCGGGGTGGTCGGGCTGTATGAACCACCCGACCGAGAGGGCAACAGCTCGGGAAACCCGTTTTATGCTTCCCGTGCAGACGGGCCCGGTGGGACCATGATGACCGGCATCCCCATCAGCCGGATTCGAGATTCTGAGTCAATCCAAGAGATGGATGCCTTCGTCGAGATCGCGATCGCTGTTTCGGATGGCCACGACATGCCCCGGCTGCTAGAGATCCGACCGAACCGTCACGTAGAACGCGTCCAAAGACTCGCACCGGGTCAACCAGTCATCGCTGTCGTTCAAGATCCACAAGCGGCGGAACAGGTTGGATCGAGCATCCAACTGTCAGATCTCCGCATCAAACCAACAGACCAACACATTCAGGGTCGAACGCTCGGGAATGTGAGGTTCAGGATCAGGGGGAATGCCCATGCGTTCGGTGGGACGTTGTTTCTTGTGACTTCGGCCGGTGAATGGCGCATCGGCAGCGTCGCGAGCGAACCGGGCAAGATCAGTGAGCTCTCGATGAGCGTGTCTGGTCACAACGCAGATCTGAAGGAGTGGGAGAGAATCATCGCGCCGATCATCGCGAGCGGGAAAGCCGACTTCGAGTTCCGGACCGATGTCGCACCAGCGGAACGGAATCCGATGATCGATGAAGTCGTGGATCTCACGCTGCAGTTCACTGGAGTTCCCGTTCAACTCGATGGCGCCCGGACATCAGGTCTCTGGCACGATCCGACGAGTGTGGTGGGGGCCGAGGAGTAGGCCGGCTGTCCGGCCTCTGGTTCCGGAAGCATGCAATACTCGAACGATCGATGCCGACGAGAGTTGAGAGTGCGCACGAAAAAACCCGTGCTCTTTCGAGTACGGGTTCTTACTGGCTTTAGGGCCAGAGAACAGTTGGGTCCAACTTTGCCGATCGTTGCCAATCGGTTATCCGCCGGCTCTGCATCTCTAGAGAATACAGAGTGGGTGGCGGGCGAGAATGCGCTCACTTATCTCGATCCGGATCTCTCCGGGCCGTTTACCTATTTGGTTCACGGACACTCGAGCCTAAGGAAATCCCTTAGAAAGGAGGTGATCCAGCCGCAGGTTCTCCTACGGCTACCTTGTTACGACTTCGTCCCAGTCATCAACCTTGCCGTAGGCACCCCTGAAACGAGGTGACTTCGGGCACTGTCAACTTCCATGACGTGACGG
>JBGCEB010000051.1:0-11155 GCA_045106075.1 Phycisphaerales bacterium
TCAAGCAGAAAGCCTGCTCTCGATGACCAGCCGATTCAACGTGTAACACAACGCGTCTGAGACGACGCACGGTGTCGTCGACACAATCACTCTTGTTCAAGCGATCGCCCGCGGACTCCGCGGGCGATTGTGCGCGCCTCGATCAGTGGCACGCCCAGCAAGTCCTTGGCAACCTTCACAGCCTGTAAATCACTCGATGCAGATGAAATCGCATCCGCTATCTCCAACTCGCCGCAAGGCTCGGCGATACCGACCTCATTGCGAATCAACGAACCGATCCGCTGCAACCGTTCAAAGCCCTTGTGCACGGTCGAGAAATGCGACAACCGCATCGATGTACCATCCGCCAGAACGAGTGCGATGCCCCTCGGAGGTCTGCGATTGCTCGATCTCGCGGCCGGAAACGAAACTCCCACAACATCGTCATAGGAAATCTCACCACACTTCACACCTCGTATCGATCGGATCCGCCACCGAACGACGCGTGACGCTCGATCAAACGTGACCGCCCAATACTGCGACGCAAGTGACCCGACGATCGCGCAGACACAAATACTAGTCAGGGGGCCCCAAGTTGAATCCATACTCACACCAACCCGCACAGTCCGAACAGTTCCTGCCACCAACCCCGAAAAACCGAGCGCACACGCGATAGCCGTATAAATCCACGGCCGATGAACCAAAGTAAGTGGTTGTAAAGTGTGCAATCGCATCCGAGAATAGTCTATAGCACTGCCTGCAAGCTCTCACGGGGATTCCGCTGCCAGCTCACCAAAACATACTGCATGTTGGGATGATCGCGCTCACCGACCCAGACGACCCGAACCAGGTCTCAGGGATGCCGCACCGTATGGCCCAAGCGCTCCGCGCTCAAGGCATCCGGATCACACCGATCATCGCACGCTCCCCGTCCGATGACGCAAGACACCCAATCCTCGATCGCATCGCCCGCGCTCACCGCCGAAGATCACCATCAGCCGCAAAGCGCTTCATCGACAACACCTTCCCGAGATCCTCCACACGTTCACTCCATGCACGATCAAGATCGCTCGCAGCAAGCGTTCGATCACAGCTCGACGAACTCAACACACCCGCCGCACACGCCAACGGCGACACACCCGACCTGCTCTTTGGTGTATGCATCGCGACCGCGCTCGCGCAGCTCGATACCAACCTACCCATCGTCTACTTCTCAGACGCCACCAGTCGCGTCATCAACACCACGTACCCCGCCTACGCCGGCCGAGGCAAATCCATCCAGGACACCCGTGAACTCATCGAGCGGAGCGCCCTCGAACGCGTGACCCACGCCGTCTTCGCCGCACCATTCACCCGTGATTCCGCGGTCAACGACTTCGGCATCCCGATCGAGCACACCACTATCATCCCGATGGGCGCTCATGTGACCCCCGCCGAACCGAGCTCTATCACCCCGCCCGCCGACGCACCAACCAAAAACTCGTGCCGATTGCTCATCATCGCAGCCGACCCAAAACGCAAGCGCGTTGACCTCGCCGTCAAAGCAACCGAAACCCTCCGTCGACTCGGAGTCAACGCCACGCTTTCGGTCGTCGGCCCCGGCACACGCTTGGCAAGACGGTCCAAAGCCGTCGACTTCGTTTCCTCACTCCGCCTTTCCAGCACCGATGACGCTCGCAAGCACCGCGAGCTCCTGCGAACCGCACACATCCAACTGCTCCCGTCACTCGGGGAGGCATTCGGCATTGCGCCAGCAGAATCGGCTCACTTCGCTCGCCCATCGATCGTCAGCGACGCAGGCGGGCTGCCCTCCGTGGTACTCAACGACCAAACCGGGCTTGTCCTTCCCGTCGCAGCGGACCATCGCGACTGGGCACAAGCCGTCGCAAAGCTGGTCGCAGACCCCGACCGTTACCGCCGCTATTCCACCGCCGCGCTCGCCCGCGCTCGCACCGAACTCACCTGGTCCGCATGGGCAACCGGCATGGTATCGCTCATGCAGCGAACCCTCGATCAACACTCCATCACCGACCCGACCAACATCGCCAACGAAGCTCAACAAACGATCACTCCGCCAGGAATGGCCGGATAATCTCGACCACCTGCGGCGCCGCGTCATTTGGAACCGTAAACACCAACGAGTAGTGTGCGATCTCCCAATCACCGTCCGGCGCACGCCGCACGACCCCGGTGCCTCGCAACTCCCCATACCGGTCATGATCGAGCAACTCGTCGAACCATCCGGTTCGCCCATCGCCATCAAACATCAAGTAGCGATCGCGCGGAAGATACGTCCACGCTTCCACCCCATCAAAGTATGGACGCGCAAACTCTTCAAACTCGGCCCTCGTCCAACGCTCCGTTGCATCGGTCCCCAAAAACACCGCGTCCGGAGTCATCCGCGAGAAGTACCCACCAAAGTCTCCCGACGCAGCGGCCCCATGCCAAGCGTCGATCACCCCGTTGACTGCCGGACGCTGGTCGTACGCCGTCCAAGACGAACCACGATCGATCGTGCACCCGCCCGCCACCATCATCCACACCGCAACGAAAACCAATCCCATCGTCCGCATCATGTGCTCCTTTTCCGTTTATGCCAAGAGCCTATGAGAAAAGGGCCGGGCGTGGAAGCAACACGCCCGGCCCATCGGAGCCGATCAAAGTGATTTTGGAGCTCTATAAAACTCAGCCGCGACGACGACGCGAAAGCAGCAAGACGCCACAGGCCGACAGGCCCATGAAACCCGGTGCTGGCACGATCACGTTCTCTACGTAGTCGATCGCCGCGTCATGAATCGCCTCATCGAACCCGGCGTTGAACACGGTCCAAGTGCTCTCCGAGTCTTCGAAACCGTTGACCGTGAAACGCAGCTGCATGAGATAGATCCCAGCGCCTGCCGACGAATCGAGCAGGACGTCCCAGTGCTCGTCGAAACCGGTCGGGCTGTCCGCGTCATAGAGAATGTCAAAGCCACCAACATCTCCAGCGAACATCGAGCTGGTCGCGCTGTTAGGACCAAACTCGAGCGTGATCGGAGCCGAGGACATCGAAGAGAAGTCCACGGCACCAGCGCCGTCCCAACGCATCAAAGGCGACTCGATCACGAAGCCAATACCCGAGTTGTCAGGCATCGAACCAGCTTCGATGAAGATGCCGGGCTCGTCTGCAACCCAGTTTGCACCCACCAGCGACATGTCGGCAGCAAACACGCGCTCGCCGATGTTCTCGATCACCTGCTCGTCGTGGTCGCCCACGCCCGTCACAACTTTGCCGTCCTGGATCAGCAAGCCGTAGTCGCCACCGTCAGCGAACGCAACACCGGCCATACCGGCCACAGCAATCAAAGCGAATACCTTACTCATAACTATCTCTCCCAAATCTTCAAATCTACGAACAAACACGAATCAGCCGCTTCGCCCAACCAGGGCACCCGGCGCACTCACGGACACCCGGCGTTGTACGCCGCGATGAACGCGCTGATATCAAAGAAGTTCCACGTCCCAAACGGGGCCGCCAGATCCGCCGACGGATCCTGCGAGTTGTACAAACCGATGTATGCGCTGACGTCGAAGAAGTTCAGCTGCCCAAACGGCGTTGCGATATCCGCAACGCACGGCTGCGACACAAGATTGTCACGCACCCATTGAACCGCGTCGTCCAACTCGTCTTCGCCATCACCCTGCGCGAACACAATGTACAACGGCTCGGACCGCTCAACGCCCGGCGCATCGGTCCACAGCTCCCACTCAAGAAGCCACAGCCCAGACGGCGAACCGCCCAACGCCGGGTCCAACAAGAACTGCACGTGGTGGTGAAAACCAGCCCCATTGTCCAAGTTGGCCTGCCCGAAGACGATCCCCGGCACCACCATATCGCTCATCGGAGAGACCGTGTTGATCCCACTCTTGCGCACCGTAATCGTGTCATCGGAGATCTGATCGAAGTCACCGTCCCACGCACGCACCGCGGCCGTCAGGTCAAACCCAACGAACATGCCAGGCACCAACTCGCCAAGCTCCGCGTCCACACCCGGGTCGTTGGTGAAGTTGGGAAACCCTTCCGCCCCAAATACTCCGCTCCGCACTCGCTGTGGGTACACCGGCTGGCCATCCACACCCACGCCCCCCACCTCGAGCGCGTCCGCGCCGATCCGGAGCAGGTAGTCAACTTCGTGAAAAGTCTGCTGGGCGGCAGCCGAACCCGCGGCGCAAGCCAACAGAGACAACATCACATTCTGCACATGCAATCGCATTCTCAATACCTCCGCAAACCAATACCGCACCAAGACGCAAGTACGTCTCAATCGGGCGTGTTGACGCCTTCCGCTTCCGGATGGAACCGGTTTCGACGCGTGTCTTTGTACAAATCACGGAACGTCGCCACCGTGGCGCTCCCGTCGAAACGCGACACCGCGCTCCGCCCGTCCCAGCCGGATCCGCCGTGCGCATCCAGCCACATCTGCCCGCGCGCTTGCAACAGCGTCGCGTCTTCACTCAAGAAACTCAGGTCCCACTCGTCAGGATGGACATGATCCGACTTGGCAAACCCGGGGATCGCCGTCTGCTCGTCACCATTGATTAGGTTCCGGTCGGTCATCATCACGACGTGCACCGTCGTGCTCGGCCGGGGGATCCGGTTCAACCGGTCATACGCCGACCGACGATCCAAACGCCGACCGGTCACCGGATCACGGATCAGTACCGGCGACACACTCGCCGCGGTGTACCCGTTCAATCCATAACTCGTCAGCCGCGCGATGTCTGGGTAATCCGGATCGTTCGAAAAGTCACCGTCGTTGAGAATCTCTTCGTTCTCTTCAAACCAAGCACGCAACGTGTTCACCGTTGCGCCGCCGTCCACCCCACCGTTTTCAACATCCCACCATGCGCTGCGATCCAATGGCGACTTGAGCACCAGCGACGCGTCCGCATAGTCGCGCAACTGTACGATCCAGGCCTTGCGTACGTCACCAGCCAATGACCCGTGCGGCAACGCCGCATCCACAAAACGATCA
Source organism: Phycisphaerales bacterium (assembly GCA_045106075.1). Lineage (GTDB taxonomy): Bacteria > Planctomycetota > Phycisphaerae > Phycisphaerales > UBA1924 > UBA6054. The sequence goes on from JBGCEB010000051.1 coordinate 4,995, forward strand.
TCATTGTCCAGAAGATAAATCTGGTGCGCCAACTCGATCTGACGAACATTCGAAAGACACACAACCGACCGCGCTGTCAGCCTTGCCTTCCCGATCGCCGGCAGCAACACACCGATCAGCAACGCGATGATCGCGACCACCACCAGCAGCTCAATCAGCGTGAACGCTGGGAGGCCTCGCACGGGCTCGGGCTGGGGAATCGGACTGCTCATGAGAATGCATTATCAATAACATCTCGGACGCGCTCGGTCAACCCATCTCTTCGCTACGGAGGATAGTTTTTGAGAATTGATTCTCATCTTCCGCCGTCGCCCCCCGCATCGGGCCCCTTGTTGACCATCCACCGGCTGAATCCGTCGTAGAACATCGCCACGGCCGGAATGTGCTCTGCAGGCATCCCAAACGACGCCGTCGCCTCCTGAAGCGTCTCGCGGAAACAACGCATCCACTCCATCCGCCCCGCTTCATCGATCACAAACGGCATATGCCGCATCCGAAGCCTCGGCGGACCGTGCCGCTGCTGATACATGTGCGGCCCGCCGAACAGAAACACATTCAACGCCGCCGATTTGTCCGCCGCCAACATCAGGTTCCGCTCCCCCTTTGGGAACAGATGCGCGATCTCTGACTCGGCCAGACGCTTGTAAAACGCACGGGTGAAAGCGAATACGTTCTCTTCCCCCATCGTTTCATACACCGCCGGCGGAATCCGATCCGTCTGTGGCGGCCCCCCTGGAGGCGTCCAGATCTCACGGTCAGGGTTGTAGTTGGTTAAGTCCATCCACAACCCTACCCCCCGCCGCCGATCTCAAAGCCAGAACCATGCCAAGGCCCCCCAAAAAAGGAGCAAGGCCCGGAGACATCCGCCTCCAGGCCTTCCCCCACCCCTGCAGTGAGCCGACACGAGAACCCCATCCCGGTCGGCTCCGAGCCGCTTGCTTCCCCCCGGAACAAACCGCTCTCCAGACTCTGTGCAGCGGCGAATACCCCGTCTGGTCACGCGACTTGGAGAAAAAAATACCCCGATCGAGTGCGAATGATCACCAGCCCGTTCTGCACTTAGATCTCTATTTATCACTACTTTACGAACTCATCCGCTGCTCTAAATCGAGACAAGCCCCGAAAACCTAGTACCTCAAACGCGACCTCCATCAACCAAAGCTCCCATCCCGCACGACCGGCACGCCGTCGCCGAAAGAACACCGCAGCGGGTCGCCAGGAGCTGAGATTGGGGCGATCTACTAGAGTGACGATGTGGACCGCCCTAGCCAAAATAGCTGCAGACGCCAAAGGGCCAGAAGCCCGGGAGAAGCCAAGGTTCCGCGCCAACGACATGGTTGTTGACCACGGCAAAGTCACGGACTTCTCCGCCACCGGGCTGCGAATCCTCTTTAAACGACGCCCTCGTTACAAAGTGGGCAAGGTCGTCGAGCTGACCCTCCAAAACCCGCAAGGCGAACGACGCTGCATGGCGGAAGTTGTCTGGATCCGCAAGGACCGCAAAAAGGGCACGGAGGTTGGGTTCCACTTCCCCGATCAGGACACTGCAGAACAAATGCAGCTCTTCAAAGCCGCGTTCAATCCGCTCAGTGATGGCAAGTGGTCCAACCAGTAGAACACCCTGTTCTTCGATTTTTTGATCGATCGTTGAAACAAACAGGTGTCGAGAATCGTTCTAACTTATGACAGCGTTCGTGTGAATCGGGACCGCCCAGCTCCACGAACACCAACCCGATCCTGTGCGTGAGGCCCGGGAAGCTCGCAAACGCGACTCCCGGGCCTTTCTTGTGCGCACTCTCGGAGTTGCCCCGACACAAAGTCGAAACCAGAGATAGTTCTACACCAAATCGCACGCCTCGGCGGGTATCCAGTGGGCGTCTTGGCCGTCCCATTTCACGTTGCAGCCGACCGGGTTGGTGAGCGGCGTCGAGACTGGATTATTGCCGAGTGCTTGCTCGAGCGCATCGTCCAGCTCGTGCGTGGTGACCTTCTCAGGCACCCGCGGCGAATCGACCGCGCGGCCTGTATAGATCAGCTTGCGATCACGATCGAACACGTAAAAGTGCGGCGTTTTCAATGCGCCATAGGCCCGAGCGATATCTTGTTTGGCGTCGTGCAGGTACACCCACGGGAAGTTGTGCTCGTTCATCCGCTCGACCATGTGCTGGAATGAGTCTTCGGCGTAGGTATTGGCCGAGTTGGCGTTGATGCCCACGAAGCGGACGCCTCGTCCGGCGAACTTGTCGGCCGTGGCGCGGGTCAGTTCGTCGGAGTTGATGACGAATGGGCAGTGGTTGCAGGTGAAGAAGATGACCAGGACATCGGTGTCGGCGAAGTCGGCGAGGGGGTAGGTTTGGCCGTCGGTGGCGGGGAGATTGAAGTCGGGGGCGGGCTGGCCGAGTTCGAGGGTGAAGGGCATGGGCTGGGTCCTTTGGGGTTGGTTTGCTTTGGGATGGGATTAGGCTTCGCCGGTGACGGGGCGGTCGAGGGAGACGTGGGATCGGCGGACGAGGTGCGCGAGGATAAGCCCGACGCCGACGAGGATGGCGATCAGGCTTGCGAGTGAAGCGATCTGGATCTTTGGAAGTGTTGTGTCGGCGAAGACGGAGTGATGGGGGCCGATGTAGACGACTTGGCCGGGTTCGGCGTTTGGGATGCTTAGGGTGATCTTGCCTGAGTCGGGGGGGGTGAACTCGGCGATGGTTCGGCGTTTGTCGCGCAGGCCGAAGTAGGCGATTTGGCGATACCAGTTGACGCGGTCGTATTCGACGGGCGTGTTGGTGGCTGAGTCGACGAGTGTGATCTCGGTATCGGACTCGAGTTCGGTGAGGGGTTGGTTGACGGTGATGTGGGAGCCGGTGATTTCTTGTTGGATGGCGTAGGGGATGCCGGGCTTGAGGTCGAGGGGGATGTTGGTGGCGGGGAGGGTGACGCGTGGGCCGTCGTTGATGTGGTGGCCGTAGGACGCGGTGATGTAGAGGAGGGAGGCGATGAGACCGGCGACGCCGAGCATGATTGCAGCGATCGCGAGCGGGATGGTGACCGAGGGTTTGAGGCGCATCTTGTGAGTCTACCCGCGGGGGGCGGGTTGGTTATTTGAGGATCACGTAGAGGGCGTGGAGGAGACCCGGGATGTAGAAGAGCAGTGTCAGGATGATGTTGATGATCAATGGCGCACCGATCCCGGCTTTGAGCCCGACGCCGAGCGGGGGGATGAGGATCGCGATGATGACGAGGAGGAGTTTGCTGATGTCGCTGTCGGCCATGGGTTGGGGCTCCTGTGGTTGGGTCATTGTAGTGGGGTTTTGTGGGCTTGCGTTGCAGGGCGTTGGCGGCTTTGCGGGCGGTTTCGGCGGATTGGTCGGAGTGGGGTTCGGGGATGGCGAGTTGGTGGAGGCGGGCTTTGGCGGTGAACTCGGATTGGGTTTCGAGGACGCGCTGGCGGGCGGCGGTGATGCGGGCGAGGGCTTGGACGGCGCTGTCGAAATCGGGTGATTCGAGGAGGTCGGCGAGTTGGTCTAGAGAGATGGCTAGCCGAGTGCAGAGTGCGAAGGCGTCGTAGGCGGGGTCGGCGAGGTTGGTGATGATGCGGTTGAGTTGGTCGGCCGGGGAAGGGGCGGACGGCTCGTCGTGTGTGTGCGTCGTGTGCATGACGCGAGGGTACTGCGGCGGCGTGGCGGCTCAAAGGGATTGTGTTGCATCACCACGAAACAGCGCACGGATGGGGAGATGCGCGAGTTTTTGTTGGAGTTGATTCTGCTTTAGCTGCGCGAAGCACGGCACCAGGCTGTGCAAACTCACTGGTAGTGCCGAGTCCCCTCGATGGCATTTGCAGTTGCGTGCGCGAAGTTGTCCGTCATCGAAGCGACTGCATCTCGAGAAACGCAAAGCCACCAGTCTGCATCCTTGGATTCAAAGTGCTTTTCCAAGAATCCGGGTCCCCAGATGAATTTTGCAAGGCTCTTCGAGGTCGTTCCCACATCACTAACAGTTTCGCTGTCAGCAATCTGCTTGCACAGGACCAACATCGCTTTAGTTATTTTTCCGAGAACCTTGTATGATCCAAGCTCAGTAGCGACTTTCTCGCGATCCGCAAAGATCTCTTGATATGCCAAGTCGATTGCCTCCAAAGCCAAGTCAATTGCAGGATCGAGACCGGCTCTAAGATCTTTGTTTCGCTCACCCGCGATGATCGAATCATAACTGTGCTCAAAGACAAACCAGAAGGCATCTATCAAGTGCCTGATCGACTCGCCCCGGAGTTGCTCAAGAGGCTTTGCCAAGTCAGGCGATACTGGATTTGGTCCAGCTTTCAAGATGTCCGCAAACAGCTCCTTGGCTCGCTCCTCGCTCATAATCCCCAGCAACGCCGCATCTTCGACATCGATTACGCGATAACAGATATCGTCAGCCGCTTCGGTCAAGAACGAAATTGGATGACGCTTCAACGATGCGTCAGACGAAATCAGACCTAGCTCGGCCCACACCAACCTCACTAATTCTTCTTCGGAGTGGAAGAAGTTCAACTTACCCTTTTCAGATGCACGCTCATCGCTACTGAACCAAGGATACTTGACCATTGCTCCCAATGATGCACAACTCAGCCTGATGTACCCGGTATGCCCTATGTCGTGACGACATGCGAGCCTAAAGCTCTGCGAGTTTCCTTCGAACAGATCCCAATCCTCGAGCGTCTTTGAGTGGGCCGCCGTGTTCCCGAGAGCACGACGGCCGTTAGTCTTGAACCAATCTCGAATGGCATACTCACCAGCATGACCAAACGGCGGATTGCCTAAGTCATGAGCTAGGCATGCCGCTTGTGAAATCGAAGCAACGTCGAATTTTGACCTGGTCTCAGGCAGAACTCCCCTGCTATGCAGATACTCTGCGAGCATGATTCCGAGAGTTCGCCCTACAGAAGCAACTTCGAGGGAGTGAGTAAGTCGGTTGTGGACGTGGTCATCTATGCTCCGGGGATGAACCTGCGTCTTTCGAGCCATCCTTCGAAACGGTTTCGAGAAGAGAATCCGATCGCAGTCCGCTTCAAAAGTGGACCTCGAAGGATGGTTGTTGTCTACTTTTACAGAATCGCCAACCTCCTTGGGAGGACGGGCTTCCGAAAGCAATCTCTCCCAATCAAACACAAATCACCTGCTTCCTTCGTTTATTATCCCACCGCCGCGACCATTTTCTTGGCGGCGTCGCCGAGGTCGTTGGCGGCTTGGAGGGTTGGGAGGTCGGAGGCGGCTTGCTTGAGCAGCTCGCGGCCGGCTTCGACGTTGGTGCCTTCGAGCCTGACGACCAGGGGGATCTTGAAGCCGATCTCTTTGGCGGCGTTGACGATGCCTTGGGCGATGATGTCGCACTGCATGATGCCGCCGAAGATGTTGACGAGGATGCCGTTGACGGCTTGGTCGGAGAGGATGATGCGGAATGCTTCGGTGACGGCTTCTTCGGATGCTGAGCCGCCGACGTCGAGGAAGTTGGCGGGGTCGCCGCCTTCGAGTTTGATGGTGTCCATGGTGGCCATGGCGAGGCCGGCGCCGTTGACGAGGCAGCCGATGTTGCCGTCGAGGGCGATGTAGGAGAGGCCCATTTTGGCGGCGCGGACTTCGGCGGGGTTTTCTTCGGTCGGGTCTGCGAGTGCGGCGATGTCTTTGTGGCGGAAGACGCCGTTGTCGTCGAAGTCGAACTTGGCGTCGATGGCGAGGACCTGGCCGTCTGGGTGGGCGTCGTTGGCGGGGGTGGTGATGAGGGGGTTGATCTCGGCGAGGGAGCAGTCTTTGTCGTGGTAGAGCTTGGAGAGTGCCATCATGATTTTGACGGCTTGGTTGATCTGCTTGCCTTTGAAGCCGAGGGCGAAGGCAACGTCGCGGGCTTGGTATGGCTGGAGGCCCATGAGGGGGTGGATGGGTGTTTTGATGATGGCGTCGGGTGTTTCTTCGGCGACTTTTTCGATCTCTACGCCGCCCTCGGCGGAGGCGATGAGCATGTTGCGTCGGGTGGCGCGGTCGGTGGTGATGGCGAGGTAGAACTCTTTGTCGATGTCGACGCCGGCGGCGATGAGGAGCTTGTTGACGTCGAGGCCTTCGGGGCCGGTCTGTGGGGAGACCATTTTGTTGGAGAGCATGAACTTGGCGGCGTCGGTGGCGTCTTCGGGG
>JBGCEB010000052.1:0-28057 GCA_045106075.1 Phycisphaerales bacterium
TCTCCGACCGCGAGCTGATCAATCATGACATTGCGTGTGACGACGAAGAGAAGCACCAAGCGTTGGTCATCGCGGGCCGAGCTGATCGCGGGCGTGTCATTGATCCCGCTCAGCGTGCTGCCCGGCGTGAAGCGGACATGGAAGAGGTCGCGGTCTTTGTAGGTGAACCCGATGGCTTCGTACTCGCCACCTTTGTCATCGATCAGAACGATCGGCTGATCGGTCGGCGCGCCTCGGGCAGCTTCGTCGAGGAAGCTGATGGTTTTGTCCAGCGAGACATCGATCTGGACGAGTGCTTGGCCGGAACCGATCGCGAAGGTATCGACCCGAAGATTCTTGCCAGCGCCGGTGCGTTGAAGAACCTCGAGGCTGAACTTTGCTTCACCGGTTTGGATCTGGTTTTTGTCATCGAGTGTGACTTCGCTGCGAGCGGTCTGTGAGGGGACGATCTCGCCAAGGCTGTTCGTGACTGAAATGCCCGCACTCCGGTCGATGGTGGTCGGATTGATCCGGACGGCGTTGGCCGTATCGCGTTGTCTGCGGGCGTTGCCTGCTCCCTCAAAGATCGAGCCGGATCGGATACGGCGATCACGATCTGCGGTGTCATCCATCGCTGCCGGAGTGGGAATGGCGTTGTTGGCATCGTCGAGTCGGATACGACTTTGGCGAACGATCAAAGCGAGAGGCGTCTCGTCTTGAGGGATGAGAAACTCAAAGCCCATTTTGACCTTGGATTGCCCGCCGACGGACGAGATGAACACGTCGCGAGAGTCGAAGCGCCAACGTCCAAGTTCGCCTCCGGTATCAGCGCTTTCTGAAATGACCGCGAGCGGGAAGACGTTCTTGGTGTTGCCGTCGCTGTCCTCGGTCAGCAAGCTGACCTGGCCGTTGGATACGATGACCTGGGAGCCTTTGGAGGACTTGCCGCCCTTTTCTTTGGCTTCGGGTTCAAACTCAAGCACGTACCCGGTGACGTAGCCCTGGGTGACGGTGTTGCCATCTACGTCAACGTACGCCTGTGGAGTGGTCGAGCCGCGATAGGTCAGCAGCTCTTTCGCTTCGCGCGCATCGGTTTGTGAGCCGATCGAGTACGTCGTGACGATGCGGACGTGATCGGGGTTGATGGTGTTTTGGCCACGTCCCTCGCCGGGCGATACTCGGGCAGCCATCGAGGTCGCGACGATGTTTGGATACCAGCGAGCGAGCGGTTCGGGCGAAGACATGGAACCGTTCGAGAGCCCGCGATACACCCAGCCGGTCATGTGATCGACGGGAACCCAGAGCTTGTCGGCGAACACGAGGCTGCCGCCGCCCGAGGCGCGGTCTTCGGTGTACCAAACCGGCTGATAGCCAAAGAAGTTGCTGGGAAGGCGCATCGATTGAACGCCGATCGTCATGACGCCTGCACAGATGATGCCGGTCGCGACGCCGCACGCTCCGCCGCCAACGTAGTCGACCACGGTCGCATTCTTGATGCTCGACGCGATGACTTTGTCGGTGATGACGCGGAAGATCAGCAGGAATGCAGCGAACGGGATCACCAGCCCGATGCCCCATGCCGCGCTCCCGATGAACGACAGCAACCCACGTTCGGGGCTGATGCTTACAAGCAGGTACGCGAGCGGCTCCCAGAGCGCGAACGCAACCGCGCCAGCAGCGAGCACGCAGAGCAGATGGATGAATGAGTTAAAGAACCCGCGGACCATCCAGGCATATGCGAGCCCGAGCACCAGTCCGATGACGATGATGTTAAAGACCATGTCTGTTCCTTTCGCTCGCATTTGGAAGCGGGCGTTGGTGTTCGGCGTAGGACCCGCCGATCAGCTGCTCGAACCGCCCTTGGGCTTGTTCTTCTTGTTGGTGTCCGCGGTGATTCGAGTGACTTCTTCGATACTCGTGATGCTTTCGACTGCTTTACGGAGGGCCGACTGCTGCACGGATGGAAGCTGGCGCTTCCGCATCGCTGACCGGAGTCCGGACCAGTTGCCGTCTGCGATGAGCGCTTTTTCCTCGGCTTCGATCGGGAACACCCCGAACACGCCGGTCTGACCCATGTAGCCCACGCCATTGCATACGGGGCAAACCTCGGGCTTGTTGCGAACGAGCACTTGCCCGCCCTTCTTGAAGAGCTGCTTGACCCGGTCGGCGGGGAGGCCCAGCTTCTTGAGCATCTCAGGGGTGGGGGGGTAGGCAACCTTGCAGTTGCCGCACAACGCGCGGACGAGCTTGTGGGCGACAACGCCCTTTAAGCCTTCGGCCGCGAGCTTGGCGTCACCAGTTGCTTTGGCGTAAATCTGGATCGCCTCGAGAGCGCTGCCAGCTTTCATTGACACATAGACACTCGAACGTTCCAAGTCAGACTCGGCGACGTTTTTGGCGGTTGCCGCGTCGGGCAACTCGGCGAGTGCAACGACGTCGGGGTCCCGCCGCAGGGTCGAGCGGACGAGCGTTGCGAAGTCTGGCCCGTCGGCGCCGGCATCGAACTCGATCTGCTTGATGCCCTCGATTTGATCTTGGACTTCGAACTCGAGTGACGTAATGCCCGAGGTATACGCATCGTGCAGCTGCAAGAGCGAGTACAGGGTGGTCGTTCGGCCGCCGTCTGGAGAACCGGCAACAAGAACAACGCCGCCACGATTGTCGGCCCAGCCTTGGACGAGCTCCATCTGGTTGTCGAGCAATCCAAGGTTCTTGGGTTGGCGGCGAACCGCTTCAGCCGGGTTAAACAGCAATGACAGCCGCATGCCCGATGCCGATCCGCTGGTCGTCATGCGGATGGCGGTGCTGCCCATGCCTTCGCCGGAGACTGAGATATCACCCGTCAGTTTGCGGCGTCGGTCACTCACGTCGAGGCCGGCGGTCTGCTTCCAGAAGTCAATGATTTGTATGGCGTCGCCCTTGGGGATCGGGTCGCCCGCCTGGCGGACGCCGTCAACGAGGTACGATGCGGCGTAGGTCGCTTCGTTGGCTGGAAGAATGTCCACCTGAGACGCGTGTGCGCTGAACCCTTTGAGCACGATCTGCTCGGCGGCAACACGGACGGCATATTCAGGCGCTTCCTTCTGGGGTGGCGCAACTGACATCTTGTTCGATCCCACGATGGTGAGCGCCGAACTTCCGAGTTGCTTCGCTTTGGCTTTGTCTTCGCGAGCAGATTTCATCTCGTCGAAGTTAAGCGTCAGCTTCTTCTGATCGGGGACGCGATCATCTTTGTTCGTGATGACGGTGAACAGGCCGATGTTGCCCGCCAGCAATGCAAGCACGATCAGCAGAGTGGCGCCGAATCCGGCGATGCCGCCGATCGGGACGAGCAGCACCGCGGCGATCGCCGCAAGCCCGAAAATCATGTGAATGAGCGCCCACTTTTCACGTCCTAAGAAGAACCTTTGGGCGTGCTTGTCAAGCACCTTCGATATGAACCAAGCCCAGGCAACGAATGGGGCGAAGATCAGGATTGGCTTCCACGGGGAGACGAGCATGAACCCGGCTGCCAGTGTGAGCGACGATCCGTTTTCCTGCGCGAGTGTCAACGATTCGAGCACCGTGCGGTCCTTCCTGCGAGTGTGGCCGCGTCGCCCGGAATCGGGCGAGCACCAATCAGTGAATCACTTGAACTTCTTGAGCTTCATCTGGAGGTCATCGACATTCGGCGAAGCTTCCAACGCAACCCGCATGTGGATGTACTCACGTTCGACCAGATCTACCAACGAATCATTGAAGTCGACCATGCCCACCTGGCGAGCTTCGATCGAGTTCAGGATCTCGCGGATCTCGCCTTCTCGTTCGTCGAGAATGTACTTGGCAACCACGCCGTTGTTGATGAGAATCTCGAGCGCCGGGATACGGAAGATGTTCTCGTGCAACGTGGGCAGCAGCTTCTGATACACAAACGCCCGCATCTGGTACGCGAGGATCTTGCGGACTTGCTCGACTTCTTCCTGCGGAAAGAGGCCATAGATACGGCTGAACGTTTGGGTCGTGCTCGATGAGTGGATGGTTCCGAACACAAGGTGACCAGTCTCAGCCGCGTGGAGCGCCGCTTCGAACGTCTCTTGGTCACGCATTTCACCGACGAGTACTACGTCGGGGTTTTCACGAACCAGTGCACGCAGGCCGGTCTTGAAGTCCAGGCAGTCGAGCCCGATCTCGCGTTGGTTGATCGTCGCTTTCTTATCTTCGAAGATGTATTCGATCGGGTCTTCGAGTGTGAGGATGTGCACGCTTTTGCGGGCGTTCACATAGTCAAGCATCGATGCGATGGTGGTCGACTTGCCCGAACCGGTCACGCCGCAAAGAAGGACGATGCCTTGGGGCTGCATCGCGATCTCGCTCATCACTTCGGGAAGATGCAATCCTTCGAAGGGGAGGATCTCGCTGGTGATATTGCGGGCCGCGACGGAGATGGTGCCGCGAGCCATAAAGAGGTTGACGCGGAAGCGATGGTTCTCGTCGTAGTTGTACGCAAAGTCGACCGAGCCAAAGTGCTTGAGGTCTTCGAGCTGTTGTTCGGAAAGGATCGCTTTGGTGATGTCAAAGAACTCGTCGGCGCCAACAGGCTCGACGTCGAGTGCTTTGAGCGTGCCGCGAAGACGGATCTTGGGCTTCTGGTTGGACTTCATGATGAGGTCCGAGCCGTTGAACTTGATCGTGGCTTTGAGGAAGTCGCCCCAACGCGTCGCGTGCGGGTCGGTCTTTCTCTTCAGGGTGGTGATGTCGTTGGCGACATGCCCTGTTTGGTTTTCAGTCTTGGGTGCGTCGGTCACACTCATCGTGGATAGGTCCTCTCGGCTCCGCCGGGGTCTCGAATTCGGACAGAATGGAAGGGTACGCGCCGGAGAAGCTCCCGGCCTGTTTGATTCGTGCTCAAACGCGGTTTGGTTCCCGGACGCGTCCCGAACGGACGAGATCCAGCGGTGCGAGAAGCGCAAAGAAATGGGCCCGGCGAACCGGGCCCATGAGAGGAGTCAGTTTGGAGGCTTATGCCCCGACGGTCTCGGATTCTTCTTCCTCGACGGTGCCGAGAAAGTTCGATTCCAGCTGGACGCGGATTTTCTCCATCGCCTTGTTCTGGATCTGGCGAACGCGTTCCTTCGTCACGCCGATGATCTGCCCGACCTGCTCAAGGGTCATGGGCTTCTCAAGGCCTCCGGTTTCGAGCCCGAAACGGTGCTCGATGACGGTGCGTTCGACGCCTGAGAGATCGGCGCGGTTGGCCATGACGATCTCGCGGACTTCCTCGGCCGCATCCTTCTCGAAGTCGGCCCGCTTGGTTTCGAGGAAGTTGGACTTCTCGAGTTTGGGGTCAAAGTCGGTCGGGAACCGCTGGCGATACTTGCTCAGCTTCATGCCCTGGCGGCTGAACGCTTTCAGAATCGCCCGACAGGCGTAGGTCGAGAACTTAAACCCACGTCCCGCGTCGAACTTGTCGACCGCACGGAGAAGCGCCATGTTGCCTTCGCTGACCAGGTCGGCAAAGTCGACCTCGCTCATGCGGGTCCGCTTGGCCATCGCCAGCACCAACGCGAGGTTGGTCTCGGCGATCTGCTCGCGGATCCGCTCGGCGCGGCGGTACCACCACAGCAGCTTGTCGGCTTGCTCGGCGGATGGCTTTTTGTCTGGACGTGCCCAAGCTTCCTGCTGCAGCATCCACACCCGGTGCCGGGCATAATTGAACTGGTGGAAGAGGACCCGCTCTTCGGCACCAGTCAGGATGACCTGCTGGGCGCTTTTGACCGTCCTGGTCCGGCTGGTCGCCGAGATGTCGTCCATGACCGGGTGATACCAAGTGGTATCTGGCTTGGCGACATCAGGGGCCTCGTCGTAGATCGCCATCTCCGCGTCGTCTTCGTAAAAGACTTCCGAGTCAATGTAATCTTGCTCTTTGGCCAAAATCTGGTTCAACAGCCGCTCGTCTTCATGCGACAGCCGACGGCTGGTTTTGCCCTCACGGGTCGAGGTGCGGGACACCCCGACGCGCTGGCGGCGTCGCATCTGTTCAAGCGGGCTGGGACTTTGTCGTGATGACTGCGTCATTGCCTATCCATTCCTCCGCTGCCTTCCTGCAGCGGTTCGGGCGTTTCTCGCCCTCGATCGTTTTACGCGTTCCTGGGATATCCCTTGGTCGCGTCGCTTACCGGTGCCATCCCAATGTTGTTGGGATCACCTCGGCACGGTTTGCTTTCGCTCGCCTTGTCGCCCCAACCTCGGGACGCCCACCACGGCGAGCGATTGATTCCTGCTTATCTCATCCCAGAGCGTGGCGCGGGGTGTTTCGGGCATGCCCGAAAAAGGGGGGTTCGTGCCGGGAACGCTTTGTGGGGCAAGAGGGTACGGTCGTACTACGTGATTGGCTGCACAATTGTTTCGCTTTGGAGCAGGAAACAGGTGTTAAATGGTTGTTTTACCTGAGCCCGCGGGCTGCCGACGGGCAGATTTCCAAACACCGCGTGTGCCGGATCATTCGCGAAGCCTTCCTTGCCGTTCATCTGCGCCGATCCTTGGCACAGATCCATGCGGTTGACGCCCGATAAGGCACCGCCTAACGTTCCGGGTCTGTCTGCACTCGACTTGACGATCACGCGCCATCGCTGTGCTGAAACCTGGACCGCCACTGTAGCCGAACGCAACGTGTTGGGCAAACGCTTTGCCCACCTTCACGTCATGAGCGGCAAGATATCTCACCTGATCATGGTTTGTAAGGTATTTGGGCGGTCTTGAATCCGAGATATCCCCAGGAGATCCAGAAATGTCTTTCACGCTTCCATCGCTTCCCTACGCCGCCGATGCCCTTTCGCCGCATATTGATGCGAAGACGATGGAGATTCATCACGGCAAGCACCACGCGGCCTATGTCGCCAAGGCCAACGACGCCCTCGCGGGCACCGAATGGGCCGATTCGGATGTTCTCGATGTGATTTCCGGGCTCGACAAACTTCCGGCGGACAAGCAAGGTGCGGTGCGCAATAACGCGGGCGGGCACGCTAACCACAGCCTTTTCTGGGCTGTGATGGGTCCGGGCAAGGGCGGAGCTCCCTCGGGTGACCTGGCGGCTGCGATCGATGCTGCTTTCGGATCGTTCGATGCTTTCAAGGAGGCATTTGCCAACGCCGGTGCGACACGGTTCGGTTCGGGCTGGGCCTGGCTTGTCGTCGACGGCGGGAAAGTCAGTGTTTGCTCGACGGCGAACCAGGACAACCCGCTGATGCCCGCAGCGTTTGGCGGCGGGCAGGGCACGCCGATCCTCGGACTCGATGTTTGGGAGCACGCCTACTACCTGAACTATCAGAACCGTCGTCCTGACTACATCGCTGCCTTCTGGGAAGTGGTAGATTGGGATGCGGTTGCCAAGCGCTTTGCTGCTGCAAATCGCTGAACGGATTCTCAAACAAAGTAGGATTGTTCAGGCCCCGCCAATTCGGCGGGGTTTTTCATGCGTGGGAATGCCCATGAAACCTATTGTTTCGGGTGCGAAAGAACCTGTTGATCACGCTTTGGTTGGCGATGCCTTTGACGGTGTTTGCCGGGCTTGTCATTTGGATATTCGTGAGTGCCGGTCGGCCGAAAGCGATGACCGCTGAGCCGGTTGGTCAGGGCGCTTCTGAAACCGGCGGCGCCAACGCGATCGGTGAATGGTTAGCCGGGCGTAATCCCAATGATGTGGTGCGGGCCGACATCGCGCGGCGAGAGGGGCGTGTGATCGATCCGTTCGTTTGGCCGGGCGGTATTGAGATCATCGTAAAGAGCGACCCGTCGGTACCGGTATCGTTTGGATGGGTTGACGAGAAAACCGGTTTGCTTCGGTCAGTCGTGCTCAACCGGCGTGACGATGCGTGGCGTGTGGTGCTGATCGATCATCGACCGGCCGCGGGCGCTGACGTGTACTTGAGTGCAGGACCGATGTCGCAGCGTATCCGCAGCGGAGCGCGCAACGTGATCGATGAAAACGGAGTGACGATCAGTTCATTCGTGATCGATCCGTTCGTGCCGGGCGACACGATCGCGTCCGAACCATTGCCCTTGCGGCTTGGGTTGCCGGATTAACCTCAACGAGTCGTGCGGGCTAGGTGCGAAGCAGTTTGAGGTGCTTGTAGCGACTCTCGAGCACGGTGGCGCTCGGTGCACTCAGCCAGTTGTCGAGCACTTCGGCATAAACTTGGCGGAAGTCCACGCGATACTTCAGGTCCCCGTCGTCGAGATCCGTGAGTGAAGGCGGGCCGCCGTGGACTCCGGCGTTGACCATGGGCCCAAAGAGGAACATGGGTGCGGCGGTGCCGTGATCGGTGCCGCCCGATGCGTTTTGCGCGACGCGTCTTCCGAACTCAGAGAAGCAGGTCGTGAGCACGCGCCCGTCATTGCCTTGGGCTTGTAGGTCGCGATAAAAAGCGCGGACACCATCGGAGAACTGCGCGAGCAAGCGTGCGTGATTGCCCTGCGCGCCGCCTTGCCCTGCGTGGGTGTCGAACCCACCGAGCGAAACGTAGTAAACGCGTGTGCCAAGCCCTGCCCGCACCATCGATGCGACCATGCTGAGCTGACGGGCAAACTGGGTCGCGGGGTATTTCACGAGGGAAGGTTTCGAGACAGCATCGCGGATGGTGTCGCTTGATACACGGGCATCCATCGCGGTGCGGACGAGAAACGATGCGGGCGTTTCATCATCATGATGGTCGGAGTGGCGTTGGAGTAGCTTCTCGTACGTTGAGGAGAGGTCGTTGCTTTTATCGCCGGTCCAGCGGTACATGTCAGGCGTCTCAAAGGAAACCGGCATCATGTTTTCGCCCTGAAGCATCAGCGGCATGGTCTTGCCGATCGCGATGGGCGGCTGGGTTGATTCACCTTCGGCTCGTCCCGATTCGCCTTTGCCAAAGCCACAGCACTGGGAGTCGATGTATTTTCCGAGCCATCCTTCGCCGGTGCCGCTGGTGTCGGCGGTGTGCCAGATATCCATGCTGGCAAAGTGCGAGCGATTTGGGTTTGGGTATCCAACTGATTGAACGACCGAGCACAAACCCTCGTCATACAGCTCACGCATCGCAGACATGGATGGGTGCAGCCCAACGTCGGCCGCGCCAGCCGCGCCATTGCGGCTGAGCTCGTGCACTTGATCTGGACGGATGCCGATGGTGGAACGAACCCGCCGGTAGTTGTCGTCGCGGAACGGGATGACGGTGTTCAGCCCGTCGTTTCCGCCCGAGAGTTGTACAACAACGAGGATGCGGTCTTCATCGACTCCGGCGATCGAACTCAGACCGGCCAGCGGCCGGGGTAGTGCGTGAGCGGTGCCTTGCAGGAACGTAGGCACCGAGAGCGCGGCCGATGCGAACAGAGCACCGTTCTGAAGGAACTTGCGGCGTGTGAATGCCTTCGCATCAGATGGGTTGTTGTGCAGGCTCATGAGCAGGTTCCTCTTGGCAGACTTGGGCGCACGGCTTGGACTAGCAAAGCTGGTACTCGGGCATGGATGTGATCAGAATCAGCAGTCCGGGGAGGACTTTGTCGGCTTCGACGCCGCCGTTGCTCTTTGCTGCTTCGGCGAGTACTTCGATTGTTTGTGGATCACGCTTACCGAACGCGAGTTCGAGTAGCTTGCCGGCAACCTCTCGGTCGTCGGCCGGTCTGTCCGGGTCGATCAACATCGGGAGTGCTCGGCGTGGGTCGAACGTGTTGTTAGCGCGTCCGCGTTGCGTGCGATCGGTTTCGCGCTGCCCTGTGATGAGATACATCATCATGTTCTGGCGAACAAACATGGTTGCGGTGTTGATCCAAGCACGACCGCCGTCCCAACCCTTTACCGATGGCGGATAAAACAGCTGTTGACCCATCCGTTCAAGGCCCGCGATCAGCAGGTTCACTTCACGCGATGGAACACCGAGTGAACGGATCGCACCAACGAGCAGTTCGGTTGGCGATTTGATTTTTTGTCCCATCACTGCGTCGCTGTAGAAATGGCGAGAGAGGAACATGGTTTTTAGAACGGGCTTGAGCTCGTAGTCTGATCGACGCATGCGGTCGGCGAGTTTGCGAACCGCTGCTTTGTGCACGCCGACGAGTTCATCGGGCTGTCCCGCGACATCGGCGACAAAGAACCTATACAGCCGGTTTGCCATGTACGGTGCGCACGCGCGATGGCGAAGGATGGCGTTGACAAACCCATCACCATTGATCGACCCGCGTGTTCCCAAGATCTGCTTGGGGCCCGTGTCATGCTGGGCTTGGCGGAAGACGAACGCGTCGTCTTGGTAGGTGTAACCGGTGAGGGCACGAGCGCCTTCTTTGATGTCTTGTTCGGAGTAGTTGCCTTCGCCAAGGCTAAACAGTTCCATAATTTCGCGTGCGAGGTTTTCATTGGGGCTGGATTTGCGGTTGCGGTTGTTGTTGAGGTACTTGAGCATCGCGGGATCGCGGATGATGCCGCGGAGGAGCTGGGGATAGCTCATCGCGCTGCCGCGGAACATGCGGTTTTGTTGATAGAGGTGGTAGGAGTCTTCCACACTGCGGTAGCTGGTCGCGAAGTGTCCGTGCCAAAACAGTGTGAGCTTCTCCTCCAGCGGGCGCGCGGTCTGGATCATGCGTGTGATCCACCAGCGTTGAAGCTGACGCATCTGCCCGCGGTCGGCGCGTTGAGCCGCCTGGCGTTTGGCACGGAACCCTGCGAGCGTATCTTCGTCTTGGCGTTGGGTCGCCATGCGGCGGGTGCGGAGTTCGTCGGCCGCGAGGGGTTGCATGATGTCTTTGTCGAACGCGTCGATGGGGTCAGACTCGGTCGGGATGTCTTCGTAGTCCACCAAGAGATCGACGGCCGCTCGCGGACCAAGTTCGACCAAGGTGCGGATTTGTTCATCCGACCCGCCGAAACCAGCACGCCAGAGAAGATGTCGGGCCTGTTCATAGCCGAACTGATCGTTTGGGATCGGGTCAAGCAGATCGCGAGCTGGTTGGTTGGCGGTCATGCGGGCTCCGGACAGTGAAAAGCGGACCGAGGAGTAGAAAACCCTCCTGGTTGTTCGACACAACGCGTCACTGGCTTTCACATTGCACGGGTCTTCTACGGAAGGTGTGCCGAGTCGTGCCAAGTCAGATTACTGGACTTTGGGTCGGATCGCGAGCTTGACGAGCCAGGCTGCGGTCACGACGGTGATGAGCAGAAGTACCGCCCCGGTCGCTTGGTGGGTCGTGGTGAATAGAGCTTCGGTCACACGAATGGGGGATGCTGCTGGGAGTTCGTCTGCCAGTGGGATCGTTCGGTGATCTTGAGCGGTCGAAACGAGCCCGAGTGCGGCCCATCCGAGCAGGAACTGGAGCATCACGACGCCGTGAAGCGCCGCGCCGAACTTCTTCATGGCGTGAAATCCGTTCCCGGCTTTGGCGACCCGCATCGCCACCGCGCCGAGCACGATCACCAACACCATCACAACGAATGCAAAGCCGGCGTGCGCCAATAACGCGTGCCCGCTCCCCGAGCTCGGCGGATCCATGTGCGATAAGTGGCGTGCCGATGCGCCGAGGACGAGTTGAAGGAGCATGGCGGGCGTCGTGATCAATCCAACCTTGGCAACCCGCTTTGCAACAGATCGCCGATCGGCGTCGGGCGCGACATCGCGCCACGCAATCGAAAGCGTCGCGGCAAGCACGCCCGACAATGCGAACACGATCTGTCCGAAAATACCGTGCGAGATCGCGATTGGGAGACTGATCTCCGAGACACGCATGGCGCCCATATACCCTTGAAAACAAACGAAAACAAGTAGAAGCACCGCGAGCGTCTTGGAGAGCTTTGTTGTCTTCGTCAACAGCACGCACAGCATCAACACGATCGTCGTGAGACCGGCGAGTGTCCCAAAGAGACGGTGGGAGTGCTCAAGAAAGATGCGTGGCTCGGCCATCAGTTCGAACGGGAACAGAACCGAGATCGCGCCGTAGCTTGTCACAGAGTCTGGCACGGCCATACCGGCTTCGGTGCTCGTCACCGCGCCTCCGATCGCGATCAGCGGGAGATAGATGAAAACGGTGACGACCGCGAACCGTGCGAGCCAGTGGTGGGTGGTGGTCGCCCGTCCGTGTCCGCCCCTGGCGAGCAAGGCGCCGATGCCGCCGGCGATGACGCATGCGATGACGGCGCTTGGGATGATGATCAGGGCTTGGTCGTTGAACTGGTTGGCATACTCAGCCATGGAATCGGTAGACTCAGGTTGTTTTACTGCGACCGAAGAAACGATGAGTAGATTCGTTAGCCCGGCGATCAGCCCGCCGAAGAGGCCGACTCGGAGGCGGTGGCTCGGCGGGCAGGCTCGGAGCAGGGTGGCCGATGCGAGGATGAGGCCGGCGATGATGACCGGCAATGAAGCTTTGGCCGACGCATCAATCGCCGGAAGGTGCAAAATCCACGCCAGCACCCAAGAGGCGATCGCGGACCCAAATCCGACCGCCAATGCGGGCACAAAGAATGGAAAGTTGATTCGTGATTCCGAAGTTGTTGCCTGAGAAGCACTTGCGGCGTCGGGCATGGCGAACACTCCCTTCTATCGGACGGCATTGAGATTGAGACCCAGTCTCAATTCCGGTCAGGCCGTGCAAGAACCAAGGTATTGTACGCTCAGCGAGGACTTTTTTCGGCCAGACAGCACAAAGACCCGATGGTTCAGGATACGCTTCTCCTTATAGAGGTCTCATCGATGCACCTCTTTGGAATCAAAGTCCAGACCTGAACGATCTTTGGAGCCTCTCTGTGAAGCCCATGTTCCCTAAATGGATGAACACCCTCCCGACCATCGCGTTTGCGGTTGTGAACGGCGGCGTGATTATGGTGATCGCCGGCATGTGGTACTACGCCACGCCCAAGTTTTGGGAAGTCGGTTACATGCCCGAGCAGCCGGGGTCTGGTTTTAATCACCAGATCCATGCGGGCAAGCTCGGTATGGATTGCCGGTATTGCCACACGCATGTCGAAGAGTCGTGGCACTCCAACGTGCCCGCGGTGACAACATGCATGGGGTGTCACGGCGAGAATAAGCTCGGCGCGAAAGCGAGCGCCACCGACGACAAAGTCCAGTTCATCCGCGACGCGTATGCACAAGACAAGTCGATCGAGTGGCGTCGGATCCACATGCTGCCCGACTACGCACAGTTCCCGCACAACGTTCACGTGAATGCCGGCGTGAGCTGCTATTCGTGCCACGGCCAGATCGCGGGCATGCCCGTCGTTGCCCAGGCCGAATCACTCAGCATGGGCTGGTGTCTTGATTGTCACCGAAACCCCGAAGAGAACCTCGTTCCCAAGGATCGCGTGACTGACCTGTATTGGGTCGAGCACGAGTGGATGTCCACGCCGGTTGATGAGCGGACTGTTGGTGGTGTCACGCCCGAGCAGCTGCTCGATTCGTTGTACCGCAACCCGCCTGAGCATTGTGCGGCTTGTCACTATTGATTTAGTTAGGTGATCCAGCCCGACTGATCCGAACGACTCAAGACAGAAGAGACCACCCGCGGCGACACGACCAAACGCGACGCCCGCAGACGAGACGAAACCATGAGCACCATCGACCAATGCCCATCGACAAAGGGCAAGATCGACATCCCGGAATCGCCGGCGAAGCTCGCCGAGATGAGCGGCAAGCCCGTGTGGCGCAGCCCCGAAGAGTTCGCGGGCGACCCCGGATTCCGCGAGTTCGTCGAGCGCGAGTTCCCGGGCGGCGCCAGCGTGCTCGACGATACGAACCGTCGCTCGTTCCTCAAGGTGATGGGCGCTTCGCTCGCGTTGGCCGGCGCAGCGACGGTTCCTGGTTGCCGTCGTCCCGATCGCAAGATTCTAACTTATTCGCGCAACGTTCCCGAGGAAGTGATTCCGGGGCGTGCGTTGTACTTCGCCACCGCGTTGCCATTGCCCGGTGGCGGCTGCGAAGGCTTGCTCGTCGAGTCGCATGGCGGTCGCCCGACCAAGGTCGAGGGCAACCCGCTGCATCCAAACAACCAGGGCAAGAGCTCCGCGTTTGCGCAGTCGTCGGTGCTGGATCTTTACGATCCTGATCGACTCAAGTACCCGGTCTATCAGAACCCCGCACGCGGCGAAGTCGTGGCGACATGGGCCGACTTTCGTTTCTGGGCGCACGAGCATTTCGCATCGTTCGACGCCAACGGTGGACGCGGGCTTGCGTTCGTTTCAGATAAGACATCGTCGCCTACCGCATCGCGTATGCGCGGCGAGGTGATGAAGCGTTGGCCGAATGCAAAGTGGGTTTCTTGGAATCCCGCCGACCAGCGCGGCGAGGTCGAGGGCACGCGGATCGCGTTCGGCTCGGCGCACCACGCCCGGTACCGTTTCGAAAAGACCAAGCGCGTGCTTTCGGTCGAGAACGACTTCGTCGGCGAAGGCCCGGACGAAATGTTCCACAGCCGCACGTTTGCAGGCACACGCAAAGTGATGAATGCTGGCGACGAGATGAGCCGCTTGTATGTGGTCGAGTCTCGCCCGACCGCGACTGGTTCGATGGCCGACCACAGGTTCCGTTTGAACCCGGGGCAGATGGCTGCGTTCTTGGGTGCGATCGCTCGCGAGCTTGGCATCGACGCGCCCGCGCCGGCGGTGTCTGGAATCGAAGACAAGCACATCAAGGCGATCGCGAAGGATCTGTCCGATCACCGCGGGCACAGTGTTGTCGTGCCAGGCGTGGGCCTCGCGCCTGAGGCGTATGCATTGGCCATGGCGATCAACGCCGAGCTCGGTGCCATCGGCCCAATCATCGAGTTGTTCCCGATTGATGATGATCTCGCATCGGACTCTGCTGCCGGCTTGATGGATCTGGCGGCGTCTCTCGACGCCGGCGCAATCGACACCATCGTCACGCTCAATGCGAACCCCGTGTACGACGCGCCCGGTTCGGCCAACTTTGCCGAAGCGTTCGCCAAAGCGAAGCATCGCATCACACTGTCAGCGGGTCAGTCTGAGACGGCGGCTGCTTCGACGTGGTCGCTCAACGGCACACACCCGTTCGAAGCATGGGGCGACGTGACGTCGTCCGACGGCACGCTGTCGGTAGTTCAGCCGATGATCGCGCCGCTGTTCGAGCCATCGATGTCGTCGATCGAGTTTCTCGGGTTCCTTGTCGATCATGGCAATGACTCGCCCGCCGACGGTTACGCATTGGTCACCGCGACATGGGCAGGCCGTTCTGGAACAACGACAGACGCCAACGACTTTAAAAAGGTCTGGCGTCGCGCCTTGCACGATGGACTGCTCGCAGGATCGGGGGCACGCCCGGCTGCTGCCCGCACGCGGGTGCAGTCGATTGGTCAGGCATTCAAAGCCTACAAGCATCCGCCAATGCCCGGAACGAACGCGCTTGAAGCATCGTTCTACACGGTCCGTCACAACGACGGCCGCAGCGCCAACAACGCGTGGATGCAAGAGCTGCCCGAGTTCGGCTCAACCGTCGTTTGGGATAACCCGGCCTACCTCAGCCCAATGACCGCCAAGACGCTCGGGTTGCTGCCCGAGCATTCTCGGATCGATGAATACAACCCCTACACCAAGCAGCAGATGCCGCAGGCTCGCAAGGCAACGCTGACGATCGACGGGCAAGAGCTCGAGGTCGCGGTGTGGATCCTGCCTGGCATGGCCGACAATGTTGTTGGGCTCAAGCTTGGGTTTGGTCGGACGACCACTGGTCGCGTCGGTGATGAAGCGGGCTTTAACACCTACACCGTCAAACCGGCCGGGATGAACGCCTCGTCTGCCAAGCTCGAGCGTTCCTCGGGAACGTACACGATCGCATCGACCCAGAACCACTGGTCGCTCAGCCCCGACAGCGAGGGCACCGAGAAAACACGCCACACCATCGTTCGCGCGATGGATAAGAAGTGGTGGGACAAGTACGGCGAAAAGGTCGTCGACACACCCGACGAAATCTACGGCACGCCGACCGCCAAACTGACGATCGCTGAGAAAATCGGCGAGTTGTCTCACACGCCGCCGAACATCAGTTCGTACGAAAACCCGCTGAATCGCTCGGCCGAGAATGCAGCCGTGCCACCCGCCGGTGTCCACCATTCGGACGCCCTCAATCGCGATGTGCCCGCGGCATACTCGCAAGGGCCGCAGTGGGGCATGTCGATCGATCTGAACGCGTGTTCAGGTTGCGGTGTTTGCACGGTCGCGTGTCAAAGCGAGAACAACATCGCCGTCGTCGGGAAGTCGGAAGTGGCCAAGGGTCGCGAGATGACTTGGATCCGCGTCGACCGGTATTTCGTGGGTGAAGAACTCAACAATCCCGAAGAGATGCTCATTCAGCCGGTCGCTTGCGTGCATTGCGAAAACGCGCCTTGTGAAGTGGTCTGCCCGGTCAACGCGACGATTCACGGTCCAGAAGGCACCAACAACATGGCGTACAACCGCTGCATCGGCACGCGGTACTGTGCAAACAACTGCCCCTACAAAGTTCGTCGATTTAACTTCTTTGATTACTCGCAGGCGCAGTTCCGCGGCGGTCTCGATGCGAACTACGTGTCCAAGGGCGTTGCTGAGGCATATGACGAGTACGTTGGTTCGGATCGTCGCAACAACCAAAACATGATCCCGCCGCGCCTTCGCCAGAAGGTCGAAGAGATCAGCAAGATGCAGTTCAACCCGCACGTCACCGTCCGCTCACGCGGCGTGATGGAAAAATGCTCGTACTGCATTCAGCGGGTGAACCAAGGTCGCCAAGACGCCAAAATCAACGGCACGTGGAGTGAGGCGGACCAAGTCGCGCCGATCGCCGACGGCCTGATCCAAAGCGCCTGCCAGCAGGCATGCCCGACCGGAGCGATCAGCTTCGGCGACATCCTCGACCCCGACTCGCAGGTTTCCAAAGAGAAGGACTCCCACCGGACGTACCTGCTCTTGGGTTACCTCAACACCCGCCCACGCACCACCTACATGATGCGTGTCCGCAATCCCAATGCCGACATCCGTGCCATCGAGCACGACCCGCTGGCGCATTACAGCGATGGCCACGACGCAAAGAATGGCGACAGCCATGGCGATGATCATGGCGACGACCACAGCGGTGAAAGCCATTCGTCGGCCTACATCGACGGCGTCAAGAAGTACACCGACAACGGATACGCCATGAGCCTCAATGTCTTGGGCACCAGTTGACGCCCGCGACGAAACGATTCCTTTTTCCGACCACGCACACGACACTCACGTCTGAACTCAAGCCGGTGCAATACACATGACAGCACTCGAACCAGACCAATCCATCGCCGCCCGGCTCACCGGGCTCGAACCAGGGGCTCAGCCTGCAGCCCGACCGAACAAAACGGTCGGCAACGGGCGCGATGACGGCACCCTGATCGAGGACCCCGGCAAGCGCGCGCCGCTGATTCTCGGCGATCGTTCATTCGGCGAAGTCACCGACATTGTTTGTGGCTATGCCGAAGCACCGATGCCCAAGCCTTGGCTGGCCCTCTTCTCGATCACGTCGTCCATCGCCGCTCTCGGCACCGGCATGATCCTGTACCTGATCATCACCGGCGTTGGTGTTTGGGGCCTGAACAACCAGGTCGACTGGGCGTGGGACATCACCAACTTCGTGTTCTGGATCGGTATCGGTCACGCCGGCACGCTGATCTCTGCGATCCTTTGCTTGCTCAAGCAGAACTGGCGTACCGCGGTGAACCGTTCAGCCGAAGCGATGACGATCTTCGCGGTGGTCTGTGCGGGCATTTTCCCCGGTGTTCACGTTGGCCGCGTGTGGTTCGCGTGGATGCTGTTCCCGATCCCAAACTCGAATGCCATCTGGCCCAACTTCCGGTCGCCGTTGCTTTGGGACGTCTTCGCGGTCTCGACCTACGCCACAGTCTCGTTGCTGTTCTGGTACATGGGCATGATTCCTGACTTGGCTACGCTGCGTGACCGGGCGATGCTCCGTTTGAACCGGGGGCTGTCCCGTCCGTTTGCAATCCCGATGCCGATCGGCAACGACATCGTCGTACCGTTCCTGCCTCGCCCTGACTCGATCCGCGCGTTTGCGTACGGCTTGGGTGCGTTGGGCTGGCGGTTCTCGAGCCGGCATTGGCATCGCTACGAGAAGGCGTACCTCATCTTGGCCGGCATCTCGACGCCGCTCGTGTTGTCGGTGCACTCGATCGTTTCGTTCGACTTTGCGACTTCGATCTTGCCGGGTTGGCACACCACGATCTTCCCGCCGTACTTTGTCGCGGGTGCCGTGTTCGGCGGCTTTGCGATGGTGCTGCTTCTTCTGATACCGATCCGGGCGATCTTGCCGAACTTCTCCGACCTGCTCACGCTGCGTCACCTCGAGAACATGGCCAAGATTATTCTGGTCACCGGTACCATGGTTGGCTTCGCGTACTCGATGGAGTTCTTCATCGCTTGGTACGGTGCGAACCAGTTCGAGTTTGAAGCGTTCGCCAACAACCGCGTGAACCCGATGGTGGCGCCATATTGGTGGGCCTACTGGACGATGATCACGTGCAACGTGGTCTTCCCGCAGTTGTTCTGGAAGCGGAGCTTCCGCCAGAACCCGAAGATCATCTGGATCGTTGCGCTGGCCGTGACGATCGGGATGTGGTTCGAACGTTTCGTGATCATCGTCACGTCGCTGCACCGGTCGTTTATCCCGGGTGAATGGCACATGTTCTTCCCGACCTGGGTCGACATCCTGACCTTTGTCGGGTCGTGCGGCATCTTCGCGACGTTGTTCTTGCTGTTCCTCAAGTTCCTCCCGGTGTTCGCACTGGCCGAGGTCAAGGTCGTCATGCCCCAGTCGCACACGAGTGACGATCACTAAAGGAGATCCGAGATGAGCAGCATCAGCACACTGATCTCAGGCGCCGCGGACTACTTCCCGATGTTCGTGCCCAAACCCGCCCCGCGGTTTGTGTCCGAGTCTGGCAACCGAATCTACGGCATGGTCGCGGAGTTCAGCGAAACGCCCAAAGTCTACCAAGCAGCCCAACATGTCCGCGACGCTGGCTACAGCAAATGGGACGTTCACTCGCCATTCCCCGTGCACGGCATGGAAGACGCGATGGGCATCAAAACCACCAAGCTCCCGCTCATCGCGGGCGGAGCAGCGGTCTGCGGCGTGGGGTTCGCGGCGTTCCTTCAATGGATCACCTCGTCTTACCTCTATCCCATGGTCACGCAGGGCAAGCCCTACGGCGCATGGGAAGCGTTCATGCCGATCATGTTCGAGCTTGGCATTCTCTTCACCGCGTTTGCGTGCCTGTTCGGCATGCTGGCGTTGAACGGCCTGCCCCGTTTTCATCACCCGCTGTTCGGGCACGAGCGGTTCTATCGCGTCGGCAATGACCGCTTTGTGATCGCCATCGAAGCCGCCGACGCGAACTTTGATCCCGACAAGACCCGCGCCCTGCTCGAAGAAGCGGGCGGCACCAACATCACCATCATCGAGGAAGAGGACTGAACGGTTCCGGAGTGTTCATCACCCCGCCCGTCCCGCCACAAGGACCACCGATGACGACGAAAAGACACAACACACGACGCACAACCGGGCAACGCCTGGCCTTCCTGGCTGCGTTCGCCGCTGCCGGTATGGCACTGGCGAGCTCGGCCGGTTGCCGGGGCGATCGTTCCGAGAAGCCGCCACGCCAGTTCTTCCCCGACATGGACCAGCAGCCAAAGCTCAAGGCCCAGTCGGAGAGCGAGTTCTTTGCCGACGGCCGATCGCAGCGCCTGCTCGTTGACCGCACCGTTGCGTTCGGTTCGCGCCCGCAAATGCCAGACGGGGTCGACAATGCAGCGTGGTCGGCGATGATCGAAGCCGATCGCAGCCGCATGCTCAAAGCAGACGAGACCTTCTCCTACGGCATCGTCGATGGCTCCTCGCTCGAAGAGCCCGAGTTCGTCACCTATATGCCCGTCGCGGTCACTGAAGACCTGCTTGTCCGCGGCAAGGAACGCTTTGATATCTACTGCTCCGCATGTCACGGCTACACCGGCGTCGGGGGGCAGGCAGACGGTGCAGGAACGGTTGGAAAGCTCTGGAGCTACTCGCCCGCGAACCTGCTCGCCGAGCAATACCGCGATCGCGAAACCTTCCAGGGCAAAGACGGCTATCTCTTTCACATCACCCGCGACGGCCTATGGGGCCCGGACGGTGCCAATCGCATGCCCGCATACAAGCACGCGATCAATGAGCAAGATGCTTGGGCGATCGTTGCCTACATCCGCGTATTGCAAGCTTCTCAAGGGGTCGCGTTCGATGATCTCGATCCCGCCGACCAGGCCCGACTCGACCGCACAGGGGGCACGCCGTGAGCCAGATCGCAGCTAATCATCCCGCTCCCGATCAGACGGCATTGTCCGATCGCGACTGGCAGCACCGGCTCGACGCCATCGCGGCCGATCCCCGCATGACCGATGACAACATCCGGGCCAACGGCGTCGCCGGCAAGCTCGGCATGCCGCTCTTGCTGATCGGCGCCATCGGGCTGCTGGTCACCATCATCGGTGCGTTCTCGTTCAACCTTCGCCATGCGTTGGCAGCCTTCGAAGTTGGCGTGTTCACCGCGTTGGCGATGTCGCTGGGTTCGATCTTCTTCTTGCTGGTATTCCACTCGCTCAACGCCGGCTGGGTGATTACCTGTCGCCGTGTGTTTGAGAACATCGCTTCGATCGTTTGGTTCCCATGGGTATTGATGGTCATCGTGCTCGTGATCGAATGGTCACAGGGCGGTGTGCTCCTCGAATGGATGGGCGGCACCAACGGCAACTACCTGCTCGAGAAGAAGGCTGCGTATCTCAACCCCGGATTCTTTGCGATCCGAGTGCTGATCTACGGCGCTGTCTGGATCTTCCTTGGTCGTCGCTTCGCCAGCCTCAGCCGGCAGGGTGATGAAACCGGTGATCGCGCCTTGGGTCGCAAGGCCCGATTCACCGCGGGCTGGGGCATCTTGCTCTTCGCGCTGACCACCGCGTTCGCAGCGTTCGACTTCCTGATGAGTATTGATTATCGATTCTTCTCCACGATGTGGGGTGTCTACTTCTTTGCATCGTGTGCGTTGTCAGCCGTCTCGGCGGTGGTGCTCGTCCTCGCGATCCTCCGCTCGCGGAACAAGCTCGAAGGACTTGTGACCAACGAGCACTTCCATGACCTTGGCAAGCTGATGTTCGCGTTCACGGTCTTCTGGGCCTACGTCGCGTTCAGCCAGTACTTCCTGATTTGGTACTCAAACATCCCCGAAGAGACCATGTGGTACACCTACCGCAAGTCGAGCGGTTGGATGTGGCTGTTCACTTTCCTTTGCGTCGGACACTTCATCGTCCCGTTCCTGGTCATTATCTGGCGGGGCGTCAAGCGGAGTGCGTTCTTGCTCGGCGTGATGGCATTGTTTATGGTCGCGGTCACGATCGCTGACATGGTCTGGATCATCCGCCCGATGGTGTACACCCCAGAGGTCATCGCGTCGGGCGTCTCGGACCCCGGAATCGCGGGCATCTGGCTGGACGCGGTGGGGGTGCTGGGTGTGCTCGGTGTCTGGGGCTTCTTGCTGACCCGGGCGATCGAGGCCGGTAACCTCCTCCCAACCAAGGACGCCATGCTCCACGAGTCCATGAAGCACAAGAACTACGTCTAACAACTTGCCGATTTCGGCGCACGCACCGCAAAGAACGGGCATCCAAAGGACGCCCGGATGACGAATACGGAGATCGAAATGAGTGGATCACACGACGACTGGCACCAACACACGGCCGCCGAGGGCATGCCCCAAGAAGAGCATGGCTCACAGGCGAGCGTGAAAGCACTCGGCATGACCTTCATCGTCATGACGGTGGGCGTGATCGTCACCATCCTTTTGCTGGTGGTGTACTTCAAGTCCTACGTTGGAACCTACAAAGCAAAGGTCCAAGAAGGCACCGCGATCATGCAGCCTGCATTCGAAGCCAAGCTTGCTGCACAGTCAAAGCTCGAATCATTCGGCTGGATCGACCGCGATGCACGCACCGTGCACATCCCGATCGACCAAGCCATGCAAAGCGTGATCAACGACTACCAGAACGCGGCTTCGAACTAAACCCGGTTCGAACACCAGGAGCGTCAACGACCGATGTCCAGCCTCGACCGCACCAACCTGAACACCCGCCCGTTGATTCGGATGCTTGGTGTGTTGATCGCGACCATGTCGCTCGGGTTGGTCGCCGCGCCTGCATCGGCCCAGCTGCTTTTAGAGCGCGACCAGGTCAACGAACTCAAAGGCGTCGAACTCGAAGAACACCTCGGTGCCCAGATCCCACTCGATGCGACGTTCACCGATGCGGACGGGCAGACGATCCAGCTTCGCGATTACTTCTCCGACGGCAAGCCCGCCGTCCTGGCCCTCGTCTATTACGAGTGCCCGATCGTGTGCAACCTTGTCCTTGACACGCTCGACGAATCGCTGAACCAACTCGACTACGTTATCGGCGAAGACTACCGCCTCATCGTGCTCAGCTTTGATCACGGCGAGACGACGACCCACGCGCTCAACCGGCGTTCGCGCACACTCAATCACTACACCGTTGCGACCGGCGACGAGGTCCGCGCAGGGGCGATCTTCCTGACCGGCGACGAGACCAATATCCGTCGTGTGACCGACACCGTCGGGTGGGGTTTCGCACCGCTGCCCAACGGCGAATGGTCACACCCAGTCGGGCTGACGATTCTCTCGCCGACAGCCACGGTTTCTCGCTACATCTACGGCTTCGAATACCCCGCCGACACACTCAAGCTCTCGCTCCTCGAAGCGACCGAGGGCAAAATCGCCAAGAGCATCGGCGAACGAATCATGCACTTCTGCTTCCGCTACGACCCGACCGCGGGCGCGTACTCGGTCGAGGCGATGCAGCTGATGCGTCTCGGCGGTGCGTTGACCGTTGTGTTCCTGATTGTCTTGATCTCCGGCATGCTCGTCCGCGAGCGCAGCCGAAACCGCAGACTCGCCCAGGCAGGTGGCCCGGGTTGGTCCGATTCTTCCATCAATGAGACTGTTTCGGGCACCTCCCCGGACCGGTCGGGCCGTTATGCCGCGAATACCGCGGGGCAGGTGTCCTGATGTTGTACACGCTCGCGTCCAGCCAGAGCTGGCACCACAAGCTCATCTTCCGCACCCCCCCGGGGTCCGAGACCGCGGCCTGGTCCGACGGTTTGTTCATGATGATCTTCTGGTTCAGTGCTTTCTTCTTTGTGCTGCTCATGGGCCTGATGGTCTATTGGACCATCAAGTACCGTCGGCGTCCGGGTGTGCCCGCGCCTTCAAGCCCGCACCACAACACGCCGCTCGAGATCATCTGGACCGTCGTGCCCAGCTCGGCATTGCTGGTGATCTTCCTGTTCGGCTTCCAAGGCTACCTCGCCAAGATGGTCGTCCCCAGCCAAGCACTCGAGCTGCGAGTCACCGGGCTCAAGTGGGCATGGGACGCGGTCTATCCGAGTGGTGTGCGCAGCACCGAACAACAACGGCTCGAAGAATCCGAAGACGGCACGCTGATCGGCAACGACTATCCGATCATCTACGTTCCCGAGAACACCGCCATCTCGCTGAAGATGTCGTCCAAGGACGTCATCCATGCATTCTGGATCCCTGCGTTCCGCAGCAAGATCGATGTCTACCCAAACCGCTACACCGGTTACACCTTCAAGACGCCATCGGTTG
Organism: Phycisphaerales bacterium; assembly: GCA_045106075.1. Lineage (GTDB taxonomy): Bacteria > Planctomycetota > Phycisphaerae > Phycisphaerales > UBA1924 > UBA6054. The sequence continues at coordinate 23,656 of JBGCEB010000052.1, forward strand.
GTGTGGATGATTTCGTCTACGACAACAAACAAGAGACAGACATCCCCGGTATCGATATGTGGGTGTTCTGTGCCGAATACTGCGGCGACGACCACTCGCGGATGGCGGCCACGATCCGCGTGGTTTCACGCGATCTCTACGAGCAAAAACTCGAGTCGTTCGGCGACACGGGTGATCCGGTTCTTAACGGTAAGAACCTGCATGCCGGCCTTTGTGCCGTCTGCCACTCGGTCGACGGCTCACCAGGCACCGGCCCGAGTTGGCTCGATGTGTACGGCTCGGAAGGGCAGATGAACGACGGCAGCGTGGTCCTCAAGGACGACAACTACCTCCGTGAATCGATCCTCGTTCCGGGTGCCAAAATCGTCGCCGGCTACGCGGGCAATATGCCTTCCTTCCAAGGGCAGCTCAAAGATGAGCAGCTCGACTGGATCATCGCATACATGAAATCCATCTCGCAATACGCACCCGAGCCTGCTCTGATCGACGGCGAACCCGCCGATGGCGCTCCCGATGCCGAATCCACCGAAACCCAACCGTCCGAAGTGATTGACGGAGGTGAATCATGAGTTACGCAGCCACCGGCGATCATGCAGGAGAGCACCACGAAGGCTCCTACTTCGAAGGCCCCCCCGGCTTCTGGGGCAAGGTCTTCCAATGGGCGACCACGGTCGACCATAAGAAGATCGGCGTCATGTACCTCTTCGCCGTCATGTTCATGTTCTTCTTGGGCGGCGTCGCGGCACTCGCGGTCCGTCTTGAGCTGCTCGACCCCGTCCGCGACCGTGTTCTCTCCGACGGCACCACCGTCGAAGTCGGGCACATCCTCCAAGGCATCCTTGGTGCCACCGAGGGCGTCAGCGGCAACGAGATCTACAACCGCGCCTTCACGCTCCACGGCGCGATCATGGTGTTTATGTTCATCGTGCCCTCGGTGCCAGCATCGCTGGGCAACTTCTTCTTGCCGATCATGCTCGGCGCCAAAGACGTCGCGTTCCCGCGTCTGAACCTCCTGAGTTGGTACATCTACGTCTTCGGCTCGGTCTTTGGCGTGCTCTCCATCCTCATGGGCGGCGTTGATACCGGCTGGACGTTCTACACCCCTTACTCGCTCACGACCGACGCCGACCATTGGCGTGTTGTCTTGATGGTCCTAGCGGCGTTCGTCCTCGGGTTTAGCTCGATCCTGACGGGCATGAACTTTGTTGTGACGGTCCACAAACTCAGAGCGCCGGGCATGGGCTGGTTTGATATGCCCTTGTTCATCTGGGCGGTGTATGCGACGTCGATCATTCAGGTGCTTGCCACGCCGGTCATCGGCATCACGCTGCTCCTGTTGATCTTTGAGCGGATCTTCAAGATCGGCATCTTCGACCCCGCGATGGGCGGCGATCCGGTGCTCTACCAGCACTTCTTCTGGTTCTATTCGCACCCGGTGGTGTATGTGATGATCTTGCCGGCCATGGGCATCATCTCTGAACTGCTCGCGGTCCACTGCCGCAAGCACATCTTCGGCTACCGTGCGATCGCATTCAGTTCGTTGGGTATCGCAGCGGTGTCGTTCCTGGTGTGGGGTCACCACATGTTCACCGCGATGGGTGAGCTGGCAGCCATGCTCTTCTCGGCGTTGACCTTCCTCGTCGCGATTCCCACGGCGATCAAGGTGTTCAACTGGATCGCGACGCTCTACAAGGGCTCGATCGCGATCAACACGCCGATGCTCTATACCTTGAGCTTCCTGTTCCTGTTCTCAATCGGCGGGCTGACCGGTTTGCCGCTCGGCGCTCTTGCGACCGACTTGCATTTGCACGACTCGTACTTCGTGGTTGCCCACTTCCACTACGTCATGATGGGCGGCACGGTCATCGCGTTTGTCGGTGGTATTCACCACTGGTGGCCGAAGATGTTCGGCAAGATGTACAACGAGAAGGTCGGCATGCTCGGCTGCGTCATCGTGTTCATCGGTTTCAACGTGACGTTCTTCACGCAGTTCTTCCTCGGGACCCAGGGCATGCCCCGCCGGTATGCGAACTACGTTGACGAGTTCCAGCTGCTGCACCAGATCTCGACCGTTGGGTCTTGGCTGCTGCTGATCGGGTTCCTGATTCACTTGGGCAACTTCGTGCACTCGCTGCTCGCCGGGCCGAAGGCACCGCCGAATCCGTGGGGTGGTTTGACCCTCGAATGGGAAGCGGAGTCGCCCCCAATCGAGCACAACTTCCACCACGAGCCCATCGTCACCCACGGCCCATATGACTTCGAAACCGTCGTGCCACCGCACTGCGACGAGAAGGACTTCCCGTTGGCCGACAAGCCTCACAAGGGCTAAACCGTATCTCTCCTCTGGGCAGACTCGGCCAACCGCCGGGTCTACCCATTCTCAGTACGACGCCCGAACGCACACGATCAGGGCTCTTGACAGCCAAAGCCGAACACGGAGTTCGCGATGCAGACCACCCTCGACGCCTATGACACACCGGCTCCGGACCGCCTCCGGGACCACCCCAAGCACTGGCGCAACCGCAAAGCCGGTCACCACTGGCGCACCCATGACGAAGAGTTCGACGCGTCAAAGCTCGGCATGTGGTTGTTTTTGACTACCGAAGTCTTGCTGTTCGCCGGTATCTTCTGTGGCTACGCGGTCTTCCGCCTGCTCTATCCAGAAGCTTGGGCCAACGGCAGCCACTACCTCGATTGGCGTTTCGGCGGACTGAACACCGTCGTCTTGCTCTTCTCATCCTGGACCGTTGCCAATGCCGTGCGTTGTGCGCAGCTCAACAACCAGAAATGGCTGAGGATCAACCTGATCATCACCCTGGTTTGTGCAGTGGTGTTCGTGTTCATCAAGCTTCAGTTCGAGTACCTCCCAAAGCTCGATCAAGGCAAAGCTCCGGGCACATTCTTTAGCTACCCCTTTGCATCGGATCCGCATGAACCGCTCTGGTGGTCGCTCTACTACATTGGCACTGGCATCCATGCATTGCACGTCTTCATCGGTGCGGGACTTTTGCTCTGGGTTCTGGTTCGTTCGTACAAGTACGAAGCGTACGGCCCAACCGAATACACCATGGTCGAGAACTCAGCGCTCTATTGGCACTTGGTTGACCTTGTCTGGATCTTCCTCTTCCCGCTGCTCTATCTGATTCACTGACATTTGCCTTCGAAACAGATCGCACCAAACGCACGCACAGATCACCCCGGCACGGATCAAACACCATGAGCCACGCAGCCCCACATGATGCAACCAGCGAACTCGGCTGGAACCCCGAAGACCCGCACGGCACCAGCACCCATGCGCACGGCCACGTCGTGGTTGGGTGGAAGCTCCAGATCGGCATCCTCGCCGCACTGATGTTCTTCACCGCGTTGACAGTCGGTTTTTACAACGCCGAGAAATGGGCCGAGGCAGCTTTCCTCATCCACTTGCCCAACTGGGTCAACATTGTCGGTGCGATGTCGATCGCTTCGATCAAAGCAACGCTTGTGTGCATGTACTTCATGCAGCTTCGCTATGACAAGCCACTGAACACCTTTGCGTTGCTGTTCTGCCTCTTCGCCGTCGGCCTCTTCTTGTTCTTCTCCGCGCTCGACCTTTCGACGCGTGGCTGGGTCAATGACTTTAAGTACGGCGAAATCAGCGACAACACCGGCGCCGGCAACCCCGGCGGCACAGGTGTTGGCCTTGGCGATCCCGCCCGCAACGCAACGTTCAGCGCCCGTGTGTCTCCCCGGGTGTTGACCAGCGGTATGAATCTCATCGACACCCGTCGGGCTGAGTACAAAGTGAAGTGGCTCGAAGAGCACCCCGGCTCCACCGACAAAGAGTTCTGGGCGTACTTCTACAGCCACGTCAAGCACCCGCACCGCAAGAACGACGACACCGAGAACTACTTTGCCCAGCTTGGCTACGGCCATGACGCCAACGAAGTTTCGACGTCCCAAAAACAGGTCATCCGCACCGGACGCACCAATGCTTTGGAACTCTCCGATGATCACAGCGCCCATGGCAGCGATCACGGCTCGGATCACTGACGCCCAACCAACGAGGAACGCATGACCAACAAACCCAGCCGCCGACTCCCTTGGTCCGTCGCGGCGATCTCGTTGGTCACCCTGGTTGTCACAACGTATCTGCTCGCCCAACGCGTCCGCGAGTACAACAAGTCTTCGGTGCAAGCTCTGTTTGCATATGTCGAAGTCGTCAACCCAGAGTTTGACTACCTCGGCCGCCCGGTTGTCGTCACCGATGAGCAAGATGAACAGCTCGGACACACACTCCGATTCCAATACGGCGAAGACGAGTTGGTGCTCCCGGTCGTCGTCGAAGCACGACAGAATCTGCCCTATCTCTTCAACCGCCATACCGATTGGATGCGGATGCTCTTCTGTGCAGACCGCTCGG
>JBGCEB010000053.1:0-51278 GCA_045106075.1 Phycisphaerales bacterium
GTGGCAGGGGGGCAGGGCCATATCGGGGACGTCGGCGGGGTTCCACGCGGTGACGATGTGGCGGCGCGAGCACGGGCTGTTTTTGAGTGAGTCGATGAGGTTGGTGATCTGGTCGATGGTTTGGCCGGAGCGTGTGGACCATGAGCGCCACTGGTGCCCGTAGACGGGGCCGAGGTCTCCGGTCTCGGGGTCGGCCCATTCGTCCCAGATCTTCACGCCGACGTCTTGGAGCGAGCGTGCGTTGGTATCACCCTTGAGGAACCAGAGCAGTTCGTGGATGATGGAGCGGAGATGGAGTTTCTTGGTCGTGAGGGCGGGGAAGCCGGCCTTCTCGCCGGTGGCGATCTCGCGTTCGCGGGCACCGGGGAAGTGCGGGTGGAGGATGTAGCGTGACTGGTGCCCGAAGATGGAGAGTGTACCAACGCCGGTGCGGTCGTCACAAGGAGTGCCCTCAGCGAGCACGCGGCGGAGAATATCGAGATACTGGCGCATGGGGAGTGAGTCTACCCGATGACAGGTGGTAGATGCCGGTCAAGATTCTGAAACAAGTGGTTCTTGGGCCGACTTTTGAGTTGGGTGCTGCGTCAAACGCGGAAGTGGGGTCGGATCAGCTCGAAGAAGCCCTGCGGGGATGCTCTGTGGAGCTTGGTTTTCGGCGGACGGGGGCACACTTTTTGGTGTCGATCGCGGGGGATCGGCGGCATTACTGGTCGCCTTGGCGGACTTTTGAAATTGCCGACGAGCCGGCGGGTGGCAGCCGGGGGCATGGGCGGTTCAATCCGAGTCCGTCGGTGTGGACGGGGTTCATGCTGGCAGGATTGGCGATGGTGACGGGGTCGGGGTCGCGGTGCTGTTCCTGGTCTCGGCCAGTGGGCAGCGGCTGGCGAGGGCGGAGATGGAAGAGATCGAGCGTGTGGTGCGTGAGGCTATTGGAGATCAGTCGGCGGGTGGATAGATGACCCAGTCGGCATCCGGTGCGGCGGGGGACGGTGCGGCGGGGTCTGCGAAGCGGAGTTCGAAGTCGTGGGCGGTGTTTGGGTTTGGCGAGGTGGGTCGGCGGGCGAGATCATCGTCACCGTCTGAGCCGACGGAGTAGAGGTGGGGGATGTTGTCGATCAGGCGGTACTTGATGGGCTGGCCGGGGTCGAATGGGTCTTGGGGGACTTCATCCAAATAGGTAGGCACGAGATCCGAGAGCGACTGCGGGTAGTTGCCTGTGTCAAGGCGGTGTTGTTCAAGCGCGAGGAGGGCGGCCGCCGATACCAAGTAAGTCTGCACGGCATGCTGCGCAAAGATGAGTTTCTCCCAAGCCGGTGCCATGATGCCGGTCCGGACGACGGGTTGCTTGCCCGATTGTTCGGCGGCGTCGAGGGGTTCGAGCGTAGCGCGGAGCGCGAGAATGCTCGACGGGCCGGAGTCCCGGTAGGTTTCCAACGCACCGAGCGCGGTTTCAAGATGCTCGATCGATTCGGTACGATCCATCACCATCCATCGCGAGGGCCAGAGTAGTGACAGCACGACACGATCTGTCTCGTAGTTGATGATCGGCCCGTCCCGCATGGACAAGCCATTGAGTGTGACGGTACCGCCCTCGGTGAAGTGGTGCCCGATCCAGTCCAGGTTCTCGAGGCGGATGTCTTCGATCCGCCATGCAACCGGATCGGTGACTGTTTCGAGTAGGTCGGTTCGGAGCCCTAGGAGTTCTGATGTTTGCGAGAACGTCGTCTGCTGGCTGGCAAGGTAGAAGACTCGGTCCGCGGCCATACGCTGGATCGCGATGGCGATGAGGTACGAGCTTACCCCGTGTTCGCCGGTGGTCTGGCGGGCCAAGCGGTGCATGGCGCGAATGTTCTCTGCCGCACGTGACAGATCGCCACGGTCGGCGGCGACCTGGGCATCGAGGTCGAGTATGACTGCCGTGGTCTTCGTGGTGCCCAAGCCCGGCGTGTAAACACCGATGATCGGCTCGCGTTTCAGTAGATCCTGCGTGGGGGCTGCCGCGAACCAGTCAGGGGTGAACTCGGATGATTCGTAGAAGTTGTCGGTGATCGGTCGTCCGAAGACCGGGCGTGCGGTTGCTTCGCGGATACGGTCGATGTGCGGGCGGTAATCGTGCGCGAGTTGGGCTACGTCGGCGTACAGCTCGTGCTCGGGAGGGATGCCGAACATGTTGTGGTTGCTGTTGAAAGGATTTTGAGCGTCGTAGTAGGGGTCTTCGACCTCCATAGCGCGTTCAGCTTCGAGGATGGCGTACATCTTCCGATCAATCGCATCAGTAGCACCTACCCAATGGTTGTAGCGGATGTCGTAGTAGACCGTCCACGCTTTCTCGTCTTCGGTGTAGCCATCGTTGCGGGCGTTGAATACGGCGTAGGCGTCAACGATCGGCGCGGGTTTGGCGTGGTAGTATCGGTATGCCTCCCAGAGGTAGAGCGACAACAGCACGAACAGAAGTGATACGCACGTGAGCACGACGTTCACCCAGCGGGGCAAGCGGCGCTTTGTGTTCGGTTGGTCGGTGTCGGTCATGTGGTGACGTTACTTTCTCGGCAGCAGTTCGACTTCGCTGGTTGCGTAGACCCTTCCTCGGCGGTGGTTGAGGGTGACGGTTTCGCCGGGCGTGTAGTCGGCTAGGACGCGGATGAGTTCTTGGAGGTCGCGGGTGGGGCGGTTGTTGATGTGGGTGATGAAGGATCCGACGCGGAGGCCGGTGCGTTGGCGGCTGCCGGGGGGGAGGTCGGAGACGCGGACGCCGTCGCCGGTGCCGTTTTCGATCTTGATGCCGAGGGTGGCGGGCAGGTCGGTGCCGGTTTCGGCGATCGTCGGCAAAGCGCGCAGCCAGTCGCGGTATTGGCCTTCGATTTCTGGCTGTTCTAGTTCGAGCGTGCGTTGGAGTGCGAGCAGGCCGGTGGGGTCTTCGTCGAATGATTTGGTGTAGTTGTTGTAGAACGCATCGAGTTGGCCTCGGTCGTAGAGGAACAGCATGACGGCCCGTGACTGGGCGTATTTGGCGAGCGGGCGGGACGCAACGAATCGGTCCATTTGGGTGTTGGCAAGGTCTTCGATGGGCGTGAGTCGGCCGGCGTCGAGTTGGCGTTTGACGATGTTGGTTCGCCAGGACGGGACTGGGGTGAGTGTTCCGTCTTCGATGTCGTAGTCCTCGACGAGGGACGCGAGACCTTCTTGGATCCATGCGGCGTGTTCTTGTCCGAGTCGTGACATGTCGCGCCAGTGAAAGACATGGATGAGTTCGTGGCGAAGGGTTGCGCCGAGATCTTGAGCGACGAGCCGGCGGCGGTTCTGGTCGTAGGCACCACCGATGGAAGAGATGCCAGCGCGCGCGCCAGGGCCGAACGTGGCGATCGCCCATCGTGCGAACTCGGCGCGGTCTGGCAAGATGAGCATGATCCAGGGGTCATCATTGAGTGCGTTTGATTGTGCGGTCTCGGGAAAGAAGAAACCGGTCGACCAGTCGGCCAGCAGTTTGATTTCGCGTTCAGACTCGTCTGTTGCAATGGGTGTGTGGGTGGAAATCAGTTCGAGCTTCCATCGGTCGATGGTGCGAGACTCGCGATTGCGTGGGACGAGTCTGGCAGCGAATGCGGTGTCGGCTGAGCGTCTTGCGTTGAGTAGTTCTTGCCAGCGTTGCGTGACTTGTTGATAGAGTTCGCGGCTGCGGATGGGCTCGAGGTGCGGGTCGCGTTTTAGAGTGCGCAGGTCGCTGAATCCCATGGCGATGGCTTTGCTGAGATGCTGCTCGGCGGCGACGTGGTTGTTGCGGAGCGCCTCGACGGCTGCGAGGTTGTACCAGGGTACAAACGAATCGGGGAGTTGCTTGGATTGTGCGCGGAAGTAGGCATCAGCATCATCGAGGCTGTTTGATTCGATCGCGGCGATGCCAGCGCGTTCAAGGTCGCCCGCGTCCATGCCGGAGGTATCGGGTTGTGCAAGTGCAGGGCATGCGATCGTGAACCACATTGCGAGGAGCAAGTAGCGGGCGGACGGGTGGTTCATTCGATGGTCCTTCGGACGGTGTTTAGTTGATCAGCGTGCGGAGCGCTTCAGGAAATGCTTGGCATTCGAGTTCAAAGACTCTGGCTGCCAGTTCACTGGGTGTATCGGTTGGATGTATGGGGCAGCGACGCTGAAGGATGATCTTCCCGGTGTCATATTGCTCGTCGGCGAAGTGGACGGTGCAGCCTGATTCGGTGATTTTGCCTTGTTTGGCGGCTTCGATTGCGGCGGTGTGTACTTTGAGCCCGTGCATTCCCGGGCCGCCGAATGCTGGCAGCAGCGATGGATGAATGTTGACGATGCGTCCCTGGGTGAGCGGTGTGATTGGGACGAGCTTGAGATAGCCAGCGAGGATGATCCAGTCGATCGCGTGTTCGCGCACGCGCGTGTCGAGTTGATCCGCGGTGGGACTGCCGTCGATGATCTCGGTCGCAACGGAGTGGTCGTCGGCGATATCGAGCCCGATGCAGGGACGGTTGGAAACGACCAGTTCGATGCTTGCGTTCAGGCTGGCGTTGTTGATGTGCTCAAAGAGATTCGCGAGGGTTCTGCCAGAACCGGAGAGGAAGACCAGGAGCCTGGCGCGATGGGGGGGTGACGATTGGTGTTCGTTTTCCCCGGCGTTCATCGGATTGCCTGGGTGGCAGCAGACCTTGAATCGACGATGTTGAGCATTTTGTCCATGCGGGTCATGGTCATGAGTTGCGCGATGTTGGGGTCGAGCCCGTAGATCACCAGCTTGCCGCCCGCTTTGGTGCAAGCTTGGTGGATGCTGATTAATGATCCGATGCCGGCCGAAGCAAGCATGGCGACTTTGGACATATCGACTGCGAGTTGATGGGCGCACTTGGAAGCTGCTTCGAGCAGGTCGTGCTCGAGGGGCTTGGACTCGTGCTCGGAGTATCGCTCGCAGAGGATGGTGGCGACGGCGATGCCGGAAGCATCGACGACGGTGGCGTGCGTTGAATCTGCGAGGACGGACTCGGGGCCCTTGTCTTCGGTTTGCTGTTTTCGTGAGAAGAGGTCTTTGATGCCCATGGTGTCTTTTCTCGGTTCATTGGCCGGGCGGCTTGCGTGATCTGATGATCGTTAGGTTACTCGGAATCGCTGCGGTAGGGGGTGGGGACGCCATCTTTTAGGGCGACCATGGTCAGGGTGGCGCTGGTGACGTGGAAGGTATCGCCTGTATCGCACCTTTCGGAGTAGACCTCGACGCTGATATCAATCGAGGTTCGCCCGAAACGGGTGACGGTGGTGTAGCAGGAGAGGATGTCGCCGACATCGACGGGGGCCCGAAAATCGACACGTTGGATGGAAGCGGTGACCCATACGAACTCGCCGTGCCTTCGGGCCTCGACGAAGCCGGCCTGGTCGATGTAGGAGAGTACCACGCCGCCAAAGATGGTGCCGAACGGGTTGGTCTCGCGGGGCATCGTGACGACGCGGAGGGCGAGCGTGGCGTTCTCTGGCGGGCGGGTTGGCGTGTTCGTTGGCATATCAGGGTGATGATATGCAGATGCCCGAGGATTTCGGTCATTCCATGGAGGCTGGGTCAGAATCCTGACTCAGCGTCAAGGATTGACGAACCAACGGAGTTTGAAGTTCTGGTCCTCAAACACGGCGTCTATGCCGACCCAGTTGAGGTCACCATACGCGGATTTGGGGAGCGCGAGACGGAACTGGTTGGGCCCGATCAACTCGAGACGCAGCCCCGGGGTGCCTTCGCCGAATGGCATGGCGTTGAAGAGCTTAAAAACATCTCGCTGACGGCGGACCATCTCCCGAAATCCGAGCGCGGGTTCAACGCGGCGGAGTCGAAACTCTTCGAGGGTTGCCGTGGAGAGGATTTGCTCGACAAAGAGCAGTTCTTCGTCGTGCTGGATCGCGTGGACGATGTGGGACATGAGGTGTTGGACCGACTTGGCGTGCAGGATGACGGTGTCTGCGTCGATCTCTTCCCGGATGCCGCCTTCGGGCGTTGCGAGGATGTCTGGCTTCCGCGCGGAACGATTCGTTGGGAGACTGGTCTCAGCGCCGGGCAGCCCGACGAGCAGGCCCTTGGCACCAACGATCCGCTCTTCGACACATCCACCGGTGAGGAGCATGGCCAGCGTCGTGATAGCAGGGAGGAGCGGACGCATTACCGTTCCGATACGGGTAGGGATTGCTTCGGTTCTGATTCGCCGGCATGAACGCCGGTGATGGGCTGTGTGGCGGGTTCCGAGCGGCCTCGTTTGAGCAGGTCGTGAACGGCAAACTGCTTGTGAGGAGTTGGGTGATTGGCGCGCCAATGGGTGCCACGAGACTCTTCACGCCAGAGTGCGGATCGGGCGATGAGTGCGCCGGTGAGAAGCATGTTTTGGACTTCCCAGCCGTCTGGGGTGTCGAAGATTTTGTCGAGGGTGTAGCGGCCCCAGAAGTCGAACATCTCGCAGGCGTCTTCGAGGCGGGTACCGTCGCGTTGGATGCCAACGTTTTTCCACATGGCACTGCGCAGGGAGGAGCGGACGTCCTCGAGATCGAGCTCTGCATGGGACGACGGGCGGATGTCAGAGACAATCGATTGCGGCGCGATCGGTGTGTCCACGACGCGTCTGGCTGCGTGTTCACCCGCGATGGCGCCCATGACGAGGCCTTCAAGCAGTGAGTTTGACGCGAGGCGGTTGGCGCCGTGAAGACCAGTGCAGGTGGCTTCGCCGATGGCAAAGAGGTTGGGTACGTCGGTGCGAGCTTCGAGATCGGTGCGGACGCCGCCGATCGTGTAGTGCGCGGCTGGGTGTACCGGGATGAGATCCTTCGAGGGATCGAGTTCGAACTCGGCCAGCGTGGCGTGGATGCTGGGGAAGCGATTGACGAAGTCGTTTATGTGTCGGCAGTCGAGATAGACGTTGCCTCCGCCTTGGGCTGCGATCTGGTTGACGATTGCTTGTGAGACAATGTCGCGGGGCGCGAGTTCTTTTTGTTCGTGCTTGCCGACCATAAAACGATTGTGCTGTTCATCGAGGAGGTGAGCTCCTTCGCCTCGCACAGCTTCGGAGATAAGAGCACGCGGGGCGCCTGGCAGGTAGAGGGTGGTGGGGTGGAACTGGACGAACGCCATGTCGGCGAGGGTTGCCCCTGCCCGGGCGGCCATGGCGTGCCCGTCGGCAGTTGAAGGCTGGGGGTTTGATGTCTCTCGATAGACCTGGCCAGCGCCGCCTGAGGCGAGGATCGTCGTGCGAGCCCAGATCATCTGTAGGCCATAGCGTGGATGGTGTGTGATGGCGCCGAGGCACGGGGAGCCCGGTTCTGGGCTGGCGGTGATGAGATCGATCGCAAAGCAGGACTCGAATAGGCGGACGTTTGATTTACCGACGGTCCGTTCGACCAGGGTGCGTTGGAGTTCGGCTCCGGTGGCATCGCCACCGGCGTGGTAGATGCGTGACGCAGAGTGCCCGCCTTCCATGCCGACGGCGAGATCACCGTTGGGTTCTTTGTCGAGCTCCATGCCCCAGTCGATGAGTTCGCGCACCCGGGCCGGGCCTTGTCGGCAAATGAGATCAACAGCGGGCAGATCGCAGAGACCAGCGCCAGTGGTTAGTGTGTCCTTGATGTGTGCATCGATGGTGTCGTCGTCGCGGAGGACCGCGGCGATACCGCCTTGTGCCCAGGCGGTGTTTGTCTTGCTGAGCGAGGACTTCGAGCAAACAATCACGTCGCCCGTATCGGCGGCACCGATCGCAGCGCGGAGGCCGGCGACGCCGGCGCCGATGACGAGTGTGTCGCAAAATATCTGCGGCAATAAACCCGAGCGGAACGGGATCAGGTAGCGGCGTTCATCAAAGATGGTGTGCAAGCGATTCGTGTCCCTGGTTTGCGGTTAGACGCAGGAGCATCCTGGCTTCGAGCAGCCGCCCGGGGCGCACGACTCGGGTTCTGGCATCGGGCCAAGGATTTTAAAGACCTTGGCATTGACGTATGAAGCGTGGTGCTCGAGGTGCCAGCAGGCGTAGTCTGCGATGGAGCGCAGCGTGATCGGGCCACGGTCGGGATGCATGCCGACGCGTGACCATTGTTGTTCGTCGAGTTGCATGAGCAATGCCACAAGCCAAGACCTGCTCGTGTGCGTCATCGCAACGTCGCCGCCGATGGGCGGCTGAAGGTTGGAGCCCTCGGTGCAGCCGTAGATACCAGAATCGACATATGCCATTTCATCAAAGAGGGAGAGCGTTGGACTGTCGACTGCCAAGATGTGCCTGATTCGGCGGGCGAACACCATTTCTGTATCTGCGAGATGTCCGAGGACGACGCGGATCGGCCAACGCCCAACGCCTGACTCAGGAAGCCATGCTTGGTTGAGGCTTTCCAAATCGAGCTCGAAGACGCGGGGATCGAGGTGTTCGATACCGACACGCATGCGGGCGGTGAGCACCGCGGGTTCGAGGTTTTGGAACTCGGCCTGGTCTGGCAGGCGAAGCTGGAATCCGGTCGGGCTGGCTTGGCTGTCGGCGGTAGGGGTAGTCATCGCTGGAATAGTAGGAATGCGGGCTATTCGATGGGGCGGAGTGTCATTTCGAGTTCGATCACTTCAGAACCGCGTTCGACGATGAGTTTGACCACGTCGCCGGGCTCGTGCTCGACCAATCGGGGGCGGAGGTCTTCGGTGTTTTTCAGTTCGTTGTCGTCCCAGTTGAGGATGCGGTCGTCTGGCTGCAGTCCGGCGCTGGAGGCTGAGGTGTCGGGAAACACTCTTCGGACGAGCACGCCGCCTTTGCCTGAGTTCGCAGGGAGTATTCCGAGACGGACGCGTGGTTCGCGGTTTTGCTGCTCGGCGGTGTCTCGGTCGCGTCGGTGAACGAGCCGATCTCGGCGGGTTCCTGCTTCGACTGCGATCTCTGCGCAGAGCAAGGCGATGCGGGTGCCACCCTCAAAGTCGATCAGTTCGGCGATGTCACCGGGGCGGTGGTAGTCGGCGTGCAGCCCGGTGAAGAAGAACATGTTGGGAATCGCTTGGGCTTCGAAGGATGCGTGGTCCGAGCGGCCGCTGCCGACAGAAGTCTCGCGTGCGACGGGAATGCCAGATGCCTCGATGAGCGGATCGATGAGCGGCTCGAGTTCACGGGAGGACTTGAGTCCACCGAGCTCGAGGAGATCATTTTCGAGCCGGCCGATCATGTCGAGGTTGAGCATGAGCGTGTGATTTGCCAAAGGCACGATGGGTTCTCGTGTGTAGTGCAATGAACCGAGCAGGCCCATCTCTTCGGCGGAAAACGCGAGGAAGAGAAACGATCGGTGTGGCGCATCGTCGGGCAACGCTTCGATGCGTTCTTTGACCAGTTGGGCTGCGAGCATCATGGCGGTGGTGCCAGACGCGTTGTCGTCGGCGCCGGGGTGGAGTTCGCCGGTGGCGTTGTTGGACGCGGATCCTTGTTGGCCGTATCCAACATGGTCGTAGTGGGCTCCGATGACAATGTACTCGCGGGAAAGATCGCCGCGTCCTGGGAGCACCGCGCCGATGTTGAACGCGTCACGGTCTGTGGTGTTCATCTCGATGTTGACGCTGACGGGAAGCTCGCCGAGTTCTTCGTAGACCGGGCCGCGGTCGGAACGCTCGATGAGGGTTTCGAGTGTGAGGTCTGGATTTCCCGTGCGATCGAGGATGCGTTGGGCGATGTCTGGGGTGATATGGACGATGGGAGCGTCGAACTTGGGTGCTTTCGCGCCCAGACCCGGGCGTGCGACGCGGGTGGAGTCGACGGTTTCGAGCAGTTCGGCGCGCGGGTCGTTGGTTTTGGGTGGGGTGACGATCAGCACGGCTTCGGCGCCTCGTCGGATCAGGGCGCTTGCTTTGTGGGTGATGGCTGCGTGGTGGGAGAAGCCTTCGTCGCGCCACAGCGAGTTGCCGTCCGAGTCCATGGGCTCGTAGTTGAGGCACATGGCGATTTTGCCCTCGAACCGCGCGTTGGGGTCAAAGCCGAGAAAGCTGTTGGGCCCGGCGACGATCGAGTACCCGGTAAATACGACGGGGGCGGAGACATCGCCGGTATCGGAATAGGCAAGGGCGGAGAAATCGATTGAATGCTCGAGCGCGACGCCATCGATGGACATTTCTGTCACGACGGCCCGGGTTTCTTGCCCGACTGAAAAGCCTTGGCGGAAATCAGCGTTGGGGTCGAGGACCTCGGTGCCGTCTGCTGCGAGAATGGACACCGGGAATGCGGGCTGAAGCTCGAGCTCTTCGAATCGGGCCTGGATGAAGTCGGCGGCTTTGGCGATGCCCGCCGATCCGGGCGAGCGGCCCTCGTAGGACGGATCGGCGAGCTCGATGACGGTTGTCTGGTACCAATCGACGAGGTTCGGGTCGATGGGGGGAAGATCGCGGGGTTGGTCGGCGGTCCGCTCGGCGGCTGGTCGGTTGTCCCGCAAGCGGTTGCGGGCCCGATCGCGGCGGACTTCCTCTGGCGAGCGGGTGGCGTCCTGGCCTGACTCGGCAGGTTGGGCGGACACCGAGCCTGCTCCTGCGAGCGTGGCGAGCATGCCGGCGGCAACGGTGGCCAAGAGACACTTGACCGGGTTCATCCGGCGGGGTCGGGCGGGCGAAGTGGTCTGGGTCAGAACATCGTTGAACATGGAGCCTCCATCTTGGTCGAGTGTACCGGCTGAGCGGGTTCGGGCTTCATATGATGTTGCACCGCTGTTGAGGGATGCCCGGATGTTGGCGGGCCAGCGGATTTTTTGCTTCATGCCGATCGGCAGTCAGGACCTTCGATGACCGCGACGACTTCACCGTCTTCCATGGCGTCTGTCCCTTCTTTGGCCTCCGATACCGGGGGTGTGCCAGCCAAGGTCCCCGTCGGGCCGTTGGATGACCGGGTTCGGTTTGAGACGAGGCACATCGGGCCTCGGGACCGTGATGTTGCTTCGATGCTGTCTGCTGTGGGGTCGGCTTCGATGGCTGCGTTTCTTGATGAAGTGGTCCCGGCAGACATCCGTCTGGGTCGATTACTCGATCTGCCTGATGCCCGCGACGAATGGACGCTGCTGCGGGATCTCAGCGAGACAGCCGACAAGAACATGGTGTTTCGATCGTGTATCGGAATGGGGTATCACGGGGCGATCACGCCGCCGGTCATTCTGCGGAACGTGATGGAAAATCCTGGGTGGTACACGCAGTACACGCCTTATCAGGCAGAGTTGGCCCAGGGCAGGCTTGAGGCGTTGCTCAATTTTCAAACGATGATCGCGGATCTGACCGGTCTGCCGCTTGCCAATGCCAGTTTGCTTGACGAGGGCACGGCTGCGGCGGAAGCGATGAGTCTGTGTGTTCAGCAGTCGCGAGGCACGAGGCGCGTTTTCTTTGTCGCTGAAGATTGTCATCCGCAGACGATTGAGGTTGTGCAAACCCGCGGCGGTTCGATGGGTGTTGATATTCGGGTGGGTTCGCCGGGCGAGTTTGAGTTGAATGAGGAAGTCGCGGGCGTGTTGGTTTCGTATCCGACCACTGATGGCCGAGTTGAGTGCTACGAAGCGATGGCGCAACGGGCCCACGACGCGGGCGCTCTTGTTGTGGCGGTCGCGGACCTGATGTCGTTGGTGCTACTCAAACCGCCCGGCGAGTGGGGTGCGGATGTGTGCGTTGGGAGTGCTCAGCGGTTTGGCGTGCCCATGGGATTCGGCGGACCTCACGCGGCGTTTATGTCCACGCATGATTCGTTTGTTCGCAAGTTGCCGGGCCGGCTGGTTGGGGTTTCTCGCGATGCACATGGCAATCCGGCGTTGCGGCTCGCGGTACAAACGCGTGAGCAGCACATCAAGCGCGATCGGGCGACGAGCAACATCTGCACCGCCCAGGTTCTGCTTGCAATCATGGCTTCCATGTACGGTGTGTATCACGGGCCAGATGGGCTGACGCGAATCGCGAAGCGGATTCACTCTTTCACGCAAACGCTGCGGATTGCGTTGCTTGGGCTTGGTCATGAGATCGATGAGAATCTGACGTTCGATACGCTTCGGATCAAAGTAAAGGGCAACGCCGAGGACGTCATCGGGGCGGCGAAAGCTCGACGGATTAACATTCGAGACTTTGGCGATGGAACCGTTGGCGTGACGTTCGACGAGACGACGGATCGCGGGTTGTTGCGTGATCTCATCGATGCGTTTGGCGGAACCGGTGAAGAGGATTTGGACGGGCTCGTTTCCGACGCGAAGCTTGATTTGCCGCCCGCATTCGCTCGGATTTCGTCGTTCATGACGCACCCGGTGTTCAACTCGCATCGTTCTGAGACAGAGATGCTTCGGTATCTGCAGATGCTCCAGTCTCGTGACTTGTCGCTGACGCATTCGATGATTCCGCTTGGTTCGTGCACGATGAAGCTGAATGCGACGAGCGAGATGATGCCGGTGACTTGGCCGCAGTTTGCGAACATGCACCCTTTCGCGCCGCGTGAGCAGTGGGAGGGCTATGCCGAGATTTTCACGCAGCTCGAAGCATGGCTGGCAGAGATCACCGGATTCGAAGCGGTGTCGTTGCAGCCAAACGCGGGCTCGCAGGGTGAATACACGGGGCTGCTGACGATCAAGGCGTATCACGAGCACCACGGGAACGATCGCCGCGATGTGTGTCTGATTCCAGAGAGTGCGCACGGGACAAATCCCGCGTCGGCGATCGTGGCGGGCATGCGTGTGGTGCCGGTGAAGACCGACGAAACCGGTGCGATTGTGATCTCGGATTTGCGGGCGAAGGCTGAGCAGCACGCCGAAACATTGTCGGCGGCGATGATTACCTACCCGTCTACGTGCGGCGTGTTCGATGACAACATCCGGGAAATGTGCTCGGTTGTGCATGAGCACGGCGGATTGGTGTACCTCGACGGCGCAAACATGAACGCCCAGGTCGGGCTGTGCCGTCCGGGAGACTACGGCGCTGACGTGTGCCATTTGAACCTGCACAAGACATTCTGCATCCCGCACGGCGGCGGCGGGCCAGGCATGGGTCCGATCGGTGTGAACGACAAACTCCTACCGTTCTTGCCAGGGCACTCGGTCCTGCGGCCTTCAAGCGCAGGTGAGCACGCGGTGGGTGCTGTGTCTGCTGCTCCGTACGGATCGCCGAGCATTTTGCTTATCTCTTGGGCGTACATCGCGATGATGGGTCCGCGTGGATTGAAGAATGCGAGTGAGGTCGCGATTCTGAGTGCAAACTACATGGCCGAACGATTAAAGGATCACTATCCGGTCTTGTTCCGCGGCAGCAAGGGGCGGGTTGCGCATGAGTTTGTGATCGATTGCCGTCCGTACAAGAAGAGTGCGGGTATCGAGATTGATGACATCGCGAAACGGTTGATCGACTATGGATTCCATGCACCGACAATGAGCTGGCCGGTGCCGGGTACGTTGATGATCGAGCCGACCGAATCGGAGTCGAAAGATGAACTCGATCGGTTCTGCGACGCGATGATTGCGATCCGTGCCGAGATCGCAGCGGTCGAGTCGGGCGAATCCGACAAGCTCGATAATCCTCTTAAGGGTTCGCCGCACTCATTGGGGGAGGTGACAGCGGTGGATTGGAAGCATCCCTATTCACGCGACGAAGCCGCTTATCCCGCGGCGCATTTGCGTGCGTTTAAGTTCTGGACGCCGGTCGGTCGGGTAGACAATCCCTACGGCGACCGGAACCTTGCGTGCACGTGCCCGAGTGTCGCTGAAACGTGCGATCTGGACTGATGTCACCGGCCGACGACGCGAGTTTGCTGGAATGGATCGACGCGCGGAGGGCGGCGGCGGAGTTCGCGCGGGACGGCGCGATCGGCGTCGGGCTGGTTGTGCCGATCTGAATCTTGCTGGTGGTCGTCCGGCTCGCGTTCGCCGGGACGAAGGCGGCGTGGTTCGGGCCGGCGATGTCTGTCGCGGGGATCGTGTTTCTGCTTGGCATCTTGGCGGCTGTGGTGCTCGGATTTATGTCTGCGTCACGCACGCGGGCGTTCATCGATTCGGTGGCGGCGAGTCTGGAGACGCTCTCTCCAATGCCTTTGGGCGACGGCGATCGGGTGGGTGATCTGCATGGTGTCCGCATGCCAGAGGGGCTGACGCTGGATCACCGGTGGGGCATCGTGCGGTTGCGAGCAACGCGGGTGGCGATGCTGATGCTGGCGTTGATCACTGGAGCTGGGGCCGGGGTCCTCGTCGTAATGTTGATCGGTCAGGGCGTATCGAGCACCAAAGGCCTGCTCGGCGTGATTGGCATGGGGTTCCTGGCAGTGAGCGTGCCGTTCTGGATGATCGCGTTCCGCAAGCCGCTTGCGGTGCGGATGCGCTTCGACGGGGTGGCGGGCGTGCTGCACGTGCTCGCGCTCAGTGGCGTGTTCAGGACCGTGCGATTCGAACTCCCGTACAAGGCGATGGTTGGAGTGGTGGTCGATCACACCGAGATTCTGGGGTCCAGACGTGTGCGATTGGTGGTGGGGGATCGGGTGCTCGAAATCGCGCGGTTTCCGGCGCCGCGGACGAACTCGCGGTCGTCGAGCATCCTGGGCAAGCGCGACGCGGACGAGGCGCACGATGACCTTTGCGTGTTCCGTGCCGACCGGATGACCGCGACCTTCATGGCAGAGGTCGCCCGCGGGCCGCAGGCTTGATGCCGTCGGTTTTGCCTGAGATGTCATAAAAAAACACACCCCGCACGGGGTGTGTGATCGTCAAGAGCCACCTACTGGACTTGAACCAGCGACCTGAGCTTTACGAAAGCTCCGCTCTACCAACTGAGCTAAGGTGGCCAAACCCGGGATTGGGCCTCGTTAGAGGCCCGCTCCGCGGAAGAGAAGTATCCCACCCGTGTTCATGGATGTCCAGCCGGGCCGGATCTGGTTCGGATTCAAGATCCGATCTGAGATCGGGCCGGTTTTACGGGCAGCCGGCGTTGTATGCTGCGATGAACGTACTGATATCGAAGAAGTTGAGCGTTCCGAATGGCTCGGCGAGGTCTGCGGCCGGATCGGCATTGTTATAAAGCGTGATGAAGGTGCTGATATCGAAGAAGTTGAGCGTTCCGAAAGGTTCTGCCAGGTCGGGTGTGCAGGCGGTTCCGTTGATCGAGAACGAGGCATCGGAGACGTCGGATGTTTCGTTGCCGTCGGCGTCACGAATCACCAAGCGGAGCCTCGCGTCGGTCGACGCGATATCGGGGGCGACCCAGTAGTACGAGCCGGCGGTGCCGTCAAAGCCGGTCGAGATGGTGGTCGGGAAGGTTGCGCCGCCGTCGTTTGATAGGAACAGGTCGGCGGTCGTGACTCCTTCGGGCGAATCGAAGAGCCAGGTGGTCTCGACAAGATCGCCCGGTTCGATGACGGGTTGGTCGTTTTGGCTGTTCATATAGAGTCCGGGCGCGTCGCCGTTGGCGGTTGCCGGGACATGCATGACGATGCAGTGCATCACGCCGGCGGAAGTCACGAGCGCTTGGCAGTTGATCTGGCTGATGGTCTTGCCGGGGTAGGCGGCTTGCCAGACAGCGAGCGCGTCATCGTTGAACTGGGATGCGGTCGAGTTGGTGTACCGCGGAACGAGTACGAGATCGTTGCAGATGACGGCGTTGGTAAACGTGTAGTGTGTGCCGCCCGAACGCACGGCGGGCACGCGGTAGACCGTGAAGCCACGGGCCTGGAAATCGGCAGCGGCATTGTTCGATGTGATCGCCCATGACGCGGTCGGCTCGTTGACCCATTCCGAGATCATGACGGCGTCATCGTCGAGCATGATCATCCACATATCGATGTGCTGCGTGCTATCGACGAAGGCTGGATATGGGGTGTAAAGAGTCGTTTCGAGGTTTTGGTAGTCGCGCCAATGCTGGATGATTTGAGATGCGGATAAGCCCGGGTTCTCGTTGACGATGAGATTGGTGCTGTGTCCGACGCCGCCGGGATTTCCGGTTTCGAGGTGGTAGTTGCCGCCTCCGTGCACAAGCGGGATGAGAAAGGACGGTTCGCTGCGAAGCGTTGACCAGAATGACGGGATGGCGTTGTCATTGGGGCGTGGGCGGTTGTAGGTGTGATCGATGATGGCCCGCACGCCTCCGGTGCCATCGGGTTGTGATCCGAGATACACATAGCGTGGGCCGTAGTCACGGAGCCAGATGGTGTCGGTGGTTCGGACGTGGAAGGAAACGCGGGACATATCGGCGCCGAAACTCGAGATCGCGTTGAAGGCGCTGCTTTGCTCGCTGGCCGTGTCGACGAAGACAAAGGCAGTGGCGTCACCGATGGTGGTGATGTCGCGGACCATTTGGGAGATGATGGACTTCCATGAGTTCGGGCCTTCGTAGGCGAACATAATGCCTTCGGCCGGCTCGTACTCTCCGGGTGTGCGGACGAGGGCGGGCGGCGCGGCGCGTGACGGGGTTGCGGTGATTGGGTTTTCTTTGACGTGTTCGGCTTCGGCGGCGGTCATCGATGCCGGAACCTCGGCGCCCTCGGGGAAGGTCAAGGTCTGTGCAAGGGTCGGGGCGGCGAGCGCCATTCCGATGAGAACGGCGGCGCGGTGGGTCGTGGCGTGGGGCATTGGTTGGTCTCTCCCGCCGGAATCGGCGTCAGAATCCGGTTCGCGGGACGCGCCGGATCGGTTGCTTCCATTATGGGCGAATCGCGGGCCCGAGTCACCCACAAAACGGTTGGGTTGAGGGTGAAAACCGCGTCTGGGAGTGGATAAAGCTGGTGAAACGCCCTGGGTCAGTTTTCGGGCGTGGTTGCTGGTTCCTCGACCGGGGCTACGCCTGCATCGATCAGCCAGCGTTCGAAGTCCTCGCCGGTGATTAGCAGGGTGGTGACGGGGTTGCCCTCGGAATCGGTCACGGTGATGGTGCCGCCTTGGACCTCGGCTTCGTCTGGCCAGAGATCTCGGTCGTCCTCAGCGGAGGCATCCGCGTTGGATTGGGCAGCTTCAAGCCGCCGATCGATCCGGATCAGTTCGCGGAGCAGCCGATCGCGTTGTTCGAGAATGTCTGTGACGGCCGCGGCTGCGACATCGGTCGAATCGTTCTCAGGGATGCCGATTGGCTGTGTCCGTCCGGTGTCGATGCGATGGCGCAACACGCCGAGCGCGGCGGTGAGTTGCGGGTCTGCGAGGCGTTCGACGATCGCATCGGCGCCAATGGCGGCAGGCTCTTCGTCGAGCGCGATTATTTCTTGCTGGCGGCGGGCTGCGAGCATGTCGCGGGTTTGTTCATCCGTCAGTGGGTAGAAGTAGCCGGGTGTGGGATCGACACCCCAAGTGGTCGAATCGTCTTCGCGTTGGATGAGCCGGCCCGATGGCAATGCGTATCGCTGTTCGGTCATCTTGAGCACGCCCGCGTTGCCCGGCAGTCCGCGCACGGTTTGGACGAGCCCTTTGCCGAAGGTGCGAGTACCCAGAACAACAGCACGATCCTGATCAGACAGGGCACCCGAAAGAATCTCAGAGGCGCTGGCAGATTGTCCATTGACAAGAACAACCATGGGGAACTCGGGAAGCGTGCCGGGCGAGTCGGCTCGTTCGACACGTTCGCGTGATGTGCGTCCCTCGGTGGAGACGATCACGCCGTCGTCGAGAAACATGTCAGCCATGCGGACGGCTTGTTCGAGCACGCCACCGGGGTTGAAGCGGAGATCGAGGATCAAGCCGCCGAGCTCGCCACCGGCGGCGCGAGTTGCGTCGTTGATCGCTGCGTTGAGTTCTTCGGCGCTGTCTGGTGTGAACTGGCTGAGTCTGACGTAGGCGATGGAGTGTGATTCGTCTAGGAGGTAACGCCAGTTGCCCTGTCCACCGTCGTTTCGGGCGAAGCCTTTGACCGGGTTGACGTGGATGGGTGATCGCGTGATGGTGATATCGGTGGTTGATGTGTCCGCTCGTTCGACCGTGATTGTGACGTTGGTTTGTGGTTCGCCCATGAGCCTCGAGATGCACTGGTCAGTGTCCCAGCCTTCGGTGGACTCGCCGTCGATCGCGACGACTCGGTCGTCTGCCATGACGCCCGCGCGCCATGCTGGGGAGTCGTCTAGGGGGGTGAGAATGGTGAACCAACCATCGCGCATACCGACTTCGGCGCCGATGCCAACGTACTCACCCGTGAGGTCTTTAGCGAACTCTGCAGTGTCTTTGGGCGGGACGTAGACGGTGTATGGATCGTCAAGGGTTTCGAGCATGCCGCGGATCGCGCCTTCTTGGAGCGCCTTTTCGTCCAGGTCTTCGACGTAGTGAGCTTCGAGGAGTGCGCGGATATCCACGATTGGATCAAAGAATGAGTAAATGTCACGTTTGGTGTTGGTTGCGACCGCGATGGTCGAACCCACGGCGGTGATCGCGAGCGTGGCGATGAGCGTTGGTGTGGTCCATTTCATGTCTTGCTCTCCAGTGTTCGCGATACATCAATGTGCGGGTTGGGACAGATAGCTTTGATCAAGGCGTTTTGTCAGCGGTGTAGATCAAGACGGGCTCGGCATCGATGAAGAGCACCAGCGTTGATTCGGTTGCGCTGTAAGAGTCAACCGTCTCGAGCAGGTAAAGGATGCGGGCTTCTTGCTGCATGATGCCCGCGGGCTCGGCGCAGAACTTCTTGGTTGAGGCGATCGGGCCGATTTCGATGCCGTCTTCGCCTCGGCGGACGAAGCTGCCGGTAAATCGGTTACAGCCCGTGGTGCCGGTGATCCAGGTTTGGTCGGGCTTAAAGGAGAGTTCGGGCGGATCGGCCAGCGGGGATTGTCCTTCGACCGAACCCAAGAGCCATTGGGTGCCAGCGATCCAGACCCAGTCGCGTTCTGCGTGGCGCACAGCATCGGCGAAAGGGCGAGAGTCCGGCGGCGGGTCGCGTTTGGGTTCCGCGCAGCCTGCAAATGTCAGAAGCAACACCGGGACAAACAAAGCTAAAGATGCGAGTAATCGCATGGGCATTCCTTTCCGCGGTTCAGACGTCCGCGAGGAGTTCGAGCATTGGGCCAATGTGCTTTTCGTAGTTCTTCCAACGTTGGTTGCTGGATCGATAGATCGGGTTACGAACTTGGGCGATGCTGGCGGTGTGGACGTTTTTCTTTGTCTTGTGCGGCTCAAGGCAAGCATCGTTGAATGGCATGCCGATGTGATCAATCAATGCCCGGATATGTGGTTCGGGGTTGGCAGTGAGTTCTTCGTAGACCGAGTCGTGGATCTTGACATCCAGTGTGTTCTTCCAATGTTCCATCGTTCGCAGATATCCAAGGTACTGCTTTGCAACGGTGTCTTGGGCTCGGGCGTACTTCACCCACGGGCCGAACGCTTGGAAGTAGATCGACAGGCAGGTATCACGCGCGTCACGTTTGCAATGAATGAAGCTCGCGCCGGGCAGGATCTTGGATGCCAACCCCAGGTAGATGAAGTTCTCTGGCATTTTGTCGACCACGCGGGTCATGGTTTCGTCAGGAACAAGCTCGTCGAGCATCCCGAGGTACTCTTCGCCGTGCGATGTGGTGATTCGGCGATCGACGAGTTCTTCGGAAGGTTTGCGATGCGCGAGTCGGTTGATAAGGTCGCTTTCCCCGATGCCTGAAACCTTGGGATGGGCTGCGAGGATCATTTCCGTCAGCGTGGTGCCGGATCGCGGCATGCCGACAATGAGCACGGAACGAGAGCCATCGACATCGGCTTTGGGGACTGAATCAAGAAACTCTTTGGTCCACTGGTCGAGGTGCACGTCGAAGTTGGAAGAGAGGTCGCGTCCCTGCATGGTGTTGGCGGTTTCAAAGCATTTGAATGCTTCGTCAAACTCGTTGAGTTTGTCGTAGAGCTGCCCGAGAATGAAGAACATCTCTTGGCGACGTAGTTTTTCCATATCGGTGCGATCTACGAGCGGCCGTAAAGCATCAACCCCTTGAGCGTACTCTTTGTTGTGCATGCAAAGTTGTGCGAAGCTGATGGGCAGAGAAGGGTCGTTGGTATGACGCATCGCCTCTTTAACGAGATTGACGGCTTCATCGATACGATTGCCACTCTGAAGCAAGCTTGCTTTAATCATCACTGAACGTGGATGGTGCGGCGAGAGCTTGAGGGCTTTGTCCAGGGACTGGTGTGCGTCGCGGACCCGGCCGAGTGTTTTTCCCTGTGACGCAATATCAGCAAGAATCTCAGGATCATTAGGTGCGAGACGATGAGCGAAGTTGAGCAGCCGCCAGCCTTCAGGTTCGGTGCCTTTAGCGGATAGTGCGGTGTTTTGCGAGAGCGCATTGCCGAGCATGCGAATAATGTAGACATCGCGCGGTGACTGTTTGAGAAGGTCACGCAAGAGCGGGATGGCCGCGTCTCGTTGCCCGGCGTTTAGTAGGTCTGCGGCGCGGTGCCTTGCTTGAACAAACACAGACTGCATGGGGCCTGATGGAGGCAGTGTCATTGAGAAGTTCTCCTGGCGTGGTCTGCGTACGGGCCGAGTGCTTCGATCAACGGCCCGAGATGTTTTTCATAGCGTTCCCAACGCTTGGTGCTTGATGAGTAGATCGGCTTGCGGACCTGATCGGTGCTTG
Organism: Phycisphaerales bacterium; assembly: GCA_045106075.1. Lineage (GTDB taxonomy): Bacteria > Planctomycetota > Phycisphaerae > Phycisphaerales > UBA1924 > UBA6054. Next base: position 20,508 of record JBGCEB010000053.1, read on the forward strand.
CAGTTCGAACGATTCCGCTTGATTCATGGAATCTCAGGCACGCGTCGTCCCAATCGAGACCGGTGTGGGCGATTAGTTCTCGAGACTTTGTCTCTTGATCGGCGACCAGGTCTTCGTAGACGCTGGTGTAGATCGGGCGATCGAGTGTTTCCTGCCAGTGTTCCATCAGCCTGCGGTGGGCGACATAGTGCTTGCCGAGCTCGACGAGATCGCGTGCCACGGGCATGTTGGCTCCAAAGTTTTGGAAGTATGCACTGAGGCAGCAATCGAGCGGATCACGGAGGCAATGGATGAAGTGAGCATTGGGAAAAACCTTGGTGACGAAACCAAGAGAGGGCTCGCCGTACATGTGCTTGTCGATTGTTCTGGTCGGCTCGGTGCCCGCCCGTTCATCGAGTAAGGAGAGATATTCCTTTGCATAGCCGGACAGCACTTTGGATGTCAGGTTGCTCGCCATGGTGCGCCGAAACGCACCTGGGAAGTATGGCAGTTCTCCGACGCCAGCGGCGAGCGGGTGGGCCGCAATGATTTGCTCGGTAAGTGTGGTACCAGATCGGGGCATACCGATGATGAACACGGGGCGTTCCGAATCGTTTCCGGACTCAGGCATCTCAGCGAGCATGTCGCGAGTCCAAGACGAAACAATGCTGTCGGCGTGCATCGGATTGCCCGCAGGCATACCAGCGTTCGCACGCGAGAATGCTTCGAAGGCGTCGTCGTACTCGCCTTGAGCGTCGAGCGTTGATCCCTTTTCAAACAAGGCGCCGATGAGGTGGCGGGGCAGGGTGTTCTCAGATGTAATGACGCGTTCGGTGGCATCTAGAGAATCGTCATAGCGTTTGAGTGCGCGGCAGACCCGGGCATGGATCAGCAGGGTGAGCGGATGAGGGCCGACCGCTTCGATGTGCATTGAAGTCACGGCGATCGCGTCGTCGAGTCGGTTGGCTTCAAAGAGTGCCTTGGATTTTGCGTGGATCGCGGCGCCGTGATACGGATCAACGCGGAGTGCTCGATCGAGCGCTTCATGGAGTTTGTCTTCGCGTTCTTGCTTTTGATACGTCAGTGCGAGTGCGACCCAGTTATCTGGATTGTTTGGATCTCGTTTGCAAGCTTTCCGAGCCAAGGCTTCGGATTCATCGAGTTCGCTGCACTGGGCCAGCGAGAGCGATGCTTTGCGCATGAAGTCGGCGTTGTCTCGATCCTTGCGGAGGGCTTGGCGGTAGTACCGCCCCGCAGAGAACCAGTCTTCGCGAACGAAGGCTTCTTGTGCGAGCCGCACACATTCGGGATGGCTTGGAGTGCGCATAGGTCATGGTAGAGCCAGAGCCCGGCGGCTGCTGGGCAGCGACCGGGCTCTGGCTCGATCTTTCAGATGTCGGGCAGACCGATTGATCAGGGCTTGCGGCGGGTATCGGGCAGGATCCGCAGTTCGGTTCGTCCATTGACCCGGCGGGTTTGCTGGAGCCGGCTTGGCCAGAAGTCGTAGCCATTGATTTGGCGATGGATGTAATCCGGTGCCGTGATCACGAGCGACGTGGAAAAGGTGGTCAGCGAGGCTCCGTTGCCGCCCAGCGCGGTCCATTCGTCAGGTTCGATGTTTGCTTGGATGAGATCGACAAGCCTTTGGACTCGGTCTTCGAACTCAACGTCGTCGTCATCGTTTTGGCCGCCTTGGAATGGTGACGATCCGCCGCCGCCCTGGCCGCTTTGGAGGGCGCTGCCCAGGTCGAACTGAGGCGCGTTTTCGAATCGTGGGACCACAAAGAGCAACTCGGCGATGTCATAGAGTTCGACGATCTGTTGGCTGTTGAGTTCGGATTTGGGTCCGATTTCGATCGAGCCGGTATCGGTGAACTGCCAGGTGTAGCCGCTGGCGGGTTGTTCGGCAGCTTCTGTCCGGGCCAAGACCCGTTCGAGTACAGTCAGTGCGGGAATGTTGTTGGCGCGGATGGTGATCGTCGTCTCGGGATCGATGCCGTCAAAGCGGGAATCGTCGAGATAAATCGGTTCGATGTCGGCGCTGGTCACATCGGAGATAAATCGGAAGATATCTTCAACCGGCTGATCAGTGACATCAAGTGTGATTCGTTTGGAGAGGGCACGCAGGTTGGCAATTTTGGCCTTGCGGACCCAGGGTTCATCGTCGCTGGCGGTGATGGCACCTTCGACAGCGGGGGCGATGGGCACCGGCAATGTTGCCAAGCCGAGCGCAGCGAGCACGGTGAGTGATGCGAGACGTTGCATGCGAGAGTCTCCTGTGGAACGGGGCGGATCAGATTGGCCTTTGGTCAACCATGGTTCGGCCCGTGGCCGAGATAGGGGCGTGCGTCGTGCGGGGCCGGGGGAGGATCCGCGGGAATCGCCCGATTGACGCCCCGATGGCTCTTTGAGGCTGACGAAGCTTTCCATGGCGGGGAAGCGGGGCCCCTCAGGTTTCTCGGGCACAGCTTACCAGTATCGATCGGTACGAGCAACGCCTTTGCCTGGTTCCTTGGATTGGGTGACAGTTAGCGTCTCCAGCCCGCTTTGGTGGATTCTCGTTCAACCAGATCGCCCTCGGGGGTGAAAGCTTTGAGTCCGGTGCTGGACGAGCGGAGGCGGTTGAGCTGGCGGCTGCCGACCTTGGTCCTGAGAATCGCCCGGTCTTCCTGGTAGTCTCGGGCGAGGACTTCGCACCGCCGTTCGATCATGTCGATGGTTTTAGGTTCACTCAGCGGCACCGAAAGATCGAGTTCTCGCAGCGGTCCGGTGACATGGGCGCGGACGCGTCGGGTCAAATCTTCTTGGCCGAGCAAGGGTGATTCGCCTTCGGCCGGCTGCAGCGAACACAGCGGGATCGAGCCAGGCACCCGACTTTGCCAGTAAAGCACGTCGCGGTTGTCTTCGAGCCGGTCGGCTTTGTTGAGCACGGTGATGAGTTCGGGGCGTTCGTACGGCGGCGCTTCTTTGTCAGCAGCTTCGCGTTTCTCAACGTCTTCGAAGATTTCATCGAGGGTTCGCATGACAGTCTCGTGGTGCAGCTCGACGGATGGATCAGAGATATCGAGCACCACGATCAGGAGATCTGCGTGGGTCGCTTCTTCGAGCGTGGCTCGGAACGATGCGACGAGATGGTGGGGCAGTTCGCGGACGAATCCGACCGTATCTGAGAGCATGACGCCGACGCCGCCGTCAAGATCCCATCGGCGGGTGCGGGTCGTCAGCGTCGCAAACAGGCGATCGTCGGCGTACGCGCCGCCTTCGGTGAGCGTATTGAAAAGCGTGCTTTTCCCGGCGTTGGTGTACCCGACAAGCCCGATCGTCTCGTTGTCGACATTGCGCTGGCGGACGGTGCGTCGTTTCCGTTCTTGTATTTCTTCCAGCTCTGCCTGCAGGATGGATTTGCGGCGTTGCACAAGACGGCGGTCGATTTCGAGCTGCTGTTCACCCGGGCCGCGTGTGCCCACGCCGCCGGCCGAACCACCGGCGATGCGTTCAAGGTGAGACCACATCGAGCGGAGTCGCGGGTAAGTGTACTCGAGTTGGGCGAGCTCGACTTGGAGTTTGGCTTCGTGGGTGGAAGCGCGTCCGGCAAAGATGTCGAGGATGAGTTCAGAGCGATCGAGAATCTTCCTTTCAACGATTTTTTCGATCGTCGCGATCTGCTTGGGGCTGAGCTCGTGATCAAAGATGACGGTCGACGCATCGAGGGCGTTGCACAGATCGCGGAGTTCGGCGATCTTGCCGCGCCCCATGTAGCTGCCTGCTTCGGGGCGATCCCGGCGTTGCTCGATCTCACCCACGACGGTGGCGCCGGCCTGTTTGGCAAGCTCGCGCAGCTCGCCGAATGGGTCGCGGGGATCGAATACAGAGTTTGGCAAACGCACGGCGGCGAGAACAGTTTTCTCTGCTTGGACTTTGATGTTTTGACGGTCGGTGGGTGCTGGCATTCGAAGGAAGGATACGCAGGCAGTGAATGGAATCATGCGAAAACCCCGCCGAGTTGGCGGGGTTCGAGAGAGGAAACGGACTATTTCGAGCTTTGAGTGCCCAGCAACTTAGCGGCGACGACGCCCGGCGACCAGGCCGCCCAGCCCGAGCAATGCCATCGCACCGGGCGCGGGCACCGTGGTGAGTTCGAAGTTGTGGTTCAGCGCGCCGCTGCTTGCGCCGCCGGCGGGGCCGTTCGAGCCAATCGTGGCTGCTGCATCAGACAAGAACCACTGTCCGGTTGTTTGGACACCGGAGCCGAACAGGCCATCGTCGTCGACGGTGATCTGGACGAAGCCGACGTTGGTGATATCGACCGCCGTGTTCACGGTGATGGTGTAGGTAAAGTTGCCCACTTGCGTGAGTTGGATGCCGAAGCCGTCTACTGCGGAGCCTGCGGCATCGAAGAAGTCGATGAACATCACGCCGCCTTCCTGCTGCACGCCACCTACAAATCGAAACTCTGTGAGCGTGGTTGAGCCGGCTGCGGTCGATGTGTAGTCGTCGGAACCCAAGCTTTCAGTCGCGTTATCGAGCACCACTTCGCTGATTGGGAATGCTTGGAACCCCGATCCGGATTCCATGTTGGAAAAGATGGCGTTTGCTGCCCCGCCGCGAAAACTCGAGTCTGCCGGGATCGGGACGAGTGTTTCAGCGGTGTAGGACGAAGCGCCGTAGATGACTCGGGAACTGTGATCGACCGGGCCGAGACTCGGTGCTGCGATTGCAGAGCCAACGGCTGAACACAAAACGATTGCTGCGACATTCTTCATAACTCTCTCCTCTTCCAATGGTGTCCGGTGCGACCCCTCCTGAGGGCGCAAACTGATAGCGGGCACGACGGAGACCGCCGATCAAGAACAACGACACCTTGCTGCCAAGCGGCAAGAATCGCCCTGAAAATCCCACAAGACTGGTTGGTGTGACTCAAACACGTCAGCGTATCGAATCACGTGACAACAGGTATGAACATACCTCGATGTCCTATCCGGGTGCAGGCGAACATCGGTTTCGATTTGTTATAAAATGTTGGTCGTGCCGACTAGTCCGAATAGCGCTGGCGAAGCTTGGTACTCAGGCGGGCGATAAGATGGGCCCGTTCGGCAATATTGACCCAGTCTTGGCGGGTTGCATCGCGTTCGTTTGTTGGGACTGGCGCGCCGGGAAGCGGGCACGATGGGCCGAGTTGGCGTTCGGCCATCGCCCGGTAACGTGAAAGTGTCCGATCGCCTTCCACGCTGAGCACGTCGAAATCCTCGTTAAGAATCAACACGATGGGCACGCGGCGGCCGCCGGCGATCATCAAGCGATCTGCAAGCTCGGGGTGTTCGTCACGGTCGGCGTAGCGGACGGGGAACTTGCCGTGAGCTTCCTGCTCGATCGCATCGAGAAACGGAAGCTGCTGCACGCAGTCGCCGCACCAGATACCCGTCAACGCGATGACATGCAGTTGGCGCGCGAACGAGCCAACGAGTTCGGCCTGCGCTTTGCTGAGTCCGGCACCGGTTCGAAACGCAGCCCACGCTTGTTTTTGCGATGGCGTGCCAGTGTTGACGTATTCGTCATACTTTGGGGACGACTCGAAAGTGTTTCTCAGCAACGATTGATCGATCATTGTGAATCCTTAGAGGGGTCGTCGAGCGTATTGTCCTGCATGGACGGCTCGCAGTCAGTGAGGATCAACTTCGGAACGCCTATGGCGTTATTCCCTCTTGAGGCGGTTTTGCTGCCTCAGCAACCGATGCCCCTGCATATTTTCGAGCCTCGATACCGCACGATGGTGGATGCCGAGCTGGATCGCGCGGGTCAAATCGCGATCGCGACCTTGGATCGAGATCTTCCACGCACCGAGCTCGGGGATGTGGCAATCCGCCCAGTGGTGTGCATTGGCCAGATCGTGAGTCATGAGCGTCTACCCGATGGCCGGTTTCACGTTGTGCTGCACGGGCTCTGTCGGGCTCGAGTATCCGACGAGCTTCCACTCGATGAAGGCATTCCGTACAGGCGTGCTGTGCTCGAGCCATTTGGCAGCGAAGGTGCCGAGCTGTCCGAAGCGACCGACACGATGGAGCGCCTTCGGACGTGGGTTGATGACGCGCTCGAAGAAGGCCCGTTGTCTCGCTTGCGGATCGCTGAGCAGGTCCTTGAGTACGTGCGGAACGAAGCGATCCCTACCCCGGTTCTGCTCGATGTTGTTGGCTTTACGATGGTGAGCGGCCGGGAGCCTCGCTACCAGATGCTCAGCGAACCCAACGCGGATACTCGGACTCGGTTGCTCCATGCCGAGTTGGCGCGACTCGCGAAAACCATTCAAGCAGCCGAACGGCAGCACCCCGAAGACTGGCCCAAAGGTTTGAGCTGGAACTGATCGGTTCTGAAATCACGCGCCTGACATGCCCTCGATGAACGCGTTCGCTTCATCGATCGAGATGTTCATCTCATCGATGAGGCGTGTGATTTCACCCTCGAGTTCAGTTACGGTTGATTCAAGTGATGCGATCGCGCGAGCGTTCAGGTTGTGCTTGAGGAACAGCACTTGGTCATTGAATGCAGCGAGAACCGGGTCCATGCGTGATTCGGCCGACTTCATCGCGTCTAGCAGCTGGTTATAACGCGACCGAGTGAGTTGGAGTTGCTCGGCGCTTGCGGTCCGCAGCGTGTCCGAAGAATACTGCGTCAGCTCCTGTTCCCATTCACGGAACATCGCCGTTGCGATTCGTTCGACGGATTTGATCTTGCCCCGAACGTCGTCTGCTTGGGACCTGGATCGATCAAGTTGTTTGTTGAGTGTGTTATACTTCTTTTCGAGATCGCCGCCTTCGAATCCGGTCAGTGCTTTGAACTCTTCGAGTGTGCTGGCAAACTGATTCTTGGCCTGCTGTTGTTCATCGCGGGCGTCCTTGACCTCGTCGACGAGCTGCTCGCGTTTGGCGTAGCCGAACTTCTCTTTGACGGCCATCGACGTGCTCGCGCACCCGACCAACGGGAACACGGCGGCGGTCAGGCAGATCAGGGCGGCGAGCGGGCGGGCGATTCGGGTCGGCATCTTTGATTCTCCAGCGGTTGGGGCTTCCAAGGGTATCAGTCTTTGGCGGTTCGGGGCGGTCACTCGCAATGGTCACCTAGAATGGGGCATGACCCAGACCGCAGCCGTTTCATCGCCCCATTCAACCGCCGAGCCCGGGCTTTCACCCGTGAAGATCGGCGATCGCGTATTCGACAGCCGGTTGTTCGTGGGAACCGGCAAGTACGCCTCGATGGAGCGGATGCGTGATGCACTCGACGCGTCTGGCTCGCAGGTGATCACGGTCGCGGTGCGCCGCGAACGGCTGTTCAACGCCGAGGGCAAGAGCCTGCTTGAATATTTGGACCTTTCACGCTACACGATCCTGCCCAACACGGCCGGGTGCTTTTCCGCCGAGGATGCGATCCGGGTTTCGCGCCTCGGACGCGACCTGCTCGAACAACTCGACAACCCCGGAGCCAACTGGGTCAAGCTCGAAGTACTCGGCGACAAGCAGACCCTGCTGCCCGACCCTATCGGCACCGTCGAAGCGGTCGAGACCTTGGTCAATGACGGCTTCGAGGTCATGTGTTATTCCAGCGACGACCCGATCGTCGCCCAGCGGATCAAGGACGCGGGGGCGGTCTCGGTCATGCCCGCCGGCTCGCCGATCGGCTCGGGGCAGGGCATCCTGAATCCGAACAACATCGTGCTGTGCCTCGAAAAACTCAAAGCCGGCGACCCGGACTACCCCGTGATCGTCGACGCGGGCGTGGGCAGTGCGAGCGATGTGGCCGTGGCGATGGAACTGGGCGCCGACGGCGTGCTGCTCAACACCGCCATCGCCCACGCCAAAGATCCCGTCATGATGGCCCACGCGATGCGCAAGGCCTGCGAAGCCGGTCGTCAGAGCTACTTGGCCGGAAGGATCGACAAGAAACGCTACGCCACCGCGAGCAGCCCGATGGAGGGCGCGATTTCATACATTCCAGGAGAATGAAGTATGTCCGATCATCAGATCCTGCGCGAAGCCGAGTTCGATCGGCCCGGGATGAAGAAGTACTACATGGTGCAGCCGTGCATCGCGTTGGTGTGTTCGATCATCCTGATCCCGGTGGTGCCGATCGTGATCGTCATCGTGCTGCTGGTCATTGACAAGGTCATCGATCGGATGAGTTGCACGCTGACCGATCGCACACTGGAGATCAAGCGCGGGCTGTTTAATCGGGTCGAGAGCACGGTCCCGCTCGAGAAAGTCACCGACTTGCAGATGTACCAGGGGCCTGTCATGCGTTGGTTCGGGCTGCACGGATTCAAGCTCGAAACTGCTGGGCAGTCGTCGGGGGCCACGGGCGGAGCATTGGTCAACATGCTGGGTATCGTTGATGCGCAGGCGTTCCGTGCGGCAGTGCTCGAACAGCGCGACAAAGTCGTCGGCTCGGGGGGCAAACGGGTTGTTACCGACGACTCCGGCGAAGCGATCGACGAAGCCAAGGTCCTCGTCGAAATTCGTGACGCCATGCTGCGGATCGAACAGAGGCTCGGTGACCAGAGCAGCGATCGCAACAGTTAGCAGGAAGTTGTCGGGACGGCTGTGAGCGACAGGCCGTCCTGTTTGCCGTCTGCGAGCATCTTTGATCCGAGCCCGGCGATCATCGCGCCGTTGTCGACGCAGTACTTCATAGGCGGCATACGCACCGGCACGCCAAGACGGTCGCCGAGCTCGGTCATCTCTCGACGAAGGCGGCTGTTGGCCGACACGCCGCCGCCGATGACGAGTGTTTGGAATGGGCCGTGCTGTTTCCATGCGGCCTCTGTTTTGCGGAGCAATGCCGCAGATATCACGCGTTGAAAACTCGCGGCAACGTCACGGGTGCGTGCCGCCGTCATCTTTGGCGCTGGCGGTACTTCGAGCGGCACTTTACCGGGGATGGTGGGGGGCTTTGGTCTTCCTCGGACTTCATAGAGCACCGAAGTTTTGACACCTGAAAAACTGAAGTTCAGGTTGTCCTTCTTCATCAGCCCGATGGGGAAGTCGAACGCCCGGTCGTCTGCGTCGGGCTGGCTGGCGAGTTGATCGAGCACTGGCCCGCCCGGGTGCCCGAGTCCCAGGATCGCGGCGACTTTGTCATACGCTTCGCCGGCGGCGTCATCAATCGTGCCTCCAAGCCGTGCCAGTTTGGTTTCTGATTGCATCGCGTACAGCGTGGTGTGGCCGCCTGAAACAACCAGGCCGAGTGCGGGGAACTGTATTGGTTCACTGTCGAGCGTGGCTGCGTCGAGGTGTGCGTGCACGTGATCGACGCCGATGAGTGGAATCTTCTGTGACCACGACAACGCTTTGGCCGCCGAGATCCCGACGAGCAACGATCCGACCAATCCGGGTCGATGTCCGACCGCGATGCCATCTAAGTTTGCGAGCGTGATGTTTGCTTTCGTGAGCGCATCGCGGATCACTGGCAGGATGTGGCGTTCGTGCGCCCGGGACGCGATCTCGGGGACGACCCCGCCATACTCGCTGTGGAGCGCGTATTGATCGGCAACCACCGACGATCGGACATGCCTTCCGTCTTCAACGACCGCAGCCGCGGTTTCGTCACAAGATGATTCGATGCCGAGGACGAGCATGGTGTTCTCAGATGAAAAGCAGGCTAATGCAGAACAAAATCGCGGCGTACACCCCGGCGACGATGAAAGACTCTTTCCATTCGATCTGAGCGATGAGTTTGGTAAACACCGCGATGGTGCCCAAGTTGAGGATCACACCCAGTCCGAGCGACATCCACGGTTCGGTCATGTATTGATCCGTGAGCAATCCAACGACAATGTTGACGATCGCCGAGAGGATCAGGATGACCACACCCTGGCCGACCGAGATCTCTTCTTTCGCAACGATGCCAACGATCCAGGCGAGCATGAAGCCGAGGATTGCATAGACCGCGACGACAATGAGAAGTCCAAACATCAATGAATCCTATACTGAGGCATGAGCGGTTCATGCTGAACCATCTGTGTTTCACCGAGATGTGGGCTCATCCGGGTGTTGAATCTCATCGCATCAGAGTCGCATGACGGTAAAGATTGTAACAGATCTTCTTCGGACAAGCAGCGGCGTCGTGATCGGCCGACGTGACATGCGTGTGGTCTAAGCAACGGCAAATTTTACCGTAGGAGGGAGTTTTGATGTCGAGAAAAACCATGAGGCGATGGACTCCGGTCCGAATGCGATCGCCTCGATGACAATGCCGTCGCCCTGCCGGTCTAGTGGCGATCCGTGTCGTCTTTGGGTGATAACGGCCACCGCTTGCTATCCACCCCATTGATCGACGATCCATTCTGGATGGCGCTGGGGATCGCATCGAGGAAGTTATGAGGGAAGTGTTTTTCATAGGTGCTTTTGTCGTTGAGTCGAGCGCGATGTTCCTCGGTCAAGGCGATGTCGAGCGCTCCGAGATTGTCTTCGAGCTGGCTGAGTCGCTTGGCGCCGATGATGGTGCTGGTGACCGAATGTTGCGATTGAACCCAGTTGAGTGCGACCTGCGCGGGCGTGGCGTTGAGTTCTTCACCGATTGCGACGAGCTCGTCGACGAGTGCGTAGGTGCGTTCGTTGAGATGTTTGGAATCTTCTGCGACCCGAGTTTCGCCGTGCGGCGGGCGGCTGTCACGCCGGAACTTGCCCGAGAGCACGCCGCCACGCAGCGGGGACCAAGGCGTCACACCCAGTCCAAAGTCTTGGGCCATCGCCAGCAGGTCGTCCTCGGGCGTGCGCTGCAGCAGCGAGTATTCGATCTGCAAAGCGATGAGAGGCTCCCAGTTGTGCAGCGATGCGAGTCCGTTGGCTTTCGCAACGACCCACGCCGGGTGATCGCTGAAACCGATGTAGCGGACTTTGCCCGCACGGACCAGGTCATCCATCGTGCGCATGGTTTCTTCGATGGGCGTGTGCCGATCCCAGAAGTGCGCCCAGAGGAGATCGATGTGGTCGGTTTGAAGGCGCCGGAGGGAATCTTCGACTTGATGCATGATCGCTTTGCGTCCAGCGCCTCCGCCGTTGGGATCGCCCGGGTACATGTTGCCGCAGAACTTGGTGGCGATGACCACGCGGTCGCGTTTGGAGGCGTGGTCTTTGAAGTAGTCGCCGATGATCTTCTCGGAGTGCCCTTTGGTATAGATATTGGCGGTATCGAGGAAGTTCCCGCCTCGGTCGAGATAGGCTGAGAGGACATCGAGTGATTCGCCCAGATTGGTGCCCACCGCGCCCCAATCATCGCCGAAGGTCATGGTGCCAAGGCAGAACGGCGAGACCCGGAGCCCGGATCGACCAAGCGTGACATAATCGTTAAGCGGCATCGTGTTCCTCCTGAGGGCCAAGACACCAATGATAGGTTTGACATGATCGGCTTCGTGACCATTTTCGACCGGATCACCGACGCCCGCGGTGCGCGGTGGAAGCCGTGCGAGATCAAGAAAGTCTCCAAGCAAACCGGGATAGACCGTTTCCTGCTCGCCCCGCCGGCACGACGGGCGGATATGTTCCGCGTTGCGATTTTCTCAGGGATGTACTTCGGCGTCGGGATGGCTGTCTCTCTGATACTTAAAGAGTTGATCATAACGGGGCAAGTCGATCGACTGATGATTAGACTCACACTGTTGATGGCTCCGATCGGGGGGCTCCTGTCTGGCGTGTTCTTCGGCTTCTTCGCGTCTGGCTACATCTGGAAGTCAACCACCGACGCTCGAGATGCGATGCTCGAATACGACCTCTGCCCGCACTGCGCCCACGGCATCGGCAGTATCCCTTCCGAGCCCGATGGCTGCACCGTCTGTCCAGAGTGCGGGGCCGCGTGGCGGTTTACTTCGATGTCGCCTGATCCTGCAGTCGCCGCAGCGCGTCAAAGGCCTGAAGTGGCGTCATCGCGTCGAGTTTGATTTCGCGGAGTTCGTTTATCGCCGGGTGCGGCAAGAACTCGGTGAACAAGCCCAACTGGCCTTCCGAGTTCGACTTTGGTGCAGCCGCCTCGACTCGGCTGGTGTCGATCTTTGCGTGTTGGACCGAGAGCGCAGACAAAACCTCTCGGGCGCGTTGGGTCACGGGCTTTGGCACGCCGGCGAGTTCGGCGACGTGCACGCCGTAGGACTGATCAGCTTTGCCCGGGCGGATCGAGTGCAGGAATGCGATCTCCTGCTTACCGTCTTCGGTGGTCCACTCGCGGACCGCGACATGCAGGTTGCGCACTCGGCCGACAAGTTTCTCCTCGAGTTCGGTGATCTCGTGGTAGTGCGTTGCGAACAGCGTGCGCGGGCCGGGGTGGTTTTCGTCACCAGCCAGGCATTCGGTGATGGCCCATGCAAGACTGAGCCCGTCGAGTGTCGATGTGCCGCGCCCGATTTCGTCGAGAATGACCAGCGATTTGCTGGTCGAGTTATTCAGAATATTGGCTGTCTCGGTCATCTCGACCATAAACGTCGATTGCCCGCGATGCAGCGCGTCATCCGCGCCGACGCGTGTGAACACGCGATCGCAAACGCCGATGGTTGCGCGGTCGGCCGGTACAAAGCTCCCAGCCTGTGCCAGCACGACCAGCAAGGCAGCCTGCCTGATGTAGGTGCTCTTACCAGCCATGTTCGGACCCGTGATCAACGCGAGGTTCGCGGGTGAGCCCTCGATGCCGAGTTCGGCGTCGTTTGGTACGAATGCCTGTCCAAGTGTTTCGTCAAGCACCGGGTGCCGCCCGCCGTGGATCGAGAGTGAGCGTTCGCTGGTTATCTCAGGCCTGGCCCAACCCCGATGGTGGGCTTTGTCTGCGAAACCGAGCAGCACGTCAAGTTCTGCAATGGTGTCGGCGTACTCGACCATGTCGGGCACGCGCTGGCGGGCCCGCTCGCATAGGCCGTCGAACAGGATTCGCTCACGTTCGAGCGCGCGTCCTGATGCGTTCATCACTTTATCTTCGAACACTTTAAGCTCGGGTGTGATATATCGTTCTGCGTTTTTGAGTGTCTGCTTGCGAGTGAATGACGCCGGGGCGCGTTTCGCTTGGGCGCTGGGCAACTCGATGTAATAGCCAAACACTCGGTTATACCCGACCTTCAAGCTCGGGAGGTCGTGCTCGTCCATGATCTTGGATTGGTACTCGTTGAGCCAAGCGCCCGCATCGCGTTCGAGTCCGCGAGCTTCGTCAAGTTCGGCGTCCACACCGTCGCGAATCACGCCTCCATCGCGGAGGTGCCCGGGCGCGTCATCTACGCACGTCTCGGTGATTCGTTTTCCGAGTGCTTCGAGCGCCAGCGTGTGATTGCTCAGTCGCGCGTAAATTTCAGCGAGTGTTTGTGACGGTGCGATGGTCTCTTCGAGTTGCCTTGAGACCAGCACCGACTTTGCCAACACATCCAGATCGCGCGGTGTGGCTCGGCCAAGGGCGACTCGCCCGGCGATGCGGGCAACATCAGATACATCACCTAGCAGCCGGCCGATCTGTTCACTCAATGTTCGATCTGCAACAAACGAGCCGACGGCATTGTGGCGTGCAGAGATCACCTTGGGATCTCTCGAAGGTGTTGCCAGCCAGGTCCTGACCAGCCGCTTGCCCATCGGCGTTCGCATAACGCAGCGTTTACCCACCGGACTTGCAAGGAACACGCCCGCCAATGAACCCTCGAGTTTACTGTCTCGGATGGTCTGTTCGATCTCCAACGCACGCAAGCTTGTCGAATCGATGCGGCATGCCCGTTCGCGTTCGATCGCACGGGGCGGGCGGACATGTGCAAGTGTGACGCGTTGGCGTTGGAACTCGCCGCCGCTCGTTGCCTCCGTCGGAGCCCGGTCTACAGCCTGCGTTTCTCGTAGGTATCGAATCACCGCGCCGGCAGCCCGCGTGCTCGGCGAATCCGCATCAATGCCAAATCCATCGACTCCAGAAACATCAAACAGCTCAGTGATCGCTTCGATTGCTTCGCCAGGGCGGTACTGCCAACTCGGTCGACCCGTTCCAGAGGCGCCGAGTGCCGCAAGCATTCCCTTGATGCGTTCAGGTGGTTCACCAGAGGTGGGCTCTGCATAGAGCACTTCGCGCACGCCGCGCCTTGCGAGCTCATCGATCACTTCACCGGGGTTGCCGTCAAGGACCTCAAAGTGACCGGTGGAGAGTTCGATGAGTGCCGTGCCGACGTGATGGTCGTCACCGAATGCGATGGATGCCAGCGTCACAGACTGTTCGTCACTCAGCATGGATTCGTCGATCAGTGTGCCTGGAGTGATGACCTGTGTGACACCGCGTTCAACTACGCCCTTGGCATCTTTGGGATCTTGCAGCTGATCGACGACGGCCACGCGGAATCCGTGCTCGATGGCGCGTTGGAGATACGTTGCCTTCTGGTGGTGGGGCACCCCGGCGACCGGGATGCCATTGCCGCGCTCAACGACCGAAAGCCCGAGCGTTCTGCCCATCGATTCAGCGTCTGGGCCAAACAACTCGTAGAAATCGCCCATGCGGAAAAACAGCACGCAATCGGGGTGCTGCTTCTTGCAACGGGTCCATTGCTGCATCGCGGGTGTGCTGTACGGATCTTTTCCCATCGGACCGACAGGATAGGTGGTAACAGCGTTCGCAGCGAACAAGAACAAACCCCCCGACCGGTTAGGCCGAGGGGTTTGAGAGGAGAATGCTTGACTGATCTGCTGAATCTGGTTCAGCCTGCGATGGCGTCGGCGTACTCGGATTCAGGGCGGATCCCGACCTTGGATTCGATCGCTTCTCCGTTCTGAAACACGATCACGGTGGGGATAGAGGAAATGCCGAAGCGGGCGGCGATCTCGGCTGCTTCGTCCACATTCACCTTGGCGACTCGTCCAGGGTTGGCTTCGGCGATTTTCTCGATGATTGGACCGAGGGCGCGACAGGGGCCGCACCAAGGGGCCCAGAAGTCCACGATGACTGGCTCGGAGTTCGCGATGAACGCGTCAAAGTCGGTGGCTGCGGCGAGTTCGGTGAGGGATTCGTTGGGCATGTATGAGTCCTTTCTGCCCAATGATACGGGCGACGTTTGTGTCAACAAGAAGAATGATCGGTCTATTCCGTCGGATTGAGGAGAATCGGAAGTGTGTTCTTAGCTGCAGGCGTGTTCAAGTAGGACAGCCGCAGCCCGCTTGCCTTCCTCTGCTGGGGCTCGGCAGCGACGAACCCGGGCGGCACATTGTGTCCCAGCCAGCAGAAGACCGATCTGAGCGGCGAGCGACTGCGGATCTTGGCACTCGGTTGCCGACGTCAACTCTGTGAGAATCGCATTGGCGCGTTCGTGATGTCGTTGGACAGCCAGGCCAACGACTGATTCGGGATCAGAAAACTCGGCAGCGGCCGCCTGGATAATGCAGCCGCATTGTTCGGGGTTCTCAAACATCGCGCCGAATCCATCGAAGAGCAGCATGATCTGGTCATATGGATCGTTGGAAGCGGCAATCCAGCCACGCATGGTTGCCATCAGGGACTCGCTTGCCCGGTCGAGCACGTCCGCGATGAGCTGGTCTTTGCTTCCAAAGTTGTTGTACAGGGTCATTTTGGCGACCCCGGCTTCGTCGATGATGCGGTCGATACCCGTGGCGTGGAAGCCATCGGCAGCAAATAGTCGTTTGGCGCAGTCCATCAGCAGGTCGCGTTTTGGGCTTTGGGTGCTATTGGGGCTCATTGGGGGATCTCCGAGAAGGCAAGCGCGACTTTTTTCTCCAATGCGGGAACAAATAGACAGATCAGTCTATTCTCTCTAGGCCGACACGGTTTGTCCGGGTCGGAAAGTGAGCAAACGAGCTCGCTGATCAGACACCACGGTCTAGCTTCGGATTATTCGTCCGGACAACACGAAAAGGAGCTTCCCATGCCCCGCATCGCACCCGTTTCGATCGAAAATGCACCCGAATCCACCAAGCCACTGCTCGAGGGCATCAACAAGAAGCTGGGTAAGGTCCCAAATGTCTTGGGGACGCTCGGTGTCTCGCCTGCCGCTTTGAACACCTATCTGAACTTGGGTGACGCCCTAAGCAAGGGCAGCTTGGGCGCTCCCTTCCATGAGCAGCTGGCTGTGGCGATCGCGAATCACTCCAAGTGCGGGTACTGCGCTTCAGCCCACACGGTCATTGGCAAGATGAACGGCGTGGACGGCGATGAGCTTGCCAAGAACCTGCACGGCGACGCGAGCGACCCAAAGGTCCAGGCGGCGATCAACTTGGCCTACGCCATCATCGACAGCCGCGGGTTCGTGAGCGACTCGGA
The DNA here is from genome assembly GCA_045106075.1 of Phycisphaerales bacterium. Lineage (GTDB taxonomy): Bacteria > Planctomycetota > Phycisphaerae > Phycisphaerales > UBA1924 > UBA6054. The sequence goes on from JBGCEB010000053.1 coordinate 36,744, forward strand.
TGTGTCGGCCGCCCGTGACGGCGGGCTGAGCGACGAGGAACTGCTCGAGGTGCTCAGCGTGACGATCACCAACCTGTTCACGAACTACGCCAATCACATGCTCCAGACCGAGAACGACTTCCCGAAGGTCGAGCTGGTCGAGACGGCCGGCGCGAAATAACCAGAAGCGTTCGAGCGAAAGTCTGCGATCGGTTCGCCCAATCACGCACGGGCAACACGCCGATCGAGGCTGAGGAAATCATCTCGCATGCCGGTCCGCGAGACCGGTCCGGCGTGTTTCACCCCATTTTCCTGCGCAACGCCGTCCGGATGGTCCGGGCGGTGTTGTTTTTGGTAGAGCTGATCCGAGCGGCTAGCCTTATTCATGAACGATCAGCCGGTCACACCGGGCATCATCGTGATGGACAAGCCCGAAGGGCCGGGCTCGACGGGGATGGTCCGGCTCGTCAAGGGTCGGCTGCGCGCCGGCGGTGCTCCTAAGAAAGTCAAGGTGGGGCACGGCGGGACGCTCGATCCGCTCGCCAGCGGTGTGGTGGTGGTGTTGGTTGGCAAAGCTACCAAACTGTGCGACATCGTGATGGCGGGCGAGAAGCGGTACCTGGCAGGGATCGATCTTTCGGCGGTGACGCCATCGCTTGATCGTGAGACCGAGCGGACTGAAGTGCCGGTCGATCAGCCTCCGACGCGGGCGATGGTCGAAGCGGCAGCGGCGACGTTTGTAGGGCACATCGAGCAGGTGCCGCCGGCGTATTCAGCGCTTTGGATCGACGGGAAACGTGCGTACAACATGGTTCGCGCTGGCGAAATGCCCGAGATGCAATCGCGAGCAGCGCACGTGCTTGGGGTGCGGGTGATGTCGTACGCGTGGCCACAGGTTGTGCTGGACATCCGCTGCGCGAAAGGCGTGTACATCCGGTCAATCGCCCGGGACCTTGGGGCCTTGCTCGGCACCGGGGGGATGCTGAGTTGGTTGAGGCGGACCCAAGTCGGGCGTTGGTCTATCCGTGACGCGGTGCCGCCTTGGCGATTGCCACGGGAAATCGATCCGTGGGATGATTCGGGGCAGTTGGTGCGCGACGTGAGCGGGCTTATGCCTGCTCGTCCGTCGGATCCCACATTTCATTGACATCTTGGCCGTCGCAGAGACGCCGCGCGACGAGGTACAGGATGGTGCCTGCGGTGAAGAAGTAGCTGATGACAAAGCCGGAGACGACCAGCTGGAGCAGCGCTCGCCAGAACTCGACGATGGCGTGCGCCGTTGGCTGCGTGGCGCGGAGTTCGCCGGTGCCGGTGAGTACGTTCGAGCCGGCTTCGGTGGTAAACCGTGACGCCGCCCATGCGGTCATGGTGTCGACGCTCCCGGCGATGAGCGACACGACGCCAATCGATATCGCGCCAAGCACAAGCAGAAGCGCTGCGTGAGCGAGCAGGTGCAAAGGGCGTGCGAGCACGTAGGCATAGCAGCGTTGGATCGCGTCGAAGCCATCGGTGCCTTCGATGACGAGGGCAGGGACGATCATGGGCAATGCGAGCGCGTGCAAGATGAGAATGACGAACGCGAGCAGTGCCCCAAACATCGCGAGGGCGTAGAAGATCGCGCCGAAGACGTCGAGTACTGGGACGCCGAGCAGGATGCCGCCGGTGGCGATGAGCAAGATGACGACCCCAGCGAGCACAAGCGGAGCGAGGAGTGCCCCGGCGGTGGAGGGGAGCTTGGCGAGTGAGATACGAAGGTCGGCGGGCCATTCGGTGAAGCGGGCGCTGGTGAACTCGGTCGCGGATGCTCGGGCGATCGCGCCGCCGAATAATGCCAAGATGATGACCATCGGCACTGCGAGGAGGATGGTTGCCCAGGGGCGTTCTTGGATGAGATCGCCGGGCAGGAAAGCGAGGGCTGCGACGGCGTTGGTGAATCCTGCGGGATCGAGTGAGATGAGTGCTTGGGTCGCTTCGGACATGGCATTGGAAAGTAAGAGTGATACCAGCTCGGCGATCGTGGGTTCGTCTGGGTCGCCGATGCCGATCGAGCCGATGAGAGCTGCCAGAAGTGCTCCGGCCATGCCGAGGATGATCCGGGCGGGGCGGAGCGCGTAGGCGGGTGCCCGCATGACGCGTGGCCAGAGGAGTTCCCGGGTCAGATCGCCCAGGAGGACCTGGGGCTCTCTGGAAGGGACAAGAGGCTGGCGGGGCGATGTGCGTGGGTCGGATGGCATGGGCGTATGGTAGTGGAACCAATGGGCATGATGCTCTTGGTGGCAGATCGGAAGATTTGAAGGGATGATGTCGGCATGATTGACGCGATGGCCAGATGGATATGCCGGGGGCTTTCATTGTTGTTGTTTGGGCCGATTGCGGCGTGGGCGGCTGGAAGCGTGCGTGCGATCGATGGATCGGGCGATGTCACCCTGTTGACCGGGGCGTCATTGGTCGGCGGGATTGTGGCATTGGTCGCGGTGGCGGCGTGCGTGATCCTGGCGTCTGCCATCTCGGCGCGGCTCGCAGACCGGCATGAGGCGGTCCTCAACGCCGGTTTCGTGTTCGGATGGCTTGCTTGGACGAGCGGGCGACTTGGAGAGGTTTTTCGGATGGGGCCCGATTCGGTCACGCTGATCAAACTCGCGATCGAGGCGATCGCGATTGGGCTGATCGTGATCGCATCTTGGATTGTTGCCGATCGATTGAGTCGGAGATCGCCAAAGGATGAGGGGCTGGGTTTGAGCGGACGGGACCTGACGGCGTCGGTGGTGCTCAAAGCGGGGCTGCCCACGATGGGCGTGTCCCTCGGGCTTGGGCTGGTGCTCGCGTGGTTGTTCGCCCGCTATGACGGCGCGGGGCAATCGTTGGGCACGGCGTTTATCGCGGGCATCGGGGCGGGCGTGTTCGGTTCGCTGGTGTTTCAGAGCGTGATGAAGGAAGAGGACACGGGCCTGCCCGGAGTGACGGCGATGTTTATTCCGATCGCGTTGGGGCTGGTTTTGGCCGGGGTCATCGGGCCGATGGTCGGATTTGTGATGCCGGGGGCAGGCAAGCTGCTCGATGGCGTCGCGCGGGGATCCTTGCCCGGTTGGGTGTTGGTCTCGCCAAGTGCGTGGGCTGCGGGGGCATTGATCGGCGTGCCGGCGGGGATGTCTTTCCTTCAATCGGCGGCGAAAGAAGGGGCTTTGGAGACGGCGACTCGATCGATGGGTTGATCGAAGGTTCGTTCATCTTGCCGGTCCGCCGTGAATCGTCTGGGTGGTTTTTCTCGAACTCCCGGCGATGCCCGAGTTGCAGAGAGTAAGGAAGGCGTGATCGCCTTTTTTCGGGTTGTTCAATCGGGATGGTGCCGGTCTACGATCCCTGGTAGGAATTCCGAAAGGTTGATATGAACAGTACCGACGCGATTGATCGCACCGGATCCGCTGCTGGATCAGGGGCGAAGTCCATGCCCGACGTGCAGGCGTCACGAGACCAGCGAATGGTCGCGATTGACCGGGTTGGCGTGAAAGAAGTGGTGTATCCGATCCGCCTGGCGACGCCGGGCGGCGGCGAGCAGCATTCGGTTGCGAACATCAGCATGTACGTGGCGCTGCCGCAGGAGCAGAAGGGCACGCACATGAGCCGGTTTTTGGAAGTGCTCAATGAGCATGCTGGTGAACCGATCCGACCTCAGGACATTCCATCGCTGACTCGTGCGATTCGTGATCGGCTGAAAGCCGAGCAAGCGCACTTTGAAGCGAGTTTTACCTACTTCATCGAAAAGCCAGCTCCGGTCACGAAGCAGCCCGGCCTGATGAACTACGAGGTGACGTTGGAGTGCACCTCGAACTCGCATGACGATTTGCTGATGACGGTGGCGGCTCCCGCGACGAGTCTTTGCCCGTGTTCGAAAGAGATTTCTGAATATGGTGCCCACAATCAGCGTTGCCGCATCGAGGCCAAAGTGCGGACCGATGGCCCGATGATGTGGATCGAGGACCTCGTGACGTTGCTCGAAAACGCTGCCAGCCACCCGGTTTATGCGGTTCTGAAGCGTCCGGACGAAAAGTTCGTCACCGAGAAGGCCTTTGACAATCCCAAGTTTGTCGAGGATATCGTGCGGGATCTGGCGATCTCTTTGGACGACGAGGATCAGATCTCTTGGTATGCGATCAGCAGCGAGAACTTTGAGTCGATCCACTCGCACAATGCGTACGCGGAGATTGAGCGGGATAAGCGGTTGGGCTGAGTCACGGCGATCGGGCATCGCTGGCCGGTCGGGCTCTCGTCTGGGCTCTGGAAGGTTTGCCAGATCCTGCCTCAGTTCGCGGGTGCGGCTGGGGTGCAGAATCGACCGATGTGAACTAGGATCGATCATGCACGCCCGGAGGCGTGCGGCCCTGTGGGATGGAGCCCGATGGGTCGGATGCGACACGCCATTCCGAGCATGTTTCATCGGAGGCTTGCCCTTCTGAGCGCGGTCGTTGTCGGTGGTTTTTTTCTCCTCGCGATCCGGCTGGTCTGGGTGACGGGTATCAAGGGCGGGGATGCTCGCGAGCGTGCTGAGGCGAGATTGATTCGTCAGTCTTGGCTGCCAACGACGCGCGGGCGGATTTTGGATCGACATGGGCGTGTGCTTGCGCAGGATCGCCCGAGTTATGACATCGCGGTTTCGTACGAGGTGGTGTCGGGCGAGTGGGCTCGGCGGTCGGCGGAGCGCTTTGCCCGGCGGGCGAATCGTGATGTGTGGGGCACGCTTGACTCAGCGGGTCGGGAAGAACTTGTCTCCCGGTATAGGCCGGCGTACGACGCACGGGTTGAGCGGATGTGGGTGCTGGTCGCCCAAGGTGCGGGCGTCTCGCTGGAAGAGATCGAAACGGGCCGAGCTCGTGTGCTGCGGCGGGTCGAGGGCATCCAGGCGGATGTGTCCCGGCGACGGGCGGAGCGTGAGCGGGCCAAGCTGATCGAAGCGGGGATAGAGATCGGTGCGGAGGAAGAAACCCGGATTGCGCAGATCGCAGCTTCGCCGATCGCTGAGGCCAAGCAAGCCCATCCGGTTGTGCGGGGCGTCTCAGACGACGTTGGATTTCGATTTATGCGTCTCGCCGAACGCGAGCAGTCGATGTTTTTGACGAGCGAAGCTGGTGATGCGGCGCTCGATGAAAAGCAGGCGTTGATGCCTGGCTTGGAAGTGATTGATACGACCGCGCGGGTGTATCCGTTTGATGTGCTGCGTGTTGAGGTGGATCGGGCGACGCTGCCGTTGCCGATTCGCGCGGACGGTAGCTTGCAGATTGAAGTGTCTGACGTTGCCGGGCTGATACTCGGTTCGGTTCGGCGTGGGGTGTATGGAGCGGATCAGGAGTCTGGTGATCTCGGTGATCCAGGTCGTCGGCGCCAAGCGCTCGAAGAGGATCCGGACCTGCGGCTGCGTTCGTTTATCGATGGTGTGCGGCGGGGTGAGGCTCAGATTGATACCGGGCGTTACCTCGACGGTGATCGTGTCGGGCACACCGGACTCGAAGCATCACTCGAGCACGAGCTTCGCGGGCTTCGGGGTGTTCGGGTGGAGAATCTGCGATCTCGAGCGATTCGTGAGCGTGCCGCGATTGCGGGGCGAGATATTCGGTTGACATTGGACATCCACTTGCAGGCGCGTGTTCGGGCGGTGTTGGACCCTGGCCTCGGGTTGACGCGTGTGCAGGGTTGGCATCACAATGAGAAACTGCCGATCGGTACCGAGCTCGATGCGGGCGCGGTGGTGTTGGATGTTGGATCGGGCGAGATTCTCGCGATGGTGTCGTCACCGACGCCGCCGCGGGATGGGGATTGGTCCGCCCGTGGTGTTTCGAATGACGAGTTCGATTTGTACATGAAAATCCATACGCCGTATCTGAACCGTGCGTTTGGTGTGCCGTATCCGCCTGGTTCGATTTCAAAGGCATTGATTTTGTGTGGTGCTGCGAAGGAAGGTTTGTATACGCCCGGCGAGCAGATCGAAGCGACCGGGCACTATCTACCGGGGCGAACGGACGTGTTCCGGTCTTGGATCTATAAGCAAAATCCGGGCGTGACGCACGCTGATCAGCTTGGGCGTGATCCAGACGGCGTTGACGCGATGATGGTCTCATCGAATGTATTTTTCTTTACGCTCGGTGACCGGCTGGGTACCAGGGATGTTGCGTCGGTGTATCGCATGTTTGGTCTAGGCGAGCGGTTTGACCTTGGACTGGGAGGGGAGTGGGCCGGTTCTATTGGTGGGCTGACCAATGGGATCAATGACGGTTCGGACTTGTCGCGTGATGAGGCCATTTTGCTTGGCATTGGTCAGGGGCCGGTGACTTGGACGCCTTTGCATGCCGCGGACGCGTATGCGTCGATCGCCCGAGGCGGCATGCGGATCAAGCCAACGCTGATTTCTCGCGAAGGTTCGGCGCCGGCAGTGACGAAGTTAGATCTTCCGACGTGGGCGGTGCGAGAGACGCTTGAAGGATTGCGTCTGGCAGCGAACGATCCGCGGTTTGGGACTGGTTACGACTTTGTCGTCGATGACGAGCGTGACAAGGTGTTCAACGCGCCGGGTGTGACGGTGTGGGGCAAGACGGGCACAGCCGATGCTTCGCCGATTACGATTGATCCAGATGGTGATGGACCCGAGCCTCGGATGGTCTTGCGGGACGGGGACCATTCGTGGTATCTGACGTTGGTTGGCGATGAGGGCGGTTCGCCCCGCTATGTGATCGCGGTGGTCGTTGACTATGGGGGTTCAGGCGGACGTGTGAGCGGTCCGATTGCAAATCAGGTCATCCATGCGTTGATCCAAGAGGGTTACCTCAATGGAGCGCCGTTTGTGAGTCAGGCGGGAGATCGATGAGCACGCTGCCTGCACGTTCGGGGGTTGCTGCGATGGTGCGCGGCTCGGTTGCATCAAGCGAGTCGGTGCGGCAAGCCGTCCGGCTGGTGAACTACTCCTGGATTACGGTTTTCGCGTCTTTGGCGTTGTCTGTGGTTGGGATTTACTCGATTGACGTCGGTGAGAATCTGGGCTCGGATGCGTTGGCTGCGGAAGCTGCTAAACAGGCGGTGTTTTTGCTCATTGGTCTGATCGCGTGTGTCGTTGTGGCGGCACCGCACTATCGGTTCGTTGGGTTGTTTAGTTGGCCGATGTACATTGCTTGTATCGCTTTGCTGGTAATGTTGCTGTTGCCGGTGGTGCCGACATGGCTTGTGCGGCCGAGGAACGGGGCGCGGGCCTGGATCAATCTTGGCGTGGTCGATTTTCAGCCCAGCGAGGTCGCAAAGATCGCGTTCGTGCTTTTGGTGTCTCGTTATTTGCGGTATCGGTCGCAGCACAGGCGGTTTAAAGGGTTGATTGTTCCTGGGCTGTTTGCGGCGATTCCGGTGGCGCTCATCACCGTACAACCTGATCTTGGGACCGCGAGTCTTTTCGTGCCGGCGTTATTTGCGGTTTTGATCGCGGCGGGCGCGAGGTTGCGTCACTTGACTTTGATCGTGGTGTGCGCGGCGCTGGCAGCGCCGGCTGTGTATCCGTTCCTTGAGGATCACCAGAAGACACGGATCGTTGGATTGATCAAGCAGTTTCAGGGTGACACAACCACAGCCCATGACATCAACTATCAGTCGATGACTGCTCAGACGCTGATCGGTGCGGGCGAGTTTGCCGGGCGTGGCGATTCTGCATCTCGGGCATTGGTGCATTACAACAGGCTGCCGGAAGCGCACAATGACATGGTCTTTGCGGTCATAGTCAATCGATTCGGGATGCTCGGCGGGCTCGGGGTGATGGTGCTGTATCTGTTGTGGGTTGCGGGTGCTTGGCTGGTGGCGGCGACTTGCCGTGACCCTCTTGGGCGACTGATCGCGGCGGGTTTGCCGGCATTCGTCGGGGCGCAGGCGGTCATCAACATCGGGATGAATCTGGGGGTGCTGCCCATCATCGGTATTACCCTGCCATTTGTGAGTTATGGCGGTACGAGCCTGCTGACCTGCTGGGTGATGACGGGATTGATCGTGAATGTGGCATTGCACAAGCCTCGTCCGCCTTTCCGTGCTTCGTTTGAATACGCTGATGATGACGGGCCTGATCCGATGGCATCGGTTCGGCCGTATGGGCGGTCGGCGGGTTTCTCCGGGCGAGCGTTGACGAGGTGATTCGTGAAAGCGAGCGAGGTGTTTGTGACTGATGGGTTGACGCCGCCGACAGGGTGGGTTGAGCGGGCGGAGAGCCTTGGTTTGACGTTCGCGCCTGGTGAGGTTGAGCGGCTGGGGCAATACCTGGCGCTCTTGCTCGATGCGAACACGCGGATGAATCTCACGGCGATTCGCGACGCCGATGATGCGTGGGAGAAACACATCTACGACGCATTGACGTTGGTTCCGGTGCTCGCTGAGGTCTCTGGGGTGGACGGTTCGCCGGCGGAGATCATTGATGTTGGCAGCGGCGGGGGGATTCCGGGTCTGGTATTGGCATGCGTCATGCCTGGCGTTCAATTTACATTGCTCGACGCAACCGGAAAGAAGTGTGCGTTTCTTTTTGAGTCCGCGGAACGATTGGGGCTGACCAATGTCACGGTCGTGCATGATCGGGCGGAGCGGGCCGGGCGGTTTGGTGATGGGGAATGCCGGGCTCGGTTTGATGCCGTGATATCGCGGGCTGTTGGTCGTTTGGCGATGCTGTTAGAGCTCACGGTGCCACTGGCCAAAGTTGGTGGATTGGTCGTGCTCACGAAAGGGCAGAAGGCAGACGAAGAAGTCGCTGAAGCCAAGAAGGCATTGCACATGTTGCACGCGGCCCATGCTGGCACGGTGGAGACAGCCACTGGCCGAATCGTTGTGATCGAGAAGCTCCGGGAATCGCCCAAGATCTATCCGCGTGCAGACGGCGAGCCGAAACGAGTTCCACTCGGGGTGAAGAAAGCGTGACCATGGCGGCTACCGAGTTGCTGGGTGACGACGGACCGATCGCGGTAGCGCTCGGTGATGGGTATGAGGCGCGCGACGAGCAGCTCCGTATGGCAGGTCAAGTCGAACGTACCTTTGCAGATCGATCGCATGTGCTTGTCGAGGCTGGTACGGGCGTTGGTAAAAGCTTTGCGTATCTTGTGCCTGCATTGATCCGCGCTACCGCGATGCACGAAACGGTTGTTGTTGCGACGAACACGATTGCATTGCAAGAACAACTGGTCAAGAAAGACATTCCGATGCTGCAGGCAGCGCTCGGAGACGTCGGTGGTTGCAAGGCGGTTCTTGTCAAAGGGCGTGGAAACTACGTATCGATTCGACGGTTGAAGCTCGCGAGCGAGCGGCAAGAAAAGTTGCTGCCGGACGCAGCGAGTCGGCGGTCATTGCACGTGATTGAGGACTGGGCGTACGACACAGAAGATGGGACGCTGAGTACATTGCCTTCGCTGGAACGCCCCGGCATCTGGGACAAGGTGCAGAGTGATCATGCCAACTGCATGGGGCGTCGCTGCCCGCACCACAATGAATGTTTTTATCAGAGCGCTCGGCGCGAGATGGAAGGTGCACGGATATTGGTGTGCAACCATGCGTTGTTCTTTAGCGACATGGCATTGCGAATGCGCGGCACCGGGTTTCTTCCTGAGTACCAACATGTTGTGCTCGATGAAGCCCATGGCATTGAGGATGTCGCCAGTGATCACTTCGGTGTTTCGTTGGGCGAAGGCAAGGTCGCGCACCTGCTGAACACCTTGTACCATTTGAAGACCGGCCGCGGATACTTGAGTCAGTTGCAGTTAGCGACTGGTGATATCGCGCCGATCGAGCGAGCGGTGTCGTGCGTTCGGAATGCCGAGCGGGCCTCAAGGGCGTTGTTTGACGATGTTGCCCGATTGGTAGCGAGTGGTGGGGCGCCGGGAGGCCGTATTCGCAGGCCTGACGCGGTGAACAATCCGTTAACCGTCGCGATGAATGAGTTGGTTCTCAGTCTCAAGCGGATCAAAGACCTCGTCGATCATGAGCCGGACCGATACGAGCTGACTTCGTACGTTCAACGAACGGGCGACATCGCCGATGCGGCCGAAGTTCTGGTTGGGCAGACATTGGAAAACTATGTCTATTGGGCTGAGACCCGGAACTCGGATGCCGGGCGGTTTGGTGCCCGGGTGAGCCTTTCATGTTCGCCGATCGAAGTTGGTCCGATGCTCCGCGAGCACTTGTTTGGAAAAGAGCATTCGACGGTACTAACCAGTGCGACACTTTCAACGCGGCGCGTGCGGGAGGATGAACCGCCCGAGCATCAAGAGACGGCGTTTAGTCACGTGATCAATCGGCTTGGTTGCGAGGGTGCGAAGGCAGTGCAGCTCGGTTCGCCATTCGATCACGCATCGCAAGTCGAGCTGTATGTTGATACATCGGTGCCATCGCCCGGGAAAGGGCGGAGTGCCGATGGCGAGAACTTTGAACAGGCGATCGCGGCCCGAGTGCATGATCATGTGGTCGCAACGGATGGCGGTGCGTTCGTGTTGTTCAACAGCTTTGCGCTACTAAACAAGACAGCCGATGCCTTGCGGCCGGGCCTGATGGCGATGGGCATGGACATCTTCGTGCAGGGAAAGAGCGGGCCTCGCGGGCAGATGCTTGAAGAGTTTCGGAACTCAGAGCGAGGCGTTTTGTTTGGGGCTGCGAGTTTTTGGCAGGGAGTGGACGTACGTGGTGAAGCCTTGCGGAACGTGATCATCACACGTCTGCCATTCGACCCGCCGGATCGACCGATCGTTGAAGCTCGGGGCGAGCGAATCAGAGAGAAGGGCGGCGATCCATTCCGGGACGACTCGCTGCCGCGAGCGGTCATTCGATTCAAGCAGGGTTTCGGGCGACTGATCCGGTCGGCGGGTGACTCAGGGCGTGTCGTCGTGCTCGATCCGCGGGTTTTGACAGCGGGGTATGGGCGTGCGTTTATGAACGCCGTGCCGCCGGGTGTGCCGATCCGTCGTTTACCAGAGATTGAAACCTCGGCCGATTTCGAAGACGGGCCGATTCCGTTCTGAGTGAAAACTGCGTTGGTATGGATGGGTTCGGATTCATTGGGCGTCCCATCATCACCTCGTACTTACTTTGCACCGGAACACTGATAGTCAGGTGGTTTTGCAGTTACCGAAGTTGAGTCGGCGGTTGCCAACGGGTCACTCGCTCTCGCATTCGGTGGTAAGTTTGAGTCCCCTGTGCCGATCGCGGATGATCGCAGGTTGGATGCTTCAGAATCAAGGCAAGTCTGAGCGGGGGAGCGTTTTGGTTATTCGGAGTTGTTTGTCGATATTGGTCGGATGCGACTCTGTGATCAATCGGGTGATTTGGTGGGTAGTTCGGCGGGCCTTGAGGTTGGGCGCCTGCTTGCGGCGGTTTCTCGTGCGCGTACTACATCGTGGCAGTACCAGCTCTGCCATTGTTGCTTGCGTAGGAGTTTGACTGGTTGGTGATAAGAAATTAGAGCGTGTGTTCCACAGGCTTCATCCGAGCGGTTACGCTTCGGTTGGAGGTCTTTCATGTTGAGATTGCTTGCGTGTGTTTGGTTGACGATTTTCGTGGCTCCGGTTTGGGGAGGCGATGTGTTTCTGATCGGGAATTCGGCTGAGCGAACCGGCGTCTCGCTTGACGGCGAGTGGCAAGTGTTGATCGATCGGTACAACGAGGGTTTGACCGATTACCTTGGGCGCGAGAAAAACCCGGGATGGTGGGTCGAGCGTGAAAATCTCAGTCCTTGGGACCTTGACGAGGCAGCGTTCGACGCCCGTAACACGCTCGCCGTGCCCGGCGATTGGAACACGCAGCGTGACGAACTGTTCTTCTACGAAGGTATCGTCTGGTATCGGCGAGCGTTCGATGCAAGTGAATTGTCATCAGATCAGCGTTTGTTCTTGTGCTTTGGGGGCGCAAACAAGCGGGCGACGGTTTGGCTCAACGGAGTTGAAGTTGCACAGCATGATGTTGGTTTTACTCCGTTCCATACTGAAGTGACCGAGGTGGTGAAGCAGGGGAAGAACGTTGTGATCGTTCGGGTTGATAACACGCGGCGGTCCGATGGGGTTCCTGCGCTCAAAACCGATTGGTGGAACTATGGTGGATTGACCCGGAGTGTGCGTTTGGTTTCGACACCAACTACGTTTGTTCGAGACATCGAGTTTGATCTTGAGCAAGTCGATCGAGTTCGCGGCATGATCCATCTCGATGGGCCGGCAGCGTCTGGGAAACCGGTTCGGGTCCGGATTCCGGATCTCGGAGTTGATTCGGTTGTTCGTGCAGACACAAATGGGTCAGCGTTCTTTGATTTCACTCCGAAACGATCGATAGAGCGGTGGAGTCCGGAGTCGCCGACGCTTTACACTGCTGAAGTTTTGCTAGACGATCAGTTGCACATGACCGAACGTGTCGGGTTCCGAACGATCGAGACCGATGGCGGCGAGATCTTGCTCAACGGCAAGCCGGTGGTGTTCCGCGGGATATCAGTGCACGAAGAGTCGCTTTCGCGTCGGGGTCGTGCGACGGGCGAAGCGGACGCTCGCGAGTTGTTGGAGCTTGCGAAGGAGCTTGGCTGCAATATGGTGCGTCTCGCGCACTACACCCACAACGAGACCATGGTCCGCATGGCGGATGAAATGGGGCTGCTTGTTTGGAGTGAGATTCCGGTCTATTGGACGCTTGAGTATGAAAACCCAGCAGTGCTTGAAGAGGCGAAGTTGCACCTGCGTGAGATGATTGCGCGGGACAAGAATCGTGCATCGATCGCTGTATGGTCAATTGGAAACGAGACTGGCGATGAGCCGGTGCGGACGGCGTTTCGTTTGGCATTGGGCGAAGAGGTTCGTCGATTGGACCCGTCCCGGCTGTTGTCGGCTGCGATGTTTGCACGCCAGATCCGCGAAGAGCCGGGGTACGGCAAGGACGGCAGCGCGGGAGCCCGGCTGGTTGGATTGCGTGTTGACGACCCGTTCGGTGCGATGGCCGACATCTTGGCGATCAATCTCTATGTCGGTTGGTATCACGATCGTCCGGATGAGTTCAACGGTGCTCCGGTCGAACTTGAGTGGGACAAGCCATTCATGTTGAGCGAGTTTGGCGCAGGGATCAAGCAAGGGTATCGCGGTGATCAGAATCAGCGATGGACCGAAGAATATGGCGTGTGGCTCTACGAGAACACGCTGGCGTGGTCCGAGACGTTGCCGAACTTTGCGGGGATGACGCCTTGGATCCTCAAGGACTTTCTCTCGCCGCGTCGCCCGTTGCATGAGATTCAGGGTTGGTACAACCGCAAGGGCCTCGTCTCAGAGACGGGCGCCAAGAAGGATGTCTTCGGCGTGGTGCAGCGGCATTATCGTAAGTTGGCTGAGTCCGACTAGTGCGTACGCGGCGCGTGCCTGAGGTTGATGGCAACCAGACGCGGCCGTCTCAATCCACGACGTGGGAAGACATCCGTGACGTGCCCGGGTTCAGAGGCCCAACTAGCGTATCGTGACGGATGATGTCGGTGACGTGCAGGGCGATGAGACGGCGAAGTCGCTGGTGTTGGCGACGGATGTTTCAGCCGGCCGATCCGATACGGCGACGCCTAGAAGCAATGAGCCCCAACGCCGCAAAGCCAGCGATCGACGATGGCGCTGGATTGACAACAAGTCCAAAGAAATCCTGATCCAGCACGGTGCTCACGTAGGTTGTCGCACCGGTGTAGAGATTCAGTTCATGAATGTCGGTGCCATAAAGGGTGCCGTCAGGGTTGATCGCCAACGAGGACATATAGCTTTGGCTACCAAGGGTGGAGATTCCCGTTGGAAGCCAGCTGTCTCGTTCACTCGATAGGTTTGCGATGAACTCTACGGCACCAGATCCGGGATCGATCTCGAACATGATGTGGTTGGCCCTGTCGATGATGTTTGTGGCAATGCCGACGAGCAGGCCGTCGGAGCGGGTCATGATTGAGTTGAGGCCGTATGGTGGAGAGAGCCAGGGCTTGTTGCCTGTACCGAGCTCGACAAGGTTTGAAGTTTGGGAGTTCATATCCGCTGTGAACAAGTATCGGCCGCCGACCTCTCTTGAAATGCGGAAGGCGTGCAGTTTGTTTGATGGCGCGTCATAGGTGAGACCCCCCGTGTCTCCCGCGAACGGATCATCTTGGTCTAAGGTGTCAAAGGTGAACTCGTTTATGGTGTTCCCGGTGGCTGGATTGATCTGGTAGATTCCCGTAATGCTGTCGATGGTGTAGATTGTTGCGCCCGGCCCCCTCGCGAGCCCTGAGGTAGCATTGAGTCCGAAGTCGGCGACAGGCGCGACCTCGGTCGATCCGAGCTCGTTGCGGAACAGCTCGCCACGACCATCTATCGCATACATCCAGAGTTGAGCGTTGGCATGCGAGACTGCGGTGGCGAAACCGAAGGCAGCGAGCATCAAGTGACGGAACTTCATAAACGTTCTCGTATTTGATGTTGGGTCCCCGACTTCGAGATCATCTGTGGGTTCAACGTAACCCGCTCTGGAAAGTTTGCCAACGAAGTTGGGCATCCGGTGGTCTATTGATTGTTTGGTCTGCCGCGGTCTTCTTGCGGA
>JBGCEB010000054.1:0-42739 GCA_045106075.1 Phycisphaerales bacterium
CTCGTTGCCGCCAATGCGCAGCAAGTGGAAGAACCTCGAATCGATGAACGAACAAGCTCGCTTGTTCAACGGACACACACCAAGCGTGACCAGAGCAACCGGGGCATGCCACCTTTGATGATTCGCAGCATCGATGGCTATGGAAACAATCTCAGTCATCCGACTTGGGGGAGCGCTGGCATCGAGTTTGTACGGACTGTTCCGGCAGCCTACATGGACGGAAGTTCTCTCGCTGCACGAGTCAATGCGCCATCTGCACGTGCGGTCAGCAATGCTGTTTTCGCACAAGAATCCGACACAAAGAACATTCGGCAGGCCTCAGATTACTTGTGGCTGTGGGGCCAGTTTCTAGATCACGATATCACCGAAACTCCGATCGCCGACCCTACGGAAGAGCTCGATATCATGGTGCCAGCGGGTGACCCATGGTTCGATCCGACCGGAAGCGGGACCGCAACGATCTCGCTTGATCGGTCTGCCTATCACATGGTGGACAACCAGCGGCAACAACTCAATGAGATCACCGCGTTCATTGATGCTTCGAATGTGTACGGCTCGGATGCCGAGCGAGCCGCTGAGTTGCGCTCGAACGACGGTTCAGGCCGACTGAAGACCAGCAATGGCGACCTGCTTCCGTTCAATGTGAATGGATTTGCCAACGCCCCCACTGCTTCTGACCCCAGCTTCTTCTTGGCGGGCGATGTGCGAGCGAACGAGCAGATCTCGCTGACCGCAATGCACACGCTGTTTGTTCGCGAGCATAACTACTGGGCTGATCAGATCGGGCAGGAAAACCCCGAGCTTGATGGAGAACAGGTCTATCAGCGTGCTCGCTCGATCGTGGCCGCTGAGATGCAACGGATCACATACAACGAGTTTCTGCCGGTGCTTCTCGGATCAGATGCGATGCCTCGGTACAACGGGTATCGCGAACAGGTCGACCCTGGAATCACCAATGTCTTCGCGACCGCCGCGTACCGGGTCGGCCACACGATGCTGCCGTCGAAGCTGAAGCGCGTGGATTCGGACGGGAACGCAGCCGCTGAAGGCGACATCGCGCTGCTCAATGCGTTCTTTAGTCCTGATGAAATCTCGGATAACGGGATCGACTCGGTGCTGCGTGGGATCGGATACCAGGCTGCTCAAGATATCGATACCAAGATCATTGACGATGTCCGGAACTTCTTGTTTGGTCCTCCCGGCTCAGGCGGATTCGATTTGGTGTCGCTGAACATCCAGCGTGGGCGAGATCACGGCCTTGGGAGTTACAACGATGTCCGGGATCGGTTTAATCTCGATCGCATCGAGTCTTGGGATGACTTCGGATCGGACTCGGAAGTGCGTTCTGCGTTTGCTGGCGTGTACGACTCGACCGATGACATTGACCCATGGGCGGGCATGCTGGCTGAGCCACACCGCCAAGGAGCGCTGGTCGGCGAGACGCACTTCCGCGTGCTGAGAGACCAGTTTCGTCGCTTGCGTGATGCGGACCGGTTTTGGTACGAGGCTTCACTGCCGCCGCAGTTGATTCAGCAAGTGGAGCAAACATCGCTTGCAGATATCATCCGGCGGAATACATCCATCGGAGATGAACTCCAGACCAACGTGTTCCGAGTTCATCCGACAGTGGCAGCTGATATCACCGGCGACGGACAGCTGAACTTCCATGACATCGCGGCGTGG
Source organism: Phycisphaerales bacterium (assembly GCA_045106075.1). Taxonomy (GTDB): domain Bacteria; phylum Planctomycetota; class Phycisphaerae; order Phycisphaerales; family UBA1924; genus UBA6054. The sequence goes on from JBGCEB010000054.1 coordinate 1,684, forward strand.
GTCCAACTGTTTAATGATCGTGATCCGCGGGCAGATTTCAACCTGGATAACCGGATCAACTTCTTTGATCTGACTCGTTTGATCGAGGTCATCACAGGGTCGTAGCGGCTGAGTTCTTCAGCTGAGTTGTCCAACGCCGGGCACTTTTCGCGATCTGCGAGAGGTGCCCGGTATTTTCTTTGTGCTCAGCGAATGACTTGGTACGGATTGGATACGCCCGACAGGGATAGAGCATTGCAAAAAGAGAACCGGCTTCCCATTTGGGAAGCCGGTCCGGAGAGTGCATTTGCTCAGAAACAGGTGTCTCTTAGCGGCGACGACGGGCGGCGCCGAGACCGAGACCGAGGCCCATCAGCGAGAACGCTGCGGGGGAAGGAACGACGACGCTGTAGGTACCGATGAGGTCTGCGCCGGCGATGTCATCATCGGTGTCGGCGGGGTTGTAGATGTCGCCGGTGCGTGCGCCGAGGGCGAACACCGAGTTGTAGGTGGCCGAGTCGGTGGTCCAGGTGCCCGAACCGGAGAAGCCGGCGGTGCCAGCGACGAACGAAGGGGTACCGAAGCTGAACGACCAGATGTTCAGGCCAGCGTTGCCAGCGAGACCAAAGAGGGAAGGGGAGCCATCCGAAGCGCCGCCGTCGGCGACGGTGTTGAGGTCACCCGAAACGAGTGTCGAAGCGAGAGTAACTCCAAGAGGGCCATCGAAGAAGTTCTCGAGGAGAACGCCGGTGAAGTTAGAGCCGACCGAGTCAGCGGCCGAAACGCCCGAACCGGCGGTGATCGTGATGGTGTCGGCGACCGACAGGTCAACGATCAAGAGCTCGTTCTGAGCCTGAGCACCAGTGGTGATGACGGCGAACGATGCGGCTGCGATAATTGTTTTTACGTTCATTGGTCTTTTCTCTCTTTATGGCTCATAGATGACAGGCGAGCCAGGGTTTTTCTCTGCCCAAGTGGTCACACAACCACTGGCAGAGACCTACTTTATTCGACCCGGGTGGCCGATGCAACACCAATCTAAGGGTTTTACCTGCAGCGCCGTTCGCGTTCTGTTGCCATACCTCACTGATGGTCCGATAGCTTTCTCTTGCGTTGACGGCTGGCCATATATTGGGTTTTCCTGATATGGTTGGTTCCGAATGGACGATGGGCAGGCACTCCAACCTGAGTTGACACAACTCTTTAGACGCGTTGCCGAGGGAGACCGGCACGCGCATGAGGAGCTGATGCCGCTGGTGTATCAGCAGCTCCGGAGGATCGCGCAGGTCCGCATGGCGGGCGAGCGCCGGGAACACACGCTGCAGGCAACGGCTTTGGTCCATGAGGCTTACGCAAAAATGATGCATGCGGACGACGCCAGCTTTGCGAATCGCAGGCACTTCTTTTTCGCGGCTGCCGAGGCGATGCGACGAATCCTGATCGACCACGCGCGGGCCCGCGACAGCCAGAAACGAGGCGGTGGACGCGGGCGTTCGAAACTCGACATCTCTGCGATCGCGGACCTGGCGTCTGACGGCCATTCTGACGACATCATTGCGCTCGACGAGGCGTTGCAACGCCTTGAAGAAGAGCGGCCTCGCGTGGCGAATGTCGTCAAGCTTCGGTTCTATGGCGGGATGCAGGTCGATGAAACGGCAGACATGCTGGGAGTCTCGGCACGAACTGTGGACCTTGATTGGGCCTTTGCTCGTGCTTGGCTGTATCGAGCTTTGACGGACAGGTTGAATACATGAACGAGCACACAGACCGTGAGCAGGAAATCTTCGGGCAGGCCATGAACTACGCCGGGGAGAAACGCGCTGCATTTCTCGCTGACGCGTGCGCGGGACAACCCGAGATGCTCGAACGGATGAACTCGCTGCTTTCCGCGATGGACGGCGTTGAGAAAGATGGCTTTCTCGACAAACCAACTGGCGGGATGTCGGAGAATGAACTTACGCCAGAGCTTGGAGGCGCCGAAGACAACGATGAGGAACGCAATGGATCTGTGATTGGCAACTACACGTTGATCGAGCAGATCGGCCAGGGCGGCTTTGGCTCGGTGTTTTTGGCTGAACAGAGCACGCCGATATCGCGGCGTGTGGCGATCAAAGTCATCAAGCTGGGCATGGATACTCGGCAAGTCATCGCGAGGTTTGAGGCTGAACGACAAGCGTTGGCGCTTATGAATCATCCCAGTATCGCGCGAGTTTATGACGCGGGGTCAACGTCGCGCGGGCGTCCTTATTTCGCGATGGAGTTGGTGCACGGGCGTCCGCTTACTCGCTATTGCGATGAAGCTCGGATGAGCGTCACAGCGCGTCTTCGTTTGTTTCAGGAAGTCTGTGCGGCTGTGCAACATGCCCATCAAAAGGGTGTCATTCACCGAGATATCAAGCCGAGCAATGTCTTGGTCTCGGACCAAGATGGCAAGGCGATGCCCAAAGTGATCGACTTTGGCGTTGCGAAAGCTGTCGATCGGCAGCTTTCCGATCAATCACTTCACACTGAGATGCATCAGGTCATTGGTACGCCGGCGTACATGAGCCCCGAGCAAGCGGGGCTTGATAAAGGCGGGGTCGATACTCGGAGTGATGTCTATTCGCTTGGTGTATTGCTTTATGAGCTGCTTACCGGTGAAACACCTTTCGAAGCTTCCAACACTGGGAGCGGAGGCCACGATGAGACAATGCGTGCGATCCGTGAGGTGACTCCTCCGCGGCCGAGCACTCACATAAGCAGCCTCGGTGCGGCTGAAGATATCGCCGCTGCACGACAAGCGGATCCGAAGCGATTGCAACTCGAAGTTCGCGGCGACCTTGATTGGATCGTCATGCGAGCGATCGAGAAGGATCGGTCACGGCGCTACGAATCCCCGGGCGCGTTTGCCGCTGATATCGAACGGTACTTAAGATACGAATCCGTTGAAGCATCCCCACCGAGCCTTGGGTACTCCGTCAAAAAGTTTGCCCGCAGACACCGCACTGGGCTTGTTTTCGCGGGGTTGCTGCTGCTGGTTCTGGCAGGCGGCCTCATCGGCACAAGCTTGTTCGCGATGCGTGCAGTCGATTCTGAACGCGAAGCTCTGAATCAAGCTGAGACTGCGAACCGCGAACTCGAACGCGCTTCCGAAATCAAGGACATGCTGTCGGAGATGCTGACATCGATTTCGCCTGAAGTCGCACGCGGGCGAGATACATCCGTCTTGCGTTCGATTCTTGATTCCACTGCGGCGCGTATCGAGCAGGGCCAGATTATGGATGAAACGGTACGGACAGACATCAGCGCTACGCTGACAGAGGTGTATTGGAAGATCGGTGAGGCCGAAACGGCTGAACGATTTGCTCGATCGGTCTATGCCGCTCAGCATGCGCGCTTTGGCACGGATGCCTATGAAACTGCGAGAGCAAGAGACAGGCTCGCGTTGATTCTTGAAGAGTTAGGCGATTGGGACGGCGCGAAGACTTTGTTTGAACAGAATGTGACGGTTGTTACCGCTGAATCTTTTCAGAACGCCCGGTTCGCGATCGAAGCTCGGATGAGCTACTTGAACCTGCTTGCACAGGGTATGCCGAATCCGGAAGTGCAGTCTGGTTTAGAAACACTACTCGTAGACGCTCGAAAGACGCTCGGCGACAAAGAAGAACTCACCCTGGGAGTGGCTCACGCTCTTGCACGTCAGTACCTGCTGATGAAACGGAATGCCGAAGCACATGAACTGATGACCGAAGTCGTCACGAGTATGCGTCAAACAATGGATCCGGACGCTCCAAGATTGATCATGGCACTCACAACGCTGGGAAGTAACAGCGTGATGTTTAGCAAGTATGACGAGGCTGAACTTCAGCTAAACGAAGCGCTCGAACGTGGACTTCGTGTATTCGGAGAGGATCACCCCAGAGTCCCGAGCATTATGGACAGCCTCGCATATCTCTATATGCTGACTGGACGGACAACAGAGGCTGCAGATGTTTCCGGCCGATCGATCGAACTTCGGACTGCGGCGCTTGGTGCTGACCATCCGGCTGTGATTGGTTCGACCGCCAACTATGGGGCTTTTTTAACAAATGCAGGCCAAAGTGAACGAGCCGCTGCAGTACTTGATGACGTGCTCGATCGTGCCCGGAAAGTGCTAGGGCCAAAGCATCCGATCACGATGCGTGCACTGAACAATCTCGGAAGTGTGTTGATGAGGCTTGGTCGGCTTGATGAAGCCCGATTGATGCTTGAAGACAACTATGCCATCAAGACTGAGCTCTTTGGAGCCAATCACTCCAACACGATTTCCACAACGATCAACTTGGCGACCATTTATGCCAGGCAAGGTGAACGCAAACAAGCGATCGAATTGCTCGAAGGCGTCTACGAAGTGCGCGTCGCCACACAAGGCCCTACAGAGCGAGGTAGACTTGATGCTGCACTTTTCCTAGCGCCGCTTTTGATCGAAGAGGGCAACTTTGAACGCGCGAGGCTGGTCATGCTGGCTGAAATGCCGGGCATGAAGGAAGCCTGGGGAGTTGAGAACTCGGATGGAACGATGCGGTTTGGGGCAGATCTTGCCACGGGCTTGATGCTGCTCGGCAGAAGCTCGTTTGGACTCGGTGACTTCGAGAGCGGGACAGACGAGTTGCTTGAGGGCTTCAACCTCGTCGCACCTGAGAACCTACCTGAAGACGGGAAGTCACTGAACCAGAAAGCTCGCGAGATAGCTGGGTATCTGGCGGAGATCTATGCGAGGCGTCACGAGCTTGAACCGGAGGCTGGCTTTGACACTCTGACCGATAAGTATCGCGAACTTTCAGATAGCGAATCCTGATCGCTCGAGCGACGGTGGTTGGTTCACTGATATCGATCGAACAAAGCGAAGTAAGTCTGCATCAAACGATGAGATCCAGCCGATCTATGATAAAGTCATTCAGGAAAGGGTCGTACGGCGTCTTCATCGCCAAAAATCACCCGTTCCACGGCGAGGTGTTCTGCCAAGTTGACGAGCCTCTCGCTCGTCGCCGTGTCATTTGTTGAGAGCTTGCTTCGATATCCACAAAGATTGGATTCGGACAGGCAACCGGGAGCGTGATGTCCGAGCAATCGCCCAGCAGACCCCCCGACCCGCAAGGCGGTCGCGTGGTGAGTTTGCTGCGCCCACATACGTCCCGGATGATCAAAGTGATCGGGTGCCTGCTTGCCTTGGTCCTCATCGATTTAGCTCCGCCCTATGCGATCAAGTTGCTCATTGACGATGTTTTTCCGAACTCAGAGTTCGCACAAAGCGTGGGCGGGTCTGGCGGGCTGCTGGTGCTTATCCTGCTTGGTTTGCTTGTCACCTACGCTTTGCGGAACACGTTTTTCTTTTGGTCCAAGATGTTGTCGTTGCGCACCAGCGAAGACGTCTGCTTTGCGCTTCGCAAACGCTTGTTTGATCACCTCCAGCAAATGAGCCTGCAGTTCTACAGCGCCAATCAACCTGGCCGGGTCGGGGCCCGGGTCATGGACGATACATACAAGATTCAGAGCTTCATACAGGACAAGTTTCCGATCTTGACACTGAATCTCTTGAAGGCACAGGTCTTGATCGTGGTGCTTTGCGTGTTGAATCTACGCCTTGCGCTCGCGGCACTCGCGATTCTTCCTTTGCAATACATCACCTGCCGTTTCTTCCGAGTCTCGATCCGCCGAAGCCACTCCGAAGCCCAAGAGCATCTGTCAGCGGCCTATGGAAGTTTGGTTGAGAAGTTTCTTGGGATGGAAGTGGTCAAAGGGTTCTCTGGCGAACAACGCGAGAGTGAGATTTTCAACGAAGCAATCGATCGCAGTCGGCGCAGTCAAATCAAGAGCCAGCGTTACCACTTTTTTCAGAAGATCACGGCTGATTTACTCGTCGGACTCGGGACCATTTTGCTTATTGCATACGGCGCTTTTGAGGTGATCAAGGGCCGAATGCAAGGCGGCCAGTTCATGATGTTCTTTGGATTCGTCATGATGCTGTACCCCGCTGTGCTCAGCGTGATTAGTGATATTGCCCACGCTTCCAAAGCGACCGCCAGCGTTGGGCGAGTGTTTGAGATGCTTGATGAACCAGCACAAGATGTTGGAGCGGCAGAAGAGAAGGATGATTCAGATGACGCCGTGCTCTTTGGCGAGGTTGAGTTCCGAGATATCGTATTCGGATTTGATCGTAGTTCGCCGATCTTGCGTGGAATCAACCTGAAGATCCAACCGGGCGAACACGTCGCAATCGTCGGCCCAAGTGGCGCCGGCAAGAGTACCACGGTGAAGCTGCTGCCTCGGTTCATTGAGCCGACCGTAGGCCGAGTACTTATCGATGGTCGAGATGCACAAGACATCCCGCTGCGTGCTTTGCGCTCTGCGATTGGGATTGCTTTCCAAGAGGTGTTTCTTTTCAACGCATCGATCTCTGAAAACCTTCGATATGCACGTGCAGATGCGACGATCGAGGAGATTCGGAGCGCCTGCCGCAGAACGGGCATTGATGGTGTGATCGAGCGGTTGCCCGATGGGTACGACACGAAGCTCTCGGATTATGGTGCGGAGTTGAGTCGAGGCGAGAAGCAGCGACTGACGCTCGCGCGAGCACTTCTTAAGGAATCCAAGATTTTGATCCTGGATGAAGCCACCGCTTCAATCGATCCCGAGTCGTCCGATACGATTATGCGAGAGATCCTCAACGCGACACCCGACCAGACGATCATCATGGTGACGCATGAGATCGGGCTTGTTGATTTGGCCGATCGTGTGATCGGGATACGGGACGGGCAGGTTTTCTTCGATGGCAGACCCGCGGAGTACTTCGCTTCTTTGCCCGATGGGCCGGGCGGACCATCAGCGCCCGCCGTTGCGCCCGAACCCAAGGCTGAATCCAACGTTGAGGAAACGAAAACTGGCCAGTTGAAAGGGGTCATCCGAGGTGACCAAAGCCAAAATACTGAGTCAGGGCAAAGCGTTGGCACCGACACAGGGATTGAGTCGTACGAATCCTCGGAGAAGGACGATGCGAAACGGGCCCAGATGGGTTAGTATGGACCAACCTACCTGAATGGCTTCCCCAATCGGTTCCTTTGCTCGGAACTCAAGCGGGGTAAATCTATCTCCAGACGGGAATGGAATCTCAGGAGTTCTGATGAACCGAGTCAGTGGTCGTTCGAGACGGTCGGATCAACTTTGCAGCAAGGCATGCTTGTGGCAGATGCTCGTTGCCATGATTGCATGCGGAAGCGTTCTTTCTGTTGTTTCCTCTTGTGCAACTTCACGCACCAGTCAGCAACAGATCACGCTCGAAACGCCTCGCTCAAACGGCGGCGTGCTGTTCGACGAACCTGCCGAAGTTGGGCTCGCAAGGATAAGTGCTGCGTTGGATCGGCTTGAAGCTAAGCCGATTTCAGCAGGCATACTCGAGTCGATCAATCAGCGAGCAGGAGACGACGCAGACTCTGGCGTGGAACAGTTGGCCGAAGCGATTGCTCGATCCTCGATCAGCAACGGATCAAACACTGGCCGTCTCACTTTGCCAAAGGACAGCGGCGTCCTTCTTCCTTTGACAAAGATGAGTCGCTTCGAGCTCAGTGAACTGCTCTCGTCGATCGGCTTGAAGCTCCGCGCCGAGATGGGGTACGTTTCCGCGAGTCCTGAACGAATTTCTCAGTTTGGGCCTCCGCCCGAGGGCGTTGCGCAGGCGATGGTGCTTTCTCGTAAAGAAGGAGAGGGCGGTGTTTCTTTGCTCCGCCTGGGATCGGCCCGATATGCCTCCCAGCTGCCGCAGCTTTGGGCCCAAGGCGTGCTGCTCGCCGCGGACGGTTCGGTCCAGCGAAACAAAGATCTCGATTTGATACCGGCTGTGATCGAGTCTGGCAAAAAGCAAGTCGAGGAGATGCGGGCATCGATGTCGAACGCCGAACTCGAACGCGGCATTGTTCGATTGAGCTACACGAGTACAAATGCGGCAATCAACGCACTCAAAGGTCTCGGCGTTTCAACGGTCGGAACGATGGATGGCATTCCCGCGAACTTGACGTTTGATCAACTTCCGATGGTTGCGGTGATGCCTTCTCCGTCCCCTGGCTCTACGACACTCTTGGGCGATGGTAAAGTAACGACCGGAGCATTTGGCAATAGCGTGACCACCAACGCCGCGAAGCTCCCAGATGATGTCGACGCTTCGGCTGGCTCGCAGTTGATCGTGCTCTACCACCCCGCGCACCCCGAACAGTTAAGCCTGGTTCGCTCCCTGCTTGATGAGTACATCGACCGCCCCGCTCGGCTGATTTTCGTTGAAGGCATGGTCCTCGAAATTTCTGAGAGTGGGCTGGATGAGCTTGGCGTGGAATGGGAGTTCAAAGAGGGGCCGATCAACCTTCTACTCGGCACGCTCGACCCGAGCATCATTGGTGATACATTGGATTTTGACCGCTTGAACTCGCGTGATGTCGGATTCGACTGGGGGCTTCGGATACAAGCTTTGGTCTCGGAAGGCAAAGCAGAAGTGCTGAGTCGCCCAAGCGTGCTGACCATGGACAACCGGCAAGCTTCAATCCGGGTTGGCGAAGACATTCCTGTAGCGACGAGTCAAGAAGGAACCCTGAACTCCAACAAGATCGCGTTCAACTTCAAATACATCGCAACAGGTATCCTGCTCAACATTCGCCCCCGAGTATCAAGTGAAGGCGACGAAATTAGTATGCTTGTCGACACGATTGTGTCAGCGACGGTTCCGGGCCAAGATCTTGAGGTGCGCTCGTCGACTGGCGACCTGCTGGCCTCCGCCCCAACGATTTCGACACGACGCGTGCAAACTTATGCACGCATGGACAACAAGACACCATTTATCATCGGTGGCCTTGTCAGCAAGAACAAGACCGTGACGAATCAGAAAGTCCCCATCTTGGGCGACATCCCTTTCTTGGGTGAAGCGTTCAAATCAAGCAAGACCGAATCCGAGAAGCGCGAAGTGATTATCGTCTTGACGCCATACGTCTTGCCTGAAGAGAACCGCATCATCACACGGACGATGCCCCGGGACGAAGACCTGTTTGACTCGACAGAAAACAGGCTGTTCCGAGATGCGTACCGCATCCGCGGCGAAGACGTATTCGACCTCCGCTTTATCGCAGAGAACAAACGGCTTAGCCTCTATCGCAAACTTTCTCGTGAAGTCACCGACAGCAACTTCAGGCTAGCCGATGCTTATCCGTTCAGTGAGTTTACAGAGAACGAAATCCCCGGCTCGGAGCTGCTCGTCCAACGGATGGTCTACGAGCTTATCAAACGAACAAAGACCGACGAACGCGTAAGTTCGGACCGGATGATCTACTTTGAAGAATCACAGGCAGAGGGTTACAAGGTTCGGTTCCTGAGCGATCTCTTGGCCAAGATAGGTGACGGCTCAAACGCCGAGTCTTTCTTTGAGAAAAATCCAGGCAAGGCGGTTGCAATCACGTTTGGTTACGACCGCGAATCATTGGATATTGACCGGCTGGCAAGTGAGCCGATTCCAGAAATCAGTTTGATTGACTGCCCTGATCGGGCTGCGTGGACGGATCTACTTTGGGAACTCAACCAGCCGTTCCCAGATGGCACCGAAAGGTTCACCATCTTGCTGCAGAGTCCGCGCGACCTTGTCCGGCTTCAACGGGCCGTGATGATGAAGCTGATCATCCTGCTTAACGTGGATGACGAAGCGCTCAACCTGAAGAGCTTTCGGATTGGCAAGATCTTGCATGTCCCTTCGATGGATGAGGACAAGGTCACGGTGATCGACGCGGAAGTCGCTCGGAACTTCTATGTTTCCGAGTTGTACTATTCCGCACTGGTCAAGCGAATCGAAGAGACGCTCAGTGCGATGGACCGAGTTCTACGCGACTCAGAGATTCTTGGGTATCTCAAGAACCCAAGCGAGATCCCTGAGCCCGCAACCAAAGAACCATAACAATCCTCGCAGCGATCGGACACCGATGGCATTCTTCCGTCACCCGTCTATTCGTCCGACTTTGGCTCGGAAGACCAATGGAAAGTTGTTGATGCCCAGTAGCTATCCCAATCAGCATCTGCTTCTGACGCGCTTCTGGTCATGTGGATGCAAGTGACCATCCAATCATCATTGTGACCTGGCACAAAGATGACTTGACCCTCGCGATCAGTCCGAAGCTCAATGAGTCTATCTGGAGCCTGTCGCCGTACGGCGATGACTCGATGATCTTCGATAGGCCTGCCTTCGAAACGTACTGTTACGGTTACTTGATCCATCAGCTGGCTGCCATCGATTGCATCCGAAATGTGTATCTCAAGCGGGAGTTCGACCCAAGTATCAATAAGTGATGATTTTTCAACGGAGATCAAAGATTTCGAGCAACGCTTGTATCGTTCGACTCCAGGCAGATCTGATTCACCGCGCTCTGCCCGCTCGGCGATGATTGATTCAAGACCTTCCTCTGCTAGATACTCTTCGAATGCCGCAGCATCTAGGTCGCTTTGGTACCAGTCGGACTCGTAGACCATGACACCTGAGTACGCGCATCGCAAGAGATTCGTGTTCGTTTGATCTCTGCCAAGAACTGGTATTGAAACCTGCTCTGTATCGGCAACAGATACGAACTCAAAACGATTGATCATGGCGTCATTGCGCGGAACACTCGACCCTGAAAACCGCTCGCCGTGCATAAGCTTGATTCGAAGCACGTCTGTGTCTGAAATATAGTGAGAAGCAGGTTCAAGCCAGAACTCGTGCCCTGAGCATGCCGTCACTTGAACTGCAATCACTGTTATCAAAGAAAAGAACCGTCGCATGTATAGCCTCCTATGCAAAAAACGACTGCCCCATTTCTGGGACAGCCGCATCTCTCTCCTAGTTACTTTTGTTGAACGCTTCGATATAGGCGAATATGTCGAATGCGTTAATCTCTCCATCCCGATTCACGTCTGCGACTTCGAAGTCGGTGGGAGCCGGATCTTTCCTGTTCATTGTTCCTGAATGCGGTGTGGCTGCATAGGGAAACACGTTGTTGTACAGGATGTCATTCGCGGGAACATTATCTCCGACGACCGTGATCGTGTCATATGACGGACCGGAAGCAATGGCAGTAAGCGCGATATCAATCACGTCGTCACCGAAGCGGCGTCCATTCGGCCACCCGCTTGAGACACCACCTGTCGTGTCTCCACCGACGAATCCAAATCTTGAGTAACCTGATTGACCCGGTAGAGTCACCGGGCCGCTCTGGGTAGACACCCGAAGAACATCTGGGATAAACACTGCGACAAGATCTGCGCGATTTTCAGCCTGGAACGCAGTGCCGAAGACGAGATTAATCAGCGTTGCGAGCTCTGGATTTGATGCATAGCTTGCAAACTGGCTGTCTTCGGTTGGAGCGAGCGCGTTGTAGCGATCTTTGTCAGCGAATGGTACCAACGCCTCATTGAACAATGGGTTTCCGAGACGGTTTACTTGGATCCACTCGCCGACGCTATCAATGTCGTCCCCGGCTTTACGGACGGTTACCTTTGGACGGCTAACCGATGCATACACACCAACGCCGATTTGTGGTCCAAAGAACGGATCTTGATAGTCAAAATCAGGGAGTAGATCGAGTGGAATCTGTACGCCATAGGTCAGCACATTGAAACCCTGAAAACCATCGACACCATTCCCATCCTGGCCGAGCCCATCATCAAGCGACCCGTTATTGTCGAGTATTCGAACGTTGAGTAAGTCGAAGATGCCTGGCACATCTCCGTAGAAACCGTCGTCGCGTGGGCCCGCAAAGAACACCTCACCCGAAACCGCGTTCTCGATCGCTTGCTTCGTGTATGAATCAAGTTCATCCAAGCTATTGGCGCCCGACAAAGCAAAGCCATCGTCGTCATTGTAACTTGGTGTCGTATTGTTGCCGACATTTGGCGGTGCAACGATTCCGCCTGCAAATATTGGAGCAAACGAATCTTTGAACTCGCGAAGCACGCCGTAGTTCTGGGTGTAGTTCTGCCGCTGGTCACCGATCGTCACAATAGGACCAACCTCAGTACCGAACCCGTAGGACAATATGGTATTGGCGTTCTTGTAGTTGTCATCGACCGGGCTGAAAACGAAGTCGTATCGCAGAATCTCTTCACCCGTTGTCGGGTTCGTCACATGGAGTGAGTAACGTGCGTCAGAGGCGAATCGCTCAAAGTGTGGACCATCTCCGGGCTCGGAGAACGGACGTACGCTGGCGATTACATTGAGAACTTGGGTACTTGGATCATCGTACTTGGTACCGATGAAGGCATAGACATCTGTTAGATTTGATTGCGGATCTTGCTTAATGAGCGGAGCGTCATTGTGGCTCGACAGCATGGCAGCGGGCGCAAGCCCAGCGAAGATCGCTGAGCCAACTAGAACAGAAACCGTTTTTATGGTACGGGGTATCGGTGGACGCATCGGCAGCTCCTTGCTGTAAAGACATATGCTTGATGCACGGCTACTACGGCGCAAAGCGTCGTTGAATGCCATGCCAATTGCTTTATCAGAGATCACCGCATCACAAAGACATCATGATGTGATAAATCGGCACCTCCGCTGGTCTTTCGGAGGGACTAGCCGAAGTGTTTTTGGCAATTCGAAAGTTAAACTGATCTAGCAGTTCGTTGATTAGCCTGCTTGTCGCGGCGCGACGACAACACGGCGAGACAGATCGGGCACCCATGTACCGCCTGGATTCTCGACCGTTACGGCGAACAGCGCGACTCGTCCCACATCGATTCCCGGTTTGATGGGCACGATGATCTCTCCTTCGCCAGAGACATTGAAGACACCGCCACTGACCTTCTGCTCGAGCCCACGCTCATCAATCACCCAGACTTGGTACTGCTCGATATCAGGGTCATTTACAGAAAGACCGACGAATCGGATGTAGCCACGCTGTTCCGAATCGCTCCAGACGACATCTCCACGCACCTGCCGTTGCTCTGCGGGAGCATCCGGGAGGTCGAATGGCTGCCAAGCGATCTGGATTGCGTCGGGAACTTCGGTCAGTTGCTGGCGACGATCCGCGAGTTCGATGGGATCGAGAGGCTCTTCATAAAGGGCGATGCGGCGCTCGGCGTTCTCTAGCCCGGTGGTGGCTTCGGCGAGACGATTCGCAAGCTCGATTTTGTCTCTCAATGCAGCTGCCAGCTGTTGATCTTTCGACCGAACATCGGCTTCGATGTCGGCAAGCTCGGATTCCATTCGAACCATAGCCGCTTCGCTTTGTTCTAGGATGGTTTGGTTCTCCGAGAGCTGCTCTTGCATGGCAGCCATCCGAGTCACTTGCTGCTCACGTACCGCGCGAAGCGCATTCCAGCTATAGGCGCCCCATAGCAATGCACCCAAAGCAATAACAGCAGCCAAACCGGCCCCCCACTGCTGCAAGCCAGGCCCACGGTTCGGTACAGATGATTGATCAATACGGATTGAACCTGAGTCGTTGGCAGGCGATTTTTCAATCAGAGATCGCTGGGCATTCCCTACAATCGCATCTCCGGTTTGCACCACTCGGTCCGCAAGATCGGGCGGAATCTGCTCTCCATCTTGCTGTACAGTATCAAGCAAAACGAGCAGCTCTCCAAGCACGCTTGGAATCGGAATCGATTCTACCGAACGCGCCTCGAGGAGTTCGTCCAACTCATCACGTTCCGGCGTTGTTAGTTCGCCAAACTGCTCAGAAACAAGCAGTTCGATCAATCGTTTTTCATGGTTTTCCGGATGACTCATCGGTCACCCCCTTGACCGGCTTGGGCGCTGGCGGTTTTTGCCGTGCGGTCTACGAGAGCTTTGGTTATGGACATCATCGCCCGGCGGAGACGTGTTTTCACCGTGCCAACTGGTGAATCTGTTGCACTGGCAATCTGCCGATGACTCAACCCGTGGTAAACCGATAGCCAAATCACTGCCTGCTCATCGGCAGGGAGTCCATTGAGACTTTTCGTAAGCTCGTCACGGTAAACATTGGTTACATCAACTCCGCCCTCTTGGAGGGTGGTGCTCCATGCGGGCTTTATCTCAGCAACGATGGCTGCCCTATTCTCCATCCTTTTTCGCGACGTCACTTGACGCTGGCGATCGATGATCCTTCTGTGCGCGATAGTCGCAATAAACGCAGCCTCGCTGCCGAGGTTTGGATCAAACCTCTTGGCGTTGAGCCATACTTCGATAAACACTTCTTGAACTGCGTCGTCTACTTCAGCAGGCGCATGATCGAGATACCTTCGCGCGAGACGATACACCAAACTGCCATACGACTCGACACAGCGCTGCACCGCTGCTGAGTCGCCGTCTGCAACTTGTTCGAGGTTCGTCCGCAACGATGCTGGCTCCACTGATACCGGGTCTTGCGTAGTAAAGAGTAACCACGAGATGCGTGCTCAGTCCAATGAGAATCTCAATCAATCTCAAAAACACCCCGCCAACGACACCCGAAAGCATCGTGGAGAACGAAGCGGGGCTGTCGTTTGGTTCCAAATCTGACTCGGGCCCAGGCCCCTTGGGGTGTTTCACGCCTTGCGCTATCGAAGCGATGTATCGGCAACATTGATTTACTCAGGAAAGAGAGATGAAGATGTATCAAAAGATTTACTCAAACATTGCTGCGCTCGCCGTCGCAGGTATGGCGTTTGCATCAGTTGGAGGTGCTGCCTCAGCAGAAGAAGTGTTTGCAGTGACCTCATCGCAGACACTGGTCTCATTTGACTCCAACAATGCTTCCACGATTAACTCGGGAGTCGCGATTTCGGGTCTCGCCCAAAATGAACAGATCCGTGGTATTGATTTCCGTCCGGCAAATGGACAGCTCTACGCAATGGGTAGCTTTAGCAACTTGTATGTGATTGATACTGCGTCCGGTGCTGCTTCTCTTGTTGGCGCGGGTAGTTTCGCTCCAAGCTTGAACGGGTCGAGCTTTGGATTCGACTTCAATCCGGTCATCGATCGGATCCGAGTCGTGAGTGATGCTGATCAAAATCTAGTCCTGAATCCCGACAACGGCACCGCAACGCAAGTCACTGATTTGTTCTATCAAGGCGGAGATGCAAACTTTGGAGTCAATCCGAATGTCGTCGGATCGGCGTACACAAACGCGGTCGCGGGTGCGACTTCAACGCAGCTCTACGGAATCGACGCCGGGCTTGATACTTTGGTGACGCAGGCAAACAGTGCCGGCACCTTGGCGACAGTCGGCTCACTCGGTGTCAATGTCAATGACACGCTTAGCTTTGATATCTCAGGCGTTACCGGCTTAGCATTCGCGAGCGTGCAGAGTGACGATCTTTCGCGGTCTACGTTCTGGATGATCGACCTTTCCGACGGCTCGGCAGTCGGACTTGGTGAAATCGGCGGGGGCGCTTTGATCACTTCGATCGCGGTCGTTCCAGCCCCGCATAGCGGATTGGTTTTCATCGGGTTGGCAGCCCTTGGACGGCGCCGTCGCTGAAAAGACTGGTGAGTTCTCGTGGAAGACAAAGCCCGTTCGCGGGCTTTGTCTTATTCAGCAATAAGAGACAAACAACTGAAGCATCCGAGTAGAACCAACTCATCGACTCGTGTTCATCCAAACCGCGGGCTTTAACCTCGCGCGTTCGAAGCTCTCGGTAAGACTGGTGAATGGATCAGAATCTTGCTTTGCAAG
This sequence comes from Phycisphaerales bacterium, assembly GCA_045106075.1. Classification (GTDB taxonomy): domain Bacteria; phylum Planctomycetota; class Phycisphaerae; order Phycisphaerales; family UBA1924; genus UBA6054. The sequence continues at coordinate 17,313 of JBGCEB010000054.1, forward strand.
AGAATCGCGGAGCATTAAGACGCGATCTCTTGCAACTTTCACACCAGGGCCTGATGATCGTACGAGCGCAAGCGTTTCGGCGGCTAAAGCAGCGTTCATGACATTGAAAGCTACAACACCTCTTGAAGCCCCACCTCGCGCTAGTGCATCGATGTAGGATCCTGCAGAGCTGAGGCTTCTCTCGGCAAGGTCAAACAGCTCTGCACGATCCACTCCTTTGGGCACATACCAACGTTGGCTGGCTGCGTCAACAGACTCATCGCGCAGAATGTTGACCAGCTGTAACGCTTCCCCAAAATATGGAGCCAACTCAAACAGCAACGAATGTTCAGTGCCAAGCTCAGGCTGTTCGGCAATGAAAAGATCTGTGAGTAGTTCGCCGACGATGCCTGCGACTGTGTAGCAGTAGGCCCGTAAACCTTCGATGGTTTCGGGAGGCTGATCTGCTTCGAGATGATCAGCCATTCCCTCACACGTTCTCTTGAGTGCGGCTGCGATGGTTGCTTGCACTGAAACTGGCAACATGACATACGCGTCGATCACCTCATGCACGTGATTCATGAGCATGGCGCACGCTACTTGATCAGCTCCCGGCGCAATCGATGTAACGACCGAGCGAAACTGTTCCGAGTGTCCGAGGGTCGCCAGATCGATATGCGCGATTGCTCGGAGCAGCTCCACGCGAACATTTGTCGCTGCCGAAGACTCATCTTCGATGGTGTCAGCGATGCGGAATAGCAGATATGAAATAGCGACCTGATCACGCAAGGAGACCGGAAGCATGGGAATCGAAAGAGCAAAGGTCCGACTCGTGTCTTGGAGAAGGCCGTCGATCAAACGCATGCTGCCCCCTCGGGTGCCGGAGAAGCGGTGAGTATTGACGACTGACTAAACGCTTCTGGATCACCACGCGAAACCGAAGGCGAGCTGATTCCCAGTTGTTCACAAAGCAGCGAGGCTGTGATTTGAGCGGATAGAAAAATTACGGGCAGCCCTGAACCGGGGTGCGTACCACCGCCGACAAGCCAAGCGCCATCGCAATACGGAAGCTTGTGCTGAGGGCGTTTGTGGAGCATCTGATCGAGCGAATGCGCGAGGTTAAACGTAGCGCCATGATTGATGTTCATGGCCTGCCATTCGTTAGGCGTGATGCGGAGTTCGGAACGAACTCGCGAGCGGATGTCTTGCCCGAGAACATCGTCAATCCGGTCGAGTAAACGGCTCCGAAGTGTGTCTGATTCAGCGGCCCAATCAATGTCCGCTCGAGTGTTTGGAGTCGGCAGCAACACGTACAGCGATGAATGCCCGGGCGGGGCAAGAGTCGGGTCCGTCGCGGAAGGATTGCAAACGTAAAAGCTTGGATCTTCGGTCAGCTTTCCGAGTCGCCCATTGCTTGCTGATATGTCGCTCAAGTTCTGCTGATACTCGGGTGCCGTGCGGATTGTGTGGTGAGGCAGATCGACTGTCCCATCCAATCCCAGATAGAGCATGTACGTAGAACAGGAGTACTTCTTTTTGTCGAACGCCTGATCGGTATCTTTACCACGGATTTCTTCGGGAATTAGATTCTTGATTGCCCATGCTGCATCGGCGTTGATGACCACATGATCACACGGCGCTGTTTCACCGGCATGATCGCCGCCAAGATGGACGGCTTGTACCCGCTTGCCTGCGATGGCGAGAGACTCGACCGGCGCGTTGTAAACGATCTTGCCTCCGGCGCCTTTGAATGCCTTGACGAGCGCATCCATCAGGGCGTTGCAGCCGCCGATTGGGTGCCAGACCCCATACTCGTACTCGATAAACGGCAAGATCGAGAACAGGCTGGGGCATTCCATCGGGCTCATGCCGAGGTACTTGCTTTGGAACCCAACCGCGAGCTGGACGGCGGGATGCTTAAAGTACTTGGCACTCAATGAGTGGACCGTTTTGTGAGGCTTGATGTACGGGAGCGCCTTGATCGCGTCGGGACGAACAAGATCGAACGCTGATCGGATCGGTCGGCGAAGAATCGGCTCGGCCGCGTTGAGCTTGGCCCGGTTATGCGCGACAAATGCCCGGAACGAGGCGGCGTCGTTCGGCGAGATGGCTGCGATCCGATCGGCCATCTGGGCCGTGTTCTGGCATGGGTCGATGGTCAGGTCCGGCCCGTCGGGCTGACCTATAACGAGGCGATAGAGCGGATCGAGACGCTTGAGGTTGACCTCTTCGTGGAGCTTCCGCCCGACGGATGAAAATACCTCGTCCAGCACGTGAGGCATGAGGAAGAAAGTTGGGCCCTGATCGAAATGGTACATTTCATCGAGGGTGATTCGTGCGGTTCGACCGCCGGGCCGGTCCTTGGCCTCATAGATCGTGACATCGAGCCCTCGCGACGCGAGTAAAACGGCGGCTGCAAGCCCACCGGGCCCTGCCCCCACGACCGCGATCTTCGCATTGCGTCCCTGTTGCGTCACGTAGCGTACTCTCCATCGCTTTGGCGGTGATAGGCTGATTAAACTCCGATCGAGATTCGGAATGAATGCCGGCTCAGATTCGTTCGAGCAAAGACCTCGTGACTCATGCAAAGGGCGACCTTGGCGCTACCCGCATCAGATGATATTGCTTGGATCGCTCGATTCCGCCGGGCTGTGGCGGGCGAACTCACCCCGCTGTGCGAGCTTATCCAAGAAGAGCTTGGACGTGGGAAGTTTGAGTCGATGACTTCGGACATTGTGCCCTTCTTGTCTGCCTGCCGATGGACAGAGCGACACAGCAAAAAGATCCTGGCATCGAAGAAACTGCCCGGCCGCACGATCTGGCAGCTCGGGCAACGCCACCGAGTCGACCGAGCTCCGCTTGGGGATGTTGGAATCATTGCGACATGGAACTATCCGATCCAGCTTCTGGGCGTGCAGCTTATACATGCGATCGCCGGCGGAAATCGGGTACTCGTCAAGCCAAGCGAACGATCGCCAAAGACCCAGATCCGGCTGCTAGAGCTGGCCCGCGAGGCGGGGCTCGGTGCCAATCGGCTCGATTGGACGGCTGCGACTCGGGAAGCCGGTGAATCGATGCTGAGGGCGCACCGGTTTGATCACGTGGTATTCACTGGCTCTACCCAAGTTGGCAGGGTGATCGCAGGCCATCTCTCACAGACACTTACGCCGAGCACGCTTGAGCTATCTGGATGCGATAGTGCTTTGGTGCTTTCGGATGCGGATGTAGACTTGGCAGCTGATGCGATCGGGTTCGCTCTCTTGCTCAACTCCGGAAGAACGTGCATGGCTCCTCGCCGGGTCATCGTGAATCGGAGCGTTTCGAACGACCTCATCCAAGCATTGGAACGGTCGCTTTCTCGGCCCGAGCTACCCCCTCCGTTCGATGATTTCGGCGATCCTGCGATCTCCGACCTTGTTCAAAGTGCGATCGCGGATGGTGGGCAAGAGATTGGCCATAGTCGTCACATGCGGGCACGCGTTGTGGCCAACTGCAGCCGCTCGGCAGAGCTTGCGAAGGGCGAGCACTTTGGAGCAGCTCTCGGAGTACTCTCAGTAGACAGCGATGAAGAGGTGTTTTCAATGCACCAAGCATTTCGCCAACGCCTTGCGACATCTGTATTTAGTAGGAGACTGGCAAACAGAATGGGCCTGGTGACCTCTTGCGGCTCGGGCATTGTCACTGTCAACGACTGCGTGATCCCCACGGGCCACCCAGGGGTTGGAATCGGCGGCATCGGCGAGAGCGGCTGGGGAGTTTCACGAGGCGCCGAGGGCCTGCTCTCGATGACACGCTCGGTGTACGTTTCCAAGACTGGATCGCGAGTCCGCGTCCCAACACAGCCACCTGGCGAACGCGCTCAGCGAGGTATCGAACGGTTTGTCCGGAGGCGATACGGGTGAACTTGGCTGATATTGTGCCCACTCGACGAGTCTGTTTCTCTGAATCGAACGAAAGCCGTTGGTTGACATTGAACGTTGGTGAGGTGTATTCATGCATGTCGTAGTAATCGGTGGTGGCCTGGCGGGGCTCTCGGCAGCGGTCGAACTGCGTGGACGCGGCGCGGACGTCACCATCGTCGAAGCCAACCAGCACCTCGGCGGCAAAATGAACGTGCTCGAAGAGCAAGGGTTCAGCTTTGATATGGGCCCAACCATTTTGACGCTGCCCGAAGTTCTGTGTGGAATCATCCGCCGAAGCGGTCGACGGGTCGAAGACATGATCGACCTCGTCCGTCTCTCGCCCCAGTGGCGATGCCACTATGAAGACGGCACCGTGATCGACCTTCAAGACGGCGTCGAAGAAATGTGCTCTTACCTTGATAAAAAGTTCCCCGGTGCCAATGCGGGGAATGACTTCCGCGGTTTTTTGGATTACGCCCGTCGGATGAATCGGTTGAGTCGAAACGTATTTTTCTACCGTGATGTAGGCGGAGTCGCGGACATCATCCGCGGCACCCCGATGGGCGACCGAGAAGTCATGGGTGATGCACTGGCGATGAGGCTTCATTCAACGGTCGGGCACACCGTCGCCAAGCACATCCGCGATCCGCGCGTCAGACAGTTCGTTGAGCACTTTCTCCAATATGTTGGCTCGAGCCCATTCCTGGCCCCCACCATTCTCACGATGATCGCTTCAGCGCAGCTCGATCAGGGCTGCTGGTACTCTATGGGTGGAACTCGTTCGGTCGCCCGCACGCTGCGAACGCTTGTGGAAGAATCTGGTGTAAAGGTTCGCCTCGGCCAACGCGTCACGCAGATCACTCATGACGGAACGCGAGCAACCGGGGTGGTTCTCGACGACAACACCGAAATCAAAGCAGACGCAGTGGTTTCTAACTGCGATGTTCAGCGAACAATGCGAGATCTGGTTGGCACGCCGCTCGCGAAAAAAAACCAGGCTTCCATCGCGAAGAAGTACACACCGGCCTGCTCGGGCGTCGTTTTGTACCTAGGGCTCGATCGAAAGTACGAGCACCTCGCACATCACAACTTTGTTTTTAGTGCCGATTCACATGCCGAGTTCGATGATATCTACCGCGCGGGTATACCGGCGAGAGACCCAACACTGTACATCGCTGCTCCGTCAAGATCGGATCCCAGCCAAGCGCCTGAAGGCGGAGAATCGCTCTACATTTTGGTTCACACTCCATACATTCGTGAGAACACAATCCAAGGTGAACAAGAGCGTTTCCTCGAGCTGTACAGGCCCGTTATCATGAAAAAGCTTGCTAAGTTTGGCATGGAAGACATCGAAGATCGAATCGTCGTAGAACGATCTCTTCTTCCACGCGGGATCGAGTTGCTGTACAACGCTGAGGGCGGTGCGATCTACGGGCTGGCATCGCACGGTCGACTGCACGGCGGATTCAAACCCAAGAACACTGCCGGCGTGCTTAAAAACTTGTACCTCGCGGGGGGGAGCGCGAATCCCGGCCCGGGCGTGCCGATGGTGCTGATGAGCGGCGTCACTGCAGCAGACACGTGTGCCGCCGATCTCGGTTTGGAATCACGTGACCTTGTCGCAACAAGCAACGAACCAGGTCCGGGCGAGTTTCGCCATCACGCCGAGCCGGTGGTCATCTGATGCAATGCGCGTTGGCACCCGCTCGGCCATCCCGTAAATTTCGTTCATTCTTTGCCCAGTACAGCCGCCGCCTGATGCGGAAGCGCTTCGCTGCCGTCAGAATCGCTCACGGTACCAAAGAAGTGATTCGCTCAGTTGGTCACGCCGATACGCCAGTTATCGTCGTAATGAATCATGCGTCGTGGTGGGATCCGTTGCTTGGATTGGTGATTGCAGAAGAGTACTTTGGCGATCGTCCTTGCTATGCACCGATGGAAATGGAGCAATGGCAGAACTTCAAGTTTATGCGCAAGCTCGGAGTCTTCGGTGTCAATACCTCAGATCCTGATGCATTCACGCTGACAAAGTCTTACATCAACGGCCTGATTTCTGACAACAGACGTTCGGTCCTCATGATCACGCCGCAAGCCCAGTTCACAGATCCCCGGGCTGATATCCGACTCCGGCCAGGAGCTGCGTCTATCGCAGCAGCGAATGACGAGATTCAGGTGATCTCACTCGCAGTGGAGTATGGTTTCTGGGATCAGCAAAGGCCCGAGGTCTTCCTTCGTGCAACAAATATCGACACGCCGGAGATTGCAACCACCGCCGGGTGGCACCGCGCATTGCAGCATGGCATGAAATCCAATGGACAATATCTTGCCCAACTCGTAATCAACCGGGATTCTTCAGCGTTTGTCTCGTTGATCGGAAAACGGGGCGCTGATGTAAATCCGATCTACGACGCGGCGGTGAAGTTACGAGGCCGCTCGGCGAGTGTCCGAAGTGAAAAGGATTGAAGCTGATGGTTTTACTCGTTCTCATGCTGCTGGGGCTACTCATTGCGATAAGCAGCCTCGTCATGACCATTCGGAACCTCGATGCATTCGTGCCTCCTTCCGAAACGACTTCGAATCCGCCGAGAGACGAACTGGTCTCCGTTTGTATCCCCGCCCGGAATGAGGAAGAGAACATCGAAGCATGTATTCGATCCGTGCTTTCCAACGACCACCCGATTGAAGTGCTTGTTTATGATGACGAAAGCGACGATCGCACTTCCGAAATTCTGTCGAAGCTTTGCGAAGAAGATGACAGAGTCCGATGTGTTGAAACAGTTCGGATGCCCGCTGGCTGGTCTGGAAAGCAGCACGCTTGTGATCGCATGGGACGTGCGGCGCTAGGGCGATGGGTCCTATTCACCGACGCGGATGTCAGGTTTCAATCAGACGCTGTCGGACACGCGGTCAATTTCGCGAAAGAATCCAATGCGGCATTGGTATCAACGTTCCCTCGGCAAGTCTGCGGGAGCTTGGGCGAACTCTTACAAGTTCCCATGATGTTCTTCATTCTGCTTGCTTATCTTCCAATGCGCATGATGCGGACAACTGATCAGCCAGCTGCAAGTGCAGGCTGCGGTCAGTTTCTACTCGCCGACCGGCTGTCGTATCTCCGGACGGGTGGCCATGCTGCGTTTCGTGCGTCTATGCATGACGGCGTAAAAATGCCACGATCATTTCGTTCAATTGGCCTGAAGACGGATTTGTTTGACGGCACGAACCTAGTCAGCGTCCGAATGTATAAGGGCTTCTCTGAATCCTGGCGTGGATTCGCCAAGAACGCCTATGAGGGCCTTGGTTCTGTCGGCCTGCTTTCATTTTTAACGGTGATGCATGGAGTTGGTCATTCGCTTGCTTGGATTGTGGCGCCGATCGCACTTTGGGCCGGCTCACCGCTCGTCGCGGGTATTGGATTGGCTGCAATAGCTTTGAACATCGTTCAACGGGCCTTGCTTTGCCGGAGGTTTAAGCACCCCATATGGCTTGCCCTTCTGCACCCAGTATCGATCGCACTCATGACATTAGTTCAGTGGTATAGCTTGTTGTTACACCTTCAAAAGGGTCGGTCTTGGCGAGGGCGTGAACTTGTCGAACTCACCGGCGAACATCTCATACTCGTCAACGAAGATGATCAGGAAGTCGGGACGGCTGAGAAAATTGCCGCGCACCGCGATGGTGGCCAACTGCACCGAGCCTTTAGTGTGTTCCTCATTGATGGGAACAATCGGATCATGCTGCAACAGAGAGCGTCTGTAAAGTACCACTTTGGTGATCGATGGACCAACACATGTTGCGGACATCCTCGACCAGGAGAGCAGATAGAAAACGCAGCAAAGCGACGGCTGGTCGAAGAAATGGGGATCGAAACTGATCTCACCCATGCCGGCACATTTATGTACCGGGCTGACGATCTCGAATCTGGACTCACCGAACATGAAATCGATCATGTCTTTTTAGGTGAGTATTCGAGTGATCCATTGCCTCGGGCAGACGAAGTTGCCGACTGGCGGTGGGTCAATGCTCAAGAACTCGAAGACGAGATGCAGAGCCACCCCGAACGATTTACGCCATGGCTCAAGTTTGCTTGGGATCAGATTCGACCGAAACTAAAGCCCGATGAAGCAAACCACGGTGCTTCCCGAGTGTGAGATCTGCAACAACACGATCGGTTACCATGCCGTTTTGATCAATGAGAAACGTTGCGCGGCGAGTCAATAAGCCGAACGGGCCCCCGACACCAAACAGCCGAATTGCGATCTTCTCGGGATCTGCAAGAAGAACGAAGTTCAGATCATTCTTCTCAGCAAACGCCGAGTGCGAAACTGCGGACTGCGGGCTCACTGCAACCACCTGATGCCCGGATGCTTGAAGCCGATCGTGCTGATCCCGAACCATACACGCCTGAGCAGTACACACGGGGGTAAAGTCCGCCGGATAGAAATACAGAACGACTGGACCTCGTTTCAGCGCATGAGATAGAACAAACGGATCCGAACCCGGTGTTGGAAGTGAGAAGTCTGGTGCTTGTTGACCAACTTTGATCATCGTTACCCATCGTAGCAAACGCTATGACCGATCATGCGCGGCTGTCTGCTTGTTTTTGCTCAAGGATTTCCCAGCGTGTGAAGAGTTCGGCGAGCCTCGCTTGGGCATTCTCGAGCACTGCGCACTGCTTTGCCATTCGCTCATGATCCGCGAGCACGGCCGGGTCTTCGAGCGTACCTTCCGCGTCGGCGACTCTTTGTTCGGCCTGATGAATAGCTTCCTCGATACCGTCGTACTCGCGTTGCTCGTTATAGCTGAGCTTGATCCGCTGCTGCTTCACTTGCGGTTTCAGAGGCTTGGGAGACTCAGATTGCTTCTTCTCTTCGCGCGACTTTTCAAATGAACGTAACGCTTGATCAAGACTCACAAATGTCTTTGAACCACCGAATCCATCGAGAAGAAGAATCTCTGTCGTCAATCGCCCGAGCATCGCTCGATCGTGGGTTACCAGAACGAGCGCTCCCGGGTAATCTTCGAGCGCTTCTTCCATGATCTCTAGCGTCGGGATATCTAAGTCGTTGGTGGGTTCATCGAGCACAAGCACATCGCTCGGTTCGAGCATGATGCGGGCGATGTGAATCCGGGCGAGTTCCCCGCCGCTCAGCGTTGCCACAGGCTGATCCAACTGCTCATCGGTGAAAAGGAATCGCCGGGCCCATGCAGTCACATGCATCGAATGTTCACGGAATGTCACATACTGGCCGATGGGGCAGAGTGCTTCTCGCAAACGAGTCTGTGGATCAAACGACTCGCGGTACTGGCTAAACACTACAACTCGCGGCGGCGTATCCGAACGAAGAACACGCCCCGAATCCGGCGGACACACGCCCGTGAGAACTTGGATGAGCGTCGTCTTCCCACTCCCATTTGGACCGAGCAAGCCCAATCGAGCACCTGCACCGAGGATGAGATCGAGTTGGCTAAACAGCGGTTTGCCGCCCAAAGTTTTCGAGATGCCTTTGGCTTCGATAAGTTTGCGTGTCTTTCGGCCACTCGCATTGAAGTCGATCTTTGAACCGGTTGTTTGCAGAACCGCCGATCGATCTTTGTGTTCCGACAAGGCGTCTATGCGGGCATGACTCTCATCGATCCTTCCCTTTGCCTTTGTCCCTCGACCTTGCGGCCCTCTCGACAGCCATGCAAGATCCTTGCGAACTTGCGATGAAAGAGCTCTCTGCTGCTCTGCTTGCGCATCGAGAAACTCGCGCTTCCGACGAACAAACTCGGTGTAGTTTCCTTGTACCGAAAACAAACCATCTGGATAGGCAGCCGACAGCTCAGCCACGTTGTTTGCAACACGGTCAAGAAAGTCGCGGTCGTGGGTCACAAAAACGGTCGCCGAAGTGCGCCGAGCCGTGCGACGAGTCAGCAATCCCTCAAGCCAAAACAATCCATCAAGATCAAGATGGTTCGTGGGTTCATCGAGGATGAGAATGTCTGGCTCTCCGCCTGCTGATGCCAGAGCGCATGCAATTGATAAACGCTTCCGCCATCCTCCCGAATATTGCCCCGCAAGCTTTGTCTCCCGATCGTTGCCGAATCCTGACTTGCTGAGAACGATACTGGCAATGACCTCAGCCTCTTGTTGATCGATGGGCTCGCCTCTGGCGTCAGCACCATCACTCGCGGCACGCTGGGCCAAATGAAACGGAGTGGCATCAAGATCAAAAGTATCGGATTGCGAGACGAACGCCACGGATGGGTTCGAATCGGTTACGACTGTGCCCGAATCTGGTGTCTCGATTCCTGCGAGTATCTTCAGGAAAGTACTCTTTCCCGCGCCGTTGGGCCCAATGATGCCAACTCGATCACCAGGATGCACGGAAAACGTGATGCCCTCGAAGAGTGTACGAAAACTGATACTCTTTTTGACGCCGCGGGCTTGTAGCATGATGGACAGTTTCTCGCCTCATCGGTTAAATCAACCGACTGTTAGGCCCCTGAGTTGGCAACAGGGAATGGCGGTGTGTTCACGGCTGCCCAATAGAGCTTGAGCTCTTGTACAAGTTTGTGGAAGCTGTCGAAATCTAATGGCTTGACAAGATAGCTGTTCGCGTGTGCTGCATAAGCCTGAACCCGGTCACTCTCAGCTTCCGACGTAGTCATGATGACCACAGGAATCGGAGCAAGTTGTGGATCAGACTTGACTACTCTCAGCACCTCATGTCCATCAACTCTGGGCATCTTCAGGTCAAGCAAGACGACATCCGGTCGCTTGGCTTCTTCATACGGGGCCTGGCGACGCAAGTATGCAAGTGCCTTTTCACCATCCGTCACATGATTTATCTCGTTAAAGATTCGATTGTCTCGCATCGAACGCATGATGAGATCAGCATGATCTTCGTCGTCTTCGACGAGTAAGAACGACACAGGGTTTCTTGCAGTTTCCATTTAAGAGTATAGCCTTTCTTCATCGTGGCTAACCGGGGCTAAATCGGGGGCACGCGGGAGTATAACCCGGAAGTCTGCCCCACCCAGTGGTGATTCTGAAACCCACACACGACCAGCATACAGATCTGTCACCCTGCGAACAATCGCAAGCCCAACACCGCTGCTTCCTTTCGTGTTCGTGAGCTTCTCGAAGAGGCCAAACACCCGATCGCGATGTTCGGGATCTACGCCTCCTCCACTATCCTGAACGGAAAGCTCAATCATCCCCTTGTCATTAACAGAAGTAGAAACACGAAGCTGTGGATTATCTGACTCCGCTCCATATCGAATGGCGTTGGAAACTAGATTTTCGATCACCTGCGAAACGTGTGTCGGTGCTGCCAACACAAAGTGATCTCCTAGATCAAGCTCAACCTCGAACCCGGCTTCGTCAAGCTCCAACTGAAACTGCCCCAGCGTACCGCGGATCATCTGCTCCAAAGCAACTGACTCTACTGGCAAGTTGTTCTTCGCCAATCGACTGATCTCAAGCAGCGAATCGATGTTCTCACGCATGTGCTCGGCAGCCCGCTGAATGCGCTCACCAAAGTCCTCTATCTCATCGAACTGATCGCGCTTCACGTCATCAAGAAGATGGCGGAGATACCCAAGAATGGTCACAATCGGCGACTTCAGATCGTGCGACGCCGTATAGACGAAACGTTCCATTTCAGTATTCTTTGACTCCAACTCAACCTGCAGTCGCTTCAGTTCGTGGATGTCAATGTTCATCCCAACCAAACGCTGAGGATGGCCGCTTGAATCTGGTTCGCTACATCGGCCGACCGACCGAATCCATTTCCATGACCCGTCTTTACACCTCATACGATACTGGATGTCATAGATATCCGTTTCACAAGTGACATGAGCGTCTAACGCGGGCTTGACAAGCGAATGATCTTCTGGATGGATTAAGTTCTGCCAGGTTGCGTTCGTCATTGGCAACTCGTTCGGGATGTACCCAAGCATCGTAAACCAGGAATCGCTGAATACGACTTCCTTGGTGAGCAGGTCCTGATCCCATGCTGCTTGATTCGCACTCTTTAACGCCAGTTGCAATCGCTCGGAAACTTCCCTGAACTTCAGTTCAGCTCTCCGAATATCAGTGACGTCTGTCGCAACCGCGACGAGATGATCAAAGGGGGCATCCGGCGCGCTCCTGAGTGGGAACTTATCCGTACGAATGAGGCGGTGCTCTCCGCGACCGCCTTCGTGGGCCTCTTCAATACCGAGTAGTGGCTTGCCCGAAGAAAGGACCTTTCGATCATCTTCAAGAAACGCGGAAGCATGCGCTGCCGGAAACAGCTCTTCTGTTTGACGACCTTCAATCTCTTCAACCGACATCCCCATTGCATCTGCAGCGGTGCGATTGACCTTGATGATCTTATTGTTGTCGTCCTTGTAGTAAATGTATGCTGGAACAGAATCGAGAATCATCCGTAACTCATTCTCGGCAGCGGCGAGGCGATTCTCGGCCAACACACGCTCATGCACGTCTTGGATCGAACCCGCCATGCGGGTCGGCTTTCCCAGATCTACGTCAAAGATTCGAGCACGGGTGCGAAACCAGCGATACTCGCCATCCTTGCAGCGAAGCATGAACTCCTCGTCAAGATGAGCGACACCCTGCTTGGCCTGTTCGATGGCATGAATGAACGCCTCGCGATGATCCATGTGCATGAGATCGAGAAGCGAGTCAATTGACGCCGGAACCTCTTCTGGGTCGTACCCAATTAGACGAAAGTAGTTGGGAGACCACCACTGATCGAGCAACTTAATGTTCGGCCAATCCCAAATACCATCGTTTGTTCCTTCAACCGCCAACTCTACTTGTTCAGTAGCCGCTCGGAGCTGCTCTTCCATTTCGACAAAGCTATCCACTGACTCCAAAACCGCAATGACCCCCCGCAGTCCGGTAGTTGGATCGACCCACGAGCGAGCTTCAAGACGGACCCAAACCGGGTCGAGACCCGTCAGGTTCAACTGGGCGCGAGTTACTTCAACTTTTTCGCCACCAAGCGCTTTCACGAGGGCACCATTCCACTCAGGCGGCATTCCTTCACGACTCACGTCAAACACCTGCCCCGGTATCGCCATATCGGCGCCGAACTGTTCCCGCCACAAGTTTGAAACAAACAGGACTGACAACTCGTTGTCTAACAATACAACTGGACGAGGTGATTCCGAGAGAATTGCCGCCGCCAATACAGCGTCGAGCTCTTCTTTGATTCCCAAACGAACGACAGGCTGCATGATTGACTTCGTGAGGCTTCTGTACAGTGCTCCAAAGATTAACGTTCCGCAACAAGTCACGAGGAGCGCATTGATCACTGTCCGGCCCATTCTTGCGCCGATGGCCTCGCTGTTCTCAAGTTCAATAATGTATCGGATTTCTGCGAGCTTCTTGATTGCAGCGAGCGCCTCCGCGTCATTCACCCTCGCAGCATCGTCAATCAACCGAATGTCACCAAGATCCTCTTCGGATCGCAACTGTTCATGACGGACTCTGATTGCGGCCGTAAGCGCGGCGTCATACTTGACCGCAACTCGACGAATCGCCTCAATGGCTTCTACTTCTTCCGGTAAGATTTCAGGCCACGCCAACTGCTGATCGATCAGAGTGAGCAGCTCCGCGAAACCTTGCTGAAACTCGTCACGGTATCGTTGATCTGCTCGCAATATGTAGTTCTTGAGGTTATGGACAATCCCACCATACCCAAGAGCCTGTGTCACTTGCTCAAGAAACTCTGATCTTGACTCGGCCGATTCGATCGCTTTTTCGCGCTCTATTGCTCGATAATGTGCATCAACAAAAACGATCGATACAACCGCGAACATCACAACGATGCCAGAAAGCCCAAGCAGCTGTAATCGTTTGCGAACAGTCATCTATTCCACCGTGGGTTGACGCTGAAGTGGGACCCTTCTCCAGGCTGATACCCTGGCATTATCGACACAAACCTGGGTCCGATTAGAATTATACCAAGATTCAAGAGGATCCGGATAATCACCCAACCGTCACTTAGGCGACCGCCTTGTGCCCGGTCACCATTTCGTGGATCAGCGCTATCAGCGGGGCGTGCTCGAAGGGTTTTCTCAATACCGCAGCAGCCGATAAGTTTGCCCCATACTCTTCGGCGAGTTGACAGATCCGCTCTGAATCCTCGCCCGTCATGAAAATGATGGGCACACTGCCAAACGTTTCATCTGAATGGAGACGCTGCCCAACACTCATCCCCGATCCCGCCGGCATGTTGATATCAAGAAGAAGCAAATCCGGGTGATCACGCTTAGCCATCGCGACAGCGGCGTAGGCGTCTTGGGCCGTGCTTGCCTCAAACCCGGCGCTTTCTAGACGAACCGCCAACGCACTGCTGAGCTTATTGTCATCATCTGCGATCAAGACATGGTACTTCTTCGTCATCTGCTTCTCCGATCGCGAGGAACCCATTATGCGGCCTCGTTTGACGGCAGTTCAACGCCGGCCAATACGAGCTCTGTCTCAACAAGCTCCATGAGATGCGAAGTCTCACAGGGCTTGCGAACGACCGATACGTTGGGAAGGCAGTGTATTTCGTCCCAATAGTGATCGCGGAATCCCGTACAAACAATGATCGGAACTTCGCTGAGCTTTCGCAGCTCGCGAACGACCGTGAGTCCATCACCACCGGGCATGTTGATGTCGGTGATGACCAAATCTGTTGGTTTACCGGAGAAAACTGAGATACCTTGGGCTCCGCTGCATGCGGTGACACATTGGTAGCCATGGAACTCAAGACGCGTGCTCACTGCCGCCAACATCGACTCATCGTTATCGATAAGAAGAATACGGGGTGGTTGATGATCATGCATGGGCTGCTCCCTCTTCTCGCGGGGTTCCTGATTCGATAAGGCTCGCGATTGCCTTGAGTATTTCTGATGCTTCGTAAGGCTTGGTGATGAACAAGCTCCCGCCAACTTCCATTGCCTGTCGCCTTGCTTCATCCTGTGGATTCGCCGAAAGAAAGACGATCGGAGTATCGCTGAGTTGCGGCATTCGTTTGATCCGTCTGCAGGTATCGAATCCATCGATATCCGGCATGCGGACATCAAGAACGATGGCATCGGGCTGATGAAGTGCAGCCGCTTCAACTCCGGCTAGTCCATTGATGGCATGAAAAACCTGATAACCGTTCGCTTCCAAACGAGTCATCAAAGCCAGTGTGATGCGAGGCTCGTCATCAACGATCAGTACCGTATTGGCCATGAACACCCCCTGCTTATTCTGAGGAACTAAGAAGCTTGTACAGCGGTGCCGATGCGCTTTGAATCGGCCAGCGACCCAATACCTCGACACGGATACCTCCAGTATCAAGAGGTAGTGCGCCAACGCTTTCACCATGCTGAATTGCAAGCAATCGATCCCGCCAGTAATCTGGATTGTCTGTTGAACCGATCGCAAGCACGCCGTCACCCTCGGGCGATTCGATCACGATGTCATGAGGCTGGCATACAGAACCAATGAGTTTTACTAGCCGCTCGACAGTGAGCTTATCATCGATTGGCCGAATACGAATCGCACCGATTGATCGCTTTGAATCATCCTGTATGAGAGATTTTGCAAGGCCCTGAACGATCGCATCAGGACTATTCACCAGCAAAGTAAACGTAAAATCGCTTCCCTCACCGAGCACGCTCTTGATACGTACTTCACCAAAGTTGATCGCAACAAGCTGTTTCACGATGCTCAGTCCAAGCCCAAAGCCCTTGGCTTCACAGTACTTCCCATTGCTTGCTTGTTGGAATCGCTTGAACATCGCCTCAACCGCATCCGGCGCCAGGCCAGGACCTTGGTCGTGGACAGACACCGAGATCTCGGAGAAACCGCTCATTTCAACTGCGATTCGAATAACACTGCTCTCTGGAGAAAACTTGACCGCGTTGACAACCAAGTTGATCAACGATCGCCTTGCCTTATCGATGTCGACGTACACCGATGGAAGATCTTCAGCATACGACCACTCGATTTCGATGTTCTTAATCGCCGCACGGGTCTCAAGCAATGGTACGATCGGTTCAAATAGCTCTTTGGGCATACAACCAACCCGTTCGACTCGGAGTGAGTTCGCACGAAGTTTGCTGCTATCTAGAAAGTCGTCAATCAGAATCGAAAGATCACGCGTTGCATCAACGATATATGCCAAGTACTGAGATTGCTTGTCGGTCACATCGCCCCCGATACCGTCGGAGATGATCGAAGCAAACTCACGAATCACCGCGAGCGGCGTCCTGAACTCGTGGGCGACATCATCAACAAACTGATGCGCGGTTGCTGTGATGTCTTGCAAACGGTGGTTTTGCCGCTCGAGATCTCCGTTGGATATCTTCAATCGGTTCGACAGCTCAACATTCCGCTTGGTGAGCTTGAATCGCCGGATTGCCTCATCGACGCACCGACGCAGATTCAGCGAATGATCAAAGAGATCTGACTTGGTGATGTAGTCAGCGGCGCCCCGGCGAAATGCCTCGGCCGCTGTTGTTTCGTCACCCGACGACGTCATGAGTACAACCGGGCCGCTTCCGTGCCGAACGAAGTCCGAGATCCAATCGATCCCACGCGTTCCATCAAGATGGTTATCGATGAATACCATCGAGAGTTGATCGGCCGGGAGTTCTACGAGTGCACTGTCAGCATCCGAATAAGCATGAACCTCGATGACCCATTCCGAGCCTTCAAACGCCTGCTTGATCGCCCGTTCAAGCAAATTGCGATGACTCTCATCGTCGTCGACAAGAATCATGGCGATCGTGTTGGCGCTGACGAGTACCATTGTGACTACCACCGCAGCAACTGGTATAGCTGCCTTTACAGTGTCAAACTTCGGTTCTAAAAACTCGCAACTCAGGAGCCATTTACTTCTCGTCGAAATAATTCAATTTATCACTCAATATTGTTGTAACTCTTCTAAACTCTAATGACTAGCCGACCTGTTTTATCGATGACGATGCGTCTCTCAGCTGCTTAAAACTACAACCACCAACCCTTCAGAACCGAAGTGCGGTTTCCGGCACGAAGAAACGGCTGATTATCTCCTTGGGCTCACACAGTTTCATGGAGCAGCCAACAACTCGTCATACTACAAATGAACCTGGCCAACGAGTTGGCTTGGACACTCGTTCCTTCGGGCTCGTAGTGACAACCGAAGATCTCAGATTGCCTAGTCGGGCAGCACCAGTAAATCAACAAACCGGTTTCGCCCGCACAAACGGAACACCATTGAGCGTGAGCAGTGCCGACACGCGAGGATTGGCCCGAAGATAACCTGGGTCGCGAGAACAATCGAACGCCCGACACCCGCGCGGACGCGAGCTATAGATACCACACGAACCCAACCTGCTTAAGTGCGGACATCGGCCATCAATGAACGGAAGGATTGACCCGTCATCGAGGAGGACACCTCGATGTCCGGTGCAACAGGCTCCCTGACAGTCAACGCAAGGTAGTTCTACCAAGGTCGCCGCACGAGCTCGGCGGCGAATGACGTTTGGCGTTGAGTTGAAACAGGATGATGCCCGGAGATACGTTTGATGACTGGGCGTAGGTTCGTTGACAACCAATGTCTGATGCAAAATCAGAAGACCGTCACTCAGACTGCGTTCCAGCTCCCCTTGCGTGCTCACCATCGCCAATGGGCACCACGATGCCGCTTACTCGACCGCGTCTTGGTCTCCGATGTGCCGAATCCCAGAGGCTTCTGCGATCTCAACCTGGCGTTGACGCTCCTCGAGTCGGGCTCTTTGTTCTGGCAATAAATCTGCATGGCATCTCGGGCATGAAACACCCGCTTGGTACCTTGGATCAGCGAGTTGCGAGATATGTACCGGCATACGGCATCCATAACACAGGCCAAAGGACCCGGCCTTCATTTCACTCCCAACCGCAACGCGATCGTCGAAAACAAAGCACTCACCTTTCCAGCGAGACTCGGATTCAGGAATCTTCTCGAGATACTTCAGGATCCCACCTCGCAAGTGATAGACCTCATCGAAGCCCCGCTGCTTGAGGTATGCGGTCGCTTTTTCACAGCGGATGCCGCCAGTGCAGAACATGGCCACCTTCTTGTGCCGATCCGGATCCAACGCAGCGTGAACAAAACCTGGAAACTCTCGAAAACAGCTGGTCTCTGGATCCAACGCTGCTCTTCGATTCTCCGCGTGAAATGTACCGAGTTCATATTCGTATCCGTTGCGAGTATCAACAAGCAGCACATCATCACGATCAATCAGGTCGTTCCAATCTTCCGGATCGACATAGGTCCCCACGACTCGATTCGGATCGATATCTGGCACACCCATCGTCACGATCTCTGGTTTCAGACGGACCTTCGTACGATTGAAAGGCTGCTCCTTTGCTTGGCTAAATGTCGGGTTCAGATCCGAAAGCAACCCATCGAAGATTGAATCATTCTTGAGGAACTCGATCAGAGCAATCACACCACCAACTGGCCCCGCGACGGTTCCATTGATTCCTTCACGAGCAAGAAGCAACGTTCCCTTGACCCGTTGCGCACGCATGCAATCCAGGATCGGTTGACGGAGAAGCTCGTGCGCCTCTCGGCCGCGCCCCAGATCGGCAAACCGGTACAACGCAGCCACGAGAACATCCGACGACGACTCACGGTCGCCGATGATCTGCTCAACGGGCATGTTGGATCCATCTGTTTCGTGCGACACAGCAATCAGATAGTAGATGACCGAGCGATCGAATCGAAGATGATTCACTGACATCTTCCACAGGGGACTTGATCGCGGATTCCCTCCTTGTACTTTCAATCCGCCACAAACACCAGACCGGACAGGCATCTCAATCATGGGACTGACCGCCGGTCTTGCTCGAAGCGGCCACCCAGACCGTTCAAAGTGCGGATGGACCCTATGGCTGACGAATTAGACCCAAACAACCGCTGCCGGCACGGCCCCGAATGGCAAGCAGGGCCGATATTTGACATGCAAGCCTCCGCTTGCATATACTCCGCTGAGTTGATTCATGGATGACCTATACCGAGCGATCGCCGATCCGACTAGGCGAGCGATTTTGGACGAACTGGTGGATCGAGATGGACAGTCACTCTTTGAAATCTGCGCCAGACTGACCATGAACCACGACATCGGCTCATCTCGCCAAGCGATCTCGCAGCACCTCGAGATTCTAGAGACCGCTGGATTGATTCAAGTGAAGAGAGAAGGCAGATACAAGTTCCATTGGTTTCATGGCGAGCCACTCGAAGCGATTACCAAGCGTTGGCCTACCAGCGTAAACAGGAGCGAGAAATCATGAGAATCAATCTTTCAAGCGTGGCCGTCGATGACCAAGAAAAAGGACTCCGTTTCTATACCGAAGTACTCGGTTTTCAGAAGAAGCACGACATTCCAATGGGAAAGCACCGCTGGATCACCCTTGTTTCCGCCGAAGATCCCGATGGAACTGAGCTCTGCCTCGAGCCCGATGAACATCCTGCGGTCCAACAGTTCAAGTCGGCACTCATCGAGGACGGAATCCCATTCACATCGTTCGCAGTGCAAGATGTCGCAGCTGAACACAAACGACTCGAATCATTGGGCGTGCGGTTTACTCAGCCACCAGTCGATTACGGAACCGTAACCGCGGCTGTCTTTGACGACACGTGCGGAAACCTCATCCAGATTGCGCAAGGAACCATGGAACCATGAACCTGTCACCAACTCGCTTGAGCATCTTTTGCATTGCACCTTTGTTTCTGCTCGGAATCGCGGCAATCAACCAACCCACATTGGCTTCAGACGAGTCGGCCGTTGAGTACATGAATCATGCCGAGAAGCAAGCCGAAGCGAAAGCCCTAAAAGTGCAATACCTCGAAATCGTTACGCCGTCGGTGAACGAAACGTGTGATGCGTTGGCTGCAGCGCACGGCGTCGTCTTCAGTGAACCGATCGCAGAACTCGGCAATGCCCGAACGGCCGATCTCGCCGACGGGGGACGTATCGGCGTCCGTGCGCCGATGCGAGCCACCGAGCAGCCGATCGTGCGGCCGTATGTCTTAGTTGATGACATTCAGTCCGCGGTCAAGGCTGCCGAGAATGCCGGCGCGACCGTCGCCCTCCCGCCGATGCCTATCCCAGGCCAAGGCACGTTCTCAATCTACATCCTTGGCGGCATCGAGCACGGACTGTGGCAGCTCTAGTCCACCGGTTTGCGAAGACGCACCGCTGTTGGAGCACCCGACTTAGAGTTGTCTCAAGCCATAGATCGCTGAGCGCCAACTCGATTCGTAGAAAGCAAGCTCGCCAGCCAGCAGAGTGGGCAACCAGTTTTTTACAACCTAACGAAAAACTCCCACTGCTGGCTCAGCAGAGGGGGTTCGAATGCAAGCGGAGAGAGGGGGATTCGACGCTAGTTAGTGGCGCCCCACCGCTCACAGTCATGAAACGACGTTTCTGAGCTCTGAGGCCAGTTTCGGATTCCAGTTCTTTGCCAATCTTTGCTGGCCTTGGCTGTTCTTAAGACACTGAACTGGAACTCATTTTGGAACTCACGCTGAAGCACATCTGGGCCAACAGGCATCGCGTGGGAGTTCAGGCCGCCCGTAACTTCGCATAGCGGATGGACTAGGTTCTGAGGGGCAGGTCAGGAGCGCAGTTCAAAATAGTGTGGCCATATGAGACAGATGCAGCCAATCGACTCGCCTGTCCTTGTTGTAGGCATTAGCTTCGTCAAGGAGCACTACGATTCGCATTCCAATTCTATTTCTCTTTGTGCTCTTGTGACCTTTGCAGATCAGAATGAAAACCCTGCTCATCTCCTAAGTGCCTGCGGATCTGCGCTCGAGCGCCATAGTAGGTGCTTAGTGCCCTTGAATCTGAGGGTGTCTGAGATTCGAACCAGAGCAGACATTCTGTAACATCGTGCTCTGCACCCGCTAAATCCCCAAGTGCTTGCTTTATCGTAGCTCTGACTGCCATCTGAATTGCCAGCCCGCGTCCACTCGTTGGAGATTTTTCGGTGTACCAACGAATGGTGCGCTCGATGTCAGCCATCGCCCCCGCTAAATCGCCACGATCTCGTAAGATTGCAGCACGTATAGCATACCTGTTCGCCAGGGATCGTTCATTTCTTGGTGTTTGCCCCTCAAACCACTCGATGCTTCGATCAAGATCTACACGAGCAGCCTCATCATTCCCTAGTGCGCGCTCAATTTTTGCTCGAGTTTGAAGGTAAATTGCAACTGCATGATTGTTTGGCGGTGAACTACTTTCGAACCATTTTATTGCTTTGTCTATATCATCTTTCGCCTCTTCGGCGATGTCTAATTCCAACCTGATGCTGGCGCGTGTAGCGTACATGACAGACAGTGACCGCATATCGCTAGAAATATTATTTTCAAACCATGAAATACTGTATGCAATATTTTTTTCTGCACTGACCAGATCACCTAAAGAAAGGAAAATTTCCGATCTCTTTTTGTAAAAAATCGCAATCGCGCGCTCGTCCCGAGGGCTCTGTTGGTCAAACCAACTAATCGTCGAATCAATATCATTGATCGCACCACTAAAGTCGCCAAGCTTGTTCCGCAGAGTAGAGCGAGTCCAACGGCTTACAGCCAGATCGCGCTGAAAACTTGAGCCCTGCTCCTCGTACCACGCAATACACTGACTGAGATCCTCTTCGGCACCCCTTTCGTCCCCCAGCTGAACTCGGACTTCCGCTCTCTCGCGAAGCAAGATCATCAGTTGATTCTCGTTCCGAACCTCCTCGCTTTGATACCAATCGATCGAACTTGTCAGATCTTCTTCCGCGCCTGTTAAGTTACCCCGACTAAGGCGTATTGCCGCTCTAGTGGATCGCCGATTGGCAACACCCCGCCAATCACGTGGATACTGGCTCTCATACCACGCTAAGCTACTTGCTATGTCACTTTCTGCTCCGGCAAGATCCCCAAGTGCTGCGCGAATGGTGGTTCGTTGGCCGTAACGTAACGCTAAGGCACGCCCATCGCGAGGCTCTTGAGCCTCGAACCAACTGATGCTTGCTGTTATGTCATGAATGGCCTGCTCGTAGTCCCCTTGGGCCGCAAGAATGCTGGCTCTTTGGGCGTAACGAATGGCGAGACTTCGACTGTCCTTAACAGGCTGCATCTCAAACCAATTGATGCTCTCATTGATATCTGTGTACGCGCCGGCTGCGTCATTGATTCGTAACTTGATGCGAGATCGAATCGACAGATAGAGCGCCAGCCGCCACTCTTGTACTACGGAACTATTATCAACATGATCTACACACCAGTTGATATCAGCCAGCGCACCCTCTAAATCGCCTAGGTCGAGACGAATCCATGATCGAACTTGGCGAACGTACAACGTTGCTTCGCTTACGGGATCCAGGTGTAAATCCAGTTTCTTCGCGGCCCACTGAATCGCATGCTGGGCTTCATCAAGCTGGCCACTTGACCGGAACGTCTCAGCGACCTCTGCCATGATCACTGAATCTATCTCACCACTCTCTTCATTACCTTTGATAACGATATCGCGAGCCCGGCGTGCTGGTGTAATACTCTCGCTGACCATTCCTCGGTGTACCAGGACTGAACTGAGAATTGACAACAGCTTAGCTTCAGCCCCAGGGATCGGTCGTTTCTCAGGGGAGATCCTGCGGAGGCATCGCTGAATCCAACTCTGAGCGAGTATCAGATCTGATGCGTATGTCTCACGCCCAGGTGCATTCATTGCACTTGTAGCGGCACGATACACGGCGTGTGGGTCATTGATACTAATCGCCATCGCCTGCGCGTACCACCCTGCCGCGTGCCAGTAGTTTCCTCCAAGCCAGTAACTATCTGCCCGTGCGAGGAAGTATTCGTACTTCTCTGGCTCGGCCAGACCGTCAACAACAACCTCAATCTCTTTCACAAGCCCTTCAGTTTGACCGCCCATTCCAAGTCGCGCAAAGACTGCAAACCTTTGAATGGCCGTACTTCCTTGAAGTGATTCTTCGATCCAATCTTCTAGATCAGCCGGCAATTTTTCAGGCGGGATCTGAGAAAGAGCATTATTAATTCTCAGCCTGGCAATCTGAGCCAGTTCTCTACGCTGTTGGCCACCTGCCGATAAATTTCCTGCTTTCAACGCGATAATGGTATCGTAGATATTATCTAGCTGCTGAAATGTGACTAGATTACTCAAATTGCCAAGTTGCAAGTTAACTGCTTCTAGCCTTTGATGTATCTCGGCGGCGTGAGCATCTTGAGAGGCACGCGCTTCAATCACTGCTTCATTGAGCACTGACACTTCGCTTGCCACTTGATCAAGTGCCGCAAAGAGATCTCCCAGTGCTGACTCGATGCGATCGCTGCCATCTCGAGCTGCAGATGCCATGGATAGCATCCTACTATATACATCGAGCTGCATGGATGGCCATGCCTTGCCTCCTCTGAAATAGTCTTCCTTGAGCGCTTCGCGTAGTGAAATCCCGAAGCTACTAGCCAGCGAATCTGAAACTTTTGAGATAGTATTTGACGAAGGCTGTTGGGATAAAATGTGTTTCTGTTCACTTGATATAATAGACCGCCAAACATCAGTATTTAGAGACTCTGCGCGTGGCGTTGCTATGAATTCTGCTAGCTCGGGTTCGGACAATAGCTGAATGCGCGGATCTTTATCATCAACTAGTTGAGTCCAGTGTGCCGGAAATTCATCGGCGAACGTCTTGAGAAGATATCCTTGCTCCTCAGATTCCGCCTGCCCGGCCTGCTGCAGAACTAAAACACGAATGGCCTGGCCGGTGATCCGGGTTAAATCGTGATTTCGATAAATATCTAGTCCATACTGACGACTTTGATCCAGATGACGCGATATGCGTTCAGATGCCATACCGAGCGACGCGTTACCTGCGGCAACTAGGGAAACACAGAATCCAGAAACGAGAATCCGACTGGTGCGGCTCCGTGGCGGCGCCTTAGCCTGACGCTTGTCTTGACTCGCACGATACACTTCAATTGCAAACCAGGTCAGAATTGGTACTACAAGACCCCAGCCGAACAGGCCTGTATATGACCAAAGCACCGCCATCATCCAGTGCGAATTTTTGAAGATCGTCGTCACTAAGAAGATAAACGTTGGCGGAAACAAGATCAGAACTAAAAATATCACACTCACACGAAGCAGATGGACAAACATTATACGGATTGATGTGTCTTTGTGAGTATTTCTCAAACGATGGACTCCTAGTGAGAATAGAGTAAGCGGTATAACAGTGAAAATAGCCGCTGAATCTAGGCGCTACAGAGCTGGCGCTGAGCATGTAATCTACCAAATGAACTCTGCCAAGTTTACAATGGTTATTCCTTAGAATGGCTTGTAAATATCAAACTGCTGGATTGACCTGCCCCCCAATAACTAGTCCATTTCTTATGCGAGTGATTTCGTAGAATGGGCGTATTTAGAAGGCAGGCAATCATGGCCAGGAAACGACATTCGGCAGAGCAGATCATCAACAAACTCAGAGAGGCCGAGGTACACATTGGACAGGGGATGAATATCCCCGAGGTCGCACGCAAACTGGGTGTCACCGAGCAGACGTACTACCGTTGGCGGAAAGAGTATGGTGGATTACGGACTGAGCAAGCCAAGAAGCTCAAGGACCTAGAGAAAGAGAATACTCGGCTCAAGCGATTGCTTGCAGAGGCTCACCTTGACAAAGCAATGTTGCAGGAAGTTGCTCAGGGAAACTTCTAAGCCCGCACCGGAAGCGAGAAGCGGTCAATGTGATACGGAATCGCTTCACCGTTTCCGAGCGGCGGGTGTGCAGGCTTTTGAAACAACCGAGGGCATCCCAGCGGTATTTGCCGTGCGTAAGAGACGACGAGCTACCGCTGACGCAGCGGATCATCGAGCTTGCGTGCATGTATGGGCGATACGGGTATCGCCGGATCGCAGCGATGCTCCGTCTTGAAGGCTGGCGTGTAAATCACAAGCGTGTCGAGCGGATCTGGAAGAAGGAGGGTCTCAAGGTGCCGAGGAAACAGCCAAAGAGAGGTCGATTGTGGTTTAACGATGGATCGTGTGTCCGCCTGCGAGCCGAGCACAAAGACCATGTGTGGAGTTACGACTTTGTGCAAGCAAGGACCGATGATGGTCGGAGCTTCCGGATGCTGACGGTGATTGATGAGCGCACAAGGGAATGTCTTGCGATCGATGTGGCGCGGAATCTCCGCAACGGCGATGTGCTTGAGCGTCTTGCATGGCTGATGGCGACACGGGGCGTGCCGAAGTACATCCGCTCTGATAACGGTGCTGAGTTTACAGCCAAGGCGGTGAGAAAGTGGCTGAGCAATGTCGGCGTGTCAACACTGTACATTGAGCCAGGGAGTCCGTGGGAGAATGGATTCATCGAGAGCTTCAATGGCAAGCTCCGTGATGAGCTGCTCAATGGCGAGGTCTTCTACACGCTGAAAGAAGCGAAGGTGCTCATCAAGCGATGGCGGAAGCACTACAACACAGCGAGGCCTCATTCATCACTGGGCTACCGCCCACCAGCACCCGAAACACTGGTCACTCCAC
>JBGCEB010000055.1:0-8190 GCA_045106075.1 Phycisphaerales bacterium
CCTGCCCATCTTGGCCGGCACCGAGACCCGCACCCGCCAGCCTTCGGTCTCGTCGACGTTCAAAACCTCGCCCACGCAATCGACGTGCCCTTGGACGATGTGCCCGTCGAGCCGGTCGCCCATGCGGGCCGCGGGCTCGAGATTGATCTCGGTCCCGGCTTCCCAGCCCCCCAGCGTGGTCTTGTTCAGCGTCTCGGGGATCGCGTCGAACGTGAACATGCCGTCTACGTCCCTCACCGCCCGGACCAGCGTCAGGCAGCAACCTGAGCATGCGATCGAATCGCCGGGCTCGGGCACATGCCCCCATCCCTGCGGGTCGATGACGATTCGTTTGCCCGATGGGGTCTCGGTTGAGGACACGACGCGGGCGATATGACGGACGATGCCGGTAAACATGCCCCATGATTCGCACGTCGAGTGTTCCAAACGGGAATCTTGTTCAATCTGGCGAGATGTCGGCTGGGAACCGTTCCAGATGCCCGGACGGACCTGCTCTATACTGCCAGCCTGGCCGTCTCGGCCTTTCTTTGACCCTTCCTGCCCCATTGCGGAGCGAGACCCCATGCCGACCCGCCTGCTGATCCTGTCCGCGTGCCTGGCGATCCCAACCGCCATGCTTGGCTGCACGACCTCATCCTCTTCATCTGACAGCTCGACCGAGGCTGACGACACCGCCAGCCCGGCTATCGGCGCGGTCAGCCTGGCGAACCCCTACGACGTCGATCACGACGCATGGCAGTCGCTTGGCTTTCGCTGGGGCTGGACCAGCCGCCCACCGATCATCAATGGCGAGTCCATCGAGTTCGCCGATGCGTTCGACGATGTTGTGGTCGTCCAAGACTCTGGCTCGATGGTCTCGGTCATCGATCGTGCGACCGGACGCGTTCGCTGGAACAAACAGGTCCGTCGAACCAACACCCGATTCCTTGGCAACGTCCGACGCGATGACTCGATCGTGATCGCCAACGAGACCGAACTCTTCGAGTTTGATCTCCGCACCGGAAACACCATCGATCGCACCCAGCTCAACACCATCGCGACGACCCGCCCAACCTTGTTTGAGAATCTCGCGATCTTCGGCACAGCATCCGGGCGTGTGATTGCCATGGACACAAACAACAAAGTCCGCGCCTGGGAATACCAGCTTGACGGGCTGATCGAGACCCCTCCGGTCAAGATCGATGATTTCACCGTTGGAGCAATCAGCACCAAGGGCGAGTTGCGAGTCCTCGATATCGAGACCGCACGCACCATGGCCGACGGACGGATCTCGGGCGATAGCGCCAGTGATATTGTCACCGACGGCTACCTGATCTTCATCGGATCGCACGACCAATCGCTCTATGCCTACGACGCTGAGTATGGCACCCGTGTTTGGCGGAAACGCTCTTCACGCCCGGTCACCGTTCAACCTGTGCTTGTTGACGGCATCCTTTACGCGACCACAGCGGACGATGGGTTCCATGCCATCGACGGCGAGACCGGCGATGTGCTTTGGTCCGATGTCGATCTTGCCGGCTGGGTCGTCACGACCGCCGACGGCGACTTGATGGTCTGGACCGGACGCGAACTCGTCCGCGTCGACGCCGATCGCGGGGATGTGATCTCACGAGCCGCCCTTTCCGGGGTCTCAGGACTCAGGTCAAACTCCCCATTTGACGGAGATATCTTCCTGATTTCCGGAGATGGAGCCGTCGCCAAGTTCGAACAACGGTAATATCTGTGGCAACACCATCTGCCCCCCCCGTGCCCCGAGCCACTCCCCCCACCCCGGCTCGGGGCACACTTATTTTTGAATCCCAAGACATGCCCCGTTCACCGATCGCGCCAGCCCCGCTCGCAAGCGAAGCACCGCCTAGGAACCATTCCCAATGGACGCCACGATGACCGACGATCGCACCACCGATTCCGCTGCTCAGCTTGTCAAAGTCGGCCGGGCCTTGCTGTCTGTGTCTGACAAATCCGGACTGATCGAGCTCGCGACCTGCCTTCATCGCTGCGGCGTTGAACTCATCTCGACCGGAGGAACCGCAAAGGCAATCGCTGACGCCGGGCTGCCTGTGACCAGCATCGATGAGGTCACCGGATTCCCCGAGATGCTCGACGGCCGAGTCAAAACCCTGCACCCCAACGTGCACGGCGGGCTGCTCGGACGTCGCGACCTCACCACGCACACCAACGCGATGAAGCAGCACGGCATTGAACCGATTGACCTCGTATGCGTCAACCTGTATCCCTTCGAAGCCACCGTCGCAAAGCCCGGTGTCACCGAAGCGGAAGCCATCGAGCAGATCGACATCGGCGGGCCCAGCATGATCCGCTCGGGCGCCAAGAACCACGCGAGTGTGACCGTTGTGACCGAGCCCGCGCAATACGCAGGATTGATCGCCGAGCTTGAAGCGAACGATGGCGCGACCTCGTTCGAGCTCCGCCGACAACTTGCGATCGACGCGTTCCGACGCACAGCTGCTTATGACGCCGCGATCTCGGCCCACCTCGGCAGCGACGACCCGATGCCCGCACGCCTCACGCTTGCGTACGAGCGCCAAGAAACCCTCCGGTACGGCGAGAATCCGCACCAAGCCGCCGCGGTGTACACCAGTCCCAACGCCCCCGCAGGCGCGCTCGTCACAGCGAAGCAACTCCACGGCAAAGCGCTGAGCTACAACAACCTCAACGACGCCAACGCTACGCTCGAGCTGGTTCGCGCCATGCAACAGGTTGCGCCCATTCGCGTTTCAGCGGCTGTGGTGAAGCACACAAACCCTTGCGGCGCTGCCAGTGCCCCGAACGCGAGGTCAGCGGTTGATCAGGCGATCGCGGGCGACCCGATGGCCGCGTTCGGTGGCATTCTGGCGATCTCCGGCGCTGTCGATCTTGCTGCTGCCGAGCGCATCGCGGCCGAGGGTACCTTCTTCGAAGTCGTCATCGCGCCCTCGTTTGAATCTGACGCCTCCGAAGTGCTGATGAGCCGCTGGAAAAACGTCCGACTCCTCGAAGTCGGCCAAGTCACACCCGACATACGCACCGAACACAAGTTCCTGCCGGGAGGGTTGCTCGTGCAAGAACGCGACCTGACCGTGCCAGACTCCACAGCGTGGACGCACGCGGCGGGCCCAGGGCCAACCGCCGAAACACTCGCGGCGGGCGCGGTCCTCGAACCGGTGTGCCGGGCGCTCTCCAGCAACGCCGTTCTCATCGGGGGCATCGACGAAGATTCCACGCGCCTCTTCGGCGCGGGTGCCGGCCAGATGGACCGCGTCGCGTCGTGCCTGAGCGCCGTACGCAAAGCGGGCGAGCTCGCGAAGGGTGCGATCGCGCTATCAGATGCGTTCTTCCCGTTCCCGGACGGGCCGCAGATCTTGATTGATGCGGGTGTGACCACCATCGTCCATCCGGGCGGCTCGAAGAACGACCAGATGACCTTCGATCTGTGCGACCAGCACGGCGTGACCTGCCTGACCACGGGTATCCGCCACTTCAGGCACTGATTCGCCCAAGGATTTTTAGTTGACGTCGAGACGCTCGCCGTTGGGCTTGATGCGTCCTCGCGCGACGAGGTCGCGCCAGAGATGGACGAACCCGAGCCCGCCGAGGGTGGTGACGACGAGACATGCGAGCAACAGCCACTTGGCATTGCCTTCGCCGGTCCCTTCGAGCCAGTTGTAGAGGGTCGCGCCGGTGGTGACGCAAATCAGCCCACGCACGCCGGTGAGCGTGACGTGGACACCCATGTATTGGGTGGCTTGCTCGGGCTTGGCGAAGTCGAGGTGCCCGAGTGTCCAGCCGAGTGCGCCGCCGCCGAAGGCGATGCCTCGTATGGCGGCGAAGACAAACATGACCCAGAGCGTGATCTCGGAATACGCAAAGAAAAGCAACACGAGCGCCACAACGAACACCCATGAGTGGATCGCGCGGAAATACACGATGTGCCGGCCATCAAGGAGCTTGGCCCACATCGGAATCGCAAACGGCATCAGCCCAAGCGGGATCACCGTTGAGATGAGCAGGCCCTCAAAATATCCAACGCCGAAGCGTTCGCGGAGGATGAGCGGCATCACTGAGACGGACATG
Source organism: Phycisphaerales bacterium (assembly GCA_045106075.1). Lineage (GTDB taxonomy): Bacteria > Planctomycetota > Phycisphaerae > Phycisphaerales > UBA1924 > UBA6054. Next base: position 4,075 of record JBGCEB010000055.1, read on the forward strand.
ATGTTGCCGATGCCGAGGAGAAACTGGGCGAGCATGTACCGGCCATAGTCGGGGTCTTTGGTGAGGACACGGATCTGATCGACCGGATTCAGCGTGGGGGTTTCTGGGCCTGAGGTGCGGCGTTCGGCATTCACGAGCACCGTGTGCCCGCGGACTCGGATGGTCCGCCAAACGACCATGCCAACAACCCCGATCGTGCAACCCACGGGGATGATCACCCGCATGGTCCATTTAGGCAGGTCCGCCGGCTCGACGGGTGCCCAAGCAAGCCATTCGGGAAGCTGTCCGACTCGGGCGATCGAGTCGGTCCAACCAAGCAGGGTGCCGATGGCGGCGCTCAGCCCGGCGAGCATCAGCGTCGCCACCATCGCGAAGCGGCCGGTGATGCGGGCCCGGGCGTGCTGGGGGTAGTTGGTACGCCAAATCGTCGAGCGGATGGTGGTGAACCCCGACCATCCCACGCGGGCGATGAATGCAGCGGCAGCGGTCCAGATGAGCCCGATCGCGTTGCTTGGGACGAGTGCCATCGTCAGGGTGACGACAACAACCATCACAAGAAGGCGTGTGATGGCGCGGACTTTGTGCCGCCCGTGCGTGGCACGGACCCAGATGAAGCTGGATAGATTAGCCAGCGCCGGGATGACGGCAATGAAGGAGCTGACCTGATTGAGCAGCCCGGTGTCGACGCGCCCTTCGTACGCGATACGGACGATGATCGAAAGAACACTGCCCTCGAACAGCACCACCATGAAGGGAATAAACAGAGCGGCAAAGAGCTCGCGGCGGTAGTTCTGGCGTGACATCGTCGGTACACGCGCCGGATCGAAACCCGCGAGGGGACCGTACCACGGAAGTCCGCCGACCAGCCCGCTGCCGGCACGCCGGTCGTTGGCGTGCGTCGAAGGCTCGGGAGGGGCGGTGGTCACAAGGCATCATTGACACACTTTGACTCTGAAACACTTCGAAATCGGAACGGAAACGCATGCAGCCTAAAATCATCCATGCCCCAAACTGATGAACCGCGCGAATATCTCTTGGGTACCGATCCGGTCGAACTCGATCGCTTGGGTGTTCAGCATCGGCTTTGGGGCGATGCATCGCACGCGCTTTGGCAACGGGCGGGTTTTCAGCCTGGCATGCGCATCCTTGATGTTGGCTGCGGGCCGGGGTATGCGTCGGTGGATCTGGCGCAACTTGTCGGTATTCACGGCAGCGTCGTTGGCGTTGATGAATCAGCCGGCTTCATCGCTGAACTGAATCGACGCGCGGATGTGCTTGGACTCGCGCATCTTTCCGGGCATGTCGGGGATGTGCAGGCGATTGGCGGTGCACTGCCCGATGACAACGAGCCGTTTGATGCAGCGCTCGCTCGATGGCTGTTGTGCTTTGTGCCCGACCCCGTCGCGGTGATTCGGGGCATCGTCGAGCGACTCAAGCCCGGTGGGCGCATGGTGCTCTTCGATTATTTTAACTACAGCTCGATGAGCATGGCACCGAGAGAGCCCGTCTTTGATCAAGTCGTCGAAGCCATCGATCGTGCATGGCGTGCGCCGGGTGGTGATCCGGATGTCATGGGGCGAATGCCCGGTATCTTGATCGATGCTGGCATGGAGATATCCCACCTTGGTGTTCACCAGCGGATCGCCCGCCCTGGCGAGCCCATGTGGGCGTGGCCGACGACATTCTGGGCGAGTTTTCTGCCCCGCGTGGTCGAGACCGGATTCATGAGCGAAGAGCTGCACCGCGCCATGCTGGCGATGTGGGACCGTGCTGGGAATGACCCGAGCCGGTTCATGGCGCTGCCGCCGGTGTGGGAGATCGTGGCGACCAAACCTGGGTAAAGCCCAAAGCGAGCGTTGAACATGGCACGAGCTCTCATGACACGATTGATCGCCTTGGCGTTGGCACTCGTCATCGGGTTCGATTGGTTGAAGGGTCCGATTTCCGATGTCTCGGTCGACCGTGAGATCTATGAAACGCTGTGGGTCGAGCTTGATTCTGTCGCTGGACCAGACAGCCTCCCATTGATGGATGACCAGAGTTACCGGGACGCTGTCGGCCGGTTGTCGAATGCGTGCCGAGCCGTGGTTGCTGGGCAATCTCGCGCGGATCGAAGGATAACAACCATCGAGCTTGTGCTGGCGACGATGCTTGCAGCCCTTGTGCTTCTGCCCGCGAAGTGGCTTTCCAAACGAGCTACCTAACCCCCCACCGGGGCAACGGATAGCTGCTTGCTGATCGCCCACGAGTCTCTTTGCCCACCTACGATCCAGTTCTCTCTACTGAGGATGAAAAGACCCGTGAATATCCGCAACTTCTCCATCATCGCCCACATCGACCACGGCAAATCCACGCTGGCCGATCGTCTTTTGCAAGCAACCCACGCCGTCTCCGATCGGGAGGCCAAGGAGCAGCTTCTCGATTCGATGGATCTCGAACGCGAACGCGGCATCACGATCAAAGCGTCAGCCGTCACCGTGAAGCATGAGCACAAGGGTGAAACCTACATGCTCAACTTCATCGACACGCCCGGTCACGTCGACTTTGGCTATGAAGTCTCTCGGGCGCTCAAGGCGTGCGAGGGCGCGATCCTGATCATCGACGCCTCGCAGGGTGTGGAAGCGCAGACGGTGGTGAATGCGTATCTCGCGGTCGAGCAGGACCTGGAGATCATCCCGGTTCTGAACAAGATTGACCTGCCGGGCGCTCGGCCCGACGACATCGCCGACGAAGTGGAACAAGTGCTCGGGTTCGACGCGATGTCTTGCATCCCGGTGTCGGCCAAGACGGGCGAGGGCATCAAGGAGTTGCTTGACGCGATTTGTGATCGGTTGCCCGAGCCGCGGCCGCCGGTGACCGAGAAAACGCGGGCGCTGATCTTTGATGCGGTGTACGACGACTATCGCGGCGTGATCGTGTACTGCCGTGTGTTCGACGGCAAGCTCAAAGTCGGCGAGAAGATCCGCATGATGGGTCTTGAACGAACCTTCCAGGTCACCGAGCTGGGCAAGTACACGCCCAAGCCGCTCAAGGTCAAGGAAGTCGGACCGGGCGAGACGTGCTATCTGGTGGCGAACATCAAGACGCTGGGCGATGTACGCGTCGGCGATACGATCACGATCGATCACACGCCGGCCGACGAAGCGCTCGAGGGATACGCGCCGCCGCAGCAGATGGTGTTCTGTGACTTCTACCCCGCGACCAACACGTCGGCGGGCGGCGGCGGGTTCGAAGAACTCCGCGATGGGATGGAGCGGCTGTCGCTCAACGACGCTTCATATACATTCCAGGCGGTGCACTCCGAAGCCCTCGGGTTCGGGTTCCGGTGCGGGTTCCTTGGGTTGTTGCACATGGACATCATCCAGGAGCGGCTCGAGCGCGAAGCCGGCGTTGAGGTCGTGCAGACGGCCCCCACTGTTTCGTACAAGATCACCATGCGGGGCAAGGGCGGGGAGATCTTCGAGAAGGAGATCCACAACCCGGCCGACCTGCCTGACGCCGGCGAGATCATCGACTTCATGGAGCCGATCTGCCGCGTGGAGATCATGATCCCCAAAGAGTACATCGGCGAGGTGATGAAGCTCTCGATGGAACGCCGGGGGGTGTTCAAGAACCAGACGTTCGTGTCGAATACACGCGAGATGTTCACGTTCGAGATCCCGATGGCCGAGATCATCTACGACTTCTACGACAAGCTCAAAGGACTCACCGCGGGCTACGCGACGATGGACTACGAGGTCATCCGCTATGACAAAGACAACCTGTGCAAGGTGTCGATCCTGATCAACGGCGACCCGGTCGAAGCGCTCTCACTCATCTGTCACCGCGATCGGTCCGAGCAGCGTGGCCGGCAGTTGTTGATCCGGTTGCGCAAGCAGATTGATCGGCATCAGTTCGAGATCCCGATCCAGGCTGCGATTGGTGGAAAGATCATCGCCCGCGAAACCATCAAGGGGTACCGCAAGGACGTGACGGCCAAGTGCTACGGCGGCGACATCAGCCGCAAGCGCAAGCTGCTCGAAGCCCAGCGCAAGGGCAAGCAGAAGATGAAGTCGATCGGGTCGGTGAACATCCCGCAGAAGGCGTTTATGGCGGTGCTTGATACGGGGGAGTGAG
>JBGCEB010000056.1:0-5083 GCA_045106075.1 Phycisphaerales bacterium
CTGGTGCCTCACCGACCACGTCCAACTCACCGACGAGACCTTCTTCCTCAAAGCCGGCGAGTCCTACTTCTCGCCCGACGGCCACATGATCATCTTCCAGGGCACGCCGAGACCCGAAGGCGACGAACCGGCGGAGAAGCATTACGGAATGTATGTGGTCCCCGCGACACGCGGTGACAACGGCAACATCACCGGCATCGAAAAACCTGTTCTGCTCTCCCAACCGGGCAGCGCAAACACTTGCGGATGGTTCCATCCTCGGGGCTACAAGACTGGCGAACGGTATCTGCTCATCTACGGGTCAACCATCACATCGCCGGATGACACCGCCTCCTCGGGTTATCAGCGCGGCACGTCACGCTACACCTGGCAGTTTCCGAATGAGATGGAGGTGATTGGCCAAGAGGTCACACTGAACGACTCGGTATGGACCCCGAGTGAAACAGGGGTCCTTTGGAATCGCGACGGCTATGACGCCGAGGCCTCTTGGTCGACCGACGATCGCCACATCCTCTATACCCGCCTCAAGCCCGGCTCCGACGACGGCGACCTCTGGATCTACGACACACAAACAGAAACCCACACCGAACTCATCGCCGAGCCCGGCTACGACGGCGGGCCCTTCTTCTCCCCAGACGGCACACGCATCTGCTACCGCTCCGACCGCCGCGGCGATAAAGCACTCCAGCTCTACATCGCCGAACTCGCCTTCGACAACACCGGCAAAGTCACCGGCATCGCCCGCGAGATCCCCATCACCGACAACGGGCACGTCAACTGGGCGCCGTTCTTCACGCCCGACGGCTCGATGCTGTTCTACGCCACCAGCGAGGTCAGCCACGCCAACTACGAGGTCTACGCCATCGACGCGACCGGCGACAACCCGCCCGCCGAACGCGCCAACGTCCGCATCACCGACGCCCGCGGCTTCGATGGCTTGCCCGTCTTCACTCCCGATGGACAGTGGATGATGTGGACCGCCCAACGCGGCGCGATGGTCGAGGGCGAGACCCGCCCAAGCTCACAACTCTGGGCCGCCAGGATCGATCTCGACGCCGTGAAACAACGCCTGAAAGACAACCAAGAAAAACTCGACGACGCCAACTTCGAACGATCCATCCAAGAAGGCTTCGACGAGTTCACTCCGGACGGAATGGAACCTTAACCGCATGATCGAACCGGACGATTTCGGGTGCAACGCCGTGCGAACCTTCGCGCACGTCGGCGATCCCACACCCGCGCCCGATCATTCCGTCTTCTGGAATCACTGGTACAGCGCTGTTGTCAGCGAACGCCCGTTCCTTCGCCGGCGCAGAACCGAAGATTCGTCCGATCCAACCGCGACCCACGAGTTTGACTCGGCTGGAGGCGTCCGGATCGGAGGCGCCATCGTCGCACCGCCCGATGGCGTCCGCACCACCGGCGCACTCGTCGTTGTGCACGGCACCTCCCCCAAGCAATGCGAAGTTGAGCACGCTCGCTGGAACCATCTCGCCAAACGCGGCGTCACGGTGTTCGCCATCCGCCTACGCGGATTCCCCGGCTCGCAGCGCGAGACCGGCGATCTGCGCAAACCAAACAAACTCGGCGCGGGCTGGCTCGCACGCGGACTCGACGCAGACCACAACAACGAGTGGGTCTTGCCCCACGGCGTCGCCGATGTCTTCAACGCATGCCGGGCGATGCGCAACTGGATGCTCGGTCAACGCGGCGGCGACGACCATCCCGTCGAATCAACCGTTGAACCCACCGACCACCCCACCGTGATGCTGTTCGGCGAATCGCTCGGGGGCGGGATCGCCGTTATGGCCGCCGCCCAACTCGCCGGCAAACTACCACGCGATCACTTCATCGACCGCCTCGCGCTCGGATTGCCCAGCCTCGGCGATTGGGGCTGGCGATTCGCCCATCGCCCTTGCGGCGCCGCGATCGATCTCGACAAAGTCCTGACCCACCACGCAGATCGACGCGAGGAACTGTTCGACCGCATCCGCCTGTGCGACGCCGTTGTCCACGCGGCCAAGGTCCGCCGACCCACGCTCGGCAAACTCGCCCACCTCGACGACATCGTGCCCGCCCCCACCGCGGCCGCCGTGTTCAACGCGGTCGATGCAGACCCCGCACGCAAGTGGCGCTTCCTCACGCCCTACGGACACATCGACGGCGGTATCTCCAACGCACGCCGTCACGCACTCTTTGAACGTTGCATGGGTGACTTCTTTGATCCCGCACACAGGCCGATCCAGTCCATGCAAGCATGGGAACCGGTCATGCACGCAGGCGACAAAGCCCCCGATGGCTGGTTACCATCGCTCAAACAGCCCGACCCCGACGAACCCGACACAAACCAATCACCAGCGACCCCAAAATCACTCTTTGCTGGCGATATCACACTCGACGAACGCGAAGCCGCATTGATCGAAGCCTACCAACACGTCGGCCGCACGCTCGACGCCCTGCCGTACACCGACGACTTTGACCGTGTGCTCGCTGCCTCGAGATACGACAACCCACGCGACGCACTGCACACCCTCCAGCGTCTCCGCAAGTCAGGCAGACTCCCTCGGCTGGGACGAACCACCGAAACGCCACCAAAGATCGACGCCGAGCATGAAACATTGATCGAATCACTCGTCATCGAGTATGCAGGAACCCTCGGCCAGCGCGACCGCCTGCCTTACACCGATGCGTTCGATCGCGTCCTCGAAGCTTTCAACGCTCAAACAGGCGCATCACTCTCAGCGCACGACCTCTGGCGACTCATCGCACGCCTCGCCAAGTAAACGGATCGGAACCCACCACCATGAACCCATCTAAAAACGCTTCGACCAACAAAGCCATCGAAACACTCATGGACGGGCTCGTCGACTACGCCGGGCTTTTCCCACCGAGCAAACTCCCGATGAAACAAGCCGTCGAGAACTACGGCGTCTATACCCGCTCCGAACATGCCGGTTTTCTTGGGCGATTCATCTGCCCCGTCACGAAGGTCATGGACTTGACCGAGCACGGCGCGATTCTCATGCCCGGAACCTATGCCACCAGCGGCTACCGCGAGATGGCCGACGACCTCCCCGCGTGGTCGATCTCGGGCATCATCGACGGCGATCTCGATGAATGCCTCGATGTCATCGCCGAGTTCAACGAACACCACCGCCACGAAGAGCACGGGCTCGCGCGAGTCGACTCCATCGAGATGCGCATCGATGACCCCACCGACGTTGACGAAGCGCTCGATCTCATTCCCGACGAGATTACACCCTCGTTCGAGTTCCCGCGATCGGCCATCTTCGGCGGCGATCCCCGCGGTTTCATCGCATCCCTTGCCGGCAATGATTCGCTCGCCAAAATCCGTTGCGGCGGCGTCACACCCGACCTCATCCCCACCCCTGAAGACATCGCCCGATTCATCCATGCATGCCACAGCGCCGACGTCGCATTCAAAGCAACTGCCGGGCTCCATCATCCGGTCCGCGCTGAGCACAATCTAACCTACGAAGACAACCCGCCGCGCGGAACGATGCACGGTTTCCTAAATGTCTTCTTGGCCGCTGCTCTTGTCCGTGTCGCCGGCATCGATCACGCCACCACCGTGCAGGTCCTCGAAGAAACCGACGCAGCAGCCTTCGTCCTCACCAACACCGACGCAGGATGGCGCGAATACACCATCAACCTACTTGAGCTCAGCCGCGTACGCGAAGCGTTCGCCACTTCCTACGGTTCGTGCTCCTTCACCGAGCCCACCGACGACCTCAAATCACTCCGCTTGCTCTGATCACAACCATTCGGCGCTAATCTCGAACCTACCCTCGCGGGTGACTACCAAAAACACCTTCTTCTACGGCTGGATCATGCTCGGCGTCGCCATCGGCTTGGCCATCGCCACCATGCCCAGCCAGACCGTCGTCGTCTCGATCTTCAACGACTCGTTCCAGAACGCCGCGTCGATCAAAATCGAAGACCTCAGCCTCGCCTACACCGTCGGCACCATCCTCGCCGCATTCCCGTTGCCATGGGTCGGACGCATGGCCGACGTGCATGGTTTGCGGACCGTCACCGCCGTCGTCACCATCTGTTTCGTCGGCGCACTCCTGCTACTGACCCAAGCAAGCAACATCTTCCAACTTGGCCTGTGCTTCTTCCTGATCCGTTTCCTCGGGCAAGGCTCGCTGGGCATGCTCGCCGGGCACACCATCGCGATGTGGTTCGAACGCAAACTCGGCAAGACCCATTCCATCCTCGCCATCGTCGGCTTCGCGGGCGGCTCGGCGCTCATGCCCCGCCCCACCGCATGGCTCATCGAGAACCACGGCTACCAGACCGCCCTCCTCGTTCTCGCCGGCTTCGTCGTGCTGCTGGTCTTCCCGGCATTGCTGTTCGTGTTCAAAAACAAGCCCGAAGACATCGGCCAACACCTCGACGGCGACCCCCGCGAACACACCGCCCACGACACCGTCCACGGCGGCAACGCCCCGGCCAACGACCCCGCCTTCACACGCAAACAAGCCATGCGCACCAGCGCCTACTGGATACTCGTCCCCATCATGTGCGCCAACGGACTCATCGGCACGGCGCTCCTTTTTCACATGCAAGAGATGCTCCGCAGCGTCGGCCTCGAAGGCACCGAAACACAAACCGCCACCGCCATCCAGCCCTGGCCCATCTGCTTCGGCCTCGGCATGCTCGTGATCGGCTACCTCGTCGACCGCTTCAAACCACGCCACCTCATGCCATTCGGGCCGGCGCTGATGCTCGTCGCATGCATCATCTGCCTCGCTCCGGTCGCCGGCTGGGTCAGCCCCGACCACGCCATCCTCACCATGGCCATCGGTATGGGCATGTTCGGCTTCTCCATGGCCGTCTCCGTCGCCGTCGGCAACCCAGCCATCGCCCGCTACTTCGGTCGCACCCACCACGGCGCCATCCGAGGCACCATCTCCCTCGCCTCCGTCGCCGCCACCGGCATCGGGCCATACCTCGCGGGAAAAGCGTTCGTGCTGTCCGGCGAGAGCTACACCCCGATCCTGATCGCGTTCGCCGTCTCCGGCGTCCCACTTGCCATCAGCTCCCTCTTCCTCCGCCC
>JBGCEB010000057.1:0-21775 GCA_045106075.1 Phycisphaerales bacterium
TCCACCGATCCTGATCGCCGTGCAGCCGCAGGACCTGGTCGTCGATATCCCGAACCAGGACTTCTTCATGCAGGTCGTAGCGAGCAACGCCGCCAGCTATCAGTGGTTCTTCGACGGCCAGCCGATCACCGACGGCCCGTCCTACGTCGGCTCGGACACCAGTGTCCTCGTGATCACTTCCGGGCCGGAGGTCGAGGGGCAGTACTTCGTCGAGGTCACCAGCGCCGGGTTCGGATCCGTGATCAGCGACCCGGCGTACTACGTCTACCGCGGGGAGTCTCTGCCCGATTGCCCGGCCGACTTCAACGGCGACGAGATGCTCAACTTCTTTGATGTGGTGGAATACATTAACGCGTTTAACGCCGGCTGCCCGTAAACCCAACTTCGTGTCCAAAGGCGGAGGGCGACCCCATGTGGCCGACTGTCTCTCGTGTATTGGTCGCTTCGGGCAAGGTGAGCCCCACTAATCAGGGATCAGAGTGCAACTGGATTGATATCGAACCTGATCCCCGTTCCCGAGCGCCCAGCCCGTCGCTATGCAAAGCTTTCTTGGCCCTTTCTCTCAATCCGTAACACTCATTTACAACTTAACTACAATTTGCCGCCTCCATAACCAGTAGCAAAGCAGCCACCACATCAATATCCAGATCAAGGGAAGCGACCAGGCCCCAAGCGCGAGCGAAACCTGGCTTGGCATTCCAAATGAGTCAGACCAATACCCAACCCATGAAATGAGTCCGCCTGCGACCGCGCCGCTGAAACCATTCGGATAGATGATCTGCCATTTCGCGAAAACAACCTTGAAGCTCAGCTCGGCACAAACGTACACCGCGATTGCATTCAGCCCGAATATTCGCAATACGTTCAGTTTGGTAACTCGAAACAAATCGGTTAGTAGATAGAACATCGCGAGCAGAATCGCACCAGTGCCCGCTGCGAGAAGACAATAGCTGGGACTGAACAGCCACTTACTGAACGGAACCGTCAAGGCACCCAGCCACCCGCCGCCGTTCACGTTGTATCCTGCTTGGAAGAGGTAGCAAATCGTCAAAGCGCTGGATCCAAACAAAGCGAGTCGTGCGACTCGTGCGCCCTTGACTTTGCGTTGATCGGTCAGGATCTCCAAACACCAACCACCCATGACCGCGATCGCTGCACATGGTAGAAACTGCTGCGACATGCCCAGCCAACCGGCGCAGTACACTCCGAAGGTTGACCAAAATCCAGCGTCGTCTTTCAAGTGCAAAGCCTTCACATGCTCGAGATGCATGAATCGCTTTACATCGTCGAAGTGCGTGAATGTACCAGCACCAGTCGGGCTTCCCCCTGAGACACGCGATGCAAACCCGGCGGTATCCATAGCGGCCCGCAGGAAATCCGCCGGGATCAGGGTGAGCAGAAGAAGCTTGACAGCGAGAACCAATCCAACGAAGACAACTTGGCCTTTCCGCGGAAGAAGATACACTGCGACAGCACATATGTATCCGACACCAATCAGCTGTAGTATGTTCCACCCGAACAGATCTTTCCAAGTCACCGGTGTGCTGTAAGCCTTTCCCGCGACGGTGAGTAAGACGCCGAGCAGATAGATCACGGCACCTCTCCGGACCGCCACCATGAGCTTCTGTTGCGCGGATCTCGACCTCCCACGGCCCGTTTTCATCGAGAGTGGAATCGCGCAGCCGGCGATAAAAAGAAACCATGGGAACACCAAGTCGGTGAACGTTGCGCCTTGGGCCGGTGTGTTGAACGGTACGTGCGAAAGTTGAGGATGGAACTGGTACGAGTCGCTGTTCCAAGTCATATTGACCAAAAGCATTGCCGCGATGACAAAACCGCGAAAGGCGTCGAGACAGAGCAAGCGTTCTCGCCGGGGTGCATCGAGAATAGCGGACGGTTCAGCCATCAGCGGTTTCCTGGGCAAGTGACAGAGAGCGCGTGTCTATGTCGGGGCCGATCGTTTCAATCGGACTCTGCCGTTCACGAACAACATTGGCCGCGCCGCCATCAATGAGGACTTCCGCTGGTAGTTGTTGATCGTTATATGTATTGGTCATGGTCATCCCGTACGCACCCGCTGTAAAAACAGCGAGGCGATCACCACGCTTAACTTCTGGAAGTCGGATTCCTCGCGCAAGAAAATCGCCGGATTCACAAACAGGCCCAACAACGTCGCACGGTTCATCAGGATCAGAGTCTTCGAACGAACGTCTTTCCGGAATATCACCAGTCTGAACCTTCGTGGGCCAGATAAAGTGCTTTGCACCGTATAAAGCAGGCCGAATCAGAGCATTCATACCCGCGTCGCAGATCACAAATCGGCGTCCGCTTTGACGTTTTACATGGCGAACCGAAACAAGCAACACACCCGCGTTGCCAACAATGGTTCGGCCGGGCTCAAGCACAATGCGAATACCGCGTCGCACAAGCGGCATCAATCCAGGCATGATCGCACCCGCGAAGTCTTGGTAGCTCGGAGTCTGCCCGCTGGAGTAATCCGCGCCGAATCCACCGCCAAGGTCAAGGTGAGAGATTTTTACCCCTGAAGATTCAACCTTCTCAATCAACTTGCACAATAACGCGATCACCCGTGTGTACGGATCGACCGAGTAAATTGGTGAGCCAAGGTGAACATGGAAACCAATGACTCGAACAGAATCATGCTGGTGATAGGCTCGGCAAAGCGACTCGGCTTCCTTGGTCGTCACACCAAACTTATCACTTGCACGCCCCGTCGTGGTGTGGTCATGCGTCCCCGCGTCAATATCAGGGTTCACACGGATCGCAACGTTGGCGCGTAAGCCAATCTCGCCCGCGATCGTTGCGATCCGCTCTAGTTCAGATCTCGACTCGGTGTTGAGAACGCCCACCGGGCTTCTCAGCGCTGGATCGGTGAGCCCGTGTGCCCTCGCGTGCGCGCGGATCGGGCTGTACTTCCCATCCAATGCAGCCCTGATTTCAGCATCCGATTTACCAACGCCCGCAAAGACGATCCGTTCCATCGGGCAACCTGCGAGCCACGCTCGCTCTAGTTCAAGCCCCGAGACCACGTCAGCTCCCAATCCGCAACCACCCGATGCGGTACTTGACTGTGGTGCGAACAGCCTCCGCAATATGGCGAGATTGGAACACGCCTTCACCGCATAGCAAATCATCGGATCGATCGGTGAAAAAGCGTCGCGAAACCTGCTCGCATGTTCCGCCATCGTGCGGGCCGAATAGACAAAGCAAGGCGTGCCAACCCCGTCGGCGATCGCATCAAGCGCGACATCCTCACCCATCAAGTGGGCGATAGGCTCGAGTGAGTCATCCGTGGTTTGATATGCGAAATAGTCCATGCGAGCGTGCCGGGAAGATTATAGAATAATCCTGTCTGCACGCATCCCAATTCCGCGTGTGTTTCAGAGTTTTGGAGATTCCAATGCGTCCAGACAGCGAAGTCTTCCGCCCGCGATTCGAGATGCTTTGCCGATCTGTGCTTGCGCCGGCCATTTGGACCAAGCAGCAGCCCCTTCAGATCTCACAATGGACATGCTCGGACCGATTCGCGATCGAAAAAGCGCGTTCTGCCCAAGCCTCCGGGCAGTTTCAAGACATCGAGCTGCCATTCGCTTGGGGCCCGGTCTGGTCCACACGCTGGTTCCAACTGCGGGGGGCAATCACGCCCCAGCATGAGATCAATCCCCAAGATACCGGGCGGCGATGGCGCCTCCGCTTTGACACTGGCACCGAAGCCACCGTTTGGAACGCTGTCAATGATCCGGTGCGGGGCTTGGATGAGCACCGAGATGCATTCGAGGTCTCGGACGCCTCTCGGGATGGTCGAACTATCAATGTTCTTATCGAAGCAGCGTGCAACCATCCGTTCGGTGAACAGGTCTTTGATTGGGACAGTCGCGAACGAAGCGATCGCTGGCGATCGGCCGCTCCCGGCCTTGTGAATCGCGCTGAGGTCGTATTGTTTGACGAAACGGTGTGGCGCTTACATACTCGCATGTCATTCGCAGCCGACATGCTGGCCGAACTAGAACCCAGTTCGGTTCGAGCTCAGGATCTGTATGCGTCGATGAGGCGTGCGGGCGATGCGATCGATGACTCCGATGTGTCAGGTTCGGCCTCTACAGCCTTGAATCTTCTCGATCAGGGACTCGAACGAATGCCGGGCGACTCGGCGCCCCGTCTCTTCTGTGTTGCCCATGCGCACATCGATACGGCGTGGCTCTGGCCGATCAGCGAGACCCGCCGGAAAACGGTTCGCAGCTGGTCAAACACGCTCGAACTGATGGAGCAAGAGTCCCGACTGCATTTCATGTGCTCGCAGCCTCAGCAGTATGCGTGGCTCGAAGAAGATGCCCCCTCCGTGTTCGAGCGTTTGAAACACCAGGTTTCGTCCGGGCAGTGGGAACCAGTTGGATCGATGTGGATCGAACCCGACGCACTCGTGCCTTCTGGTGAGTCGCTGATTCGTCAAGTTCTATACGGCACGCGCTATTTACAGAGTCGTTTTCCGGATACTCCACCTTCTGGCGTTCTGTTCCTGCCCGACACCTTCGGGTTTCCGGCCTGCCTGCCGACGGTCATGGCTGCCTGCGACATTCATACCTTTGTGACCAACAAAATCCATTGGAACCAATCAAACACCTTCCCTCATACATCGTTCCGCTGGCAGGGTCTGGATGGCTCTGAAGTCCTTGCTCACAACACGCCCGGCGGCGACTACAACGCAACACTGACACCCAAGGAACTCGACCGAGCCGTGAAGAACATCGCGGGTCGAGATTCGGCAGGGTTGCCCGGCCCGCCTATTGCACTCCAGCCGTTCGGGCACGGCGATGGTGGGGGCGGTCCCACGTTTGAAATGCTAGAGCGGGTCCGCGTATCAGCATATTGCGATGGCATGCCGCGCACCGAGTTTGGATCGGTAAAACAGTTTGTTGCGGAGTTGTGTAAAGAAGACGAACAAGCGGGCGGGCTTCCAGTTTGGTCGGGTCAAATCGATTTAGAGTTGCATCGCGGTACATTGACAACCCATCAATGGCTCAAACAAGCAAACGCAAGGGCCGAGCGCGGCCTTCGAATGGCCGAGTTGCTTGTGTACGGAGGAGAACCGATCGATGAGACCGCCGAGGGAACATACCGGCGCGATTTCGATATCGCTTGGGAACGAACGTTGCTCAACCAGTTCCACGATATATTGCCCGGATCATCGATTTCGGAAGTCTATTCGGACGCGCGCGATGATCACGCACTGATCAGCGAAACGATCGAAACGATCTTGGATCGCACAACCTCACAAGACGGCGACCTCCTTGTGGTCAATGCAGCATCGAGCGAGCGTACAGCGGTCGTGTCAATCGAGGGAGATCTTGTCGCGGTGCATGCCCAGGCGTTCAGCGCGCTGCCCGCAGCGGTTGCCGACCCCGCGCCAGTGGTCTTGCAGGGCGGGCGTATATCGAATGGTTTGGTTTCATTTGCAGTCGACGAGTGCGGACGCATCGGTCACCTCAGTGCGGCAGACGGCGTAGATCTGGCATCAGAACGCCCACTCAACAATCTACAACTCTATAGAGATCGACCTATGAACTGGGATGCGTGGGATATCGACCTAGACTATGAACGCAGTTTGATCTGGAGCAACGACAAGCCTGCTCAAGTTGAACTCGTCAAGCAATCACCCTTGCGCGTTGAACTACGGACCGAGTTTGACATCGGTGGTTCTCCATGTTCACAGCTTTTTCGACTCGACGCAGGTTCGCCGATGGTCGAAGTTGTCACGGAGATCAACTGGCAAGAATCACACCGCTTGCTACGCGTCGAGTCGGCCCCCCCGATCCGGAGCGAACGTGTTACCGTTGGAACACAGTTTGGATACATCAGTCGACCCACGCACCGCAACACCGGTTGGGATCGCTTTGCTTTCGAGTTTGCCTGCCACAAATGGATGGATTTGTCAGAACCGGGACGAGGTCTGGCGATTCTTTCTGATGCGATCTACGGACGATCTGCGCTCGGTAACAAGATGGGCATGTCCCTTCTCCGTTCACCAACGCATCCGGACCCGAGTGCGGACCGGGGAGCCAATAGACTCCGGTATGCCTTCATTCCGCACAATGGCGATTGGGCAGCTGCCGATGTCGATCGGCACGCAGAGTGCTTTGGCGTTCCGGTTCAAGTACAACGCCTTCGCACGCCTGTCGCCCCGATCGTCATCCATGCCTCGCCCCAAACAAGGGTTGAAATCGTGGCGTTCAAAGCCGCCGCCGCACACCCCGAACAACGGGTTCTTCGGCTCGTGGAAACGCGCGGTTCCCACGATCGTTTGACGATTGAGTTCGCGCAACCAGTTCGGTCCATTCGCCGAGTGAATGCGATCGAGCAACCAATCGATGGAACGACTGAGAGCGTTGGCAGTTCGGTAACGATCGATATCAAGCCATTCGAGATTGTGACATTACTAGCCGACTAAACGAGCGTGCTTCGCTGACGGTCTATTCATCCCAAGGCCATGCAACAGGCATGCCCTGCGCAACCGCATGCTGCTGGAAATCGGTTGTTTCTTCGATATCGCTGCACATGGCATGAGGTTCGGTGTTGTTATTGATGCACCACGCGGCGAGTAGCCCGGCCGCCTCGCCCACGCCCCATTCCACCGGATGAAGACGGGTACATCCGTTTGCAACATGCGAAACACCCATTGCCTTGCCTGCAGCGATGATGTTGCGCATGCGAACCGGGACAAGCGCAGAAAGTGGAACCCGAAACGGAGCCGCCGGAACATAAACATTGTTTCGATTAGCCGCGGAAGGGTGCAAATCAATCGGATAATGGCCAATCGCGATCGAGTCTTTGAATGCTTCCCCTGAGCCCCATTGCGTTGCACTTTGATTCGGTGCGTTCTCGTGTTTCCGCTGCGCCGTACCGACGTGGGCCTCGGTCAGCATCGTTTGGGCCAGAAGGCGACGCGGCTCACGGATGTATGCCCCGAGCGCAAAGCCATCCTCAGAGCCGAGTTCATCACCACGCAATCGAAGCCCTGGATATCCAGTACCACCATCGTGCCTCGGGGCCTCGGTCTGCATCCAGTAGAGGAGGCAACGCGATTGATCGCGCGCGGCTTCGTAGACATCTACTCGATCCTGTGTCGATTTCCCCAAGAGAATATCCTGCCAAAAATCCATCTGGACCCAGTTCACCAGCGTCACATCCGGAAACTTGTTTCGAGCGGATTCGAGGTATGCGTTGTGATCAACGATGCGTCGATATCGCCACAGTTCCCATTCGTCCGACCGCGGTTCGTCCGGCCAAGGGACCATCGGAATGGTCCGCCCGTACTCTGCATCATGACTCGGAACCGTCCAGCTAAATAGTGGACCAGTCCAAGCTGGACTCATCTCGGGCACATGCTTGCACCAAGTTCCATAGTTCGACGGTCGCTCGATAATGTGCGACTCGCAGGCGCGATGCTCGATCGCAAAGCACCAACTAAACGCCTGCTGGTCACGCTCATCGAATCGTTGCCCCTTCGGCAAATCAGTACGCCCGTGCAACTCACCGAACACGTCGGCCGCCTCTGCGCCGATGCATGACTCGGTTTGAGTCGCATCAATCACATCACCGAGATCGGTCGCATCGAGAACCAGATCGGCAACTACTTCCAAGAGATCGCCATTAGCTTTGTTCTGGAACAAAACCCGCCCAGTACGATCACCATCAGAATCAGCACGAAGCATGACATGGTTTGTTTTTAGAATGATTCGACCGCGAACGGCGTTGGTACTGATCATTGATCGAAGTACGAACTCAATCACGCGTGGCTCGGCGCACAACCGGCTCACCCATCCTCCGCCCGGATTAAGAAACGGGTCTGCGATTTTCTCTGCCTTGAGTGGTCGATGCTCGCGGTACCAAGCCCGGACTCGTTCACGCATTTCGGTATACGACTGCGTGCATCCTTTGAAGTCAGATGGCGCATTCGGGCCGTTTCCTTCAATCCAGGCGTTTTCATCCGGAGGCACTCCCTGAGTCGTAAGCTGCCCGCCGATCCAGCTGGTTTCCTCGATCACAACGCATCGCACCCCATTGCGAGCGCATGCCAGTGCAGCAGCCACACCACCGGTTGAGCCTCCGACGATCAGGACGGGCGTGTGGATTGTTTCGAAACGGCTCATCCCTTGACGGATCCTCCAAACAACTCTGGACGCAACCAACGTTGCACCGATACAAACAAGATGACGATCGGCACGATCGCAAGAACCGAAGCTGCGTACGCGACGCGCGGGTTTGTTGCGAATACACCAAGCATGCGATTGATCGCGACCGGAAGCGTGAACTTGTTTTCACTTTGCAATATGACGAGCGGCCAAAGAAGGTCAGACCACGCTCCGATCACACTAAACAGAGCAAGCAACGCCAACGTCGGTGTTGCAAGAGGCAACATGACAGACCACCAGATCCGAAAAGCGCCCGCACCATCTATCCATGCAGCCTCTTCAAGGTCTCGCGGGATCGCCAAGAATGCCTGCCGACAGAGAAAGATACCGAATGCCGAAACGCTAAACGGAACGATCACGCCCGCCAAAGTGTCATACAAGCCGATTCCTGCTGCAATCTTGAACATGGGGACCACGATGACTTGCTCAGGAATCATCGTGGTTGCCAGTACCAGCACAAAGACAGTTTGCCGCCCTCGAAACGAAAAACGGGCCAACGGATACGCAGCCAGCGCAGCGAGCAAGACATTTAGGCCGGCCCGGGCAACCGTCACCAGCGCTGAGTTCAGCGCCGCGACCCAGACACCGCCTTCTTGAACTGCTTTCTCGAAGTTCGCGGTCGTCCAAGGTCCGGCAAGCGTGTTGAGTTCAGCCTCAGGCGACTGAAACGCCCCAACAACGAGCCAGAGCGCCGGTACGATCGCCAATGCAACGAGACACGAAGCCGCTACATATGCAACGAGTGTCCATCCGGGTTGTCGCGCCAGCCCGCTCATCGGTTCCCTCCCGATGACAAACGCAGATTGATCAAGCTAAACATTAGGATCACCGCGAAAAGGACCACGCCCGCGGCGCATGCCGCCCCAAATGAGCCGCGTTCAAACGCCAAGTCGTAGATGTAAGGCACGGCGGTTTGTTGATCAGCGGGCACGCCACGAATGGTGACAAACAACTCGTCGAACACCTTGAGGGCCGAAATCGACGAGATCACACTCACCAGCACAATCGTTGGGCGAAGCGAGGGAAGTGTGACAAAATAGAACATACAGATCGGTCCAGCACCGTCAATAGCCGCAGCTTCCTTCGTTGATGAAGGCACCTGCATCAGGCCAGCCAAAAAAATCATCATGTAGAAGCCAAAGCCCTTCCACGCCGTGACCATCATGGCAGACATCAACGTGTACGGATGTTCAGTCAGCCAGCGAATCGGTTCGAGCCCGGGCACGACCTCGAGGAGCTGATTGAGCAACCCACTTTCTTCGTTGAGTACAAGGCGCCACGCGACGGCCGCGACGATCGTGGGGGTCACTACCGGGAGGAACAGCAAGAGACGCATCGTCTTCCCGCCTCGAATACCTGACTCGATGACAAGTGCAGCACCGAGTGCCAGCACGAGCAAAGCAGGCGTGACAAGAAGGTAGAAGAACGAGTTGGCAAGAGCCGAAAAGAACACTCGGTCGGAAAAGAGCGCCCGATAGTTCTGAAGCCCAACAAACTCGGGATCACTAAAAGCAGAATACCGCGTGAACGAGTAGAGAATGACTTGGGCCGCAGAACCCACAAAGAAAACACCCAGCACACAGATTGATGGTGCAAGGAAAAGCCAAGGCGTGAGCACACGATTCGGACGGAGACTCATCGATCCATCCCAATCACCGAACCAACGGGTGGAGGCATCGGGATCGCATCCATCGACGCACGGGGTTCGCCTGCAAGAGCACGCTTTTGATCTTCGCCATCGAGGATGTCGTTCCAATCACGCTCGACGTCAGCAAGCACGCGTTCCAGTGGTGTGTCGCCTAGCAAAGCCCGCTTGATGTGTTCATTGAACGAACGCCGCAAAATCGGCCAGCATTCGAGCCTCGGTGTAAAGGCGACGGCATGCTCCAATGCGGTCGCCACGATGGCTCGGGCCTGACCGATTTTCTCGTCCCCGGTTTCGATCTCATGGCGCGTCGGGCCCTTGAAAAATGAATCTTCAAGAGCTGCGGGTGTGCTCGGCAGAATGGATGCCAGCCTGCAGAACGCGAGCTGGTTCTCCGCGCTTGTCAGTTCCCAGGCCAATGCAATACTCAGATCCGGATGCTCGGTCGAGGTGCAAACCGATACCGGCATCACGGCAACATGCGCACGCCCGAGTTGGCCAACGATCGGCGGCGAAACAGATGTTGAGTCATAGATCGACGGTGAAGCACCCCGGACGCGCGCCAAGAAGTTCGAGCCGGTGTTGAGTACGCCAACACGCCCCTCCTGATAGACTTCGATGAGATGCTCAAAGCCGTTCGTGGCAGCTTGTCGAGGCATCGCGCCCGATCGGTAAAAACTGACCCAGGCTCTTACCCACTCGATCACCTCACGGCGAGTGAAACTCGCGCGGAGCGCACCTGATTCATCCGTTGAAAATGGAATGACACCATCTGCGAGCATCATCACTGGCAGTTGAGAATCCTGCCCAAGTGGCTGGGTGAAGAGCATGCCGCCCGAGTTTTCAAAGATCTCTTGAGCTTGGTCGCGCAACGCCGGCCAGGTCTGACCCAAAGACTCCGGAGTCAGGCCCAAATCCGTCAGCACCGCTTCGTTCACAATCCGGGCCTGTGTTGTCAGATACCAAGGCAGTGCAAACAGCCCGCTATCGAGATCGCCAACAGCGAGCGCACCGGCGTGGTACCGATCACCAGGATCCCCCGGTAATCGATCACGCAAATCAAGAAAAGCGCCGGCTCCGGCAAAGCGTGCAAACATCAGGTCGGACAAGTTGATCACATCCGGTGCACGATCGGCAGCGGACGCGGCAATGAACTTACGCTCGACCGCACTAAACGGAACATCGACCCAAACGACCTGCACACCGGGATGCTTGTTCTCAAAGCCTTCAATAACGCCGGCGACGTAGTCATCAAAGTGAGGACGCAACGCCAATGTCCACAGCTCAATCTGCACCGTGCCCGTGTCGTGGTGGCTGCCGCAAAATCCCAAAGGGAATGCGAGGGCGACTAAAAATCCAACAGCCAATAGTCTGCGGGGGCGCGTCATCGTTGGCAGCAGGTTCCTGAAAAGTGGAGGTTGAGAACTCGCGAAGAACGTAGTTCAACCGTCGTTTAGATCAAGCGAGCGATCAAGTCTGCGATCATTGTTCGACCATAATACCTCGAAGGTACTAAGACCTTCTTCGTCAAACAAGTCACTGCCTTCGATCCCCGACACATGATTATCTACGAACACAAAGTGAGCCCGTCCAGAGAAGCCGAAAGGATCATCTAAACGCCTTGGGTGGCGGTTGTATGGAATGTAGGCATCGGGGTCGTTGTTTCCGCCTCGATCTGCGGCACCAGCTTCCGGCGCTCGGATGTTTCGCGTTCCAAACGCGTTCCCGGGGAAGTCATTGATGCCCACACCGCCCCCGAAACGTTCACCGGGGCGTCCTTTCGAGCCCATCGATGAAACGGCAAACCAATCATACGACCCAACGTCGTTTTCAACTCCGGATACTCCCCATGCCTCTGCAACAAGAAAAGTCGAGCTGGCTGCTTGGACGGTGATCGCATTGAAGCCGGTTCCGCCAGTGCCGGTATTGAAGTTTGCCGTCCGAGGAGGCGTGTATCGGTGAGTCGTGTAGTCTGAAGCATCACTGCCTGGCCCAAAGCCGACCCCAGCCGAAGCGTAATAGTTCATCGTGTACGATCGCTGCCCGTCTGGGTGATTCGGGCAAATGAACACGCCTCCGCCAGCGGTCGACGAGATCCTGCTGACCCCATCTAGCCCCTCATTGCCACCGAAATCCGGAAGATACGCTCCAATGCGAGGTGACTCGTACCAGTAGATCCCATCGCCGCCAAATCGATCTTGTCCACCGTCCACGTTTGGCGGAAACTTGTCTTTCCAGTCGTTGGCGTACAGCAGCATCGCTTGTCCCAAAGAGCGTACATTGGTCTGGCAGATGAGCCCCTTTGCGGTTTCACGAGCTTTACCGATCGCCGGAAGCAAGATTCCGATCAACAGCGCGATGATCGCGATCACAACAAGCAACTCGATCAGAGTAAACGCCTTCCGATGGCGTTGATGTGTCGATGCAGATTTCATGATTTCACTCCTGCCGAACGGTGTGTGGAGACCGCCGGAAGATCAGTGTTGTGACGAGCGGTCGATTCACGGACGATGAGATCCGCGTCGAGTATGAGCCGAGGTAGCTTGCCACGCCCAGAAACCTGGGAGAGAAGTTCGATGACTGCTGACTTGCCAACTTCAGTCAGAGGCTGGCGCATCGTCGTCAATGCCGGCGACAAATGCACCGCGCTTGGCGGGTCATCAACTCCGACGACCGAGAGATTGTCGGGCACTTTGATCCGGAGCCGATTCGCAGCCGTGTAAACATTGAGCGCAAAGTAGTAGCCGGCCGCAAAAACCGCAGTCGGTGGCTCATGGGAGCTCAGCATGGCAATAACGCGCCCAAGACCCTCTTCATCTAACTGCCAGCCCGGCGTACAGATCTCAAGAGACGGAGCGGTCTCCGCACCAAGGCGGCCGCATGCGTTGCGATAACCCGCGAGACGATCAACATTGTTGGTCAGAACCGACTGCCCGCCCACAAATGCGATTCTGGTATGACCGAGATCGTAAAGGTGCTGGATCGCAGCCTCCGCCATCGCAACGTTGTCCGTGTCAACACATCCAACGGAACTCTGACCCGTACGGGCACCCACGATCATCGTCGGTGGACGATCGTTCTCCTTCGAGTCCTGTTTGCCAAACCGAGGCGAATGATCAAGCTGATCTTTGAACGGATTCACATAAATGTACCCGTCGCACTCGTTCCGCCAATCTTCGCCGTAGCGCAACAAAACGATGTCGGCACCAACCTGTTCGGCGCCGCGACGAACACCTTCCATAATCTGTCCGTGGTATGAATCGGCAAGCGACGCTTCGGTGTGAAACACGATGCCGACACGCATGGATGATGTCCGGTGCTCGGGCTCGGCGTATGACTCATGCACAAACGTGCCGCGCCCCTGCCCACGCCGGAGCACCCCCGCCGCGACGAGTTCCTGCAACGCCCGATGCACGGTCACGAGAGACACTTCCAGTGTCACGGATAGCGTTTTGGTGCTCGGCAGGCGATCGCCGGGATGAAACAGCCCTTGGTCGATCGCATCCCGGACAGCGTCCCGGACAAGTTCGTAGAGCGGTCTTCCTGGCTCTCTCCTCACTGGTTTGAGCGTGGGTTGCTTCGTCATGAATGCCAGATCGGACGTTTCCGTCCGATCCGGAGAGTTCAGCAGTTACCGACGGCGACGCGCCGCCATCAGGCCGACCATACCGAGCAGTCCCGCAGCACCCGGCGCAGGAACCGCGAAGATCGATACGCTCCGATTGGCAAAGTCAAGAACCGCGAGGGTCTGCGAAGCCGCATCCCACGAGAAGTCATAGTACCCGTTGCCCGTCGCAAGCGAACCGCCTCCGATGAGCTCAAGTGACAGCGTCAGTTCGTTGCCCGAAAGGTCTGTCACCGTAATCACATCGTCGGCCGACTGACCAAGGCCGGCGCTGGTGCGATCGTTCCAAATCACAAAGTCACCGAATACAGAGTTGTCGACAAAGGCAACATTCTGACCATTGACGAATGGGCCGTTCTCGTTGTTCTCAACGAGCAACGATGCCGACCCGGTATTCGCACCGGTACGATCAAAGAACACAACATCGTTCGATCGGCGGGCGACCATGTCACCGTTTGAGGCAAAGTCCATGTCACGCCAGAACGAGCCCTCGAAGTCGGGAGTAATGATCATCCCGTTCTCGGCCGCCGAGCCGCCGAAGATATCCGAGCCGGTCGCGGTGTCCTGAAGGAACCGACGACCTTGACCGAAGGTGGTCCACGCGACGCCTTCACCCGCTCCGCCGAAGCCGGTGTCGAACCCGACGCCCGATCCGCCGCGAATGTTCTTAGACCACACACCCGAGTTGTCGTCGGTGTTGAAGACCTGCAGGCCCTGGGGGTCGCCCGCGCCATCGTCATAGGCGGCAGCGAGTCGGTTGCCCTGAATGTCCAGCCCCGAGAAGCCACGCGATCCGGGGGTGCCGGCGATGAACTGCATGAGTTCAAACGATCCGCCCGAGAAACGGGCCACGCCCGTGCCGGCAGCGGCAGCGCCATTAAAGCCAGCCGCAAACAAGTCGCTGCCATTCCAGGCGATCGCCGAAACGTTGGTGCCAATGAAAGTGTTGCTCTGATCGTTATTGAGCGCGAACAGGTCGATGCGTTGGACCTCGGTCATGCTGACTTGGGCGGCAGCGGTCGACGCGAGGCCGGCCATGACCATGATTCCGGTGATGCTCTTATTCATCTCTTTTCTCTCCATCTCTTCGCTTACAGAGGCCAATCCCTCACAGCTGCCAACGGTTCAGGCCTCATCAGGCCGCCGGCCGCTCCCCAGAACGCAGCACCAGCCTCGAGGCTCCGGTGCAAAGGGGAAGCGATCAATATTCTATAACAATCCGGCGGTCACCGAAAGCGCCTTCTGGTCACTCGTGGCGGAAATCTGCGTCCAAATATCACGAAAGCACTTGTTAAACCATCCTGCCGTGTCTCACACGACCTCGGGAACTTCGATCCACGCGCCATCGGACCCGATCGACCGGTTCCCGGCCTCCATGACCGCCACATTCTCGACCAGGTCACGCAGTTCCGCTGGCGCCCGGCCACCCGCGAAGAACCCGGTCATGCCCTCGACCAGGCGGGTATAGACGGGACCGAAGTCAACCACGAACTGGTCGACGCCCTTCTCGCCATGGATCGTGGCGCCGAACGCCCAAGAGGCTTTGCGGTCCATACGGATGCGCACGTAGCGGCCATCGCGGTATTCCATGTCAACCAGGTGCCGATCGGGCATTGCCACGGCCGACACACGCTTGACGCCCGCGCCTTGCCCTGATTTCTTGAAGATCGCGTCGACCATCTCGATCGTGTGGCACCCGTAGTGCCAGAGGTGGGGCATCATGTCGAGCAGTTCGCCGTTGCCAAAGGCGTCGATCGCGACGATTGGCCCGGTCTTGTCCAGATCGATCTTCTGGATCTCCTCGGGGAAGCGCAGCGACGACGCGCTGTAAGCGCGAGCGCCGGACTCGCGGGCCATCGCGAGGATCTGCCTGGCTTCGTCGGGCGAGCAAGTCATGGGCTTGTCGATGTAAGTGGGCATGCCCCTAGTGAGTGCGGGTGTCGCGAGCCCAAGATGACGGTGCCCATTGATAGCCAGCACCATCACGCCGTCGACGGCGTCAAGCAGCACGTCCATCGAATCAACCTGCTGTGCGCCGAGTTCGAGCGCGGTCTTCCGCCAGTTGGCGACATCCTTGGCGGACTGCTCGGGCCCGTCGGGATGCTGCCATTCGTGCGTGCCAGGGTCAAAGAAGTGTGTGACTTTGCAGGGCGTCTTACCCGAATCGTGGAGTTCTTTGAATCGCCGAGTGAACTCGGGCAGGTGGGATGAGTCGATGCCGATCGCGCCGATATTCATGGTCATGGTCCTTTGAGGGTTGTGCTTTAGTGCTACCAATCGAGCGGAACGGGACGATGTTCATCGGCACTCTCTTGTTCGGCCAAGATAAGTCGGGTCACGCTGGACGCATCTCGGAGGCAGGGGAGTTGGTGCGGGTTGCCCTGCGCCGCCGCAATCACAGCCCGCGCCTGGTGATCGTACCCGGTGCCTTCTTGAACTTTGGGCGTTGTAGCTTTGCCCTCTGCGTGAAGAGTGAGAGGAGGGTCCGCGCTCGCGTCGAAGGTCAGCACCGCGCGTTCGAACTCGATGAGGAATCGCATGGAAAACGGGAACGAACGATCGGACAGCCAGCCTCCGGTTGTGCTCACCGCCTTGCCGTCGCTGAATCGGTATTGACTCGAAACGTGGCGATGGTCGCCCGCCGAACTCACAAGGTCGGGTGTTCCAAACAGCCACAGCACTACGTCGGCGTCGTGCACGTGCAGATCGAAGATCGCGCCGCCTGAGCGTGCAAGGTCATCATAAAAATCGGTGCCCCACGCGGGCATCGAGCCCAACCGGTCAAACCGAGCGTGGCGGACCCGCCCGTACCGCCCCGAATCGACGATCTGCTTGAGTTCCTTCCAGCCCGGCCAGTGACGCATGCACATCGCGGGAACGCACAAGCGATCCGTCTTGTCGGCCGCATCGATCAACCGTTCGACGTCCTCGACCCGCGTGGCTACCGGTTTTTCGACCAGTACGTGCTTGCCCGCTTCGAGCGCCCTGATCGCCAAATCAACATGCGAATCGGTCGGCGTGCAGATGCTGACAAGGTCAATGCTTGCGTCGCCAAGCATCGCGTCGATGTTCTCGTAGCCCGTGACCGCGCCCTCTTCGAAGATGCGTTCGGGTTCTTCGCCCGACTTGATGTTGCCAACGTCGGATGCGATGCCAGAGCGTCGATCGGTGTCGCGATCGCAGACGCTTGTCAGCAACGCGTTTGAGCCGGCCGCGATCGCGCCAAGATACGCCCGTGCATGGGTCTGCCCCATGAAGCCCATCCCGATGATGCCGATCCCAACGGGTTTCGTAGATGATGCTCTGGTCATGGGCGGGTTACTCGATCCAGGTTGCCAGTTCGCGGACCAGTCGGGCCGCCGTGATGACATCGTTGACCCGCTCCACGCCCGCTTCCCGCTCGATGACCAGATCACAGTCCGGCAGGCGCTGCCCCACGATCGCAAAGAACCCGGCCCAATCCACCTCGCCAGTGCCCGCGGGCACTTCGGCGCCCCATGTGCCGGTCGTCTTGGTCTGTACGGCGTCCTTGACATGGATCTGCTCGACCCGCGCCGCGAGCGCCGAAATCGCGGCATTCGGGTCGCCCATGCCGTACAGAATCATGTTGGCTGGATCAAAGTTCACGCCCGCGGTGGGTCGGTCGAGCGCGTCGAGGGCTTCGCCCAGCGTGTCGGCGTTCTCCTGTCCTGTTTCGAGACCAACCCGAACACCGCACCCGTGATACACATCCACGAGATCACGCAGACGCTGGATGAGTTTGTTCCATTCCGGGTCGCGGGAGTTGTGTGGGATGAACCCCGCGTGGAACGTGACCAGATTTACGCCGATCCGCGCCGCCAGTTCAGCGTCGCGTCGCGCCGCGGCCAGATTCTCGGGCCATGTCGCGTCTGGACGCACGCCACCTGTTTCACGGATGGTCTCCAGTGTCGAGTAATCCTCGCCCGCCGTTTCCATCATCCCCGACACGATCTCGATGCCCGCACCGTCGAGCAGCGACACGGTTTCGATCTCGTCCCACTCGCCGCGCCGGACGGGATCAAGCGCCAGCTGCACGCCGGATACACCGCAAGCCCGGATCTTGTCAACCAAGTCATGCGGCGACTCGGGCTGCAACGACCACGAACAAACTGCCAGTGATGCACTCAAGAGGACGCTCCTGTCCGAGGCGCGAGGTCGGTCTTCGACAACGGCTTGATTTCTGCCGCTGATGCGGCCTCGTCCAGCGACCCGTCCGCGGCGCTGGGCTTCCAGGTCACGAACCCCTCGATCGCCTGATACTCGGGCAACCCAAGCGCGTCGTAGAGGTTGGCTGTATCACGGTTTCTGTCCTCTGCACGCTGCCAAAACTCACGCGGATCGTTCGGGCCCGGGAACAGCGCCCGATCCTTTTGCGACTGGTGCTTGAAGATCGCCATCCGCTTGCGATCGACCTCGTCCGGCGATAGCGGCACCGCCATCTCGACGTCCTCGGCGCCCCACTCCTGCCAAGCGCCGCGATACAGCCACACCGTGCAGTCCTTCATCCACGCTTCGTCACGCAGACGATGCAGCGCTGTCGTAATCGCAGCCAGGCACACGCGGTGCGTGCCGTGCGGGTCCGACAAATCGCCCGCTGCATACACCTGGTGCGGCTTGGTTTCCTGCAGCAGTTTCATCACGATTTTGATGTCATCCTCACCCAAGGGTTTCTTCTTAACCTTGCCTGTCTCGTAGAACGGCATGTCCAAGAAATGAATCCGATCGGTTTTTACGCCCGAGTATTTCGCGCCCGCCCGGGCTTCCGCGCGTCGGATCAGACCCTTGATTGTTTGGATCTCGGGTGAATCAACCTCGCCCGGTTCTTTGGTCTGCACAAAGCGCTGCACGCCGCCGGCGAGTTCCGCGATCCGGTCGGGCGCGATGTCCATTGCCACGCTGATCTCATGCATGAAGTCGGTGAACTTGGTGACTTCTTCATCGAACACCGCGATGTTCCCGCTTGTCTGGTACGCAACGTGAACGTCGTGCCCTTGATCACATAAGCGGATGAACGTGCCCCCCATCGAGATCACGTCGTCATCGGGGTGCGGGCTGAACACCATGACGCGTTTGGGGAATGGGTCCTCTGCTATTGCGTCTTCGACGCCCTTGCTGGGCACGAACTTTGGACGTCCGGGTTTACCGCCGGGCCAGCCTGTGATTGTCTTCTGGAGCTGCCTGAAAACTTTGATGTTGACGTGGTACGCCCCGCCGCGTGAAGCGACGAGTTCCTGCAAGCCATTCTCGTTATAGTCCTCGTTCGTGAGTTTCAGGATCGGCTTTTTCAGCGATTTCGCCAGCCAAATCACGGCCTTCTTGACCGTCCGCGCATCGTCCCACGACCGACCGAACCGTTTCATCGGCCCCAGCAACCACGGTGTTTTGAACCGCGTCAGTTCCGCAGCCGCGGCTTCGTCCAGAACGAACCGCGCGTTCGCGTGCTCCTGCAAAAACGACGCCGCGATGGTGTTGGTGATTGGTCCCTCGACGGCGCGGCGGACGACTGGTGCCTTGTGCTCGCCGAACCCGATCAGCACCACACGCTTCGCGTCAAGGATCGAGCCCACACCCATCGTGATCGCTTGGTGGGGTACGTTCCACTCGCCGAAGAAATCACTGGCAGCGTCCATCCGCGTGACCTTGTCCAGCGTGATCAGTCGCGTGCGCGAGTCCTTGGGCGAGCCCGGCTCGTTGAAGCCCACGTGACCCGTGCGGCCGATTCCCAAGAGCTGCAAATCAAGCCCGCCCGCATCGCGGATCGCCTTTTCATATCGCTCGCAATACGCCTCGACGTCGTCACGCGGGATGGTGCCATCGGGCACGTGCGCGTTCGACGGATCGATGTCGACCAGGTCGAACAAGTGCTCGGCCATGAAGCGCCGGTAACTCTGCAACTCGTCGGCCGCCATCGGCCAGTACTCATCCAAGTTGAACGAAACCACGCTCTTGAACGACAGCCCCTCCTCGCGGTGCAGCCGAACGAGCTCTTCGTACACGCCCTGCGGGGTCGATCCCGTCGCCAGACCGAGCACCGTCTTCTCGCCCGCCTTTGACTTGGCGCGGATCAGATCCGAGATCTCACGCGCCACCGCCCGGCTGGCAGATGACGACGATGCGTAGACCGTGACAGGCACGCGCTCGGGCGTCGAACTGTTGATTTCGGGTCTCATAACCATGCTCCCTCAAGCATCGACGGCCACCCGGAGCAAGAAAGAACCCCGAACGATCACCGAGAATCCCCTTCAGAGGCCGATCACTCGGCCTCGGGGGCTGCCAACGGTCGATGGGGGGATTGCATCGAATGCCGAAAGGTTATATAACCTTAGCGGCTTTCGCGGCGCTGTCAACCGCTTCGGCGGCTCCCAGCCCGTCGCGGGCGTCGGCCAGGTCGGAACGGGGCGCGTCTCCCCGGGCCGCATGGGCGAAGTGGATCAACTGATTGGTGAACCGGACCTCATGGGATTCCACCTCGATCATCTCGGCGTCCCCGATGCCTGGGCGGCAGACCAGTTCGGTAGGTTTCATGTAGTCGTAGTGCATCGAGCCGTTGGTGCCGATCAGGTCGATGGTGAAGCGTTCGGGTTCGAGCCAGCCCGCGAGGATCACGCCGGCGACGCCCGCGTGGTCGCCCTCGCTGGCTTTGACGAGCACGGTGGCGCTGGACTCGCCTCGGCTGTCCCAGTCGGAATCGAATACCGAGCCGACGACTTGGGCGGGCCCGACGAGGTAGCGGAACAGATCGAGCGAGTGGCAGCCGGTGTCGATGAACGACCCGCCGCCCGACAACGCGGGGTCGGACATCCACTTCTCGCTCATGGGCGGGTTGTGGAACGCGAAGGCGTTTTCGAACCGGGTCAGGCGTCCGATTTTGCCCTCGGCGACGAGCTGCTTCATGCGGACGACCGGCGGCGCGAAGCGGTGGCAGTACGCGACGCCGAAGAGCGTGTCGGGGTGGGCATCGGCGATTTCGACCACGCGGGCGGCGTCCTCGGCGTTGATCGCGACGGGCTTCTCGGTCAGCACCGCGATGCCGCGCTGCAGGGCTTCGCGGATGGGATCGACGCGGACGGTGGGGGGCGTGCAGATGACGATGCCGTCGACGTGGACGGCATTGGAGTCGATCGCATTGAAGAGGGCATCGGCAGAATCGAATGCTTTGGCCCCGTGTTCGCCGGCGAGTTTGGACGCGGCTTCACTGTTGGGATCGACCACGGCCGACACGCTCAACGCTCCGTCCGAGTCTTTGACGGCACCCGCGTGGGCCCCCGAGATGCCGCCCGCCCCGATGAAGGCGAGTGCGAAAGATTGCTTGTTGTTGGGCGTGGTTTCGCTCATGATTGCTTCCATCCGGGCCGGGCCCGTCACACAGATTCACCCGCCGGGGCCGACGCCCTGGCTCGATCCGAAGGGTAGACCCATGCTCGATCGTTCCGTCAAGGCTTTGGTGAGCATCGCGTGCGTCGCGGTGCTGGGCGCGTGCGTCGCTTCCTTAGAGGGCGCGAGCGCCGACACCATCGAAGTTTCACGCTCGGCACCCCCCGAAGTCCGCGGTACCTGGCTCACCACCACCGCGAACACGCACATCGCGACCCCCGAAAACACCGCAGAGACGATGCGGCGGCTGCGCGAGATCGGGCTGAACACGGTCTATGTCGAAGCCTGGAAAAACGGGTACACCCAGTACCCGTCGGAGGTCTTGGAGAACGTCATCGGCGTCGATCGTCGCCCGGCGTTGATCAAGCAGGACCCGGGCGACCCGGACAAGCTGATCGAGGCGCGAGATCTGCTGCAAGAGGTCACGATCGAAGCGCACCGGAACGGTTTGATGTGCATCGGTTGGTTCGAGTACGGCTTCATGGCCGCCCACAAAGACACGCAGAACCACCTGCGCGAGATGTACCCGCACTGGCTCAGCCGAGATCAAGAAGGGAATGAGGTCGCGCCCAACGGTTTCGTCTGGATGAACCCCCTGCACCCCGAGACGCGGCGATTCCTGCTCGATCTGATCCTCGAAGCGGTCGATCGGTATGACCTCGACGGCGTGCAGTTGGACGACCGCATCGTGTGGCCGTACTACACGATGGGCTACGACGACTTCACCGTCGCGTGGTACCGCAACGAGCACGACGGGCGCTCGCCGCCCGAGGATCCGAAGGACCCCGAGTGGATGCGCTGGCGGGCAGACAAAGTCAACGAATACGCGCATCAGTTCGTCCGTGAGATCCGCGAAGCTCGGCCGGGCCTGATCGTCTCGCTCAGCCCAGCGCCCTACCC
>JBGCEB010000058.1:0-5974 GCA_045106075.1 Phycisphaerales bacterium
GGCGTCAAAGCCATGATGGCCGTCCGCACCCTGGGCCAACCCGAAGACATCGCCGCCGCCGTCGCCTACGCCACCAGCGACGAAGCCGGCTTCCTCACCGGCCAAACCATCGCCATCGACGGCGGCATGACCATGTGCTAAGCGGCCAAACATGCACTACATCCAATCCATCGCCCGTTCGATCGAGTATGACCGCAACGAAACACTCAAACTCGCGCGTGCTATCCCCGAACTGGTCTGCGATCGACAGCCCGCCGGGCTCATCCAGTCGCCCTGCTGGATCATCTGCCACCTCGGCCTCGCCGACACACTCCAACTCGCCAGCCTCACCACCGGTACGCGCGAACGCGGCGACTACTTCGAGCAGTTCGGTCCAAACTCCGACCACGCCAAAGCACGCGAGCACATGAACTCACACTTCGGCTCTTGGCACCAGGCCATCGACGCAGTCGCAGACATGCACGCCAAACTCGTTAAAGCCATCCGCGACGCCGACGCGGACGCTCTCGCGAAACCCCACCCCGCCGAGAGCATCCGCGAGTGGTTCCCCACCCTCAACGACCACCTGATGTACATCATCTGGCACGAAGGCAACCACGGCGGCCAACTCCGAGCCTGGATCCACGCCGCCCAGCACTCTGGGATCACCACCGGAATGTGATCACCCCACCTTCACCACCACAAACGTCACATCATCATCCGCCGACAACGCCCCCAGATAATCTGACAACGCCCCGTTCAACGCATCCACAATCTCCTGCGCCGTCCCCGACGCGTTCGCCTCGATCACCCGCTGCACCCGCTCGAGCCCGAACTGCTCGTGATCCGCGTTGAACGCCTCCCACAAGCCGTCCGTGCTCAGCATCACCACCAGCCCGTCTTGCAGTTCCTGCTCGACATGCTCTGAATACTCCGCCCCAGCCTCGATCCCCAGCGGCATCCCGCCCCGATCAAACTCCACCCAACGATCCGCAGCCGAGTCGTACACCATCGGCGGCCCCTGCCCCGCGCTCGACCAACGCAACCGATCCAAGTCCGGCTCCAATGCCACCACCATCATGGTCATGAACTTCACGCCGCCCGTGTCCCGCACCAACTGAACATTCGTGTGCTCGAGCAGCGTACCCAACGAATCAACATCCCCCGCCTTCGCCCGCAGCACCCCCCGGGCCGTGGCCATCAGCAACGCCGACGCGATCCCGTGCCCCATCACATCGCCCAACACCAACGCCACACCGCCACGCGAAACAACACCGCCATCACCATGGCGACGCAGCTCTTCACCACTCAAGAAGTCGTAATAGTCACCGCCGGTCTCGTCCGCGTAGTTGCTCGACGCTGCAATATCCAACCGAGCCAGACGCGGTGGCTCGCCCGGCAAAAACGCCTGCTGCACTTCCTCTGCCAAAAGCAAACTGCTCTGCAATCGCATCCGCTCTTTCAATCCTTCTTGCATGCCATTGATCGCCCCGGCAAGCTCGGTCATCTCCCGGCCGGTGCTCATCTCGATCGGCGTGTCCAAATCCCCTTCACCCACGCCGCGCAGGTGCCGACGCAGCTTCAGAATCGGGTGCGTCGCCGCCGCCCCAACACCAAGCCCCGCGAGCAACGAAAGCAACGCAGCCGTGATCCCAGCCCGTATCGCCCGCTGCTCTACCGCGCGCACCTCGCCAAGCAAATCCGCCTCCGGAACCGCCACGACCACATGCCAATCCAACCCATACTCACTCCCCACCGCACGCCCGCCGACCCACACCGCTTCAAACCCTTCATCGCGGATGCACAACGCCCCCCCGCCGCCCACCGGCACGCCCGATCCCGTTCCATTCCCCGCCATCTCCGCCTGATACGCAATCCGTCGCGTCGGCTCATCCGCCGATCCATCCGCAGTCACACGCCCGCCATCTTGCCCCACCAACGCCTGGGGTCGGCTCGTCGCCACGAGATAGCCTTCGTCGCCCTCGGTCACAAACGCCCAACCCGTGTTCCCGATCCGCAGCCCGTTCAAGAAGCCACTCAGGGCATTCAACTCCAAGTCAACATCAATCACGCCGCGCAGATCACCGTTGTCCTCAAACACCGGCCGACCCAAACTCAATCCAAGCGTCCCGCCAGATCCATCCGAACGCATCCACGAATACACCGGGCTCCACTGCGGGTTCCCCACGATCCGACCATCATGCTCCGAGATCGTCCCACCCGCTGCCCCCGCGGCATACCAAGGTCGCTCCACCAACGCATACTCCGATGCCGACTTCAACGCATCACCAAGCCGTCCATCCTCCATCAAGTCCCATTGCTCCAGCATCCCCTCCGTCCGAGCATCTTTGATCGCGAACTCATAAAACGAGTCATCCGAATACTTCGCCATCCAAACCGCGTCGCCCGAGCGCGCGTCACCCCACGTCATCGCGCTGATGCCCTCGAACGCTTTCATCTGATCCCACAAAGGCTCACGCCACGCCCGCAGATCGTCCGGGTCCAGCACGCCGGCCTCGATCAACACAAGCAATGAACGGTTCGCGATCATCGCGAGCTCGAGCTGTTCTTCCACACGCTGCTCGATCCGGATCGCCAACTGATCGATCAATCGGCCCGCCAAGTCATTAACCGTCCGCTGACCGGCCGACACCGCGATCGATCCGATCACCGCCGCAACCACCGCCACCGGGATCGCCAGCATCAACGGCACAAGCACACGCACTGAGAGTCTTGAGAACATACCCCCAGCGTACACCGGATCGAACCGCTTTATGCCCCGTCGCGCCCCCCGGGCTTCTTCGTAACTTTCTTGGTCGCCTTCTTGGCGGTTTTCTTGGCCGTTTTCTTCCCAGCCGTCGCCTTCGCCCGAGGTGTCACCCACGCCGCCTCATACGCCCCAATGAACTTGTCCACCGGCGTCGCCTTCACAGCCTCCCCAATCGCCTTCAGGCTCACCTGATCAAGATTCTTAAACCGAACGCACGACTTACCCATATCGATCTTGCCGATGTCATCTTCCCATGTCGCCTCGAACTTCGCCAGATCCTCAGGATTGCAATACAAGCAAAACAGATACGCAGCCATATGATTCTTCTGGCTCGCCAAGCTCATGAACGGCACCGGCTGCTTCGCATCGCAGTGGTACCCCTTCTCATACACCGAATGCGGCACAAACCACGCGATCATGCCATACTGAATCCCCTCCTCGTATCCATCAGGCAGATTCGCGTTGATTGTCTTCCGGATCGCCGCCATCGCCTCCTTCCGCTCGGGAGGCAACTGCGCAAGATACTGCGCAACGGTCGTAGGCTTATCCGGTTTGGCGGGCGTGGGCATCCGACAAGACTATCACACCGAATGAAACCCAGAACACCCCCGCCCAAACAAACAGCACCATTCCACCACATTCATCACAGGAACAACCCCATGAATATGCCGCGACGCGTCGCACAATCCGCCCTCCTCACCCTCCCACTCGTCATGTCCGCGTGCTTAAACCAAACCGGTCAGCGTGGCCAAGACGGGGAACCCGGCCAATCCGTCACCATCAATCACTTCGGTGACGCAGACGAAACCACACCGAAAACCACCGTGAGCACCGACCGCGCCGCCGCGACCCTCGCGTTCCTCGAAGGAAACTGGTCCGGCACACTCACTTACCTCGACTACCAAGACAACACGACACGCGTCAGCCTCCCGATGACCGCCACCTTCAACGGCAGCGACCAACGCCTCTCAGGCGTCTACGCGTTTACCGAACCCAACGGATCAATCATCAACGACGCCTCTTCCATCGAACTCACAAACAACGGCACCAAGCTCACACTTGGCGAAGATACCTTCGACGTCAAAACATACTCCAGCGTTCAGCCAAACGATGCGCACATCATCCTCGCCGAACGCGATAACAACGGCACGCCGCACACGCTCACCGTTGTCCACAGCGACGACACGGTCGAAATCACCAATCGCTTCTCGAACGACGCCGGCGAAACTTGGACCATCCGCAACCAATACGTCCTCGAACGAACCGACGGCTAACTATCGCTCCGCGCTCATCCGCATGTGCAGCGACCAGATCCCCACAAAACAAGAGATCAACAACGACGCAGCACCTACATCAAAGTAGGTGCTGCCGTCGTATGTGTTCATAAACACCAACGCCGCGATAAACGCGCCGATCCCAGCAATCCCGAAGAACATCGATACCACCAATAGCACTTTCCACATGCCCAGATCCTACCAGAACAAGTCGAAGAACACCCATTCCGGTGCTCGATACGCAGAACAACAGCAAAATCGAATCTATCTCACCCCGCGAGTCCCCACGCACTCGCTCTCTCTTTTGAGCGACGCACACCCACCGCTTTCATCGGAAAAGAACGCGCACACAGCACACGATCGTCCCTGCTCCCGGAATAGCAACGCTGCTCGGCATAGGCGTTCTTCTCGCCAGTCGCCGTTGTCGGTTAGGGATTCTCTCGCACTGCCAAAATCTCGCTCGCTCCGTCACGCAATCTCTCAATACAAGAAGCCCGCGTCCAAACGGACGCGGGCTTCATTAGTATCAAATCGATCCAATCAAACCGCTCATGTGTGTGCAAGAGCAGTCTGAAAAGATTTAGCGGCGGCGACGGCCGGCGACGATGCCGCCGAGGCCGAGCAACGCCATCGCACCCGGAGCAGGCACGGTCGCGAACGTGATGTTGCCGAAGGGAGCAACGTCGGTGATCCAGACGTTCTCACCCTTGAGCTGGATGCCCCACTGGACGTTGCGGGCGGTGCCGTCGTCGATGGTGGCAAGGCTGATGTCAAACGAGCCCGATGCGTCCAACGCGACGATGGTTTCGTTGACCGACGAGAAGTCCTCAGCGAAGTCGCGGATGAACACCGAAGCGACGTGCGCACTGGTCAGCGTGTCAGACAAGATCGAACCCGAGAAGTTCACGGTGGTGCCCGAAAGCGAACCATCCGAGAGCTGCTGGAACAGGTTGGCTTCCATAGACTTGTTGCCAGGAGCGCCGGGGCCGCCGGGGTTCGCGTTGCCGCTACCAGTCGGGTCCTGGTACCAGAACTCATTGGGGTCACCGATGGTGTTTGGACCAAAGGTCATGCTGCTGGCGCCGTCGTCGAAAGACACGGACAGGTCTGGGACGCCCCAGCCTGAACCGAACACGAAGCCGCCGCCGTTCGAGTCCAGCTCGAAGACGTTCATAAAGCCGAGCCACGGGGCGTCGGACTGATCGATGCCAACGTTCACGTCGGCGGTTGCGGGTGCTGCGATCAACGCGGCAACAATCATTGCAGGAGCAAGCTTCATCTTGAATCCCTCTCTCTTTCTTCGGTTCGCACGAATGTGCTTCTCTCTTTCCCAATGCCCACGCATCAGGACTCTCTTCTTTGTTTCATGGACCATCTCCGCGAGACAGAACCCCTCAGAAACATGTTTCCGTTCCACCGCACCGCATAAATCCCTCAAGAGATGCGGCATGATGTAACTGTTCCGTAGCGTACCACAAACGAGGGTGGTTTCGTGGGATGAATGGCAAAATTTCAGCCTCAGATGGTAAAATTCACCCGCACAGGCCCACGGAGATGACCCTATTGCTCCCCATTTTTACATCGCGATGTTAAAATAGGCAATCTCGGCCGCGAACCACCCTCAGGTGCCGGATTCGCAGTGGGCCTTGATGTCGGCCATGTCGTCGACCAAGCACTGGGTCAGCTTCTTGGTCATCATGGCAAAGACCTTCATCATGATCTTGGCGCCGAAAGTCTCCGGCGTCGCGGTGAACACCATTTTCATCTCGACCGATCCATTGCCAAGATCGGTGAAGGTGAACGGCGTCAAGTAATGGCTGCCGTGCGAGCGGGCTTCCACGGTGTAACCCGTTGGAGGCGACCACTCGGTGATCCACATGTCTTCGGTGGCTTGCTTGCCGAACATGGTTCGGGTCTCGCGCCATTTGAAGCCTTTGCCGACTTGGCCGAG
>JBGCEB010000059.1:0-71689 GCA_045106075.1 Phycisphaerales bacterium
TCGGCACCTGGTCGGAATGATCAAACCTTCGACCGTTAGTACCGCTCAGCTGAGGGCTTCTCAGCCCTTACACTCGCGGCCTATCAACCCGGTAGTCTTCCGGGGGTCTCTCGCAAAAGCAAGCAAACCTTATCTCAAGGGGGGCTTCCCGCTTAGATGCTTTCAGCGGTTATCCCTGCCCAACGTAGCTACCCTGCGGTGGACTTAGCAGTCCAACAGGATCACCAGGGGTTGGTCCAACCCAATCCTCTCGTACTAGGGTTGACTCCTTTCAAGTTTGCAACGCCCACAACAGATAGGGACCGACCTGGCTCACGCCGGTCTGAACCCAGCTCGCGTACCGCTTTAATGGGCGAACAGCCCAACCCTTGGGACCGCCTACAGCCCCAGGATGCGATGAGCCGACATCGAGGTGCCAAACCGCCCCGCCGCTATGGACGCTCGGGGGCGATAAGCCTGTTATCCCTAGAGTACCTTTTATCCGATGAGCTACGACGCTTCCACACGCGATCGCAGGATCACTAGAGCCCTCTTTCGAGACTGCTCGTCCTGTCGGACTCGCAGTAAAGCTGGCTTATGCTCTTACACTCTAAAACACGGTTTCCATCCGTGCTGAGCCAACCTTTGCGCTCCTCCGTTACTCTTTCGGAGGAGACCGCCCCAGTCAAACTGCCCAACACGCACTGTCCCCTGCCCGGGTTCACGGGAATCAGGGTTAGGCCACAAACTCAAGAAGGGTGGTATCTCAACAACGGCTCCACAGACGCCTAAACGCCCGCTTCAAAGCCTCCCACCTATCCTGCGCATCCTGTGCTCGTGACCAATAC
This sequence comes from Phycisphaerales bacterium, assembly GCA_045106075.1. Classification (GTDB taxonomy): domain Bacteria; phylum Planctomycetota; class Phycisphaerae; order Phycisphaerales; family UBA1924; genus UBA6054. The sequence continues at coordinate 828 of JBGCEB010000059.1, forward strand.
GAGCCTGCAGTAAAGGTTCATAGGGTCTTTCCGTCTTGCTGCGGGTAGGCGGCATCTTCACCGCCACTACTATTTCACCGAGTCGGTCGTGGAGACAGTGCTCCAGTCATTACGCTATTCATGCGCGTCGGAACTTACCCGACAAGGAACTTCGCTACCTTAGGACCGTCATAGTTACGGCCGCCATTGACCGGTGCTTAGGTCACAAGCTTCGCATAAAGCTAACCTGCTTCCGTGACATTCCGGCATTGGGCAAGCGTCACACTGTATACATCCTCTTGCGAGTTAGCACAGTGCTGTGTTTTTGATAAACAGTTGCCAGAGCCTTTTCTCTGCGCCCCGAAGGGCCCCCTTATTGCGAACGTACGGGGTCAATTTGCCTAGTTCCTTCACGACCGTTCTCTCGAGCGCCTGAGGCTATTCGCCTCGCCCACCTGTGTCAGTTTTGGTACGGGTCTATGTTGGCATTTTCTGGGAACCACTTCAACTTCCACCGGCCCGAAGGCCTACCAATCTAATAAGGCTGGAAGCATTCATGATCCGTTACCCAACGAGTTCAGGAATATTAACCTGATGTCCATCGACTACGCCTTTCGGCCTCGCCTTAGGTCCCGACTAACCCTGGGCGGATTTACCTTCCCCAGGAAACCTTGGGCTTACGGCGTGAGGGATTCTCACCCTCATTATCGTTACTCAAGCCCGCATATTCACTTCCACGCGCTCCACCGTCCCTTCCGGAACAGCTTCACCGCACGTGGAACGCTCTCCTACCGCTGATTACTCAGCCCGCAGCTTCGGTATTAAACTTATTCCCGATCATTATCGGCGCCAGATTCCTCGACCAGTGAGCTATTACGCACTCTTTAAATGGTGGCTGCTTCTAAGCCAACATCCTGGCTGTCACGGCAATCTGACTTCCTTATGAACTAAGTTTAATTTAGGGACCTTAGCTGGCGATCTGGATTTTTCTCCTTTTGACCGCGGATATTGTCACTCGCGGTCTATCTCCCGGCCCTTGGCTATCGGTATTCGGAGTTTGGTTGCATGGGGTACCCAGGAAGGGCCCACCACGCATCCAGTAGCTCTACCCCCGATAGTTGCATGCCGAGGCTAACCCTAAAGTTATTTCGGAGAGAACAAGCTATCTCCCGGTTTGATTGGACTTTAACCCCTCCCCACAGCTCATCCCATAACTTTTCAACGTTAACGGGTTCGAGCCTCCAGAAGGTGTTACCCTTCCTTCACTCTGGCCATGGGTAGATCACACGGGTTTCGTGTCTAGCCCCTGCGACTGAACGCCCTGTTCAGACTCGCTTTCGCTCCGCCTCCGGCCTGGTAGGCCTTAGGCTCGCCACAGAGACTAACTCGCGGGCTCATTATGCAAAAAGCACGCCGTCACCCCGGAGGGCTCCGACCGCTTGTAAGCGCATGGTTTCAGATCTCTTTCACACCCCTCATAGGGGTACTTTTCAACTTTCAATCACTTTACTTTTACGCTATCGGTTGTCGAGGAGTACTTAGCCTTAGAAGGTGGACCTCCTATGTTCAATCCGGGTTCCACGAGCCCGAACCTACTCGAGGGCTTAGTTGCTAACTCCGGTTACGGGATTTTCACCCTCTTCGATCACGCATTCCAACGTGTTCACCGGTCTCACAACCATCCGCTTTCGCTCGCCGCTACTTACGGAGTCTCAATTGATTTCCTTTCCTCTGGGTACTTAGATGTTTCAGTTCCCCAGGTTCGCCTCGCACGCCTATGCATTCAGCGTACGATACCCTTGCGGGTGGGTTTCCCCATTCAGACATCTGTAGATCACAGCCTGGTTACCGGCTCCCTACAGCTTTTCGCAGGTTCCAACGTCTTTCATCGCCTCTCGACACCAAGTCATCCGCCATACGCTCTTTCTGGTTTGATCAATCCGACCGGAAGCCGACAGCCTTTCAACCATCAACACCGAACGGATCATTCAATGACCGCCCTGCCGGAACGACTACCGGCTTATGGGGACGATCAACCCGATCTATCATTTCTTCAGAGCGAACTCTTCAAATCTGACATCCGGGCACCAACTCAAGATACTAAGAATTTTCTCGGTTTCGCCGCCCCATCAGTCGTCAAACACGCGAACGCGTTTCACCCTGACAGGGCCCTATTGCTCGTCGTCATGCACATGTCAAAGAGGCTGGAGTCGCCCGGCGTCCGCCGGTTGTCTCCAAGTTGTGCCCCGCGTTGGGGCGGAGGGGATAGTAGTCCAAACTCTGATGCGGTCAAATTGCTGCAACAGGAATTCCGACATGGACTTGCAGAATTCTGCTCACCCCTGTCACAGGCACGCTCAAGGCTGCGCATCCGCCGGCGGGAATAGCGCAATTGACGCAGATTCTGCCGGTTGACCCGGGGCTCGCGGCTCCAACTTGCCCGCTTGACTCGCTGAAGAGCTTGCAAGTTCATATGCCGGGCTCGAAGAATCTTCGAGACTGCTTCGAACCAGCACCGCACCGTCGCGATCTCTTAAGACAACATCGGCGGCCGTGACCTTGGCTCCGAACTGATCGGTGGCCGAGATCGGACGCGTCACCACATCGAGCACGTAGGCCCCCAGCTCGATCTGGAGCCGCCTTGGCGCCTCGCTGACCCCCGCGGGCAGTGCGTCAGGTTCTTCGACAGCCAAGAGCACAGCACTGGCGTCCGCGGCTTCGATCTGGGCAGTATCGAAGAGATACAGCCCCTCAGGCATCCGAACACTCGCCCGGACCGGATCACCCGGCGTCAAGGTAAGCGTGGAACGGCGATACGAGCCGTAGTACATGCGATACACCTCGATCGAGGCGTTGGGGACTCGGCCGCTGGGTCCACCATCTGGCGCTGCCTTGGCCACAAAGAAGTATTCACGAGCCCCTACGACGATGTTGTCTGACCAATCAGACCACTCGCCATGCACAAAGGGCTGCATCGAGGTTTCTTGCAACGCTGCGTCATCTGGGTCCAGAACCGGCCCTTTGCGAAACAACGGATTGTTAATCGCCACGCGTGTGCGATAGCGATACGTCGCGCCGGGCTGAACGCCCATGTCATGGGCCCACAGGCGGACAGCGTCTTGGGTCAGCAAGGCGTCATTGACCCGACCCAGACCGGCCCGGCCGGTCTGGGTCGGGCGGGTGTTGCGGGCCGCACCGGGAACTGGCACGTCTTCGCCCAGATCACGCAGTTGCTTCCGAAGGTCGTTGATCTCGTCGCGAAGATCATCGATTCGTTTGCGATTGGCATCGTTTGGGTCGCGGGTGTTGCCCGGGTCTCGCCCAGGGGTCCGTCCGCCTCCGGGGCGGCGCCCGGTGTTTGGACTGCGGCCTGTTTCTTGCAGACGCTCTAGCTGGGTTTCTGCCAACGCGAGACGGCGACGAAGGCGATCGGCCTCGGTCAGTTCCGAATCATCGTTCTCAACCCTGTCGGAAGGAGGTGTCCATTCTGGGCCTGCAATGGTCGGGGGAGCCATGGGTCTTTCGACATCTTCAGAAGCACTCACAACTTTGCTGACCAGCTCGGTCAACTCGGGCAGCCCCGCGTCCATCGCAAATGATCGGAGCGGCAGCGATGTGCCGGGCGGCGTGTCGATCGACTCGGCCGAACCCCACGAACCGTCAGGAAGCAACATCTGCCGTTCGACTTCAAATCCCATGATGGACACGCCGCTCGCCTGCCAGAATCGACGCGGAATGCCCGCGCCCTCTTCGGCTGAGAGTGCGTCACGCAACGCCGTGCCAGAAAAAACAGACTCGATGGTGACTGACGCGAAATCGAACGGCTGCTGAGCTGGAACGAAGTCTGCGTACGCCGGAACGGTCTCAACCGCATACGGATCGAGGGTCCCCCACTGCGATGCAGCGAGCACATCGGTCGTCTGCGGGATCGTCAATGGGGAGATCGACTCCTCCGACGGACCCTGGTCTTCGAATCCGCCGCCCACCGAACTCGCGATGTTGACCGCTTGCCCGAGCGGCGCTGCAAGCTCGTTGAGCATGCCACGCTGCCCATCGAGCGCCGCGTTGTACCGCTCTACCAGATCGATTGACTGCACTTCTGGCAGCGCCGGGTTCTGGTCTTTGAGCTGTGAGTCCAAGCTCTTTGCTTGGCTTTCGAGCTCGACATAAATGTTCTGCGGCGGAATGGATCGCGAACCAACCTCGACTTGGTTGGGCTGCGTTAAAAACTGCATCGCGAACACACCGAGGAGTACCAGCGCCATCAGCGCCAGCAAGATCTTCTCAATGTGCTGCTCGATTGGGTTAATGCCCTTGAGCTTCATAGTTTGCCTCTCGTGCGTCGTCGATTAGAGACCGGAGTCTCGGAGTTGCTTGTTTTCACCAACGTGCGGGCGGTGACCCATACGTATTGCAGAAAGAATCAGGGTTCTTGAGAGATCAGGGTTCGTCGGTGCCTTCTTCGCTCGCCAGTGGCGCGAGCCCGAGCTTGACCCGAATGGGATCCGGCATCAACGGTTCGGTCCACGACCGCAGCCAAACCGTCTCGACCAGGAACGTCGCGCGGACGACATGATCTGAACCATAAAAGAACCCATCTTCGAGGTCCGCCCACACATCGACTGGCTCGATCGTGAGCCCCACGACGGTCATGTTGTTGACCATGCCCATCGCGTCGAACAGACGCGGCAAATCCCGCGATGAAACCACCGCGGTCACCTCAGCCGTCCGAACATCGAACGCCGAACTCGCGTCCCCGCCCTTGCGGCCGGTATACGTCACGATCTCGTCGGTTGCGCCGGTCGGAGCTGCTGCGCCGCGCGAGCCTCGCCCGCGGCCACCACCACTATTGGGATCCTGAACTGGTGCGCTCGCATCGAACGAACTGATCCGAACGCGTTCGACCCGCTTGACAACGCCGTCGGTAACCGTTGCGGCGCCGGTCGAGCTGTCCGTGTTCGCTTGGGCGAACGCTTGGAGTAGATCGGAGACAATCCAATAGTCCCACTGCCAGACGTACGCCATTGATTCGGTAACCGCAGGATAGGTTGTCACGTCGGTTTGACGCGGGGCGGGCACGCCCGTCCAAGCGTCTGAACCATCCGTGCGGAATGCCTCAGGCGATGCGTAGAACGCCAACGACTTGGCACGCCCCGCATATTCGCCCAACCGACGGTTCACCAACTCGCTCGCGAGTTGCTCTTGCTGTTCGTCGCTGAGTTTCCCGTCGGTGCTGCCAGCGGTAAATCGCTCCTGCTCGCGATCGTTGAACTCTTGAAGCGAACCGGCGAGGTCTTCAGGCATCGGGGGCATGCCCGCGTTCACTCGACGGAGCAGCGAACGATAAATCGAGGGCGTGACGACGGTGCCGTCCGGCTCGATTGTGCCCGAGATCAACTCGGCCATTTCAAGCCCGAGTTGACGACGCACACGCTCACTCGCTGCTTCAGGAAGCAAGCCCTCGACGAGCACATCGTGGTCACGCTGATTAAACGCGGTTCCGCGTTCGACCACTTCAGCAACCTGATTCGTGCGACGCTCTTTTTGATCACGGAAAAACTCCGTGACTGCCCGGTTCGGCGGGCGCGACTCCGTGACTTCGCCCTCACCCTGAAACACGGCAGGGAGCGCATAGTTCACCGAGCCAGCACGCTGCAGCGACGAACGCTGCTTGTTGTATTCATCCGCGGCATCTTTTTGGATGCTCTTGTTCCATTTGGAACTAAAAATCCAACCCGCAGGCAAGAACGCGAGGATCATGACGATCGACAAAACGATGATGATGTTCTTCTTCAACCAACCGAGTAGACCCTTCACGCGTCACCCCCTTCCGCCGCCTGATCAAGCACGGCAAACCACGTGATCGTTACAGACACGACGCCTTCTCGGTCGCCGGGCGCATCAGGAAGCGGCGCGAGCTGCGACACATTTGCATTCGTGCGCGTCCCGCCGGGACGCCCGGTCGGCCTGTTGGCAGTCCCTCGCGGAGCGGTATAGGCAGGACGATTGCTCCCGCCTTGGCGCCCGGCGTTCTGGTTTGCCGAAGCAACCCCGCCGCCGGTCCACGGACGGTCACCAACGATCAGGTTGTAGTCCATCCCATCACGCCCAAGGTCCTTTAGCACCGGCTCGACGACTTCGAGCATGAACCGGCTCAAGTTCGGCGCGGCAACGCGGTATTCGCCCGTGACCTTGACGTGGCGCTTGCCGACGACTTCGGCGGGCGGCGCGTCCGGGTCATTGGCCGGATCCGGTGCTTGATTCCCTCGGCCGCGACCGCGACCGGTAGTCTCAACAACGGCGGCGCCGGCGCCTGTGTATTCGGTATTCAGCCGCACCAGTTCGATGGCCGGTCCGACCTCAAGCAGTTCGGCAAGCTTTGCATCGGCTACTGCCGCCTCGGTCGCGCGGTCATTCGTGCGCGAGATCAAGCGGGCGGTATCATCCAATATGTTGGCATACAGCGCCCGATCTTCGAGCAGCCCGACAATCTGCGCCGCTTCCAAGTTGCCTGCCGCATCGGATGTCACACCTGCATCTTCTGCGTCGCTTGTCAGACGCCCTGCTTCAGACACAACCTGTGAAATGATCGGGGGCTTGGTCGCGCCTTGATAGGCAGACGAATCGATGAGCGGGCGGACAAACATCGCACCGGCTGCTGCGGCTGCGAGGCCCGCACCAGCCGCAAAGTACGGGACTTTCCGCTTCCACATCGCTTCGCGAAGTACAGGCACAGGCATGAGGTTCGCACGCAGCGGCGCGGTGCCGAGAGCTTGCAACGCACAGCCATATGCGGAAGTCAGGTTCAGCGATGCCGCCTGGAACTCGCCAGCCTGCGGGCCATCGAGCGCGAGCTTCTTGAACTGTTCGATGCGATACACATCAAGCTGCAACTGCTGCTTGAGGTACTTCCGCAAACCGGGCAGCTTGAACGTGCTGCCAAGACCGATCAGACGCTTGAGATCTGCGTCGGGATGCACCGATTGGTAGAAACCGATCGAACGCTGAATCTCTTGGGCAAGGTCACCAAACACCGGACGCATCGCTTGGAATACGTGCCGCGCGTGCTTGGTCTGCTCGGCTTCTCGCTTGAGCTTCTCAGCCTTGCTGTAGCTGATCTTGAATGTGTTCACGAGCGCTTCGGTGAACTGATGACCACCGATCGGGAACGTCCGCACCCACACGCGGCCTGCTTCGGCAACGATCAGGTCGGTCGAAACCGTGCCGATGTCGAGCACGATCGTGCCGGGTGTATCTTCAGTGAACTCCAAGTCCACAGCCAGCGCGTTGTACGCCGCCACGGGCGAGATCGTCGCCCAGTCTGGGGTCAAACCCACGTCGGCAAGCATCGACAGACGGTTGTTAATCCGTTCGCGCGTTACCGCGAAGATACCAACCTCGATATCGGGCGAGTCGGGCGACACAAACGTCTGGAAATCCCACTCGACTTCCTCCAGAGGAAACGGGATCTGCTGAACCGCTTCGAACTTAACGATGTCGGGCACTTTCTTTGGCTCGACCGGCGGCAGCTTGGCAAACCGAGCAAAGCTCTGGTGACCGGGCAGCGAGATCGAAACCCGCGCCCCACTCAGATCCTTCTGGCTCGCCAGCGTTCCCAACGCAACGCGCATCGCATCGTCTTGGTCTAGGTCAGGTGTTGAGAGCACTTTGGGGTGGTTGATGACGGCGTAATCGAGGACTTTCGTCTCGTCACCGTCCAGCTGAAGCTTGAGGGCCTTGATGGCTCCAAAGCCCATTTCAATGCCCCAGCAAACATTCGAAGCGGCCATGAGTTCTCCTTACAGAACGCAGCACACGCGGTCATCCCGCCCGGTCGCCGGGCAGGGGGGACGATCGTATCCGATCATCACTACGGAGGGTACGAAACAGCCCCACGCCTGTTCCGGGCGTGAGGCTGACTGTGACACTGCTGTGACAGAACGGAAGAACCCGCTCCTTGTCGACTAGAACATCGCGAGGGCAGCTGAGGAAACGAATGCCGTCCCCTCCGGATCCATCGACGCGGCATAGTTCAGCAACTCAACCCGGTCCGGCTCGGTCACCCGGGCTGCTGCGACCATGTTGCCGATCGAGCACCACCGAGTCGGGTTCTGCTGCCACGCCATGGCCCCGACGAGATCTTCAAACCTTTTCTCAGTAAAGGTTTGGAGCATTTCTTTGTCGTGGGTCGCGGTCTTGGCACGGAACTCGGCCCCTGGGCCTTCGTCGCCGCCGAGGGTCTGCTGATCACCAAACGCGGGACCCACGTGTGAAAGGTCGGCGGACGAGATAACCAGGGTCTTTCCGCCAAGTCCGTCGAGCGTGGCTTTGAGCGCCGCGATGAACTGTTCGAGATCGACGCCGTTGCCGTCATAGGAATCACCGTTATTGGTGACCGGATCGTGCACAAGTGCTGCAAAGACCTTGGGATACGCGCCAGAGTCATCCATCCCGAACACGTGCTGGATCCACGGGATGTGCAGCTCGATCGAGTGCTCATTCTCGTGGTCATACCGCTCGGCAAAGAGAGGTTCGGCGGCGGCACCCATCTTCGAACGCAGGGCTGCCATCAGCTCAATATCGCCCTCACAAAGCCCCAGGGGTGATGCGAAGCCTTTGTCACAGCCGCACACACCAGTCGATCGACCAAAGTGGTTGGTTCCGAGGATGACCACCCGATCCGGGCGGTCCACAACCCGCATTCGCCCATATGCCTGGGCGTAGTTGTACCAGCCACGCTGGTAGTCCAGGTGGGGTGCGACGATGGCTTTGGGGAGCACATCGAACGCGGGGTTCTCGACATCCTTCAGAGCAGCTTCGATCCAGGTATCCATCGCCTGGCGGAGCTTGTCGGGGCCCATTTCGACTTTTTGTTCGTCGGTGGCTTCTTGCCCAACCTCTTGCATCACAAGGAGATCTGCGAACTGTGCGGTCGAGCCTGGGGGCAGGTGGTCGGTCTTGTCGAACGCGGTCCGCATGTCGGCCAGCAGGCCATCCGCGACCGGGCCTTCGATCAGGCCGGCGCCATCAAGCTGGGCAACGAGCTGTTCAAGCATGGGGCGTTCGAGCCCGCGGCCTACCTCGGCGACGATCTGATCGATATCTCGCGTCCCATCCATAAAAGGAAGGACCGCCTGAAACGCGGGTTGGGTCACGACAAGCTTGTCGGAGACCTGTTGTGCGTCCGCGAGCCCGAGCATGGTCTGCTTTTGGCCGTCGGGTGATTGAATCGGGAATGGGAAGCCGCGGATCTTGCGGAGCTTGGGGCGGTTCTGATTGTCTGCCGAGCCATCAAACTTTGGCTGCTCGGGCTGATTCGGGTTCTGGCCGGGTTGGTCGGTCATCGGTTGGTCCTCCGTGGTGGGGAGTCTAGGGTCGAGTCTGCGGGCGGATCACGGTCTAACACCCTCGGCTGCAATTGCTTGGAGCAGTCTTGGGTGGACGTGACGAGTGGCGCGCGTAGACTTACGACCCGATCCACCCCGCTGGGAGGCCGTGGGATGGTGTTCGGGAACCCGTTCCCGGGATTGATACAGAACGAATGCAGGCCCAGGCGGAAGCCGGGTCAGGAGTTGGGCCATGATCGACACGCTCGCCGCCGGCGAAAACCTGAGTTGCACCATCGACCGCGTCCCCAACAACAAGGGCGCACAGGACACCATCGTCCGTCTGATGCGTCGCGATCCCGACATCAAGCGTGCCCTCAATCGCGCTCAGAACCTCCGTCGCCGGCGCATGGTGAGCTACATCCGCGGTAACCGCCGTTGGTACAAGCGCGAGAACTCGGCAAAGGTCGCACGCTGCGTGCAGGGCACCAGCTTCACGATGCCATACACCCATGACATCGCGCCAGACCTCCGGTCGGTCGAGCAGTACCTCAAGCTCTCGAAGGGCTAAACGTGCCGAACATAAAGAAGTCTTCGAATCGTGCGATGTCCCTTGCGGGTGCATCGCTCTTTTCTTTTGTCGCTCTGTCATCGATGCTGACGGGCTGCTCGGAGCGCGAAGCCCCCGCGACCAAGCCTGCGACTGAAGTTCGAACAGACACATACACCGACATCCTCGGCGTCATCGTGCAGCTGCCGGTCGAAGGTAAGCCCGGTTCCGAGTTCAAGATTCACCACGAACACATTCCAGATTTCAAAACCAAAACCGGAGACGTGTTTGTCACCGCCGATGGCATTCCAGGGATGAAGGCAATGCAGATGCCGTTCCCCGTGAAAGAACCGGTGAGTATCGAAGGTTTCGAACTTGGTGACAAAGTTCGATTCTCGTTCGCTGTGAACTACGGCGGCATCCGCGCCGCGTGGCATATCACCGCGATTGAAAAAATCGATCCCAGCACCGAGATCAGCTTTGCAAACAAGGTCGTCGAAACCGATGATCACGCGGGGCATGACCACGGCGATCTTCATGATCACGATGATCATGCCGGCCACGACCATGATCACGACGAACCCTGAACGGAATCGTCAAAAAACGGCATCACCTGGCCGGACCTTGTTGGGTCCGGTTTTTTCATGGGCACCGAAACAGACCAACCAACAAGAAGACGTGGAACTCTTCGAAAAAAACCCGGCGCCTAACACGTTGGTCAAGCGCCGAGTCTCGTGGGGGTCTTGATTGGTCTGACGTAACCGGCGTGTATGAGAAGAACTCTCTACCGGTGCTTTGAACGAGTGTCTATACGATGCTGCACTGGGGTGGTTCCCTTGCTCGGTGCGAGATTCAGAAAAATCCGCATCAACCGACCAATGACACGAAAGCAGTTCGTAAAACCCCATTCTTCGTAGGTTGGAGGACTATCCGCGGGTTGGCAACCCGAGACGCTCGCCCACAGCACACAGATCGGACCAGACTTTTCGGCGGTTCTCTTCTGTATACGACCGGAGCAGGTACGCCGGGTGGTACGTGGGCATGACCGGTACCTCTGGAAGGTCCGGATCTGACATCGGTGAACTTGAAGATGACGCCGATCCTGAGGACGCTCGGTTTGGCGGGAACGACCACCACCGCCCACGCATCGCTCGCATTGGCTCGTTGGTTTCGAGTAAGAGGCGTGTCGCGGGCAGGCCGAGCGTCACGATAACTTCAGGCTGAACGATCCGGATCTGTTCGATGAGATACGGAGCGCACAGCCCAGCTTCAACAGCAGTTGGCGTTGCGTTGTTTGGCGGACGCGTTTTGAGCACATTGCAGATGTAGACCGACTCGCGAGACAGGCCCATCGCGACGATCATCTTGTCGAGCAGTTGCCCGGCGCGTCCGACGAACGGCCGCCCGGTTTGATCTTCGGTCTCACCGGGTGCTTCTCCCACAAACATCAGGCGTGCTTGCGGATCACCCTCGCCGAACACAATCTTGTTGTAGTCTGTGATAAAATGCTGATGGGGCGCGTCGGTGATGTATCTTTTGTGCACCGCGTCGAGCTTGGCTTGTGGATCCGTCAAAGACTCGTGGCAGGCACGGATTTCGATAGGATTGACCGAGGCCGGTGACGCTGATGGCTCAGATGCATCGCGATCCAGCGATCGAATCTTTTTCGTGCGTGCGACCGGTTTGGGCTCGATGGTCGGAGCTTCATCCGGGTTCGACGATTCTGGGTCAAGGTTTGGCTGCGGAGACCCAGACAGTCCGGCAGCGACCGCTGACGCGTTCCCGAGTGGCAGGAAGTCGACTCCGAGCAGCCGGTTCGTCTCGGCGTGTTGAGCAATCAGTTGGGCGGTGCGATCTGGCATCCGGTGAGTCAACACGGCGCAGAGGCGTATGTCAACCCTGCCGAGCGAGTCGGCAGAATCTGACCGGATCGATCTGGGTGTGATTTCAGCTACCGGGTGGCGTGGGGATCGACTCGGTCACGTCGTCGATAACCTCTTCGACCTTCTCAGCACCATCTTCGAGCAGGCCTTGGGCATCATCAGCTAAATCATCGGCTGCTTCGCCCGCTTGCTTCTCGGCTTCGTCGATGATCCCCTGGATGTCCTCTTGTGAAGAACCCTCGGCGTCACGAGGCTCAGCAGGAGTGTGATTCCCACCCGAGCCTGCTGTGGGGATTCTGTTGCCGCCCATCAGATCTGGGAGGAACGCGCCGGCGGCGGCTCCGATTACCAGCCCGAGGATCAAACCCGGGAGAAAAGCGTGCGAGAACGAGCCAGAGTTGTTTTCATTCGACATAAGACAGTTGCTCCGTGGGGAGAGAGCGTATCGGACCGTTTGGGGTCCGGACTAGGGTCCGATCGGCAATCTGAGGCCAAACGGTCCTGATTTAGCGCAATCAACCGTTTTTTGGCAGCGCCCCTTGGGCTTGTGAGCCAGTTTGGCTCAGCGGAGCCGGCGAGTCCGCCAAGACCAGGCTCCGTACTCGAGCGCCAAACGGACCAGCTCGGCCCGCCCACCGGCCGGAGAGCCATTGGGGAACGCGGTTTGGGTCCGCCAAGCCCAATATGGGCCGCGGAGTCGGAATCGCGTCGCCATACCGAGTAGAAACAGACCCCAAAGACCCTCGACCAACAGACGAGGGGTCACTGGGCACTTCCGGGCGTGAGTTCGTCCCGATACCAGCGGACGGTTTGGGTGAGCCCGTCGTCGAGCGCGGTGACCGGCGTATAGCTCAGTAAGCTTTCGCCAACGGAGATGTCCGCAACGGAATCGCGGACTTCGCCGACTCGGACTGGCTGATGATCGGCGACGACGCCCGGGCGTTCACATAAGACAGCGATGAGACCCGCAAGGGTGTTGATGCTGGTCTGGACGCCGGCGCCGACATTGACGACTTCGCCGGCAAGCTGCTTGGTTGAAGTTCCCGCAAGCAAGTTGGCTGCGACGGCGTTTGAGACATGCGTGAAGTCGCGTGTTTGGTCGCCGTCACCAAAGATTGTTGGGGCATCGCCGCTGAGAAAGGACTTGATGAATGCCGGGACCACGGCTGCATAGGCAGAGTCGGCGGCTTGGCGCGGGCCGAAGATATTGAAGTAGCGCAGGCACGCGGTCTCGACGCTGTAGCAGGCGGACCATGTGCGGCAGAGAGACTCGCCCGCGAGTTTGGCGGCTGCATACGGGGACATAGGCTCGGGCGCCATGGTTTCTTGCTTGGGCAGCGACGGGTTGTCGCCGTATGCGCTCGATGATGCTGAGTAGATCACGCGTTTGACGTTGGCACGTTGGGCGGCTTCGAGCACGCGCATGGTGCCGGTGGCGTTCACAACCCAAGTGCGGGACGGATCTTCGACCGAACGCGGGACCGAGCCGAGCGCTGCGAGATGGAAAACGACATCACACCCCGCGACGGCGTCTTCAAGAGCGGCCCGCTCGAGGATGCTGGCATGGACGAAGCGGACCCGCTCGGGCTCTAAGTCCATCAGCCCGGCGATGTGCCCGGCGTTGGAGTTGCAGAGGTCATCGATGACCGTGACCCGAGCTCCAAGGGAGACGAGGGCGTCGACGAGGTGCCCGCCGATGAAGCCAGCTCCGCCGGTGACGCAGCAGTTCCGTCCCTCCAGGGAGGGGCGGAGCCGGGAGACGAGATCGGTGGGCAAGCGGGTCACGGGAGTCAGTTTAGGAGATCGGACCGGCCCGGGGGAGTGAGAACTGAGAACTGGATCAGACCGGGTTTACGGGCATCCAGCGTTGAATGCAGCGATGTACTCGGCGACATCGAAGAAGTTCAGCGTGCCGAAGGGGGCCGCGAAGTCGGCTGCAAGATCATCGGCGTTGTATAGCGCGATGTAATCGGCAACGTCAAAGAAGTTCAGGTTCCCGTCCATATTCAAATCGGGAACACACGATGGCCCCGGGTCGTCCAGGTAGACCACCGGGCGGTTGTTGAGTTCTTCGTTTTCTTCGAAGCTGAGCTCGCCGATCTCGGGATCCAGCGTGCTCTCTCCGGTGGCGACGGCACCGAAGTCAAAGTTTCGGCCGCCCCGCAGTTTATAGTAGAGGTTGCTCCAATCGTCATGCCCCTGGTGCACTTCGATGTTTGGATTGGCTGCGGGATTAAGACGGTTGACATCGAGCACGAAGCCTTCGGTTGAGAAGCTGCCATCGACGTCCCAATCGACTGAGTCTCCCGGTCCGGCTTGCCCGATGAAGACCGGATTGTTTGATTGTGGGCTAATCGGGTTGTCGTTTCCGAACGCGAACAGACGGCCTGCGGTGCAGGCGCAGTCTGAGCCGATGCCGGCTGACTCTGAAAGGTCGAACTCGTCTACATCAGGAAGCTTGCTGCGTGAGTAATCGAAAGGCAGATCGTTGTTCCAGTCTGGACCCCACGCGGGACGTTGAAGCGCGTGCATGTAGTTCATGACGCTGAAGTAGTTCGGCTTGTAGTTGACGTTGTCATTCCCACCATGGCGAAGCCCAAGGGTATGACCAAGCTCATGCATGATGGTGCGGCCTTGATCGCCTTGGCGCGGATTGGGGTTAATCAACGTGATGATGAAATCATCGCCTGGAAGTTCAGCCATTCCCCCAGGCGAAATGCTTCCTCCGTCAAAGGTCACGGTGAGAATGCCTCCGACAACGCCGTATCGATAAACGAGCGACTTTGCTTTGAGAATCACTTCGGAATCCGATGACGAGCGCTGAGCGGCTGTTCCAAAGAATGACGCGCGTTGGTTTCGCATCTGCACACGGATGTTTCCCGATCCGCCGCTGAGATCCTCAAAGTAGTTTCTGTCCGGTAGATCAGTCTCATCGATATCCATGTGAAGAAAAATGCCATCTACACCGCTGGGGTTGGAAACTGGTGCGTTGTCGAATGCATTGACGATATCTTCGAGCGTGTCTTGGGTGAGCGTCGTACTGCTGTGAACGTCAATTTCGACAAACAGATCCTTGTTGTCGGGCGTTGCGCCCATGCCGGGCAGATCGAGTTCGGGGATGCCGTCTAACTCAAAGTCGATTCCATCCGTTTCCCACGTGTCAAAGAGACCGTCTTGATCGGAATCGAGATAGTCCAGGCGCATGGTGAATCGTCCGCTGATCTCGACCGGGGTATTGATAGAACCCGACGTCTGACCTGCGATGAGAGATGCCTGAACAAGCAGTGAGTAGTCGCCGTCAGGAAAGAGCGTAGCGGTATCGATGAAGCGAACTTCGTTCTCGGTTCCTGCTCCAAACGAGCTCAGCTCAGATTGAATGTTGACGAAGACACCCGGATTGCTTGCCGATGCTCCGAGCAGCTGCACGCGAACATCAACAAACGCCGGACCTAAAAAACCGGTCGGCAAAGGCTGATCAAGTATGAATGAACCCGAAATGGCAACGTCTGTTTGACCCAATGGACTCAGCGCGCTGGCGATGGCTGCACCGGACGATGCATTCACATTGAGCGCACCACCCAAGGTCGATTGGCTTGCAAGCTCGGCTACGAACAACAATCCGTTTGACGAAACTAATATGTCGTAGGTCGAACTCGCGTTGGCCGAACCGCCGTTGGCGCCGGCAAAAGAAGTGAGTTCACCAGAAAGGGCGCCTTCGGTCATGAGCATGCGCTCATCTTCGTCGAGCGTGAAGTCAAAGGTCTTGCTGTCGGTCACGGACGACTCAACGCGCGCGACAGCTTCGATCTCAGAGTAGGTGAGTTGTGCTTCTGCATAGGTAGAAAGAAGCGCTTGAAGGATCGAGAGAGCAACGAGAGACGATCGGAATGACATGAAGATCCTCAATGACTCAAAGACGGTGAGACTGGACATACAACTTGCCCTGGATCTCTAGTGTCGCCGTTACCACGGTCGGGATCAAGTGTGTTTTTGATCGAGGTCCCGATCGCTTTTACGGACATCCCGCGTTGTATTGAGTAATGAACTCTGAAACATCGAAGAAGTTTAATGTCCCAAACGGCTCGGCAAGATCCGCGGACGGGCTGTTGGCGTTGTACAAACTGATGAACTCGGCCACATCGAAGAAGTTGAGCGCTCCGAATGGCTCGGCGATGTCAGCCGGGCAATCGGCCGGGGTCACGGTCCCAACGACCGCATGCGTGAACACGGGCATGTCCGGATCGTTGGTCACGATATCAAACGAATACTCGAATGGTCCGGCAGGCAGTCCAGCCGCATCAAGAGAAATCGTTGGGAAGACCGGCCCCGCACCCGCAGCTGCACTGAATGTCCCAACCGGTGCGATCAGTGGTGGGTCGGCAACGATGGTGAACTCAAGATCATCGATCCCGGTCATTCCCCAGCGGTTCACATCGCCTGCGTTCTCAACGAGGAATGAAGCATCGCCGATTGTGCCCTGCTGGACATCGCCTATCTTGATCGCGAGCTGTGTTTGGAACACCGGGGGAACGATCATGTCCAAGAACACGGGGAGGTGGCCGCCGCCTGAAGCGACCTGCACCAACGCGAGTGCGATGCTCTGACCAACCATCGTGTTTCCGGCGGTGGTCATCACGGTGTTGAAAGAAGTCCCGTCGTTTCCCCACGAGCGATATGAATGGTTCGGATCGTTCCATGTGCTGGTCGAGTAAGGAAGCCCGAAAATACCGCGATACTCGAGCCCAAACCCGTCGCCAAGGGAAGGATCGACGAGCACTTGATCGTGCCGATCGTCCATGCCGCCCGCGCCGGAAGGATCTTGCGTATGAACGTAGCGGTAGAGTCCGCTGTTGTTCCAGCTTCCGGGCGTGCCGATTGGATCAACGACGCGGCCGTTGTTGTTGCCTTGCGAACCGGTCATGAAGACGTACGCAGCCTGACTCGATGACTGGATGTTGAAGTCACCGAGGATCATGATATGGATTGCTGGATCGAGCGTCTCGGCATCAGCGCGAATCTTCTGGGCTTCGATCAATCGGCGGGCTTGGTCGGACGAACCCGAGCCAGCCTTCATGTGCACCGAGTACATTGAAAGACGTGTATCGGTGTCGCCATAGCCAACGAGACGGATGTCGTACCGATTGACATCGCGTGGCGACCCGCTCGTTCCGTCGGCGGGCAACACGGTCTGCCCGAGGAACTCGACTTTACTTGTGCGATAGAACATCGCATTGTCGGTGTCTGGCCCATTGATGAAGGGTGCGGCCGCCCAATCGCCGGGCGAGTTTGGTGCGCTGTTCAGGATGCCCACCAATGTATTGGCAGCGAACTGACTGAGGATCTCTTGACCGACGAACACATCGGGATCCATCGAGCGACCTTCAAACTCGGAGTAGATCGCGGTCTGCAGCTGCGACACCCGACCACCTGAGTAGTTCGAGATGTTCCAAGTGACGACCCGCAGCCCGTCGGCAGCCGCCGCGGAAGCGACCGACACCCCCAACGTCGCGAGCATGAGCGCCCTTGGACGCAGCAGGCTTGAAAGGGGACTGAAGGCGGCACGGATGATGGTGTTGGTCATGGTTCACCAGTGTATACGCCGGCGTTCCGAAAGTGGAAAGAACAACCGCCGATTACCCCCTCTCAACGGGGATAATCGGCGGCCATGGGTTCATCTGAGGTTATTCGGGCTTTACCCGTTTTGATTAGGGGCAGCCTGCGTTGTAGAGCGCGATGTATGCCGAAACATCAAAGAAGTTGAGCGTACCGAACGGGGCTGCGAGATCGGCGGACAGATCGCCCGCGTTGTAGAGCGAGATGAACTCGGTGATGTCGAAGAAGTCGAGTGTGCCATTGCCGCTCAAGTCAGCCTGGCAAGACTGCGACACGGTCAGGGTGCCTGTCGCCGAGAAGACATTGCCGCACGTGTTGCCGATCGCTACGTAGTAGTCGCCTGCGTCTGATGGTTGGGCGTCAAAGATTTGCAATACCGCCGTGTCGGCTCCTGAGATACGCCCGCCGTTGAAGATCGGAGCATCGTTGCGCAGCCATGTGTAGACCAGGTCGCCGCCGACGGCATTCACCGCGAGGAAGACCGTGTCGCCCTGATCGGCTGATTGCGACGCAGGCGAATCCAAGACCTGGGGCTCGGCGCCGCCAAGTCGGAACCTAGAAACGGTTGTCAATACATTCATGATTGACTGGGCGTTGTTGGCCGATGACGATTGCCCCTCGGGGATCCCGGTTGGAGTGCCGCGATAGTCAACATCGGGATTTGAGAAGTGCGGAATACGCGTTCCGGGTGAGTAAGACATCACCGAGCGGTACTGCGAGCCGTTGTTGGCCGCGATCCACCGGTGGCCGAATGAATAGGAATACAGACCGCCGTTGGCATTGGCCCGATCGTGTGTGCAACCCATGTTGTGGCCGATTTCATGGGCGAAGGTCAGGTTCCCGACTGCGCAGCTGTACCGGGTGACTGTGAATGCGGATGAAGCAAAGTTGGTAGATAGATTGGTCATAAGGTAACCGATGCCGCACGAACCCGAGCCAGCGCTGATCATCGCGACGAAGTCCGCGTTGTATTGATTACGAAGGGCATGGACTTCATCCATAAACCCATCACCAGTGCCACGAAGCCGGCCGAGATCGCTCGAGAACCCGTTCTCTGAATAGTCAACTTCTGCGACATGCACGAGGTTCAGCTGGGTCGAGATGTTGCTGTTGTTGTACGAGTTGTTCGAAGACGCAATTGCGCTGTTGATCAGCGAGTTGATTCCGTTGGTACCGCCCGAAGCGTTGCGCGCCGACGGGGTGTAGACCACGAGGACATCAAGCACCGATCCATCATCTGAACAGCTGCCGCGCGGCGCGCCGCCGGGATGCGATTCTGCATGCTCGTGATCTTGCGGGGCGTTTACTTCTTGCTCTTTCCCAGTGGCGCAACCGGGGAACGCAACTGAGTCCAGCTCGCGTACGACCAACGATCCGTCGGCAGCTGGCCGAACTTCAAACACGCGCCCGTCATCGAGCCATGCAGCCATCGTCATGGCGTCGCCAACGACAGAAGCCACGAAAGTGCCCACTGTGGACGCTGCGTCATCGCTGAGCAGGTCACCAATGACCGTCACGCCCTGGTTTCGTGTATCGACGTCTTTCACGAGGCCGGGCAGGTTCAATCCCTCGAAGAGATTCATCGACCAGACATCGCCCGGCACAACCGAGCTGAAGTCGAAGGCATCGTCCCCGAATGCGATGACCGCCGAGCGAATCGAGGGAGCATCTTCAGAAACCGGGACGGCATTTGACGACTGAACGAACATTCCCTCGCCACCATTGGCAGCGAAAGTCAGCACAGAGGTCAACGCAAGAGCGGCACAACGCGTGATCGAGAGCATCGCGAATCCTTCTAAGAAGATACCTGCCAATCGCTCGGCAAGCGGTTTACATGCCACCAATAGGTGACTTTGGGAAGTTCGAGCACCAGATGCCCATGGAAACAGGACACCACACACCAGAGAACCCGGTGTACTCATCGATTCGTGCCCAGCTACAAGCGGTTCCGCAAACCTGTTGGGTTCCAGCCAAAGCCTGCGACATATCCCCGTTTATGGGCACCCAGCGTTGTAGGCTGCAATGTAGGCCGACACATCAAAGAAGTTGAGCGTTCCGAATGGCTCGGCCAGATCCGCCGCGGGGTCTGCCGCATTGAACGCTGTGATGAACGCGCTGACATCGAAGAAGTTGAGCACGCCGAATGGCTCTACCAAATCTGCGGGACAGCTGGCAGCCTGTGCGAAGAACACTCTCACACAAGTGTTACCCGCGTACCCCAACGCCAAGTCATCTCGGCCGTCACCATTGAGATCGCCGAATGCGAGGGCCGTGCCGACCTCTGAAGCATCAAACGTCCACGTTGGTTGAGTATCGAGCACACCCTCACGGTTGAGGTAAATGTGCGCTCGTCCATCGCTGAACATAATTTCTGCGAGGTCGTCGTCACCGTCTCCATCAACATCAAAGAATCGGAAATCTTGCGGACCTGCGAACGGCGGGTCCGACGCATAGATTTCAAACAGAGCGCCGTGCGCGCTTTGATAAACTCGTGAAGGATCGCCGCCGAATCCGAGTTCGATCACACCGTCGTTCTCAAGATCTGTGAACGCGGCACCACGGTCCGCTCCCGTCGTCGGCACAAACACAGACTGAAACGTATCCGGCGTTCCGCTCGTGTTGTAATAGACACCACTCTGGAAGTTGATCCATTTCGCAACCGCAAGATCAGGGAAACCATCACCCGTGATATCTCGAGCGGCGACACCGTTCTGTATCGATTGCTCATCACTCTGCCAAACAGCACTCTGCGTGAGATCACCCAGATCGTTTCGGAACATCATCATCGGGCGGAACGCGTTGGGCGCAACACCCTGGTTGGTCGTGACGAGATCGAGATCGCCGTCATTGTCCATGTCGGCAAGCACGCCGGCCGTGCCCCATGCATTCCCCGCAATATTGGCTGTGTAACCCGGAGCGGTCGAAACGCCAGTTCCTGTGCCGTAGTACGCGCGGACAGTGTCGCTGCGAAGCCCGCCGTGAATCGTAACAATGTCATTGATTCCGTCTTCGTCCACATCGCCAACCTGGACATCGCCCGTGTGGGTCTCGACATCGGAGATCCAACCCGGCGCCGTGTGAATGCCGTTCCCGTTGCCGAAGAAAATCATGTCATGCCAATCTTCGTAAGGCGGGAAACTGTTTGAAATGTAGCAAACAGCAACCAGATCATTGTTGCCGTCACCGTCCATGTCAGCAATCTGGAGCCCGCCGATCTGACGCCGGAGCATCACCGATTGATCAGGCACCAAAGGGAATGGCACTCCGGTTCCTCTGGCAACAGCGCCTCGATCCGCGTGATCTAACACCGACGCAGATCGGTGCCCATCTTCTGACACCTCGAATGCTTGCTGCGCAGAAGCAGCAGCACCCAGGCAAGAAACAATAGAAACGAGGCAGGCTGTGCGAGATCGGAACATGGTGGAACCCCTGTGGTAATGACCAGAACAGCTTAATCGAAAAAACGGCTGTTCTATTGATCTTTTGATTTAGAAATCGGTTACGGGCAGCCCGCGCTGAACAAATCGATGTAGGCCGAAACATCGAAAAAATTGAATACACCCTCGGGCTCAGCCAGATCAGCACTGGCATCGGATGCAATGAATGCAGCCACAAATCCTGAAACATCAAAGAAGTTCAACTGCCCATCGGCATTTCGATCTGCACCTGAACAGCCAGCCCCCAAAGACCCATCGGCACGAACTCGCTGAGCAAGAACGAGATCATCGAGTCCGACATCGTCACTCTGCCATGCAACCACCATGGCATCGCCCGATCGTGTCGCAACCATACCGCCTACCGCGGCCGATTCTGAAATCACCCATGCAGGATCTGATACCACTCCATTCCCATCGAAACTAACGGCCTCGATGCCTTGCGAATCTGTCAACGCGATCGAAAGTCTGTCTCCAAACCAGACCGCCTCAAACTCGCCGAGCAAAGGTTCGAGTGAAGCCACTTCAATACCCTCGTCGCCCCATAGCCGTTGGCCGGTTGAGGACATGCGCTGCGCACGCACCGTGGTTTGCTCAAGCTGGCCGTCACGCCACACGACCACCACATCGCCGGTCTGTTCATCAAGGCTCACCTGCGGATCAAACTGCCGCTTGGCGCCCAGTGATATCCGAACGCCATCGGGCGGAAACACCAGCTCCCCCGATGCATCGATCTGTTGCATTAACAACGGAGCCGGTGTCGTGCCCTGCTCACGCGCTTTGGCCCAAACCACAATCGAGCCACCCGTGCCATCAGAAGTGATCTTGGGATCCGAATGACGAGAACTGGCATCGGTTCCTGCCAGCACACGTTCAACGATGCGGGTCGGTTGCTCGATGATGGTTCCGTCTGCGCTAATTCGTGCAACAAACACCAACCGGTCGTAGGACAAAGGGGTATCCCAATACACGTCTGAACCGCCGCCGACCAACGGTACCACTCCGAGAAGGCGTAGGTTTGAACCCGAAGGCGATTCGAACTCAACTGGTATCGCCCAGACGGGAGCTCCACCGAGGCCGAGTCGGTCGACTCGGATGGTGCGCTGCCACTTTGTAAGCACGAGCGCGTCTCCGTTTTCAAGCGTAGCGGCTCCTCCCAGCACAAAGTCATCCAAAGTCGTAAAACCATTCGGCCAAACGATCGAACCTTGCGACCCGACACCAACCAACGGGTCATCGACAAGAAAAGAACCCCACCGCCCCACCGCGACGCCTTCGCCTGTTTGCACCAGCGTCGGTGGTACGAGGAACCCACAGGTAGGATCTTCCTGCACTGCCAAACCCAAAGGCGAGAGCAGTGACCCGTCAGGCGCGATCCGTTGCAAACGCACCACCCCATCAATACAGAACTGATCTTGCCAAGCGAGCCATACCGAACCGTCTTCCGACGCAGACAACGACAATCGAGGACCGAAACTACCCTCGATCATCCCCGCGACAAGCGACTCCGATGGATCGGTCGGCCAACCCGCCTGAGCGATCGTCGCGACACCGACAACAATCCCTGCGCATGCCAATCGGCGGCCCAATCTCGATGTGCCGGGATCAGTAGCCGGACGGGAATGCAAAAATAAACTGTTCAAGAGAGATCTGGTGCGCACTGCTGGCTCCTTATCGATCGATAAGTTACAACACCGCTCCCAACGGAGCGGCACGCATCCACGAGAGGATCATCGCAGAATCATGATCGCTCTGCAAGCGTCATGCTGGCAAATGATCTAAGAAAAAAAGCCCCGAAGGGCCTGATGGTGATGATTTTGACTCGGAGCATCTTTACGGACAGCCGGCGTTGTACTCATTGATGTACGTCGAAATATCAAAGAAGTTCAGCACACCAAATGGTGCAGCGAAGTCGGCCGCAAGATCATTCGCGTTGTAGGCGGTGATGAACGCCGAGATATCAAAGAAGTTCAGGGTTCCGAACGGCTCTGCAAAGTCTGCTGCGCAGCCCTGTTCCGCGATCAGTGAAATGGCTCGATTTGAAGAGAGTCCACCAGCATTTGAGAACCCGCCGGCAATGTGCAGCTCGGGGCCAGACCCGAGGTCATAGACGATCGCGCCGAAACCATTGGCATCTAATCCAGCGCCGACCGCTTCCCAAGCAGTTCCGTTCCATTTGGCGATGCGACTTGCTGGTGTCGTGCCGGAGTTGTTGAAGTTGCCGATCGCATAGAGAGCTTCGCCGGATCCGTCGTCCCAGACAACTAACTCTTGAACCAAAGAGTCAAGGCCGTCACCCAACGCGGTCCAGGAACTGCCGTCCCATTTCGCAACATTGAGAACAGGCACGGTTCCTCCGGCCCGATTGAACGAGCCGCCCGCGTAAATTGCTGTCCCAGAACCGTCATTCCACGATGTCATGTGAAGCACCTGCGCGAACCCGGAAGTCCGCGTGAGACCACCACCAAGAGGCGACCAAGCGGCACCATCCCAACTTGCGATGTTTGCTGCGGCGTTGCCACCGATGGTCAGGAATCGTCCGCCTGCAAACAACCGCTCGCCTGCGCCAAGATCTGCAACATGTAGATCCAGCACGATCAATGGCACCGCTCCGCCGATGGTCCCGCCGACCGGTGAATACGCCGTGCCATCCCACTTCGCGATGTGGTCCAACGCGGGCTGGCCGTTGATGTCAAGATAGTTGCCCGCGATGTAGAGCTGCGAACCGGTCGAGCCGTCATCCCAAACTTGCAGATCCCAGATCGAGTTCAGGAATGACTCAGACTGGGCATCCATTGAGTTCCAAGCCGATCCGTCCCAACGGGCGAGTTTGGCAGACCCCGGCACCGAGCCGGCGGTGTCGAAATAGCCCGCTGCGATCAGATCGCCGTTGTACGACGCCATGACATTTGAAAACCCGCCCTGCAACCCGGTGCCGACTGCCGCCCAACCCAATCCATCCCAACGAGCAATGCTCGATGTATTGGCTACGCCCACCGCGCTGAAAGAACCAATCCCATACAGAGACTCACCGGTCCCGTCGTCATGTGCCGCGAACGACGCGACATACGAACCGCTAAAACCTGGGTCTCCCAACGTGTTTGAATACTCGGGAGCAACCGCGATCGCTCCTGAGACCGCTGTGAGAAGAGAAACAACGCAGACCGATCTTTGAAGTTGAGCCATTGATACATCTCCTGTGCAAGTTCGATCGTGGACACTGACCTGAATCAACGTTTAGGCCTCCGCAGACTAACCGCACCATGCCACTTTAGAAAGACCCAAAGTTTCGAGATTGGAATCAATCACATGAACGTACACAGAAAAGGGCCCCTGCTGGGGCCCTCTCCTCGTGCATTTGAAACTGACGCTCCCTACGTGATCAGATGAAACTGATTACGGGCAGCCGGCGTTGTACTCGGAAATGAACGCCGAGATATCGAAGAAGTTCAGCGTCCCGAATGGTGAAGCGAAGTCGGCCGCAAGATCACCGGCGTTGTATGCCGAGATGTAGGCAGAGATATCAAAGAAGTTCAGCGTTCCGAATGGGCTCGCAAAGTCCACGCGGCAGGTTGGCGCTTCCTCGATCTGGAACTTGAAAACCTTCACCTTGCCAGAGTCGACGTCGGCGATCACGGTCGCAACATCCCCAATGGTCAGGAAATACGCCCCGCCTTCACTGCATGTCGTGCCCGGGCCGGGCTCAACGCCAAAGTTATCCGAGAAGAGCATGTCGTATCCGGTGATCCCGATGAAGTAGTCACCCGCGGGCAGCTGGAGATCCAGGCGGCTGAGGCGATTGGTGTTGCAGGGTTCGAGAGTATCGTCGTTCGTCGCGACAAGATCACCGTTGGAATCCCAGATCGCCATCTCCGTGTCAAACTGGAAGCCATCGGGCGAGTTGCACGTGCCGTACTCGATAATGTCCTGATCGGTGCCGGCGATACCTGCATCGAACACATTCACGAAGTCACCACGCGGCTCGCAGTCGTCGGGGATGCCATTGCCATCACAATCGAGTTCCTGGCTGTCGGGGATGTTGTCGCCGTCGCAGTCGGGCT
This sequence comes from Phycisphaerales bacterium, assembly GCA_045106075.1. Taxonomy (GTDB): domain Bacteria; phylum Planctomycetota; class Phycisphaerae; order Phycisphaerales; family UBA1924; genus UBA6054. The sequence goes on from JBGCEB010000059.1 coordinate 25,674, forward strand.
CTTCGCAGTCATCAGGGATGCCATCACCGTCGGAGTCTGGGTCGAACTGGTCGTCGCGTCCATTCTCGTTGCAGTCCTCGAAGAAGGTTCCGCCGAGGTCCTCGGATGGCACCGGGCCCCAACCGCCTAGCGAGCGAGCCTCGCGCCGCAGCTGGATGCTGTCCGAACCACGGATCAGGACTGTCATCTCGAACTCATGGAAGCCTTGCTCGAGCTGGACGTACATAGGGACCGACGCGTCGCTGACCGTCCCGCCTTCGAGATCGCCTAGACCGGGGCGGAAGAACAACTCGCCGCCGATCTCGAGGATCACATCGTCGTCGTGCTCGATGCGGAACGCGTACTCGTCTGGCGCGGTCGCTTCGATGAACCCTGAGAACACGCGCACCGTGTCTGCGTCGGAACTGGAGTAGAACTTATCGACGTCGTCCTCCAGGAACCGGTCGATCACGGTTGCCGAACCCGGGAAGAAGTCGAGCAGCGACGTGATCCCGCCCGCGTCGTACACGGTCTCGGTGATGCGATCCACGTACGAACCGGCGGGGCTGGTCGGGGCGAGGAAGGTCTCGCAAATGTCGAGGCGGAGGTCCCCGTCCGCGTCTCGGAAGCCACTGGCGATATCGACGATGTCGAGCACGCCGTTGCCGTTGCAGTCGCCGATGATGTCGGTGGTGGTGATGAGTTTCCAACCCATGTCGTCGAGCGGGCGGGCGTCGTTCGAGCTCCAGTACTCGGGCCCGTAGGTCGTGCCGCTGTTGATCACCGGGTCCATGAGACCCAGCTTGTCATCGAAATCGCTCTTGCGTGCCAAGTGCGAAGGCTGCCCGTTGTCGCCGCCTTCGAGTTCGATGAACTCGGCCAGGTCGAAGCCGGTGTTGACCGGGCGGGCGTAAATGCTCGACTCGAAGTTGATCAGATTGTCGCCCCAGCGGGGGAACGTTGTAAACTGGGTCGCCGTGATGGGCGTGCCACCGACGGTGCCGATCGGCGCCGACGTGCTGTTGCGGAACCGGGCGACATCCAAGCCCGCCATGTCGTTGCTCGAGTTGTTCCCGCCCTGGGCGATCGTGCTGCGGAAGCCGAGCCCGTGCGTGATCTCATGAACGACCACATCCACCAGGCTCAACTCGCCTGAGTTCACCTGGTCGTCGATGTACACAAACGGATCCCAGTCGGCGGTGTTGTCGAGCGTGATCGAGATCGCGTTCGCCTGGGCGAAGGAGTTCTCGCCGAAGATCGCCCGGATCTGCGTGTCGTTGGCGACCACGTCCGCCTCATTCGTAGTCGTCGGCGACAAGTCATAACGAACCGGCAGGGTCGGCGTTGGCATCGCGTCCACGAAGGCACTGTTCTCCGGGAATCGACCCGCGGCCGCATCGAGCCCGTTCACATAGGTGTTGTAACTGAACGTCTGCCGGGATGAACCGGCGCTGCCGATCACGTTGCCCGGGATGTCGTCGGAAGTGAGATTGATGCGGATCTCGGTGCGGCTGTCAAGCCGGTCGTCCACGTACTCGCACGCCGCCTGGAAGTTGGGCAGGCCGAACGCAATGATGAACGCATCGGCCGGGTCGTAGGTGATCACGAAGCGCGGCGATTCACCGAATATAATCGTCGCCGAACCCCGTGCCGGCGTGTTCATCCGCTCGAGATCCCGCCTCGCGTGCTCGAGCAGCAGTTCGGGCGTCGCCAACGCGCCCTCCGGGCCGCAGATGCCCTTGTAGATCCGGTCCATGCTCTTCGCGCCCAGCTGGCGGGCACCATCGTTCATGGGCATCGGCACAATCAGCTCGCGCTGGTCGCCCATACCGACGAAACGGGCCGCGGTGAGCGCGGCATCGATATCGATGCGTTCTGCGGCACCTTGCTGGTTCGCCGACTGCACATCAGCAGTATGAACTGCTGACGCGCCATTGGTCGCCGACAAAATGCAACCCAATGCTGCTGCGTGAATCAACTTCGCGTTCATTTCGAATCTCCCGTGTTCACTTGATCGTTGCGCTCAAGCCGCAGGGCTTTTCACCCTACAAGCCACCCAGAACCAGGCGGGGTCAAAAGGGTAACACATCCCCCCCCCAATCCATCCTGTTAACAAGGCGGAAGCGGGCAGAGTCGAGCGCAAACCAATCCTGAGATTGAATCAACAACGGGCAGATTTGTTGTGAGACCCCCGTGATACGCAGAGCGAAAGGCTCTACGGGCAACCCGCGTTAAACTGGGCGATATAGGCGGTCACGTCAAAGAAGTTGAGAGCTCCGAACGGAGCCGCCAGATCGGCTGCTGGATCTTCAGCGACATACGACGTGAGGTATGCAGAAACATCGAAGAAGTTCAATGTCCCAAAGGGCTCGGCAAGATCGGCCGGGCAGGGCTCTGACGCCGTGATATCCAGGCACACGCTGCGAACCACCCCGACATCGAACGAAGATCGATCCGAGACGTTCAATGTCCAAGTACCTGAGACTTCGGTGCCCACCAGCACACTCAGCGATCCGAACGGACTGACAGCACCCGTGATCACCGGGACCCCGGTCAACGAGCACACTGATTCAGCCGGCACAAGCCCCGCATCATCGAAGGTTGCGAGCACATCCGCGCCGCCGCACCCAAACGGGCCCGGAAAACCGCTGCTGGGTATGCCGGGCCGATCGAGCAACACAACGGCCGTCCCATCCGGCGCTGCCAACGAAACAAACAGATCACCAACCCAGAGGTGCTCGATATCGAGATCGATCGTGATCGCTTCGAGCAATGCGCCGCTCGGCACGTCCACCACGATCGGAATCTGAACTCCAGTCGCAATGTCATCGGGGATCGAGACGTTCGGGGAAACACACACCGGCTGTGCCAACGCGGTCGACACCAGTGCAAGCGAAGCGATAGACAGGCATTGGTAGTTCATCGGCGGGCCCTCTCATTGATTTCGCTGTTGCGTGATGCATCTGTGCATTGCGCCGGATCGCGCATCCCCGTCGTATGGCACCATCCCTCGCGATGCCCTCGGTTGTTCCCGCCGGGCAGCTGTCCGCGAGAGCGTTCGATCACGCCGTCATCCGGATCGGACAACAACAGATCGCTGACAATGTTACAAAAGTCGAACACGAACGCTCGGTCTTCAAACGAAGTCGTCCAATACCAGACATTCGATCGCGACGACGTGGGAATCGTGGAAAGCCACTGGGCCGCACCACTCGGCGAGAGATCGTTGTTTGATCCGCAACCCGTGCCGAACAAATCGCCCAAAACCGCGGCATTGCCTGCCAGCGGCGTGCCTTGGTAAGGAGCGCCTACTGACTGAATCAGCCGCTCACCCTTGGCCCAGTCCATCCCGCTCCAATAGAACGTGTAGAGATGAAGAGCCGCCAGCCCACCCTGCGAATGGCCCGCAACACCGAATGACTTCATCGGGCTTGCCTGCGAAAGAATCTGCAATGCGAACTGATCATTCGACCGGTTCTGGTTGGCATCACTAAAGAGAGCGATATCACCAGAGAACTGCGAAGTGGTAAACGGATTCCCACCTGAGCAGTACCCATGCACTAACAATAATCTGTGTCCCGGTGGCGTGCCGCGAGAAATGGCGGCCTGCATCGGCACTTCTAACAACGAACGCCCCGGAATGCCATGCGTCATTTCATGCGTAACTTCGATGGGTGCCGCCGGTATCACCAAACTATCAAGCTTGCCCACGATTTTGACTCGTTCCCTGAAAGAAACTATCGCCATCGAGTCAACATCGTGCGCCCGCACTTCGCGAAGCTCGATGGTGTGTAAGTCAACCTCAGCGAGCGCGATCCATCGGGCATCGAGCGTCAACGATCTTTCGGTGCCTGAAATCCGAGCCAGCCAGCAGACGGGCACCATGACTCCTTGGCGTTCGCCCCATACTTCCGCAGCCAAGATTGAACGCCGGGCCATTGCATCATCGCCTAGATCGATCTCGAGAAGAGAACCATCCGCGATCGCCTCGGCTGCCGTGAACGGCGTCGATGCACGCTCGGCATGCAACACATGCTGGGTGGTCAGCTCGACAGATCGGCCATCCTCAGCCACACCAATAACGTGGACGCGAACGGCATGCTCACCGGGCTCAGTCGGCACGAAACGAACCGCGTCGCCCTGTGCCTGCACGCGCGCGATCGCGCCATTCGGCGTCCGAACATCAGCCCAAGCATCTACGATCGCTGCGTTGTTTGAAAGCTCAGACCGCAAGACCACCGACGAGCCAACGAGCGTCTCAAGTTGTTCTGCATACGTATACAGCTCGATGCCTCGCCCAGAATCAATCAGCACATACCCACGGCTGCCCTCATCACTTGCGATTTGAAGCCCCCAACTCTCATCATCATCTCTCCCCGCAAGCAGACGTGCATCCGCCCGGACAGCCGGCATCGTCACCCGCTGGAACGAACGATTCGGCGCGATCCATCCGCCAGAGCCCGCACCGAGTGAGACTCCTTCGAGTTCATCAGCTCGTTCGATCGGCCGAGATTTTCCTTCGGGGGAAACGAGCATGGACGACCACTCGCCAGCGTTCTCAGGAAGCAACACCGCGCGAGCACCATCGGGTAACGAGTAAGACCACACGCCGCCGCCGGGTGGGAGCGTGACGGGCAGCATCGCAGTGCGTGAGACAACCCCCAAATCCATTGGATCGGGCAATCGAACAACGCCATCGAGAATGTCTGCCGGCGGGGCTGCCACTTGTTTGGTCGCCACATCGGTCAGAACGTCTTGGGCGTTGACGATTGGTGATATGAGACCACCAACAGCAAGGAAGCCAGAAATCACGATCAGGGTGCGCATGCGTTGTCCTCCAGAGCGAGAGCGTACCAAATGACAGCTCCTACCGATACAACCAACGGCAAAGACCTTGGCGGCGCCAAGCCGATATCAAGAAATCGGACGTGGATCTCGAGATCGTTAGGGACACCCAGCGTTGTAGAGCCCGATGAAGGCCGAGATATCAAAGAAGTTGAGGGTGCCAAACGGCGCCGCAAGATCCGCACCTGGATCACCCGCGTTGTACAGCGAGATAAACGTCGAAATATCGAAGAAGTTGAGTGTGCCAAACGGAGCTGCCAAATCAGCGATACACACTTCTTGTACTGAGACGCGAACACCAATGGTGGTTTCATCGACGAGATAAGTTAAGCCAGATGTTGATACGGGTAAGATGATCGAATCGAAAGCACCAAACAGCTCGATGCCCGGCTCACCACGGACGATGCTCCATGAGTCGCCCGCAATCGGTGTGTAACCCGCATCCAACTCAACGACAAGCGACCCACCAAGCTGGATCGTTCCATCAAAGAACGCATCGAGCCGATCCTCGTCCCCAGATCCTCGGTTCCCGATTTGGACCCGGACCACGGACGAAGGCGCAAGCACGATATCTCCCTCGATGTCCATCCGGCCTTCCGGTTCTAGTTCACCCTCGATGGTGACCGATCCACCGATTGCGCCGCGACCAACGATTCTCTGGTCCGGCCCGATCGTTGCGGTACCGCCCGACGCTGCTTCGATGCCATGAAACGGGCTATCAAACCGCACTTCGCCCGAGCCACCGAGCATCGCGCCGTCTGTCAGCTGGATGTACTCAACCAATGAGGCATCCGAAAGCGTCGTGATAGTTCCGTCGTTAAGGTAAGTTCCCTGAATGATCAGATCACCCTGATCATCGATTTCTATATCCGCTTGGTTGTGTCCTCCGATGAAACGAACCTGACCAAACGCCATTGTGAACTTACCGCCAGCTTGCGAGTTCAAGCGCCCACCGGTGAGTCGGAGCCCGTTGGCAAGGAACATCGTCCCGCCGTCGGCGCCATACAACCCGGCACCTCGGTGATCTCCGAGCAGCAAGAGCGACTCCGAGGGATCATCGGCAATAATCGCGCCATCGTTGACAATGCCGCCCGTGCCAGACGAACCGGCATTCCCTTCGATCTCGCCCGCTCCCCGTACGACCATGTTCGGCCCGATGGTGCCCGCGACACCGCTGACGGTGCTGATTCGCGCACGGCGCGTTGCGCCGTCTGAGTGCATCACGACCTCGCCACTTCCCAAGATCGATGCTTCCGCTTCAAAGCGGAGCTCTGCATCGGTCGCATCCAGGTTACCGTTGATGACGATCTGTCCCTGATTCTGGATCGAGCCGTCAAGCTCGAGCACTTTGTATGAGTCTTCAATGTCAATGCGCCCTTCGATCCGCACATTGCTAAGCGTGCATTCGATGCCATTGAGCACAAACGGACCATCCACCTTCACTTTGCCGCCGTTGATGTTGAACAAAACACCACCGGTAATCCGTGATCTATTCTGTAACAACAATGATCCACCATTGGCACCGACGCGTCCGTCCGCACCTTGCTCAAGGTCTGCGTCCATGTGTATTCCAACGCCCGCCGAGTCATCTGCAACGATCAACCCGTCATTGAACCATCGCCCACCGTTCCCTGTGTCCTCGATCGTTCCGTTCCCGTTGATCGTGTGCCCCAGCCCATGCGTGAGCAACGCATCGTCCGCGTCGATCTGCGATTCCAACGCCGACCCGATCGCGCCGAGCGTGATCGTGCCCGAGCCGTCAATCCTGCGATCAACAAACCCGAAGTCGAGAAAGCCCGTGTCGAGCACGATCGTTCCGTCGTTATCGACATCGCCGAACACCGAGTGCACCGCCGTGATGACTAGGTTTGCCAGCGGGTTCGGGATGATGATCCCCCCGTGCGTAATCGACGAGGTTGACGTCACGGTGTACGCGGCCGCGAACCCGAACACCGCGCACTCGTTGCTCACGTTTGGGATGTCGCCGATCGTTGGGATGTCGCCCGGCTCCCAGTTCGCAGCTTCGTCCCAATCTCCCGAAACCGGAGCGAGCCAATTGTGTGGCTCATCGCCGAATGCCACCACGCACATACCCGACAACACCACTATCGCTGCTATTTGAACCGACGGCATGATCTCCCCCTTCGTTCCGAGCGTTGCTCGGCATCACAGCCAAGCCTCACCTCACACACCGTAAAAGGTACCAAACACGCCGCGCTGATTGAAGCGTTTCAACGTTGAATGCATAAAAAACCCGCAGCCGAAGCTGCGGGTCCAAGACTTCAGTGCTTTGAAACTTATCCGTTCCAGCCAGCTTTGAACGCCGCGATCGCATCTTCGATCTTCTTACCGAGGTCGCCGTCGAGCGACTTGCTCGCGTCGAGCTCGTCCCATACGGGCTTGGCGGCACTCTGGAAGTACTCGAGCATTGACTTCTCGAACGCTGCGACCTTGTCTAGGTCAACGTTGTCGAGATAGCCCTTCGTACCGGCGTAGATCGAGATGATCTGGTCGGTCACGTTCGCGGGGACGTACTGCGGCTGCTTAAGAAGCTCAACCATGCGGGCACCGCGATCGAGCTGCTTCTGCGTCGCTGCATCAAGATCAGTACCGAGCTGGGCGAACGCTTCGAGCTCGCGGTATGCCGCAAGGTCAAGACGCAGCGAGCCGGCGATCTTCTTCATCGCCTTCACCTGAGCGGCACCACCCACGCGAGACACCGAAATACCGACGTTAATCGCGGGGCGAACACCCGAGAAGAACAGTTCCGGCACGAGGTAGATCTGGCCGTCGGTAATCGAAATCACGTTGGTCGGGATGTACGCCGAAACGTCACCCTCCTGCGTTTCGATGATCGGCAACGCGGTCAGCGAGCCGGCACCGTTTTCATCCGACAGCTTGGTCGCACGCTCGAGCAAACGAGAGTGCAGGTAGAACACGTCGCCGGGGAACGCTTCACGCCCGGGCGGTCGGCGGAGCAGCAGCGAAAGCTGGCGATACGCGACCGCCTGCTTCGAAAGGTCGTCGTACACCACCAACACGTGCTTGGGATACTTGGCACCGGTCGAGAGCTTCTTGCCCTCTTGTTTACCCGACCACATGAAGTGCTCGCCCATTGCGCAACCCGAATACGGGGCGATGTACTGCATCGGAGCGGGGTCCGAAGCACCGGCATTCACAACAATGGTGTAATCCATCGCACCGTTGTCTTTGAGCGTCTGAACAACACCCGCAACAGTCGATTCTTTCTGACCGACCGCGACATAGATACAAACCACTGCGTCATCGCTGCCCCAGAACTGCTTCTGGTTGATGATGGCGTCGATGGCGACAGCGGTCTTACCGGTCTTGCGGTCACCGATGATCAGCTCGCGCTGGCCGCGACCAATCGGGATCATCGCGTCAACAGCCTTGATCCCGGTCTGCATCGGCTCGGACACCGGCTGGCGAGCTGCGATGCCCGGAGCGATGATGTCGACGGGGGTCGACTCGGTGCCGGTGATCGCGGGCCCGTCGTCCAGCGGGCGACCCAGCGGGTCGACCACGCGGCCGAGGAGCGCCTCACCGACTGGAACTTCCAGAAGACGACCGGTCGATTTGACCATGTCGCCTTCCTTCACACCGAGGTAGTCACCAAAGACAACAGCACCAACGGTGTCTTGCTCGAGGTTCATGACCTGGCCCATGACGGCGCCGTTGTCGGTCTGGAACTCGATCAGCTCGCCGGCCATTGCCTTGGAGAGACCATAGATACGGGCGATACCGTCACCAACTTCGACCACTCGGCCGACTTCGGAGATCTCCAGCTCGGTGCTGAAGTTGGCAATCTCTTCTCTGATGACGCTGACGATTTCGTCGGTCTTAATCTTCACGACTCGCTCCTGCCGGCACGGCCCACCGGCGTGCCCAAGCCCGGGTTGTGTATGACCCCCAACGTGCCGCCAGGGGGGTCGGAAGAATAGCTCCGGCCTGCCCGGAAGTCCTCCCGGCAAGCCCATCCGCGCGCCTCAATTCGACCAAACTTTTCCCAACCAAGCCACGCAACACCGGCAAGAGCACCATTCTCCGCCTTCGTCACTCGCCGATTGAAGGCTCGAGAGCCCTTTGGACCGTCAATCGGACCTCTAAGTCTTGCCCCGGTACAAGCCGAATCCCGGGGGGGAGACCATGCAACTCGGCAGGCTTCCCAGAGATGCCCCGCTCGAGCTCATCGAATCCAAGCGAAAGAAACGCGGTCGGCACGATCTCGCCCGAACGCAGTCGCTCGATCTGATCACTCGGGCCGGTGACGACGATCCCCACCAAATCCAGCGACCCCGGCTCAAGCTCGATCAACCAACGCCCCACCTCTCCGGGCGCGAGCTGAATCTGAATCGGCATCGCGGGAAGTGAAAGCTCTGCTGTTCTCGATCGCAACGTGAGTGCGACATCTACTTGCGTCGGCTCAACGCGCATCGCCCAGCGATCCTCGCCATCAGGCAAGACAACACGCTGCGCTGCAATGGTCGATGCGCGCCCCGGAGTGAGCGAAGCAATCAACGACGATTCCAGCCGAACAATGCCTTCGGCGTCTTCGAGCTTTTCAACAACACTCGCGGGACCAATGACCCGTATTTCAGTCGGGGTAGTTCGCGCTACGCCATTGGCTTCAAACCGCACGCCGTCGGGCACGACTACACGCAACGGAATGAGTAACTCGCTGACTGAATCAACTTCTATCAACACACGAGGCGGATCGACTTCTTCGACCGTGACACCGGCTGCTGCGAGCGTTTCACTGGCACGCAAGACTTCACGAAGATCCACATCATGCACGCCGGGCGTCGTGGGCACATCGATACCGACGCGCATCGTCAATCGACCATTCAACGCCCGAATCGCTTGATCAAGCCCCGCGACAGATCCAGAGAGGGTCACACGCAAAGAATCCGGCCAATCGCTCCCAGTGGCAGCTCGGGTCAGCACACGAGCGTCGGCACCGATTTCCAACGAAGGCGCAAGATCCACCACTTGGGAACGGACCGTCCGTGACTCCGCAAGAAGCCACACGAGCAATGACAAAATCGTGACAAGCACGACGGTGCGCACGTTCACCTTGTTGCCGGCTGGTGGGGTCGGCATGCCTAGCCCTCTCGATTCTCGGGCGCATCGCCCGACGCCTTCGGCAGCCTATCGCCACCCTCAAACCCATCGCCTTCTGATTGCCCAACATTTGGAGTGGCGATCGCACCCAACCGCACGGTGATGGCTTCTTCAATCCGATCGATTGCGATCGGATCGGTCATGACGCCGTATTCAGCCAGCCGCACGTCACCGGTCTCTTCTGAAACGAGCACCACCAACGCATCAGACTCTTTCGTCAATCCGATCGCTGCCCGGTGACGAGATCCAAAGCGTGCATCGGGCATGTCGGTCGGATCGGCCATCGGCAACTGAACACCCGCGGCGTGGAGCGTCGTTCCTCGAACCACCACCGCCAAATCATGCAATGCCGTCCCGGGATAGAAAATCGTTTGGAGCAACTCACGCGACAACTCGGCGTCGAGCACCGTGCCACCCTCCACCAGCGTCCGCAGTCCAGTGGTCCGCTCGATCACGATGATCGCGCCGAACCTGGACTTGGAAAAATACACGCAAGCCGGAGCAATGGCACGGGCCGCCGAAGAACCCACTGACTCAGACCCCCGGAAAAGCCGGGTCTCGCCGAGCCTGATCAGACCTCGGCGCAACTCTGGCTGAAAGATCACAACTAACGCCACCGCGATCACCGCCAGCAGACGATCGTAAAGGTAGCCCAATCGCTGGAACGACCCGTCGCCGAGAAGCTGGACAAAGACCGTGCTGAGCGCGATGAGCACCAGCAAGCCTTTCAGTGCACGGGCAGCCCGGGTTCCTTGAATAAACCGAACCACCGCCAACACGAGCAGCCAGATCAACACCAGCTCGATCGCGACCTGCCACCACGCGTACGACCCGACGCGTTGGAGCAGATCGAAGAAGCGGTCGATGGCGGTCAATTCGTGAATCTCCGTTGTGGTTCGTTCATCCTAACACCGACGCTCACGCTGTGGGGGGATCTGAATCATCCTCAGCCGCTTTGTTTCGGATCGGCCGAGTCGGCTTCCGTGGATCAGGCTGCCCGCCGATGCCCACGTTGTGCCGACCGATGCACCAAAGCGCTTCAAATCCGTCACGCCAACCGATCTTCTTTCCCTCGGCGTAGGTCCGGCCCGCGTACGAAATCGGCACCTCGTAAATCCTCAAAGCCCTCGATCGCCCGGGGCGGTCTTCGTCCACCAACCTCATTTTGGCGAGCTTGGCGATGATCTCCGGCTCAATCCCGAACCGATCCTCCACCAACGCCAAACGAACCAGCACAGGGCGTCCGAACGCCTTGAACCCGCACTCAATATCACTCAGGTTCAGGTTGCTAAGCATGTTGCTAAACAGTGTGATGATCTTGTTGGCGATCTGATGCCAAAAATACAGCACGCGATGCGTCTGCCCCATGAACCGGGTCCCGATCACCGCGTCGGCGCGTCCATCCAAGATTGGCGCCAACACCGCATCGTGTTCGTGCGGGTCGTATTCAAGGTCGGCATCTTGGATAATCGCCAGGTCGGCGTCCAGTTCGATCGCTTTCGCCAGGCCGAGCCGGACCGCTGATCCCTTCCCTCGATTCATGCCGGCAAGCACCGCAAAGGTGTTCGGGCGTTCCGCTGCGAGATCCTGAACAAGCTCCCGCGAGCCATCCGTCGAGCCGTCGTCAACCAAGATGATCATCCGCTCGCATCGATCCGGCCCCTCCGAGCCCGGCACGGGTGGCGGCTTGGTGTCCGCCAATCGATCAAAGAGCACGGGCAACAAATCCCGCTCGTTGTACACCGGGATGACGACGGCCAGCTTCATGCACTTAGGATACGTGGCAGGGCGGGCCCGAGAACGATCCCGCTCAAACGACGCTGAGATCTTTCCATGCCGGAGTTCTGACGCAACCCTCGAAAAGTCGGAGCAATGAACATGACCGCACAACCGCCGCTGAGCCTAAAAACCGCTGTCAGTCGTCTCGTTCCGTTCGTCCACGTCGCCGACGTTGATGCCTCGTTGGCGTTCTACTCGTTCTTCGGATTGGAACGCGAATCGACGATGCAAGATCCGGAGGGGCGGACATTCTGGGCTCTGGCCCGCAATCGCGACGCCGAAATCATGCTGGCGCGCGCCTCCGGGCCAATCGACGCAGAGCAGCAAGCGGTCCTTTTCTACTTGTACAGCCAAGACATCAATGCCCTGCGCCGACACCTGCTCGACAGCGGACTCCATGACGCAGGCACCTACACCGGGAAAGCAACCCCCGATGACACGTCGAGCAGCGCCTACCGCATCACGCAACCAGAGTACATGCCGGGCGGCGAGTTGCGTGTGGTTGACCCCGACGGATACGTGATCCTGGTCGGTCAGTTGGAATAGCACGAACCGAATCGTTTTGATCCGCGCGACTTCAAACCGCCATCGCGAACACCCGCCGATGCGCGTTCGACAACGCGAGACCTTGCAAATCATCCAGCGTCACCCACTGTCGCGATCCCAACCCGTCCGCGATCGTGCCGGAATACACCTCGAACGAAACCTTGCGATGCGTCGTGATGTGCGTGAAACGACCGAGATGCCCCCCCGCTTCCACGCCCGCCAACGTTGCAGCTTGCGCGGCTCCAATCGCCCGCTCGCCCTCCGCGCTCGGGGGCTGGACCATCCCCGCCCACAATCCAGATGCAGGGCGGGTTTCGATTAACAAACGCCCCGCACTATCGCGCACCAAAAAGCACACTGTGAACCAGTTCTTCTGCTTGGCGCGGGGCTTGGGTGTTGGGATCTCTTCGACCAAGCCACGCTCATGGGACGCGCACATCGCCCGTACCGGGCAGGCCGGGCACTTGGGCGCACTCGGCGTGCATACGGTCGCACCGAGTTCCATCAAGCCCTCATTGAGCATCCCGGGTTGATCACTCGCATCGACCAACGCCTGAGCCTTCGCCCACGCCCAATCCTGAGTCACCTTGTCTTTGGGCGGGTCGGTTCTGGCGTGTAGGCGGAGCAAGACGCGTTCGACGTTGCCGTCAAGGATGGCTTCGCGTTGGCCTAACACAATCGACGCGATCGCTCCCGCGGTGTATCGCCCGACGCCCGGCAGCGAAAGCATCTGATTCGGTTCGGTCGGAAACACACCGGCATGATCTTCGACAATCGATTTGGCTGCTGCGTGCAGCAATCGCGCCCGACGGTAGTACCCAAGGCCGGACCATTCCGCAAGCACGTCGGTTTCCGGCGCCGCTGCGAGTGCTTCGACCGATGGGAAACGCTGGAGAAATGACACGTACTTCTCGACGACGCGCGAGACTTGCGTCTGCTGGAGCATCAACTCACTGACCAACGCACGGTATGGATCCCGGTGCCCGTCGACCGGGTCGGGCCGCCAGGGCAAATCACGGGCGTTGACACGGAACCACCGCTCGATTTCGCGTGCGATCTCGCCTGGCATATCGCGTGACTTCTCAGACATCGGGCGAGGCATCGGAGATGACCTTGTTGATCGCACGTTTGACGGTTAACCAAGAGGCGTCTGGCGACTTGCTCACCGAGACAAAGCTCGTGTGAACCAATACGCGAGTGACGCCAGGGATCGCAAGCAGGGCGAGCGCGAGCGGGTTGCCTTCTGCTTCGTCCGGCGTGGCTGCGGACACGATGTCGCCATGACGAGGCGTCGGAAGCACGCACTTGATCGCGTTGGGGTTGGGCGTGACTTCGAACGAGATACCCATCACTCGGCTCCTGCCTGGACGACTGCGTCGAGCAGCGATCGGATTACATCATCACGGGCGGCTGCTGTTTCTTCGACCGCGGTTACGTGCCCAAGCTTGCGACCGGGACGGGCCTGCTTGTGATAGTCGTGCCAGTACGCAGACAAATGTTGCTCTTTCGCGTCGCGGGATTTGTGCGCGCCGATGATATTGATCATTGCTGAGTGACCCAGGGAATCGGGCGACCCGAGCGGCATGTTTGCGACCGCCCGAATGTGGTTTTCAAACTGGCTGGTCTCGGCACCCTCAATCGTCCAGTGCCCGGTGTTGTGGACACGCGGCGCGATCTCGTTGGCCAGCAATGTTGCATCAGCGCCCTTGCCGAGCTGAAAGAACTCGACCGCGATTGTTCCGACATAGTTCAGCTCAGCAAGAATCGCATTCGCAGCGTCATGCGCAACGGCCTGAAGATGCCCAGTCTCCTGAGCGGGCGAGCGAGTGACACAGAGAATTCCGTTTGCGTGCTGATTTTCATTGAGCGAGTAGACCACGGTGGATCCATCGAAGGCACGCGTCGCGATCACAGACAGTTCTCGCTCGAACGGAACCATGCGATCCAGAATCCCGGGCACCCGCCCCACCGCGATCCATGCTCGTTCAGCGTCTGCTGCTGATCGGAGCACTGACTGCCCTTTGCCGTCGTATCCCTCACGTCGAGATTTGAGGATTCCCGGGCCCCCGATCGAGGCGGCCGCTTCGATGAGATCATCGAGTGAACCGACCGCCCGCATCTCTGGGGCTGCGATACCGAGTCGGTTAAACATGCGGCGTTCGTTGAGACGATCCTGGGCTGTCTCGAGCGCGATTGGGTCCGGGTGGACCGGCTTGGTACGGGCGATCCGGCGGGCGCTATCGACCGGGACGTTCTCGAACTCGTAGGTCACAACATCGCATCGGTTGGCCAGCTGATCGAGGGCGGCGGGGTCGTCATACCCGCCGACGATCACATCGCAAACATGCGACGCGGGGCAGGCGGGGTTTGGATCGAGGGCGACGCATTCGAGCCCGAGTGGCTTGGCCGACTCAGCAAGCATCATGGCCAGCTGACCGCCGCCGAGGATACCGACGGTTCGGATTGGATGGGGCTCGGGCATCGGGTGATTGTTGGCGAGCTATCAGCAGATCACGCGCTTTCATCGAAAGAGTGCTGAAGAGACGGGATGAGATACTGATGAACTTGATGTTATTGAAAGCGGTGCCCACACACACCTTGTAGAGCGGTATCCTCCCAGCATGTCAGGATTACGCCGTATCGCTGTCTTGGGATTGATTGGTGGCGCGAGCGCCTTTTCGGCTGCGCAACCAACCAACGACTCCCCCCCACCCTCATTGCTCGCAGGTGAGTCCGAGACGATCCTCGAAGCCCTGGCTGACACCAGTCGATATGAGCTGCAGTCCGCCACGCTCTACTGGGACAACGACGGCACGTACATCAATCTGGTCGAGAACACCGACCGCTACTACACGAGCGGCCAAGGCATCGAGCTCGGGTTTGCGTTTGATGCGTCGGATGGGCTGGCTGATCGGCTCGCACCGGGTTGGCAGGACGCCCGGTTCGGGGCTGGGCTTTCGATCGAGCAACATATCTATACCGCGACCAACATCCTGCAGGTCGATCCCCCGCTCAATGACCACCCCTACGGCGGATGGCTCAGTTTCAACTTCGCATTCCAACGCGCAGACGCCACCCGGCACGATCACTTCGAAGTCGGCCTCGGCGTGATCGGCGAGTGGTCGGGCGCTCGCTGGGTGCAAGACCTCATCCACGACAACGTGCCGGGCGAGGATGATCCGGCGGGTTGGGGAACGCAGCTTGCCAATGAGCTGGCTGTCAACTTCACTTACCAACGCACATGGCGCTCGGAGAAAGGCAATGTCGGGGGTATTGAGTTTGACCTGCTGCCTGCCGCCCGGGCAGATGTTGGCAATGTATTCATCCGCGCTCGCGGACAGGCGACCTTGCGAGTGGGCGCCCACCTGCCCGACAACTTTGGGCCCGCATCACTTTTAGGTTTTAAGGATCACACCGCGGGATCGTTTGCCGACCCTGAATGCGACTGGTCGATTTACGTCTACGGCACCGTCGGGGCCGACGCGGTCGCACGCAATATATTCCTGGACGGCAATACCTTCGCAACGTCGCGTTCGACTGAGCGTGAAGACTTGATCGCGCGAGCTGCGTTTGGCGTGGTACTGCGATACAAGAACGTTGAGATTGGCTGGTCGCAGACGTTTGAGACGAGCACCTTTGAAGCTCAACCGGACGGGCAGAGCTTTGGTTCGGTGGCTGTCAACTGGCAATGGCAGTTCTAAAGTTGGACCATGCCGACTGAACCGGCGATCGATGACCAGTCCGGGTTACCAAAGCCGTCGGTGATGCTGCTGCCAGTATGGCTGATTGTGCAGCCGGGCCTTTTTTTCCGGGCATGGGGACAAAGAGCGCCGCTCGGTTGGATGATGGCTGCATGCTGGGTCATCGGCGTGGGCAGCATGGCGACGTCTGTTCTTAATCGGATTATGTCAGGCTCAAACCTCCTGCCCATCGCTATTGAAACTTGGACCAAGCTCTGGATCGTGGTGATCACGGCCGGCGTGCTCCGCGGGCTAGGAATCTATTGGATCGGAGGCAGCTGGTTCCGCGCTCGTCTCTGGATGAGTGGTGAGAAGTCGAAGTGCTGGAAACGGTCGACGCGGGTCTACATCGGCGGGCGACTCGTTGAGCAATCCGTTGGCGTGCTCGGGTTGATCATTTACTCGCTTCACTTCGACACGCTTGGCGATTTCATCGCGGGCGATCGGTTCGGTTGGCTGATTCTGCTCGGGTCGGTCGCGTTGGTTTGGGGCGGGGTGGTTTCGTTTCTTGGAGCACGGGCCGTCTTCTCGTTGAACGCCTGGTCTTGGCTGTGGCTGTTCGCCCTACCGATGGTGTGGCGACTCGGGATAGTCGGCGTCGGGCTCTGGGTGACTCTTTGGGGCGGGCCGCTGTCCATGGAGTCGATCGCCCGGAGTTCGTCGACGTGGAACGAACCCGGAACATTTCAGCACGATGGAAAAGTAATCAACGTTGTACTCGCAGACGGCTGGCGAGCGATCGATCTGGACGACGGCGTGCGTGCGACGAACTCGGACGGGCAGGCGACCTGGACCGCGCGCATCCTTCCGGTTGACCTGGTCGAGCGTGAACGGATCGGGTACATCCAAGGCGAGTCTGATCCCACCCACGAAATGGATGGCCGTATGGGACGGTGGAACGGGATCATCCGCCAATATCGAACAGAGTCGCGAACGCTCGTAACGGTCACTTCCGAACTCGACACGGCGCACGCGCTGCTTTTCGTGCATGAATCACTTGGTAATACTCAGGGCCTTGTCAATCCTGACTTCCGGCGGTGTATGGCGTCAGCCTATGTCGTTGACGAACGGATCATTGGTGTGAACACGTCATCGATGCGAAAGGTGGACGGAGGAGTGGTCCAATACGAAGTCCCAGACAACTGGATCGAGCGGCGTTACTCTTCCCAGCCCGAAGGCTTGGCGAAACCCATCCGTCAAACCACGACCCAGTCGCCGGGAGCGGCGTCAATCCAGATCCTGACATACATCGATAACGAACCCAGACGCGAATCGTTTGAGGCGAGTTGGAAAGAGCTGAGCGATCGCTTTGGTATCGAACGATTCACACGTATGACGCGATGGAGAGACTTTGATTGCGATGGTGCGACGGGCCAAGGGACTTCACCCCTTGGGATGCCTGTCAACCTCAAACTCGTGACGATCGAGCGGCCGGGGGGTATCAAGGTCGATATCGTGACGCTCTCGGCACCGCACGAGCCTGCATCATTGCTTCGGGGTTTACGCCTGTTTGAACAGAGCGTGCGGTTCACAGACAAGCCGCTTCCACCGGGGACCGATGCGCCAACCGATGCACCGGGGGACGGGCAGCCGTAGAATCCGGCATGACGCAAACACATGGCGGATCAGTACGAGCGGAGTCGGCGGTCGTCGGCGTGGTGATGGGGTCTCGCTCGGACTGGGCGGGCACGATGGAGCATGCGGCGGCGACGTTGGCTGACCTTGGTGTTGCGTACGAGACGCGGGTGGTTTCGGCGCACCGCACGCCGGATCTGTTGAGTGAGTATGCGAAGACTGCGGAGAACCGCGGGATCAAGGTGATCATCGCCGGCGCTGGCGGGGCGGCCCATCTACCAGGAATGCTCGCGGCTCACACGCACCTGCCGATCTTGGGCGTGCCGGTACAGAGCAAGGCACTCCAAGGGCTCGATTCATTGCTGTCCATCGCCCAGATGCCCGGCGGCGTGCCGGTGGGCACGCTGGCGATCGGGAAGGCCGGCGCGATCAACGCGGCGTTGCTGGCGTGCTCGATCTTGTCGTTGAACGATGCCGCGATCCGAGATCAGCTCGTCGCGTTCAGGACTGAGCAGACACAGCGAGTGCTGGGGGATGCAGACCCGAGTGTTGATCCGACAGGATGATCAGAGGTCTTCGCGGTCGGGTTCAGGCTCGGGCGGGAAGAACACGATGTCGCCGTCGTACGCAGCGCGTAGCTCAGTTCGCATTTCGGCCCATTCGGTCAGGGTGAACCAGGCGTTCTGGCCCGATTGATCGTTCATCACTCGGCCGTCGTCGTCATCACGGTCCGGCCCGGCCGCCCAGAGTTTTGGGCCGCCCTCACCGACCGAATAGCCGAAGGGTTCGTTGGTGTAGGGATCGATCGCTACCTTGGGCTCACGAAGTGCCGCGAGCGTTTCGGGCCAGTCGCCACTGACCAATCGGTAGCGATGGATCGCGATAGCGCTGAGCAAGGTTCGGTGCTCAAGCTTGTTGCGGTGCACACCGCCCGCAGCCGACCGCGTCGTCCTAGCTGAGTTCAAAACGATGTAGTAGCGATCCAGATCTTCGGACGCGCCCACACGGTCGATCAATGCACGGATCGGATTCGGGCCTGTGCCGTCGGAGGGGCTGCTGGCGAGTTCGACGAAAGCATCGTTCAACTCCTCGGTCACTTTGACCTGCTGCTCAAGTGTCGCAAGCCTGCGCGGCGGCGATTGCGGGACCCCAGGGAAGCCCTCGAAGTCGCTTCCGATGGATTCGAGCATCGAAGCCATTGCCACGAACATCTCGTGGATCGCTCGATGGGTGTCCCGGTGCAGCCTCCCGTCTTCATGCCCGGCGAAGATATGGCTAAGTGACCACCTCCCGTGCGCCTTCTCGAGCGCTGCGACCGGATCGAAGCTCGGATCGCCAACGCGGTCGAGCCTCGCCACGATCGCGTCGAGCTGCTCGATGCTTAGGAAGTCCGGGTCACGGGCGAGAGCACGCGTGACGCCGCTCAAGATAAGCATGTCGAGCGCACGCTCCGTCATGATCCCAACCAACAAGGGCGGCATGCGGCTGTGACGCTTCGAATTGATGATCGTGAGCATGTCTCGGGTAAACCCATCGACGTCTCCTAGCAGCATTTGGTGGCGGGCACGCGCCCAAAGATTGCGCGCAGCCTTCATGGACATTGAAGACGAATCAATGAAAAGATCGACAACCCCGCTCGTCTCGAAGGAATCCACTGGGCGAGTCGGTGCCGCCGGCTCAATCGAACCATTCCGCATTGATCCCCTGGGCAATGGCATCAAACTGCGGCCCGAGCATCTCGAACAACGCTACCGTCGTTTCCCAATCCTCGTAGTCAGGCCTCGACAGATCCATCGCCGTCCAAACGTCCCAGTCACCCAACGCCGCGGCATCGCGGATTTCCCGGAACTCGTCCATCGATTGGCGGACTAGCGTGCGCCCGATCGACTCAGGCGGGAGCGTGGCGACCCAGGCGTTCCATCTCGCCACAAACCGCTCGCCCGGTTCGTCTGGCTCGGGCAAGGGTGGCTCGGTCGGTACCTCGAACGGTTCGATGACGACGGGCGGCGACGGCGACTCAGCGCAGCCGGATGGCAGCAAGCCAAGTAGTACGCAAGCGCCCATGTAGCGGTACAGGTTCACTCCTTGTCTTCCGACAGTTTCGCAACCACGCTGAAGTCTTCGAGGGTGGACATGTCCTGACTGATTTCGGTCTCGCCCGCGGCGATCGAGCGGAGGAGCCTTCGCATGATCTTGCCCGACCGAGTCTTGGGCAGGGCGGCGGTGAAGCGGATCTGGTCGGGCTTGGCGATGGGGCCGATTTCCTTTGAGACGTGGTCGCGCAGGGCGGCTTTGAGTTGGTCGGTCGCGTCGTGATTTGGCGCGAGGCTTACAAAGGCTGCGATACCGGTGCCCTTGATCTCGTGCGGCATGCCGACGACGGCTGCTTCGTTGACCGCTTCGTGCGCGACGAGCGATGACTCGACTTCCATCGTGCCCAGGCGGTGGCCCGAGACATTGATGACGTCGTCGATGCGTCCCATGATCCAGAAGTTGCCGTCGGCATCGCGGCGCGCGCCGTCCCCGGCGGTGTAGACCGGCTCGCCGTTGATTTCGACGGTGCTCCAGTAGGTATCGATGAATCGTTGGCGGTCGCCGAACACGCCGCGGAGCATGCCGGGCCAAGGTTTGCGGATGACCATCAAGCCGCCAGCGTCGGCGGGCTGCTCGACGCCTTCGGCGTTCACGATCGCGGCATCGACGCCGAACATCGGGCGGGTGCAGGAGCCGGGCTTGCACGGTGTCGCTCCGGGCAACGGGGTGATGACATGCCCGCCGGTCTCGGTCTGCCAATAGGTGTCAACAATCGGGCAGGTATTGCGACCGATATGCCTGCGGTACCAGATCCACGCTTCGGGATTGATCGGCTCGCCGACGGTGCCGAGGACTTGAAGTGAACTCAAATCGGCGGCTGCGGGGTGTTCATTGCCCCACTTCATGAACGCGCGGATCGCGGTGGGCGCGGTATAAAACTGCGTGACTTTGTGGCGTTCGCAGATCTGCCAGAAGCGCCCAGCGGTCGGGTAATCGGGGCCGCCCTCATACATCAGTGTTGGCACACGGTTTGGCAGGATGCCATAGACGATGTAGGAGTGCCCGGTGATCCAGCCGCAATCGGCGGTGCACCAGAAAACCTGGTTTTGATCGGGGATCAGGTTGAACGTGTACTTCGCGGTCATCGCCGTATGGACCATGTAGCCTGCGGTGGTGTGGACGATGCCCTTGGGCTTACCGGTCGAGCCCGATGTGTAGAGCAAGAACAACATGTCTTCGCTGTCCATCGGTTCGCACGGGCAGTCTGCAGATGCCTTGCTCATCTCTTCGGTGTAGCAGCGATCGAGCTCGCCCCATGCGATCTTGTTGTGGCATCGGCCGACACAGAACACATGATCGACCGGTTGATTGCCATTTGCCGTAAGTAACTTGATCGCGTTGTCTACGTTCTCTTTCAAAGGAACGACTTTGCCGCGGCGCCATGCACCGTCGCATGTGACAATAACCTTTGATTTTGCATCTCCCACTCGGTCCGCGATGGCTTGCGAGGAGAAGCCGCCGAAGATCACGCTGTGCGGCGCGCCGATGCGGGCGCACGCGAGCATGGCGACGGCCAGTTCAGGGACCATGCCCATGTAGATGGTGACGACGTCGCCTTTGTTGACGCCGTGCGCTTTGAGGATGTTGGCGAACTTGCTGACCTCGGTCTGGAGTTGGGCGTAGGTCAGCGTGATGGTCTCGGGTGCGTTTTCACTGATCGGCTCGCCTTCCCAGATGATGGCCGGATCGTCGCCGTGCCCGGATTCAACTTGGCGATCGACGCAGTTGTAGCACGCGTTGGTCTGCGCTCCAACGAACCACTTGGCGTCTGGTGCGTTCCATTCGAGAACCGAGTCCCACTTCTTGAACCAATGAAAGTCTTCGGCCACCTCAGCGAAGAACTCCGCCGGCTGTTCAATCGATCGCTCGTACATGGCTTCGTATTCATCCATGGACGAAACCAGCCAGCGGCTGGCGCCGACGGAGTCGGGCGCGACCGGCTGGAACACGCGATGCTCGTGGAGGGTGGACTCGATGGAGTTGGAAGTTTCGGGAGTCATGTCTGGTTCCTCAGGAAGCGGGTCAGGCCCGGTTGATCAGTCCAACACCGGCCGCAGCTTGGGTGCTCGTGCCCTGGGCATGGACCCGAGCGGATGATGGACCTTACCCCGGATGGTGGACCTACTGCGATCGCGCCCCTTGTACGAGGGCCACCGGGGTGGTAACATCGGGCCATGAAAGTACTTTCCCGATGCTTTGGACCATTCCTTGCAGCCTTTGTCTGCATGGCCTTTTCAGCAGGGACCACGTTCGCCCAAGAAGCCGCCGGCATGTCGGCGAAACTGGCACCTTCGACAGAGGCTGGCCCTGCTGTATCGCCTGTTTCGCCCGTGGACAATCTATGGCTGGTCGTTGCTGCAGCCATGGTGTTTCTCATGCACCTCGGGTTCGCATGCCTTGAGACCGGGCTGACCCGGGCTAAGAACACCGTGAACATCCTGTTCAAAAACGTTTCGATCGTGGGGATCGGGATGTTGACCTATGCAGCGATCGGGTTTGGGCTGATGTATCCCGGGGATGCGTTCGCCGGCCAGTGGTTTGGCTTTGCCGGGTTTGGGATTTCACCACCGGCTGATTATGACCCGGCAACATATGGCGGCGGTTCATACACCTATTGGACGAACTTCTTGTTCCAGGGCGTGTTTGCAGCGACTGCAGCCACCATCGTCTCGGGCGCGGTGGCCGAACGCATGAAGCTAGGTCCCTTCCTCGTCTTCAGCACGATCTACGTCGCATTGATTTATCCCGTCGTTGGTATGTGGCATTGGGGCGGAGGTTGGTTGGCCGAACGCGGTTTTCACGACTTCGCCGGCTCGACGCTGGTCCATTCTGTTGGAGGCTGGGGAGCGCTCGCGGGTGTCCTCGTGCTCGGGCCTCGGCTGGGCAAGTACGTGAAACGCGGTGATGGCAAAACGGTGAGCCGCCCGATCATGGGCCATTCCATGCCACTGGCAGCAATAGGCGTGTTCTTACTTTGGTTTGGCTGGTTTGGTTTCAACGGAGGATCGGTGCTCAGTGCTGACCCGGAAGCTCTCAGCTTCGTGCTCGTTACAACGGTGCTTGCTGGGTCAGCAGGAATCTTTGGAGCGATGGGAGCATCGTGGATGATTCAAAAGGAACCAGATCTTTCGATGGTGCTCAACGGAGTTCTGGCAGGACTTGTCGGAATCACCGCGGGTGCTGACGCGGTCAGCGTTATGGATTCTATATTCATCGGATTGATCGCTGGCGTGATTGTGGTCGTCGCGGTCGTGGGGCTTGATCGGTTGCGAATCGATGACCCGGTGGGAGCCATTTCTGTTCACCTTGTCTGCGGCATCTGGGGCACGCTGGCGGTCGGGATCTTCGCTGCTGATAAATCGTTCGTCGCCCAGCTCATTGGCGTCAGCATCACGGGTTTCGTGTGCTTACCGGTCGCACTGATTCTGTTCGGCTTGTTGCGAGTTACGGTTGGGCTTCGTGTTTCTCGTTCGGATGAACTCCGCGGACTTGATATTTCCGAACATGGAATGGAAGCCTACACGGGTTTCCAGATCTTCACGGTGCAATAGCGGCACGCTTTTTCCGTTCGTTCTTGCATTATCCGGAGTAGACCATGCACCTAATCATCGCGTACATCCGCCCTGAAAAACTTTCCGATGTGAAGAAACAACTCATCGAGAACGAAGTGTTCAAGATGTCGATTACTAACGCATTGGGCGCGGGCGATGAGCAGGTGTTTCACGAGCGTTATCGCGGCGCTGACGTCGAAATTGATCTGCTCAAACGCGTTCGCCTAGAGATAGCAGTCAACGAGTCGTTCGTCCAACGCGCGATCGACGCGATCCTTGAAGGCGCTCGAACCGGCGAAGACGGGGACGGCAAGATCTTTGTCCTGCCGCTGCACAACTGCTATCGGATCCGCACCGGGAACCAAGGCGCGCACGCGATCGGTTGAATCACTAGTGCGAACTGGTGACCCGAATGACTTCGGGAATGCTTGTTCGCCCTTCCATCGCCTTGCTGATGCCATCTTGGCGCAGCGACTGCATGCCGCGCTCGAGGCACATGCGGCGGAACTCTGAGACATTTGGGTTCCGCGCGATCACGTCGCGAAGCGAATCATCTACCGCGAGCAACTCATAGGCACCAACACGCCCGGAGTAACCGGTGTTGCGGCACTTGTCGCAACCATTTGGCATCCAAAGCTCTCCTGACGGCAAGCCTTGGATCTCCAAGAACTCGGCCATCTCCTCGGAAGGCACTTCTTTCCCTCGGCAGTGCTTGCACAACCGGCGCAATAGACGCTGGGCAAGCACCGCGTTGACCGCAGCACCAACAAGGAACGGTTCGAGGCCGATGTTGACAAGTCGAGTCACGGAACTTGGTGCATCATTGGTGTGCAACGTGCTCAGCACCAAGTGACCCGTGAGCGCGGCTTGCACCGCTGTGTGTGCGGTCTCGTGGTCACGAATCTCGCCGAGCATGATGATGTCGGGGTCCTGACGCAAAAGAGCTTTGAGCGCTTTGGCGAAGGTCATCCCGATTTTTTCATGGGTTTGGGTTTGCGTGATACCTTCGAGGTGGTACTCGATCGGATCTTCGACTGTCGACAGATTCATCTTGTTCTTGTCGAGTTGGCGCATCGACGAATAGAGCGTTGTCGTCTTACCAGAACCGGTCGGACCGGTGACGAGAACAATGCCGTGGGGCTGGCGGATCTGCCCTTTCCAGATGTCCAAAGTACGTTCATCAAATCCGAGATCTTCGAGCTCGACGTTGATCGATTTGGTATCGAGGATACGCATCACGACCTTTTCGCCATGGCCGGCGGGCAAGGTAGAGACACGAAGGTCGAGCTTGCGACCTTGAACGGTGCATCGGATGCGGCCGTCTTGGGGGACGCGCCGTTCGGAGATATCCAGATCGGCCATGATCTTGAGACGCGATACGATCGCTGCCGACATACCGGGGGGCGGATTCATCATCTCAAAGAGCACGCCGTCGATGCGAAAGCGTACTTTGAGCTTTTTCTCGCCGGGTTCTACGTGGATGTCAGACGCGCCTTCTTTGACGGCTGCCTGAATGATGTAGTTGACATAACGAATGACCGGCGATTCGCCTGCTCTCGCTTCGAGATCGACCGCTTCAGCCGACTCTTCCCGGGAAACCTCAACGTCACCTTCGTCAACGTCGGCCAAGATTTCTGAGATGTCATCGCTATCGGATGTGTCTTCACCGATGAGCTCGAGCGCGCCTTTGATATCGCCCGCTGTGATCAGCACGATCTTGACACTGGGAACGCTCAGGCGCGTACGGATCTCATCGATCAGAAAGACGTTGTCTGGCTCGGTGCATCCGATGACAACGCGGGTGCCGTCAACACGAAGCGGCAGCACGAGATTGGACTTGCAGAAGTCGGCACCTAGACGCTGGAGCATTTTTCCATCGAATCCGCCGTCGAGACCTGCCTGCAGATCGACGCGCTGGAAAGGAACGCCAGCCATTTCGGCAATGATTGCTTGAATAGGAGCTTCGTCCGCACCTTGTTCGATCAAAATGCTGATGAGTGAACGTCCGGGGGACTGGCTGAGCACCTGGTCAGCCGCGGTCATTTCGCCGCGTGTGATCGTCTCGGTTTCGAGCAAACGTTCACGCAAGTCATTCGAAGCGCTCTGCGATTGAGGTGACTCTTGCTCATCAGCTTCGTCAGCAGGCCGATAGATTTCTGCAACGGAAGATACGACACCCTGGTCCGACGTGCCGGGCGTGAAGTTGGGCGCTGCCGGATCATCGATGATTTCTTCGCCATCGGCGCCATATCGACGCTGACCAGAAGGCATCGACGGGATCGGGCTGAATGAAGACGGACGCTTATCGATCGAGTGCTTGCGGTCTTTATCCGAACCGCGCAGCTTGCGTTGCGGGCGTTTTTTGCCCTCACCCGCGACACCGAGCTCGTTCAGAATGTCATCGATATCGGCCATATCTTCACAATCACCCGTTCGAAGTACTTGGTTGTGCTTACTCGACTACACGAGGCTCAAGACCGATGCGCAGTTCGTATCGCTGCCCATCCGCTTCAACGAACACAGACTGGCCAGAAATATCAACGACCTCAAACACGCCGAGCATGTTGCCAACGCGAACAGGCTGCCCATTGATCCGTGCTGCGGGGACGCGCCCGCCGATCACGCCTTGGACGTTCAGCCGCATGAGCTCGCCCTGGACGAGCTGTGCTCGCTCGCTCATTTCTTGCATACGACGTTCGGCCGCCAGACGAGCAAGCCGATCGAGATCGTCCATACTGTTTGGCTCTTCGTATACACCCGGTTCTGGCGCGTCTTCGACCGGTCTGCTAAATGGCTCGGCCGCCAGTTGCCCTTCTGCGAGCTGCACCGCGGACATGCTGGCTTCCAACTCGGCCATCACACTTTCGAAGCGTTTGGCCGATTCGAGACCTTGCTCGGCGGTGTAGTCGATTTTGATGTTCTCACCGCCGAACGCCGCGTTGAGACCTACGAATCGCATTCCATAAATCGCGCCAGCTGCGAGCAGCAAAACGGCACCGGCGAGCACGACCTGTCCCGAAACTTTCTTTGCCGATTCACCAGTTGAACCGGCAACGGACGTTCCAAGCGGGCTGCCAACACCGGGCAGGCCCAACGAGTCGTCTTCAGCATTCATCGCATTCGGAAGGCCGCCGGACGTGCTGTCGGTCGGCATCAGGTTATCTGTCATGACGCGCTCCCATTGTCTTCACGGAAGTAGATGCTCAGGGTGAACTCGGCCGCGATGTCCACGCCCTCGTCACGCGAGTTGGTTACCTTCATATCCACCACCCGAGTGATTCGGGGGAGACGCTCGAGATCTAACAAGAACTGGTAAAAGCCGTCGAACGATCCTTGGGTCTCAAGAATCAGGGGCTGCTCGCGATATCGAGCGGCGGTCAGTGGCTTATCGCTCTTCAAAGAAGGTGGTTGCAAGCCGGCTTCAACCGCCAGCAATGAAACCTGACGCACAATCTGATCGACCTCTTTGTTGGTCGGCAAGCGTGCCTCGATCTCGTCGATTCGTTCCTGCAGCGAACCGTTGACCTGTTCAAGGTCTTTGCTGCGTGCGGTTTCGCGGCGCAACTGGGTCAGCATGTCCTGCTTGTGCGTGATCTCAGCCTTTGCTTCCTCGATCCGCCCGTTCTGTGGCTGAAAGATGGTGAAGTAGCTCACCACCGGCAGCAACAGCACCGTGAGAAACAGAACGATTTCTCTTGTTCCAAACTGCATAGCGGCTCCCTTTACTCCGAATCCGTGTCGACGTTGGTCATACCGAACTCTGAGCCATTCAGCTCAACCTCAATCACGCCGGCAACATCCCGCGCATCGGCTTTCGAGCTGAGCTGCATGGTGACCCGGAACTTACGCCATTCAACCTTGTCAACGATGGTGCTCGAAATCAGCTGGAGCTCGACACCAGTGAATAGCGGACTGGACTTGATCGACGCGAGGAAATCTGCGACGTTTTCGTTTTGCTCAGCCAAGCCTTCGATCGTGAGGGAGTGCTTGAATCTGGGCGGATAGACCTTTGTGGGTTCCTTGGGCGCTTCTTTCTCGGCTGATGACTTCCGCGAGATCGAACGGGTCTTGCCCTTGTTCGACTTGGAGCTCTTTGCGGGAGCGGGCGGCTTGATGCGATCGCCCTCGAGCTGCACAACGGTCAGCGTCATCCCCGCTGGAAGCGAACGGACGACCTCTGCCATGAGTACCGAACGTGGTACGCGGTCGATCAACGCCGTCACGACCTCGGCCCGATCGAGCAGGTCTGCCCGCTGGGTCTCGAGATCCTTGAGCTGATCGATCTTGGCGGCTTCTTCAGCGAACTGTGCGGAGACGATCTTGGCATTGCTCGTGACGTCACGCCACCGCTGGTGGTTGACCACGAACACGCCGATCACGCCGGCCATCACGATGGCGAAAAGTAAGAGCGCCACGAGATTCGCGCGGGTCTGACTTTTGTTTTTGACGTACTCAGCCGGGAGAAAACTCCCTTGCGCTGACGCCTTCTGCTTCACTTGCTTGCCCATCATTCCTCCGAGATCAGAGATCGGTCGGGCTTAAACACATACCCACCGGCACTGCCCACCCGGGCTGAGGTGCGGTGACATCAACCCCTTCGGAGGGCACTTTCCCGCTGCGTGCCAAACGCGCCAGCGGATCAACGCTCTGGGCCGCCAGACGCAGCGACCGAGCCAGATGTTCACAAACCAAACGATGACGCGACTCGCCACCCAAGAACACGACCTTCTCAACAGGACGGTCCGGGAACAACGAGCGGTGGTACCGCAACGACATCGAGGCTTCATCGATCAGAATTTCGAGCGGCTCGGACAAGTCCGGCTCACCAGATGTACCAGGCAACGCCTCGGCGCTCTGCTCAGGATCGGACCCATCTGCGCCGACCGCGACGGCTGCTGGCATAAGGCGTGTGAGCCCCAACCGTGTGCGACGGGCATCGTTGAACGTGCATCCAAGCTGGTCCACGATCGCTTCATCGAGATGGCGCGAACCGAGTTCGATCGATCGTGCGAAGACCAGACGTGTCCCGTGGATAATCATCGCTTTGGTCGCGCCCACGCCTAGATCAAGCACGAGCGTGGCCGAGCCATCCGCTTCGGACACAGGCTCACCGGGTTGTGCGATCGAATCGATCGCGCGAATGGCGGCGACGAACTCATTATGGATTCCGACGGGTTCGAGCTTCGAGTCCTTGATCGCCCCCATCAATCGGGCAACGAAGTCTCGGGCGGCTGCGAAGCAAACAACCTCGGATTTGCCGCCTGGTCGCACACCCTCAATCTGTCGGCAACGGACCAGCAACGCGTTGGGATCGCAGTTCAACTGCGAACCAATCACAGATGCAGCCAACTTTTCGATCGGGATCTCGCTCGACGGCACGACTTGTACGTTCTTGCAGATCATCTGACCCGAGGGCACGGCGCAAACCGCGCGGTTCGTTTTGAACTTGCCCTTCCGAATCAGCTTGGGCAGCGCTTCCATCTGAAAGGCGATGCGCTTGCCGGCATTGTCAAGAAGATCATCTGGCGTGTCGAGCTGGGCTGCAGCCACCATTTCAGGAGTGTCGCCCGGCCCGAGTTGCAAGACCTTCAGCGATCCCACTCCAAACTCGACCGACAACGGGAAACCCATTGGGCGCATCGACCCCATCCCGCGAAGAGACGTACTCAGTTTACCAAAGCTCGGCTTACGCATGCCCTACCTACCTCCACCCGGCATCGGGGAGAGAGCCAGCACACACCAGGCGATCGCCGGGCATGACAGACTCCCCGGATTCCGGATCGGACGGATGGGGGCTCGGATTGAGAGGTTGAGGCAACGGATGCCGATCAGATCGCGCCAACCGAACGATTGGACCGTCCAGACCGCACAATGCCAACCAAACCGGCACGAGACTGGTTATCAGACCATCAAAGACTGGATCGTGGGTTTCATAAGAGCGGCGAGCCCGGCGAGCCCGGCATCAATGTCCCAGCGCTGCCGATCGCGGTCGCCGGTGGTGTTCGAGATCACCCGGACTTCGGCAAAGCGAGCGCTCGGGTCGATCCGTCGCACGGTCAAGCCGATCGCGGCCCCTTCCATTGCTTCTGCCAACCCCCCGGTTCGGTGGGCAATATCGGCTGCCCAAGCATCGTCACCGGAACACACGGAAACCGTTGCGATGGGCGCGATGACATCCACCAATGGTTGAATCGCTCGGCGAGTGGGCTCATCGGGCCGGACTGGCTCAGAATCGGCTCCAAAGCCCATGTCGGCCAAGCTTTGGAACCCCTTTGGCGTCAGCACACCCTCATCGGCGAACATCGATGGGTCTGCTAATACAGATGATCCGATCTCGACCCAAGCGCCTGGAAGGGCTCCCGCGATACCAACGCTGAGCACCCCGGCGTGTCTTTGAGGGTCAAACCAGCGTCCGGCTGCTCCAGCGGCCGCCGCCTTGCCAACCCCGGTCCGTAGAATCTCGCACCCGTCGAGTTGGAGTGGTTGCCATGGATCTGGGACCGGACGGGAAGAATCCAAGCCCTCAAGCACCGCCCGGGCCTCCTTTGGAGCCGCGACGCAAACCAGCCAGAGCAATCCAGATTCTTCCGCTTTGATCATGCTTTGATCGCCCATAGAGAGACCTTACACGAGTTAGTCTGGATCGGACGGAACTCTGGCGGCGAACACGGGTAAGAATCTAGCCGGCGTCGGTTTTCGGCGTCCGGCCAATCGAAGACTTGGAGATCGACCCCATGACCATGACAGCTCGCTCATTGCATTCCGCCTCCCGCCGGGGAATCGGCCTTCGGGGTGTTGCCGCCGGGGTTGCGGTGCTTGCGGTGGTTGGAGTCGGGGTGGTTATGACCTCGTCCAAGGATGATGCCCCCGCCGAAGTCGCGTCAGGGGTCGAACTCGCTGAGGCGAGCATCCGCTCGTTCACCATCACGACGCTGTCGAATGGAGAACTTGAAGCCAAGAACCAGCTGGAGATCCGCAACAAGGTTGAATCACGTTCGACCATCATCGAGATCGTCAAAGAAGGCACCATGGCCAAAGCGGGCGATGTGCTCGTGAGACTGAACGATGAGGACATCCGAAATCGCATCGCAGAGTCTGAGCTGCAGGTCATTGAGGCACGCACCAACTATGAGAGCGCTGTCACGAGTGAGAAGATTCAGCAGTCGGAAAACGAATCCAAGCTCCGGGCGGCCGAGTCAAAGCTCTCGATCGCAAACCTCACATACGAGCAATGGGAAAAAGGCGACGTTGTGAAGCGACGCCAAGAGCTTCAGCTTGCGGTTGAGAAAGCCCAAAAGAATCTCGAACGTCTCACGTCCAAGTACGACAACTCAAAGACGTTGTTCCAACGTGAGTTCTTGAGCAAGGACGAGCTGGATCGCGATGAGAT
The DNA here is from genome assembly GCA_045106075.1 of Phycisphaerales bacterium. GTDB lineage: Bacteria > Planctomycetota > Phycisphaerae > Phycisphaerales > UBA1924 > UBA6054. Next base: position 56,315 of record JBGCEB010000059.1, read on the forward strand.
TGCTTACATCGAAGCGGTCTCGGCCATGAAAAACGCCGAACTCGATAAAGAAGTCTACGAAACGTATCAATACCACAAGGACGCCGAACAAAAGCGTCGTGATGTCGAAGAAGCGACTGCTGAGCTTGATCGCGTCCGCGAAGAGAATGAGATCAATCTCCGTGCGAAGCAGGCCAACACGATCAATCGTCAGCGGCAGTTACAGCTCCGCGAAGAGAAACTAAATGAACTCAACGAGCAGCTCGAGTACTGCGTGGTCGTTGCACCACGCGACGGTCTCGTCGTTTACGGGACAAGCGTGCAGACCAACAGCTGGCGGAATCAAAATGAGGGCGGCCTCGCGATCGGGCGTGAGATCGGCAACAACGATCTCTTGATCGCACTCCCAGATACCAAAGAAATGACCGCATCGGTGAAGGTTCACGAATCCATCGCCGGCCGGGTTCGCCCCGGGCAGTCTGTGTCGGTCAAGGTCGAAGCGATCGATCGCACGCTGAAGGGAGTTGTGTACTCTGTCGGTGTGCTGGCTGAATCGGGCGGATGGCGCGATCCCAACCGGCGCGAATACACCGTCAAGATCGACCTTGATTCTGATGACGCGCAATCGGCAGGCCTCAAGCCCACGATGCGATGCGAAGCCAGGATTGAACTCGGCCGGGTTGATGAAGTCGTCGCGATCCCTGTGCAGGCTGTGTTCAACGAAGGCGCGGTCCGTTATGTGCTCCGCCCGACCGCGAACGCTCGCTTTGAGCGCGTACCGGTCATGCTGGGACGCACGAGCGACACGGATGCGGAGATCGCTGCGGGTCTCAGCGCCGGCGACCGTGTATTGCTTCGCGATCCAATGCCCGGGGAAGTGATCAACCCCAGTCTTTGGGACCAAGCCTCGATCGAGTCGGTCGGATACATCATGGGTGAAGATGGCAAGCCCACGATTGATTATCGCGCGATGATGCGAAATCGTGCCGCTCGGGGTGCAGGCAGACCGGCCGCCACGACGAAGCCTGAGGGCAAACCCGAGAGCAAGCCTGAAGGAAAACCCGAAGCCAAAGCAGACGTGGAACCCGCGACAACTCAGGTCGCTGATTCTGAATAGTGGTCACGCGACCTGGCGTGGCACCTCGAACTCACCCGACTCGCCCGGACCAACCGGCACGGGTTCGATGGCTCCATTCATCATGGCTTTCTCGACATGCATCAGGTCAAACTCCTGCGGCGACGACGGATAGAAGTTGTACTCCGATGTGTCGATCCCATCGCAATCGACGATTTCAATCGTTGGGTCTTCTCGCAGATCGATCCGGTCGCCCAAATCGTCATCTCGAGGATCGCCGATTTCGTGCACCGTCGGGCGGCACGGATCCAGCACCGACCAATCGGTGACCGCAGCTCGGACGCCGTTTGACAACGTGACCATTGATCCGGGCGAGTACGCCGGGCAAACCGACAGCAACGCTCGCAGAACCACCGGATCTACAGAGTGACGGTGCGGTCCGTTGACCAAGGCTTGCAATGCTGCGACGGGCGGTATGCCGACCATCTCTTCTGAAACATCGCCGGGATTCGAAGCAGGGTTGATCATTCGATCGTACAAATCAGCGACGGCAATGATTCTTGAGTAGATATGGATCGCGTCACCGATGATCGGTTCGGTGTGACCTTGCAATGTGCGTCGCATCGGAAAACCGCTGCCGTCGTAGCGCTGGTGGTGATGCAAGATACATGCGGCGGCGCTTGGTTCGATCTGGCCACGCACCATGTCATATCCGATACGAACGTGCTGACGCCATTCTGGGTCATCTTCATTCTGTGTGCGACGCCAACGCTCCAGCACTTCTGGTTCCAGACGTGTCATGCCGATGTCGTGCAACATGGCTGCGACACCCAAGCTGGTGACGTCCTTGGCCATGGCAGTGGTGATGCGTTTGCGTTCGCGCATCATGTAGAAACCCAGGCGTAATCCCATCAGCATAGAGATCAGCCCGACATTGGCGCCGTGGCGGACCGCGGGCTGACCGGCATCGACCAGTTCGCCAATGAAGATGGCTGAGCTTTGATCGCACGCCAACTTCTGTACCAAACCACTCATTGCGGCTTTGTATGACGGGAAATCCAATCGAGCGTGCGCATCGCCTCGTGCAGCATCGAATGCTTCACTGACTTCACCCGCCATCGCGGCTCGCGCAGCCATCGCGCCGGGCGACACGAAGCGCGAGATCATCTCCAGCTTCGGATAGTGGATCCAGACCTCTGGGATTTTCATGTCACGCAAACGGTCCACGGCCTTGCGCTCGAGCACCACCCCGGTCCGCAGCAGGACCGTGGACAGATTGTCGGGGTGGAAGATGGGCATCGCCAACTTCATCCCCGGCTCGGCATGGGACATTGGGACTCTCAGCATGATTGAACGCGCCCAGCGAAATCGGCCGGGCATTCCTCCGGGTTCATCATCGGAAACAGTCGGGTCTCGCTTGTCGAACAACCTTTAATCGCTTGCGAATCGGATCAGCCCGCGATGATCGCGTAGCCTTGGTAACCCAAGTAGCCAAGGTAACCCGCGACGAATATGACGCCGAACCTTCGTCCGATCATGCCGCGGAACAACGCATAAAGCACCAGCAACAGCGTGATCCCGCCCATGATGTGCAAGTGGATGTTCATCTCCGGCGGCATCGCGAGCGGGCTCAGAAGCGAGCAGATACCCAGAACACAGAGCAAGTTAAACACGTTGGATCCGATGACATTACCGATCGCGATATCGGACTTCCCAGTCATCGCTGCCCGAACCGTGGCGGCGAGCTCGGGCAAACTGGTACCAAACGCGATGATCGTCGCACCAATGATCCCCTCGGGCACGCCGGCACCGCGAGCAAGAACAATCGAGCCATCTACCAACGCCCGAGCACCGAGCGCAAGTCCGACCATGCCTGCCAACAGATACGCCATGTCTCTGATCGGTCCACCTTGAACCTGCGGCAAATCCTCTGACGGATCCACCGAGCCGCGTTTGATGGCAAAGAAAATGTACAACGCCAATCCAACAACAAGCGAAGCACCTTCGAAACGACCGACCATTCCATCGAGCAGCATGACCCATGCTGCAAGTGTGATGCCGGCCATCACGGGGATCTCTAACATCCGCACCGAGCGGTGAAGCGCGATCGGAGACAGAATCGCTCCGGCACCAAGGATCAACAAGATGTTAGCGATGTTGGAACCAATGACGTTTCCAATCGCGATGTCTGATTGATCTTGCAACACGGCGCCGCCGGATGCAAAAAGCTCTGGAGCACTGGTTCCGAATGCAACAACAGTCACGCCGACAACGAACTCAGAGATTCCAACTCGGCGCGCCAGCGCGGCCGCACCGCGCACGAGCGCGTCCGCCCCAAAGACCAACATCACCAAACCTACAGTCAACAGCAAAAGTGCTACAGGAATACTCAAGGTTGATCGCTTTCGGCGGGCGTTGGAACTCTGGGGATCAAGACAACAAACACTTTCCTTGGTGGAAAACCAGGGCGCCCATTGGCAGGTGCAACACCCGGCGCGGAGAGCATTCGCTCACCCACCGTGCGAAGCGCGGCCGCACGCGGGCCGAGAGAGCCCATACCCGGGCGAGTCGTCGAACGCTCGGGTTCGGTTGTCGTCGATTCGGTTTCCGTGCCGCTCGGCCCGACCGGATCTTCGCTGCTTGGGTCAGGCTCGACGAGAAGCGGGGGCAGCTCACTCCATTCAACACTTGGCGATTCACCGACCAACACGATCGCATCAGTTCCCTCGGCGATAAAGGAAACGAGTAGGCCATCAACAATGGTTCCTTCGGATCCGATCGATCGCAGACCTGGCTCTTCACCAAGCCAGCGGGCGTTTGGATCAACGGCTTCTATCTGAAGACCCACTTCGACTCGCACAATTTCGCGGAGATCACCCGTGGTGAGGTCGGGCTCTAACCAAGCGCGAGCGATCAGCCTTGGTTTACCGGCCGATATCGGGCCGGCGGGGCCCGATGTGCCCTCGGGTATTCGCGGGCCTCGAACCACCGCGGACCATGACGTCAACTGTCCAAACCGTTGACGCTGCACCGGAGTCAGTGGGCGACTCGACGCGGCGATCAGATTGACATCTTCAGCTGGAACTGTCACGAACCGGATGCCGCGGGAACGCCACGCATCAACTTCGGCTTGGGGTATCGGCACCGGTCGATCGATGTAAGGTTCGAGCACACGGGCGGCTGCGAAGCTTGTATCGTCGGATGTCCACACCGCGACCTCTAGACCGGGGTCGCCCACAACCGTTAAACCAACGGTCGGCAGCGGTTGACCGAGCGGCGCTTCACCCAACCCTTCAACGGCTTCTGCTTCTTGCTGGGCAATCTGTTCGAGGCGCGCCGCTTCACGCTTGACACGCCACTTGCGCAGGCAGCCACCCGAAGCCGACGCATACGCCAACCCTGAAAGAGCCACCAAGATCACGAGCCCGCGACGGTTCATGCGAAGGTGTTGATCCGATCGATCAACGCCCGCACGACACCAAACTTGTGCCGTGTGTGCGTGAACGCGATGCGCGGCAGGTCGAGATGGTCGCGTTCCTGCGGATATGCATCACGCTGCTCGATCTTTCCGGTCTTTACGAGCACTGCAAACTCTTCGTTCAAAGTCTTGATTTGCTCATCAGTGAGCTTCTTCTTGATTCGGATGATCAGATCATCACGCACATACCGGGACGAGTGATAGACCGAATAGAACTTGAGTACATGGGCTGCTGCGTCCGTCGGGTCCTTGGCCCAATAGACGAAGTTCTCGTCTTCGGGCGAAATCCAACCTCGGCTGAGCAGTTGCTCACGAATGAACGTCCGCCAGCCTTCCCAGTATCCCGCGATCGCCTTGGCTGGGTCGCCGCCCGATGTCGTCACGCCCGGCGTGGGTTCGCCTTCTACAAACACAATCGGAACCATGCTTGCCTTGCCTGTTTGAATCAGCGTGAGCGCCTCGAAGCACTCATCCAACGTGCCAAAGCCGCCCGGGAAGCACACAACGGCCTCCGCTTGACTCAAGAACATCAGTTTGCGTGTAAAGAAGTAACGGAAGTTGATCAGCTTTTCATCGCCCTTGATCACGTCGTTTGCGCTGGTCTCAAACGGCAAGCGGATTGCCACGCCGAAGCTTCCTTCGCGCCCGGGACCTTCGTGCCCGGCTTTCATGATGCCATCGCCAGCACCGGTGATCGACATCCAGCCTGCTTCTGACATCAGCCTCGAAAACTCGACCGCCGCGAGGTAATCGGGGTGATCCTCGGGCGTACGAGCGCTGCCAAAGATCGTCACTTTGTGCGGCTCGGGATATTGTCCGAAGACGCGGTATGCATACCGAAGCTCTTTGACCGTGGCGGTCATGAGCTTGAGCTCGCCGGTGTCTCGACCGTCAGGGATCAGCTTTAATCCGGCGGTGATCAGTTCTCGCACAAGCTTGGCGTCGTAATCACTCGAGCCGGCGGCAACCATATCGATCAACTCGATGACTCGGTCCTGCACCTCACCGTCGTCGGCCCGGCGGACCTCGGGTTGCTCGGGCGGTGCCGCCTGTTCATTGACTGGCTGGGTGCTGCCGGTGGGGTTGAGTTCGACTCGGTTGGGTTCTTTGGGCATCCGTCTCTCCGCTGGATGGTTCGTGTTGTATTCAGGACGCCGGTTCTAAGGCGTATCGTTGGTTGCTTCGTCAGCCCAAGCCGCGGGGCTCGTGCTGGGCATCACGGGCAGGGAGCCCTTCTCTGTAGTACGATTGTTGACCGCTCGCGAGGCTCGCTCGACCGCGTCCATGACTCGTTCTTGTTCGGTATCGGACTCGCCGAGCAAGGCCCGGACGAGCCGCTTTGTCCCCCCGAAGCTATCCGCAGCGTAGCGCAGCGAACCGGGCGTGCCTGAAATCCGTGTTGTGATGAGCTCATCTCGGAGTGATTCAAACAATCCCGACAGAATCGGTACCGGATTCACCGAGCGTGATCTGAACCGCAGATCGATCTCGCGGCTCGCCCAATCGAGTGTGCCGTAGCCAAGGATCTCGACCCGGCTGGATGACGCGCTGAGTCGTTCGATCGCCAAAGTCGTGCCATCGATGTAGAACAAGGCATCAGCAAGATCAAGTGTTGCCCCGAACGGAGCATTCAAGTTACTAAACTCGATGAGGTTGATCAAGCCGGGTAATGCCACGACCGATCCGCCCGCGATGCGAACGACACCACGGCCTTCAGTCTTGCTAACATCACCAACCGTACCCGACAACGAAAGGTCTGTATCGAGCAGCCCTCGGGTGTAGTCGTCGGCGACAGACCACGCGCTTAACACAATCTCTTGCCCTGGCAACGGTGGACCCTCAAGGCCACCGGCGGGTAGAAGCAAGTCGTCAAAAACGGGCGCGGCACGGATATCTGACCCGTGCATGTCGACCCAAAACCGCCGCGAATCTCCGGACGCGTGCGACTGCGCACTCCCCGCGACGCGTCCGCCATGAACGCGGCCCGTGATCTCGGGCACCAGGATTGACCCAGGCTGCGAGGGATCCGAGACAATCATTGCATGGGCTTGTTCAACCCGCAGACTGCCCGCACGCAAACGATCCGCGTCAACCTCAATGCCATACGTAGAGCCCGAGCTGTTGACATCGGCGTGGAATGCAATATGCCCGGTGAGGTCTGTGATCGGCAGCCCAATCACCGCGCTCGCGCCGGAGACGCTGACCGTTCCTTTTGCATTCAATGAAGAATCTGGCGTGCCCACTCTTCTGGCACGGATGACAAGTCCATCAGCTTCTAGCGGACCAATGGACTGCACCGAAAACAAGTCAAGCGTATCAACAACTACTTCTGGGAGAAGGGTCCGCACGGCATCGCCATACGCATCACTGGTCACAGACAGCAGCAGATCGAGATCCGCACCCGATCCAGCTGTATATCCCCATGAACCATCTGCATTAATCGAAACTTCAGGCGCGATCGCAGAGATTTTTTCGATACGCCCATCCGCGCCTTCGAAGGTCACTCTGCCGGAGATCTCCTGAAACGAAACACGCCCATCCGGAAGATCCAATGCGAGTGATTTTGGTTGCAAGTTTCCTTGCACAAGCAGCTTGGGCAGCCCATAAATCGCGGGGATCTCTTTACCGGTCGAATACGTTTCAAAGCTGGCTTGCAATACAACATCGAGATCAAACAACCCGGCAACCGTCTGTTCTTTGAGCCAGTTCGATGCCGCCGTACCGGCCGTGCCGCCAATCACTTGCGCGGTCGCCGGGGACTCGATTCGGCCGCTGATCAATCGTGCACGCAAACCCTCGCCCACATGCTTGTTTTCAATGACTCCGCGGCGGAGCAATGGCATGCCGCCGTCAAGCATCAACTGCCCCGCGCTCTCGCCATCAGAAAACAAGGGTGTACGAAATGCTTCAAATCGCACATCAGGGCGGATACCAAGCTTCAGTTCGGCACGTCCGAAACTCGGCCCGATCCGGTGGCGCGCTTGGCCGTGTAAAAACGAGAACGAATCAACTCGGTCGATGCCGAGCAGCGTTTCGGTGTGACCGCCAACCACACCATCGAGTTCAGCACGCAAAGAGACGACCCCGTCAGGGCGACGTTCGCGACGGAGCTCGTGCAGTCGTTGCGCCAGCTCAGGCGAAACCACCGCAACCGCGTTCTCGATCGGCATCGCCAAATCGAGCGTTTCTGCTCGCGCATCTGCATACAAGACAGGCCCAGGCAATGGCGGGCCGCTTTGAATCGGCAGAAGCCCGCCAACGCGTTCAACATCACCCAGTCCGCCGCGCCGTTCGGGTGGTGTGAGTTGGGTGAGCAGCCGGATTGGGCTCGGCAAAAACGGCGTGCCAGGTGCCGCGAGCAAGCCACCCAGATCAACAACGATCAATCGCTCGGTGACATAGATGGTGCCGTCGAGATTCTCAAGAACCAATGAACCGCTTACCTGAGACTCATCGCTTTCGGGAGACCATTGCAACGGCTGTGCATTCGCTCCAAACAAGTTTGCTTCGACATCGAAACCGAGAGAGCCGTCTTTGCGCGGCCCGATGAATGCTTCGCATTCAACCATTCCACTGACGCGCAGATTGTCAAGAATGCTGCGGAGCGTGATCGAACTTTCGTCGACGGCGCGATCGCGATATCCAGGGATCGCTGCGAGCAGACGTTCGTCGATCGGTATTTCGTTTGCAGTGATTTGAACAATTGGTAACGGATCGCGCCCTGGGCGTGCATTTTCTTGATCGAGTGTTGCCTTTACAAACGCCCGGCCGCCGGTCAATCCGTCGTACCGCCCGCCGGCCAACTCGATCTCGTCATCGGCGATGGTGATCTCGATTCCGCTGGCCATAATCGGAAGCGGGAAGTGGTCGGGCACCAACCCCGCGTGTTCGATGAGTACCTTTACATCGGTTGTCCACCGGTTGTTTTCGGGTCGCTTGGGGTATCGACGAAGAACGATATCAACTCCGGCCTGTCCGCCGAACGCAAACTCGGGTGCCGCCGCGTTGTTTGAGCTTCCGGGCAAGCGAATCAAACCGTCAGCCAGTAGTTCTGCATATCGATCTTCGCTGAACAATGCTTCGACAAGCTCACGCCGCCCGGGCGACAACGAGCCGAGTAAAACACTGTCAACCGGCAACTTGTTCACGCCGATGCGAATCTCAACTTCTGAGGTGTCATCGAGTCCTATGAACTCTCCTGATGCCGTAAGCACCGCCCCGGTCGGCCCGGATCCGACGATGTCTTTCATCACGAGGTCATCGCGTGTGAATGTGACGGTGCCGCGAACATTGGTGAATGGATACGGCAGATCACCATACCTCGCCTGCCCATTGATGATCTTCGCTTCTCCACGCAGCGTGATCGGTGCACCGAATTCTGGACGCGCGACGTGCAGCACCGCTTCCAAGTCGCCGGATGGATCGATGAACATATCGAGCTTGCGAACAACATTGTTTGGAATGAACCGGCGAGGACGGAAACTGCTGTCCATCCGGAACGAAGTAGCAAGCCTCGCGTCAAACGGCGCATCCGATCCCAGCCCGCGATAGTCCATCGTGACGTCGTAGACCAGTTCATCGATCAGACCGCTGATATCGCACCGCAAGCCGCCGGTTCCGAATGATACCGTGCCGCGCGTCGATCGCATTCGGAGCAGTTCACCAGAGCCATCGATCGAGTATGACTCGTCAAACGGTAAGTTCAGATCGACACCATCGAGGGTCATCGCGACGGTGACTCTTCCGTCGCCGTCGATCTGGAAACGCGTTGGCAGCAACTGGCCGCGAAGGTCCAACCGGGCATAGAGAGCGCGCACGCGGGTGGGCACGATCGACGCTGGCCAATCTTCGAGTTGCAACCCGTCGAGAACCGCGTTCACGCCGCCGGGCCCAATGGAACCTTCCAAGGCGAGCGAGCCGGAAGCGGACCCACCTGCAGCAGCTTCCGCAGGAATGGCAGCGAATGTGAACAACGCCAAACCCGCTGAGTCTGGCTCTGCGACATCGCCCTTGATGCCCCACCGACGGAGTGGGGTGAATGTTGCGCCTTGGTGTTCACCCAGCTCGATCGTGCCGCGATCGATCTTGACCGTAGGTGTCGGCCCCCCACCGCCACTGAATAGCTTGAACGATGCCGCGTTCAGAACACCAGTCTCGATGTTCTGACTCAATCGCAACTCAGGCCCAGTAAGCAACAGAGACTTGAGCCCGGGCGAGCCCCGCACCGTTGCACCCCAGTTGATTCGGGCATCGATCCGATCGACCCGAAGCACACGTCCGGGCGGGCCCGGCAAACCCGGCGCCACGAACTCGGCGTTCCGGATGATGACATGCCCGGTCGGCGAAACACGCACAGACCCGGTTTCGATCTCCATGCCGGTCTGGGCTGCCAAGATCGGGCGAACCAACAACCCGGCTGCCGGCGTTTGGAGCAGACCAACGCCCGCAAGCAAAGCGATCACGAGAACTGCAAGCAGTTTTCGCTTCCGACCCCGACGTCGACGCTTGGGGGGATCAAGTAACTGCGCAGACTCGGCGGGCTCGGTGGTCATCAGGGACCCGATGCTACCCCAGAGAGGCTCGCCTGCCCGATAAATCGGTGCGAAACACACCCAAACAGATGCCGCAATTATTCAGTAACCCGCTATCCTCCTCGTATGGCCAAAATCCGTACCCAGTTCATTTGCCGCTCATGCGGCGCAACCCAACACCGCTGGGCGGGCAAATGCCCCGATTGCGGCGAATGGGACAGCCTCGAAGAATCCACCTTCGATGCTTCGGCGGCCAAAGACCCGCAACGCGGCTCGGTGGTTATTGAAGGCAAAGGCGGGCTCGAAGCACCCGTTGCCGTCCCGATCACCGAGGTATCGAGGCTCGTCGGGCCATCTCGACGATTCCCAACCGGCATCGGCGAACTTGATCGGGTACTGGGCGGCGATGATCGCTCAAAGGGACTCGTTCCCGCATCTGTGGTGCTGGTCGGCGGTGAACCCGGCATCGGCAAGTCGACACTGCTTCTACAAGCAGCCGGCGCATGGGCGGGAGCCGTGCGGGCACGCACCAATGAAGCCGACTGGGCTGGACGCGTGCTGTATGTCTCCAGCGAAGAAAGCGCCGAGCAAGTCCGCACCCGCGGCTCGCGTTTGGGCGTCGCCGAGAGCGACACGCTGTTCGTTCTAGCAGATACCAACCTGGCGCGCATCATGGAACAAGCCAAACGCGTCAAGCCCGATGTCATCGTGATCGATTCGATCCAGATGATCTACAAAGCCGACCTCGACGCGGCGCCCGGTTCGATCAGCCAGCTTCGTCGCTGCGCTTCAGAGTTGGTCTATCTGGCGAAAGCATCTGGCATCGCGGTGGTTTTGGTTGGACACGTCACCAAGGACGGCCAGCTGGCCGGCCCACGCCTGCTCGAGCACTTGGTCGATTGCGTCATCAGCTTTGAAGGTGACCGCACGCACAACGCCCGAATTGTGCGCGCCATCAAAAACAGATTCGGCACAACGATGGAACTGGGTATCTTCGAGATGACCGGGCAAGGGCTGCGGGAGTTGCCCGGCGGCGCAAGCGTCGCTGCCATGGACTCGGACGGCTCACCCAGGCAGGGAGCGGTCGTCTGCCCCGCTGTGCACGGCTCACGTTGCGTGCTCATCGAGATCCAGGCGCTCACCGCGACCGGGTTCTTGGGCAATGCGAAGCGCAAGAGCGCCGGGCTCGACTCGAGCCGGCTTGGCATGCTGATCGCGGTGCTCGAAGCACACGGCGGACTGCGCCTCGCAGACCGCGATGTCTACGCATCTTCCGTGGGCGGCTTGAAAATCATCGAACCGGCAGCCGACCTCGCGTTGCTGTTGGCGATCGCAGGTGCGCACTACCGCCGGGCGCTCGAACCCACCACCATCGCGATCGGCGAAGTTGGGCTTGGCGGCGAACTGCGGTCCGTCTCGCAACTCGACCAGCGCCTGCACGAATCTGCCCGCCTTGGGTACACCCACGCGATCGTGCCAGAAATCCCCGGCGCGAAACTGCCCAAGATCAAGGGCATGCAGATCACACCGGTGAAGAACGTGTCGCGGGCGATCGAGTTGCTGTCCTGATCGGACAACGTCCAGACACTTTGGGCGCTACTCCGTCCGAGCCGAATCACCGCACCTGAGTCGGCTCTCGCTCACGGAAAACACTGTACTTCCGCGGTTCGGAAGACCGGTCACGATGAGGCTTTTCGCGTTGCTGCGACACCGAATACGCCGCCGGCTGAAGCGTGGATTGTCGCGCTTCTAAAGAAGTTACGGACGATGTCATTGATCCACCGGTGGTGTTTGGCGCGGGCGTCGACGCATTCCAGGGATTGACCGCGACCCGCTGCACGGACTGCGATTCACCTATGGATGACCGTGGTGTACCCGTCGCAGCAGTTGAGGCCGAACCACCACTGGAGTTCGCGCTCGCATTTATCGCTGAACCATCGCCGGTTTGCTGAGCTCTATTGGTCCGCAGCACGTCAGAACTCCAGCTGACGCCTTCGGTTTTCTCGTTCGAAAAACGATCGTTCGCATATCGCTCATAGATCGAATACGTGGAGTCGTTGAATGCGCTCGAGCGGTTGTACACCATTGTGCCAGTCGATCGATTGATGGAATAGACATCACGTGCCACGGCTGGCTGCGGCTTGTACGCATTGCGAGTCCCGTCGTACACCGATGGGTTCGCATCCAAAACGTACTGAGCCGACGCGGCGCCAATACATAGAGACGCAACCAGTGCGAACGCACAAACGGATTCCCAAGGGATCAGAGCCTGGTCGGAACGACGCCCCATCACTCGATCCCCAACAAAGTGACTTCGGCGATGACAGCTTCGTTTGGACCGACGTCGGGAAGGCGGCCGCCTAGCCCATAGGCCTGCTCAGGCGAGAGCATCACGACCCAAACATCACCTACACGCATGCGGGTCATGACCGCCTGCGCCCCGTCGATCATGCTATCGATCCGTGAGCTATGGTCTGCTGAATCTCCGATCAGCGTGCCGTCGATTAAACGCGCTTCAAACTTGACGCGCACCAAGCTGCCGGGCGTTGGCGACTCGCCATCGCCGGATCGTTTGACGCGGTAGAACACGCCGTCATTGACTCGGTTTGTTTTTTCGTCGGCCGCGAACCGCTCAACAAACTCACCACTCTTGCGTGCGTTCTCTTGAGCAACCGCCCTGAACACCGGATCGTTCTCGATCCGCTGCTGCGCATGCCGTTCGTTGACTTCGCGCTCAAGCACCATCAGAGAGGCAAGCAACTCATCTTCCGTGTACGCAATGGGATTTGATTCCACGCCGTCGCTGAATCCTTGCAGCAGCGCGGCGCGATTGAACTCGACCCGATCGATCTGAAGACGATCCAGCGTTGATAGAGCCAAGTCATGCCCGATCGCGTAGCTTGTCCGGTCAACTCCCGCGTTCATGCTGCCAGCGCCCGGCTGGCCGAGCCCCATGCCGACCACTAATGACGCAGTACAAAAAACTCCCAAACCAAAGAAACCGAGTGACTTCATGCGACGCGAACACATCATTGTTCGTCCTTCCGGAACGGGGTTATCAATACAGGATTCAGAAACATCCTAACCTACTGCCGCTGGAAATGGAGTCATCGTTCGCGATGTTCTCAATCACCATAGATTGGGCTTAAGAAACACGACCGGAGTCGGAGGACAGCCACACCGGAAGTTCCTTTGGTCGGCCGTCTGAACCAACGCATGCCAGCTCGGTCGTCGCGATGGCGCATACGCCGTCGATGGGCACGCTTGGGTCGGCCGGTTCAAGGGACTTCCCGTTCCGCTCGATCAGTACCAACTCGTACTCGTGCTTTATCTTGATACGGCTGCCCCCCGCCAGCTTCGTCCGAACCTCGATCACATCGTCGTAGCGAAGTGGGCGGCGATACTTCACTTCACAGCGTATGATCACCAGGAAGAACCCGCCGGCTTCCATGGCGCCATAGGTCACGCCGCTGGTGCGGAGCAGCTCGGTGCGTCCCATTTCGAGCCAAGGCAAGTAGCTCGCGTGGTGGGCGACGCCCATGGGGTCGCACTCGACGTATCGAACCCGAACAGATAGTGCGCCCTCTGCATCGGGAGCATTTGTTGCATTCAAGTCCGATTGATTCGCGTGCCCGGCTTTCATCCGCAACTCTACGCGATACGATCCTTCCTATGTCTTTCGGACTCGGCCATGGCAGACCCCTCGACCCCGCGCCCGGCGTGGTCGCGATCTCGCAAGACGAGCTCGGCACCCTTCCCGATGACATCATGACCAACCCCAATGCCGGCAGGATTGATCCACGCGAGTGGTTCCCCAGCCCGAGACACCGCTTTGAGCTTGAGATCGGCTCTGGTAAAGGCACGTTCTTGGTCCAGCAGGCCGAGCTCGAACCAGAGACCAACTTCTTGGGCATTGAGTGGGCCGGCGAGTTTTGCAACTATGCCGCGGATCGCGTCCGCCGCAAACGTGAAGCCGACGGCTCGTTCATGCATGTCCGCCTGCTCCGGGCCGACGCCACCGAGTTCCTCCGCTGGCGATGCCCGCCGGAGATCTGCTCGGTCATCCATCTTTACTTTTCCGACCCTTGGCCGAAGCGTAAACACCACAAAAATCGGGTTGTTCAGCACCGGTTCCTGCTCGACGCATGGAAAGCACTCCTGCCCGGCGGCGAGCTACGAATCGTCACCGACCATGATGAACTCTGGGCATGGGACGAAGCTCACTTTGACATGTGGTGCGTGCCGGGCGGGTTGAAAACATCGCCAACCGGAGGGATTCCGCCGATTCCAAGTGACGTTGAACGAGAGCTATGCGGGCTGCCCGATCGGACGTACGAACGCCTCGCGTTCGACCGCCCCGAGTCGGCAAAGGACGGCGAGCTGGTTGGGACCAACTTCGAACGCAAGTTCCGCGAAGAAGGACGCAGCTTCAATGCGGGCGTGCTCAGGAAACCAGCGACCGAACCGATCTAATAATAAGTCCTATAAAAAACCGCTTTCAATCGTCTTTCAAGCAAGCAACTTCTAACGAGCAAACTGTTCGCTTTTCGTTCGCAACCTACTGGTTCGAACAAAAACGACAATTGCCAGCCAATTTAAACAATTTGATTGGGGCGAACTGCCCATGCGGCTATTTTATCGGTGTCGGTGGTGTGTTTTTGTTCCCTCCGGCAGGATCGTATGGGGGGCTTCGGGTGTGTCCCGTCGCCTACGAATCGAAAAAGAAAGAGAGTTTCTGAAATGAACGCACGCATCGCTGCACTCGTCATCGTCGCCGGCCTCACCACCGCTGCTGACGCCCAGGCCATTACCGGCTTCTCCGGCGGCAGCCAGTTTGACTCCTTCTTCGGTGGATCCATTGCTGGCGATACCGTCGGCTGGCGCTTCACCGTCAACTCCGACATCATCGTCACCGACCTCGGCGTGTGGAACGCTGACACCCAGGCCGGCTTCGAAGGCCTGACCTCCGACCACCAGGTCGGTATCTGGGACCTCGTCTCGGGCGCTCTTCTCGTCTCCGGCACCGCCGGCCCGGGCGGCGCTGCTGTTGGTGATTACACCTACACCAGCGTCACCGATACCGTGCTGACCACCTCGGGCAGCTACATCATCGGTGCGCTCTACAACGCTGGCGGCGTAACCGACGGCGACAGCTACATCTCGTCCGCAACCAGCCTTTCGACCGATGGCGCGATCAACTTCGGCGGCGCTCACTCGCCCGACGTTGGCGACCTCGGCTTCGCACTGCCAACCACGTTCAGCGGCGCTGGTTCGAACGGCCGCCTCGGCCCGAACTTCCTGTTCCGCCCCGT
>JBGCEB010000060.1:0-8025 GCA_045106075.1 Phycisphaerales bacterium
CTCGATCGGCTCCGCCCACTCCAGGCCGAGATCATCGACCGCCTCATGACCGGCGGCGACGCGCTCGTCGTCATGCCCACCGGCTCGGGCAAGTCGCTGTGCTTCCAACTCCCCGCGCTCGCCATGCGTGAAGAGTGCGGCGGCGAGGGCGTCGGGCTGGTGTTCTCACCGCTCATCGCCCTAATGGAAGACCAGGTCGCCGCCCTCCGGGCGAAGGGTATCAAAGCCGCCTGCGTCAACTCCACCGTGCCCAAGCACGAACGCTCCAAACGTATCGAAGCCCTCGCACGCGGCGAGTACGAACTCTTCTACGCCACCCCCGAACGCATGACCAAGCCCGAGTTCCGCGACGCACTCGATCGCGTCCCGGGCGGCGTGAACCTGCTCGCGATCGACGAGTGCCACTGCATCACCAAGTGGGGCCACGACCTCCGCCCCGCGTACCAACGCGTCGGCGAGTTCCGCCAAGCACTCGGCAACCCCATCACCGTGGCGCTCACCGCAACCGCGACCAAAGCCGTCCGTGAAGACGTCCGCGCTGTGCTCGGCACCGACGAACGCACCATGCCGCTGTTCGCGTCGCCGATCGATCGGCCAAACCTGATGCTGCGGGCCGAGGAAGTCTGGAACGATGAGCAGAAAGTCGAACGGATCGCCGACATCGCCAAACGCAACCACGGCACCGGCATCGTCTACTTCACCCTCATCAAAGACCTCGAACGCCTGATGCCCGACATCCAGCGAGCGGTGGGGGAGTTGCGCCGCGTCGAGCTGTATCACGGCCGACTCCCGCCCCACATCCGCCGGCGCAGCTACGAACGCTTCTCGAAAGCCACCCCTGACGACGGCCTGCTCCTCTGTGCAACACCGGCGTTTGGTATGGGCGTCGATAAGCCCGACATCCGCTTCGTCACGCATGCGCAGATCCCAAACTCGGTTGAGGCCTACCACCAAGAAGTCGGGCGAGCCGGACGCGACGGCGACCCCAGCGAATGCACGCTGCTGTTTAGTCAAGATGACTTGGCCGTCCAGCAAGAGTTCATCCGCTGGCAGAACCCGACACCTGACATGCTTATGCGTGTGATGAGCGATATTGAAGCCAAGTTCAGCCAAGATGACTTTGATAGTGATGACATCCGCCTGACCACCGTCGGCAAGGGCCATGCCCACGGCCAAGGGGGCGGCGTGATCGAACACTGCCTCATCCGTCTTGCCGATTTCGGCGCCCTCGAACGGGCCAGCGTTCAAATGGGCGGGGATACGCGATACCGATTTGTGCGTTCGATCGATGACGCAGAGATTGACGCCGAGGATCTGGAAGCCAAACAAAGGCGTGATCTGATGCGTCTTTTAGACGTCCTCAAGCTTGCGCGGGCTGAAGACATCCCCGCATTCGTGCGCGACTATTTCGACCTCTGAGAACATGCCCCCTAGCATCCACCCAACCGAAGGAGATGCCATGAGCGAAGTGACCGAAATCGTGATCGAAGACTTGGAAGTTGGCACCGGCGACGAGTGCCCCAGCGGCGCCACCGTCGAGGTCCACTACGCCGGCACCCTCATGGACGGCACCAAGTTTGACTCGTCCTATGACCGCGGCGAGTCGATTACCTTCCCGCTCAATAACCTCATCCAGGGCTGGCAAGAAGGTATCCCCGGCATGAAGGTCGGCGGCAAACGCAAGCTCACCATCCCTTTCGCCAAGGCATACGGCGAGCGCGGCGTTCCAGGCGCCATCCCGCCCAAAGCAGACCTGATCTTCCAGATCGAACTCCTCGGCGTCAAGTAACCGGCCACACCCGGCGGGGACCAGTGTGGGCGCGACACTTTCCATCGTGATGCCCAGCTACAACCAGGCCGATTTCCTCCAAGAGGCAATCGCGTCCGTGCTATCACAGCGCCAGCATGTCAAAGAGTTCTTCGTTCTCGACGGAGGCTCGACCGATGGTTCGGTGGACATCATCGAGCAGCACGCCGACCAAATCGACCTTTGGCGCAGCGAGTCAGACGGCGGGCAGTCCAACGCCATCGCAGACGGTTTCGCAAAGTGCACCGGCGATGTCATCACGTGGCTCAACTCTGACGATGCGATTCTTCCCGGCTCGGCCCGTGCGATGCTCGATTGCTTCGACGCTGATCCAAGTGTCGGATTGGTTGAAGGCAACACGGTGGTTGTTGATGGCCGTTCGAAGATACGCCGATGCGATCGGCGAGCGGGCCCGTCGGCTTGGTGGATGCGGCATGGCTATATGCGCATCCATCAGCCAAGCACATTCTTCCGACGCAACCTCTACGAATCTGTCGGCGGGGTTGATCGTTCCTTGCACTGCGTCATGGACACCGATCTTTGGTACCGAATGCTCGCCAAAACCAACGCGAAACGACTCGACCAATACGTTGGCGTACACCGCGAGCACACCGATGCAAAGGGTGTGTCCGAATCTTGGAAACAGCGTTACCGCTCTGAGCGAGACCTGCTCGCCGAGCGATATCCAGATCTCTATGGGCACCCGGTGCGTTATCAGATCGGGCGCTGCGCGTTTCTTGCAGAGCGTTTTGTCTCTGGCCGCGGGCGATCGGCGAAGCGTGACACTCTGAATCTTGTTGGTACACACTTTTTAGAGGCGTTCCCAGAAGCGCAGCCCACTCCAACGATTTAGCATCGAATCGTTCGCTATGCCGAAGCTCGGCACACCGCCGGTTCATGCACGATGCTGTTGGGTTCATCGTGCTTTGCTTTTTGCTCGCCGATGATTTCGAGCAGCCGGATTTTATTTTCGATCCCCATCGTGTAGTTGGCATGCACCATCCGTATGCGATCCAGACGCTCGGGCGAGATCACGATTTCTGATTGTCCGTCCCAAACGGCCGAGTCTGTACCAAGATGCATGTGGTTGAAGTACTCGATCCTTGGAAACTTTCCGAACCGCATCGGTCGCGACGCGGCGTGCCTTCCAAGATCGCTGAATCGAAGCATCGCGGGGATCATTCGGCCAAGCCCGAGCCAGCGCTCGTGCTTGCGGATGAACGCGTTTCCCGTCGGTTGATCGCAGTTGTATCGCTCGATGTTCTCCGCGGCCCACTGCCACATAAACGCAGACCGGTCGTCAGCTCGGATGGCCATAAACCCCGTGCAGTAAACTCCATCGTCCTGTGCAATGAAATCGAGATCTTTCATTCGGCGGGTGATGTCGGGCTCGCAATCACCAAAGAACTGAATATCACAATCAGAGAAGACCAGGTAGTCATCACGTTCTTGTTGCGCGAGATCGATCGCATTGCGGATGACTTCGATCTTCCGCGATACCGCACGCACCCAACCGTCTGAGTGATACTCCCCCGTGGAGCATTCTTGGTCGAACTCCTCAGCCGTTAACTCAAAGGAGTCCGCAACACTTGGGTAAAAAAACCGTTCATAGAGCTCACGGTGCGAATCGGTGAACGACGTATACATTCTGACCTTGTCCATGAATGCTCCGCGCTTGATGAGTCTCTGATTTTAACAACCCATTCCAAGTATTGGATTGCCTACATGATCGACACTTTGATTCGTTCGAGATATCGCCAGCAATCCGGGTGTTACCAAGCATCTCCCGGCAGACGGATCAACGCTTTTTCACGCCGCCACCAGCGCCCCTGAGTACGAACATCATGTGATCGCGATTGGGTAGCCAACCGGGCGCCGGACCTCTCGCAAATCCGGAGCGTGCCGCGAGCCCATAGAGCGTGCCTCGGATTGTATCTCGCAAGACTCGGATTACACTCTGTCGTGCGTGGCTCGTGCGTCGGTAAGAAGTCAGTCGCATTCCCGTGAGGCGCGCGAGATGCTCGATCGTCGGCTTGCAGTAAAACACTTGGTGCTCAGGGAGCGCGGCGTACCAATACGCGTTACCCTGCAATCGCCATCCCCAAGCATCGTGATCGCCGGTGAGCGCGATTAACACTCCGCCGGGCGAAAGGTGTCGGCTGATCAAGTCCATGAACGATGCAGGATCGGTAAGGTGCTCGAGCACGTCGATCGCCAAGATTGCATCGAATCGTGCGCCCGGATCAAGATCTTCGAGAAACCCGCCGAGCATGGTGATACCGCGTGAAGTCGCCACATGACTGGCAGACGCACTCGGCTCGAGGCCAAATCGTTCATAGTTCGTGCCCAGGTACTTCAAGAGTGCGGCGTTCGAGCAGCCGACATCAAGCACGCGCTTTCCCGGCGCGTGGGCTTCGATCAGCCCGGCAATGGTGTCGAATCGCCGCTTGCGTGGATTCGGATCGTGTTCCCAGTTGTCTTCGGGCGATTCGGCATAGCAGGCAATGAGTTCTTCTTCCGGAACGAACGGGTGTTTAAAGAGCAGTTTGCATGAAGTGCATCGCCGCAGAGTGGATGCGTGATGACCGAGTTGGATCGGTATACCCGCGACGCATGGCGAGTCACCGTGGACGCTGGATCCGCGTTCGGTGGTTTCACTTCGGCAAATCGGGCATGGAACGGGGAGTCCGAAGCTCATCCGCCGCGCATGCCTTCGATCATCGCATCGAACTTGCCAGCGTTGTTGAACACGGTGGACTCAGGCCCGAGCAGCGTGACAAGCACGCGATAATCACCGAGATCAACAATGGCGCTGCGGACTGCGTAGAACGGTTTCTCGTTGCGGCCGCCCTTGGCGCTCGGGTCAACGTATGTACCTTCGAGTGCAAGGATCTTCACGGGCAAGCCCTGCACTTCTTGCTGCGTGACTTTGGGGGTGACCTTCGAGCCAATCAGATCCACAACAATCGAGCCGACTTGGCGTTCGAGTTCCGCGACGGTGCGTGTTTCTTTCGTGAATGCGACTGAAGCAGCCCCCGTCGGGCTGCTGATGTACATTTCTCCGAACCGTCCGCCAGCAGGGATCGCCATTTGCCAGGATTCGGGCATGTCCCACTCCCAGCCCGAAGTCCCGACCCATTCTTCATCTGGTGTTGTGGCAGCCAAGCCCCCTTCGGGTTCATCGGTGCCGCCTTGAATGCTGTTGCGGAGCGTCTTGGCTTTGTCGCGTGACCGGCCGAGGAGTGATTGTGATTCACGTTCTTTCTGCCACTCGCGTTCTTCGTCTTCGTTGGGAGTTTGAGCGGACTGATCGATGATCACCGGTTCTTCGGGCTCTGGTTCAGCGACGGGCTCGGGCGTTGTTCCAGAACCAAGCGAATCGAGGCCATCGGTGCCGTACCCACTGTCTGGAACGATGTCCTTGGAGTTGGAACTCGATGAGTCCGAGCAGGCAGAAAGAGCGGCCAGGCAAAGCCCCGACGCGATGATGATCAGTGGTTTGAGGTCCATACCCAGAGTGTATCACGGGCGGGCGACTCAACCTTGGTGAACGCTACCCGATCAACCTTTGGGCCAAATGTCCGTATCGATCAACTCCACAGAGTTGCCCGCAGGATCGCGGCAATACACCGATCGTCCGCGTTCGCCATCCCACGTCACCACTTGCTCGACGGGTACACCCGCCGATTCGAGGTGCTTCGCCCAGGCATCGAGGTCCTCAGGTGGCACCCGGAGCGCGAAGTGCCCGGGTCCGGCATGGCCATGGCTGGGTACGTCTCGGCCTGGTGTCCCGCTAATCTGCGGGTTGAAGAACAACAACACCTGCCCCGGACCAATCCGAAACCCCGCGCACAACTGGCTGGGCTGATCGGAAAGCGGCTCGAGTGACAGCACGTCCCGATAGAACGCATGGATCGCCGGAAGGTCAGTCGCGTAGAGAATGGTTTCGAGGATCGATTCGGGCGGCTTCATGGGCTGATGCTACGCCGTACGCTTGGGGATGAGCCCAAACGATACAGCCTCGGCGATGGACCCCTTGACACTGATGAAATCGCATCGATCTATTCGGCGATTCGAAACAACACCGATCCCGTCAGCCCACATCAAGGAAGCGGTCCGCTGCGGGCAGATGGCGTCCACCAGTTCAGCAGTCCAAGCGTATTCAGTCATCCACGTGACCGATGATCGCAAGTTAGACACGCTTGCCCAGTTGGCCGGGCCACAAGAGAAAGTGAAACGCTGCGGCGCATTCTTCGTGTTGTGTGCGGACACCCGGCGGCATCGCCTGATGTGCGAACGCGCCAAAGAACCCTACTACAACTCGTTCGAAGCATTGCTCGTTGCCATCGCGGATGTGTCTTTATTTGCACAAAACATGTCACTCGCGTTCGAATCGATGGGCTACGGCATTTGCTACATCGGTGGTATGCGCAACGACCTGCCGCTTGTCATCGAAACACTCGGCCTTCCAGAAGGCGTGTTTCCCGTGTACGGACTCTGCGCAGGAATCCCGCTTGAAAATCCCACGATTCGACCGCGGCTTGCGCATGACGCACTTTTGTTCGAAAACGAGTACCCCGGCGACGCCACGCTCATGAACGGGATTGCCCGGTACGACGAGGGTTACAAGGACTATCTCGCCGCCCGCGGCACCGAACCGAAAAGCTGGTCCGACGCCATGGTCGCGCGTAACAGCCGAGCAATCCGAGAAGAGGTCGGCGAGGTATTCAAGTCTCAAGGCGGCAAGCTTGGCTGAGCGTCTGATTCATTCGTCCACGTGCTTTGGGTCGGTCATTTGTGACCATTCACGTCCGGTGAAGTGAATCAGCCCGCGTTGCACAGCGTCGCGCACAAGCTCGGCCCGGTTTGAGTAACCCATCTTGCGATGGATGTTCTCGACATGCCGCCCGATTGTCTTCTCAGACCGGAAAAGCGTTTGCGCGGTGTCAGCCATCGTCATTCCAGTCGCCAGGTAGTAGAACACCTCGAGTTCGCGCGGCGACAGCACAGAGAGATCTCCAAGATCGGCGCTCCGAACGAACTCAACCGCATCGTTTGGTCCGACCGGGTCGGGCAGCGGATCGGTCAGTGTCCGGATAATCACGAAGTAGCCTTCATGCCCAAACGCGACCGGATCCAACGGCCAGACGCGCGTCAACCGACGAATCCCCTTCCACACCTGCATGTAGGCGACCGTTTGTCCTGCGTGCAATGCCGGGCGCATTAACGCTTCGCGTTCGGCAGCCTTCTCGGGCGGCATGACGTCGCGCATCGTCGAACCCGTGGCATCGTCAGGATCTTCGAACCCGAGCTCAAGCCCGTAGGCACGATTGCACCACACCAGTTTGAAGTTCGCATCGCGGGCAAGCGCACAAGTGCCGGGAAACCCGTCAAACGGCGCGAACGCGGCGGGCGACATCGGCTCGAAGAGCGCGGCGGGCTGGTGCGAATCAGAGTGCGGCGAGCGGCCGCTCATGGTGGTCCCCTCCCTACGGCGGGAGGACGCCGCGGGTCACAAGGAGAATACCCTACAACTGGCGACTTGGAAACATAATTCGTACTTAGGCAATCTTCCCACCAGATCAGGCGGGTGTGTTATCCACAGGTGATGATTCGCTTTGGCTTTGATCTGAAGCGGTTTCGCCTCGATCGCCGCCGAGCAACCAACTTGCCACCAGCCCCGAAAGCGTGCTAAAGCACCCGATCCCGACGGTCATCATCACCACCGCCACCATCCGCCCGCCCGCCGTGATCGGCGTGCGGTCGCCATACCCAACCGTCGTCATCGTCACCCACGCCCACCACAACGCCTCGTTGCCCGTCGTGATGTTCGACCCCTCGGCCGCGTGCTCAAAGTGCAGCACCAGAATGCTGCCCAAAGTCACCGACAAGAACAGCGCCAGCCCCAGCGCCGCCACCGCCGACCGCCGCCGATAGTGCATGAAGATGTAAACGAGTCCCCGCACCGACCGGATCACACGCAGCAATCTGATAATCCGCAGCACCCGGAACCCGCGCGCAAACCGCAACGCGTCCACCGCCGGCACCGACGCGAGCAGATCCACCCAGCCCCACGTCCGCAGATACCGCCATCGGTCCTGAGCCGTCGCGAGGCTGTACAGAAAATCGCAGAAGAACACCCCGCACGCGATGAAGTCGATCAAGATCAACAGCCGCGCCGTCTCCGCGTCCAGCGGGACCAACAACAACGCCGCCAC
>JBGCEB010000061.1:0-29717 GCA_045106075.1 Phycisphaerales bacterium
GAATGCGTTTCGCCGGGGCCAGGTACAGGCGCTGGTGCGGTCTGCGAACCAGAGGGCAAACTAAATCAGGGGAGGACTTACAGCGTACCGGTAGACAAGTATCAGCTGAGGATGACAAGCGCGATTCACACCAAGCAGGTAAAGCTGCAGGAGTACATGCAGCAGGGGATCATCGGCGATGATGATGTCGCGCTTATAGCCCTGAACTCTACAAACATCGCGCTAATCATGGCTGACATGGATCCTCCTCACATCGCGAGGTGCATGCTCGGGCTGGGGACGTTTGCTGTTGATTTTTCCTACGAAACCAACGAATTTGGCAGGACCTATCTAACCGAAGCAACTGAGATCAAGCGAGCTGCTGCCGATCCAATTCCTGCCAATGGATTCGACTTAGATGAACTCAAACACGTGTCTGCTGTTGTCTACTCGCACGGCGGCCTTTGGAACTTTCGAGGGGATCCAAGAGATCATCTTGTAGGGCTACCGAATCCAAACACATCGAGGCCCCTCGACTCAAACCATTTGTCGAGGATAAATCGCTGGGAGCGGCATACCACTGAAGCTGGACGCGTGATTCGATTCTCGCAGCGGGTCAGTCGTGAGAATGACTCAGAGCCTAACTAGCCACCCATCTCCGCCACCATCTTCGATCCATACCACCCGTGGATCGTCCACGCGTCCGGCGTGGGCAGGATCTCGGCCGTCTCGGATTTCTTCTGAACGTCGAGCCAGACGAGGACGAGGTCGCCGCCGTCCTTCGCGGCCTTGTGGAGCCGCCCGGCGATCAGCACGCCGTCGGTGTTGGCGCACACTTTGTGCCGTTCCTCGGTGTACGGCGCGGTGGCCATCATGTACATGCGGCCTTCCCATTCGTCCGGGATGTCCGGGTCGGACAAGCGCTGGGCTTCCTCTTCGTTGTCCAATCTGGGCAGCTGGGTCAGCGGCGCGTCGGTGGTGAAAGTAAAACCTTCGAGGACGAACACGCCGAGCTTGGTGGTCGGATCGGTGTTGGCCCACTCCATGCCGGTGTCGAAATCTTCGGTGTCGAAGACGAAGATCCCGCGGTGGTCGGGGTCGGACTTGGGCGTGCCGAGCGGTCCGGCGATGAGGAGCTGGCCTTCCTCGGCCATGCGTTTCATGTTTCAGAAGTGCCCGCCGAACGCTTCTTGTTGCTGCTCGGGCGATAGGTTCGTCGTGGGTCCGGTCTTGATAAAAACAAAGACATAGTCACGCATCTCGACGAGCGTGCCGGACGCGATCAGCAGTGGGGCAGTCAGGATAAGTGAGAGCATGGGAATCAGTCGTGTGCGTGTCATCGCAGACGATACCCTCCATTGGATCGGCGAGATGCATAGCGTGCGGCATGACTGAGAAGACCGCTACCGGCCCGATCGCCAACCGAGTCGCCCGCATTGTGCGTGGTGAGGACCCCCAGATGCTCGCCAAAATGCCCTCGGGCTGGGCGATCCTGAGCAACCAGCAGCCCGGCCCAATCACCGGGTGCTGCATGCTGCTGCCGGATCCGGTGGTGAGTTCGGTGAACGACCTGGACGCCGAGGACCGGGCCCGGTTCATGACTGACTTTGTGACGCTTGGCGATGCGATCCTCGAAGCCACCGGCTGCGAGCGGATCAACTACCTGATTTTGTGCAACCAAGTGCCCGAGTTGCACGGGCATTGCGTGCCCCGGTTTGCGGGGGAAGACGCTGAGCTTCGCAAGCAAGGCCCTTTCGAGGCGTACGACTTTGCGAACGCTCGGCGGGCCGACGCGGCAGGCCAGGACGCCGAGTTGTTCGGTCGGATCCAAACCGCGCTCAAAAACCGCCTTTGAAGAGATCCAAACTTTGACAACATTTGATCGAATCGCGTGAGCGGTGGGGTGTTCCCCCGCTCAGTTCTTGCGGCGTCCACGCACAACGCCGCGGCAACCGGGTGACGCCGGGTGGGTAGGAATCGCGGGCATCGGCAGGGGACACACTGCGCTGCCGCGAAGGTTCAAGGCAACTTGCCGGACCGGACTCGCTTTGTTCGAGCGCGATTCAAATAGTCCAGAGGAAAGAGGGCGGTCTCGGTGATAAGCCGGGCGCGCCCTCTTCGCTGTGCAGTTCAGCGAGTGGTGGCAAGGCGATCGCAGACAAGATCATCGAACCCTGGAACGCGTCGGCGGAACATCGCGGCGTCTGTTCGCGCTGGGAGTTCGTTGCCGAGAGCGTCGGCTGCGAGTTCGGCGATGACGGCTGCGAGCTTCGAAGGCTTGACGCCGCCACCGGTTAAGAAATCATGATCGACCCAGGCGATGGAAAGCTCCATCGAGGCACGCGTCGTGTTTGGATGATGCAAGGAGACAATGAAAATCCAGCCGTGGGGGCCTTCGCGTTCTTCGAGTACGGAAGTCACGGGCTCGGACTGTTCGGCATCAAGGTGAGCAAGCGGATCGAATGAACCCATGCTCACGGCGAGGGCTCATCGGGCAGCGTTGCAGGCGTTTCCGACGGGGCAACTGCGGGGTTAGGAACAGCTTCTTGCTCGGCCAGCAGTTGCTCGCGTTGTTGTTGGGCGGCGATGCTTTTTTTGTATTGGAACCAACCCAGCAAGCCAAAGCCGATCCCCACGCCAAAGAGGTAAGTACCGAGCTTGCGCAGGAACGGATTCTTGGGGGGCTGGTTCATCGGTTGCCATTCAGCGTCGGGCATGATTTATCATATCCACCTGGACTAGCGGCCCCGCTTGGGTTGACCGGTCTTTGAGCGTTTCTTGCCCTTCTTTTTCCCGCCGCCTTTGCCGCGAATCCCGAGCGACTCTTCGATCTCCGCCCGGCGGATCATCACAGGTTCCTCCGGGTCAGTTGCGTCGAGAACCGCCCGCACATGCTGGAGTTGGTCGCGCAGCGAGGCGGCTTTTTCGAACTGCATTTCTTGGGCGGCGTCGAGCATCTCGGCTTCGAGTGCTTCGGCCAAGATACGCGCATCGATCGCGGGCTCGCTTTCGGTTGTTGCATCTCTGGCCTGTCGCCGCGCCTTGAGCTCGGATTCGATCCCGCGCCGGATAGACTTGCGGATGGTCTGCGGCGTGATGCCATGTTCCTTGTTGTACGCGAGCTGCCGCTCACGTCTCCGTTCGGTTTCGTCGATGGCTTGTTGCATCGAACCGGTCATCGAGTCGGCATAGAGGATGACTTTGGCATCTGCGTTTCGAGCCGCCCGGCCCATCAACTGGATCAATGATGTAGCGCTTCGCAGGAAGCCTTCTTTGTCGGCATCGAGGATGCATACAAGCGACACTTCGGGGAGGTCGAGCCCTTCGCGAAGCAGGTTCACACCGATGAGTATGTCGAACTCGCCGGCGCGAAGCCCCGTCAAGATCTCGATCCGATCAAGAGTCTCGATGTCGGAGTGGAGGTATCTGACCCGGAATCCATTTTCAGCTAAGAAGTTGGTGAGATCCTCGCAGAGGCGTTTGGTCAACGCCGTGATCAGCACGCGATCGCCGCGTTCAACTCGTTCGCGGCAGGCTTCCATCAGGTCAGGGACTTGCCCCGTTGCCGGTCGAATCTCAACGACCGGATCAACGAGCCCGGTGGGGCGAATGATCAGCTCGACGACCTCGCCGCCCGTCTTTTCAAGTTCATACGCAGCGGGGGTTGCGCTGACGTAAAGCACCTGGGGCGTCATGGCTTCGAACTCTTCAAACCGGAGGGGCCGGTTGTCCATCGCGCTCGGTAATCGGAAACCATGCTCGACCAGCACGTCTTTGCGTGCTTTGTCGCCGGCAAACATCGCACGGATCTGCGGAATCGTCACGTGTGATTCGTCGATGATCAGCACCCAGTCACCCGCGTTTTGGCGGGTGATGCCGTAACGGTGCTGGTCTTCGTCGATGTCGCGTCCGTAGCCTTCGGTGGGGACGACATCACTGCGGTTTGGATCCGGCGGGGAGTAGTCAAAGTAATCCAAAAGGGTGAAAGGCCGCTCGCCGGGCTGTCGGCCGTCCATGTATCGCGAGTAGTTTTCAATGCCGGAGCAGAATCCTACTTCTTGCATCATTTCAAGGTCGTGTTTCGTGCGTGCGAGCAGGCGTTGTGCTTCGAGCAGTTTGCCCTGGCTGCGAAACTCTTTGACGCGATCTTCGAGTTCGGCGCGGATTCCATCGATCGCAAACTGAAGCTTGTCCTCAGGCATGACGTAGTGGACAGCCGGGAACAAGAACACCTGGTTTTCCTCTGCGAGCACTTCCGCGCTCGTTGGGTTAATCAGGCTGACCGATTCAATTTCGTCGCCGAACAGTTCGATGCGGACCGCGAACTTTTCGTACGCCGGCCAAACTTCGATCGCGTCGCCTCGAGCCCGATAGGTGCCGCGTTTAAAATCGATCTCAGCCCGCTTGTATTGCATGGCGTTGAGCGCGAGGAAAAAGTCACGCCTTCCGATTGTCGATCCCTTCGTGATCGTGAAGACCTTGTCAGAATACGCACTCGGCGAACCAAGCCCGAAGATGCACGACACTGATGCGACGACTGCGGAATCGCGCCGACGGAGAAGATTGCTGGTCGAAGCGAGGCGGAGTTGATCGAGATCATCATTGCGCGACGCGTCTTTCTCGATGTAGATATCACGCCCCGGGATATAGGCTTCGGGCTGGTAATAGTCGTAGTAGCTGACGAAGTAGTTCACCGAGTTGCCGGGGAAGAACTCGCGGAGCTCTTCGAACACCTGGGCGGCGAGGGTCTTGTTATGGCTGAGGATCAATGCCGGCTTGTTGAGCCGGGCGATCACATTCGCCATGGTGAACGTCTTGCCGGTGCCTGTAGCGCCAAGCAGGCAAACATGCTTCTCGCCGGCATTGAGTTTGTCGACGATCGTTTTGATCGCGTCCGGCTGGTCTCCTGCGGGCACGAACGGGCTAATGACTTCGAAGCGGCCTGGTGAATCGGTGGGGGGCTGGATCACCACCAATCGTACGCACCCGAACAAACTCCATTCGGGCAATTTATTGGGTAAAGCTTGCATGGCCAGATAGGTGACTGTATAGTCACGTAAAATTCAATCATTGTTTTCTGGCACGGATCGCCAGATTCTTGGGTCAGGACGACTTTGGCAGCAGCGCTCAAACAGCCGACGGATGCGATGGACGCGACTTGGAGGGCATTGGCCGATCCAACCCGCCGAGCCTTGCTCGACGCGGTCAGGGACGGGCCTCGCACGACCGGGCAACTGGTGGATGCGGTCGAGGGCATGTCGCGGTTCGGCGTGATGAAGCACCTCGGGGTGCTCGAGTCGGCCGGTCTCATGGTCAGCCGAAAAGAGGGGCGTCAACGTTGGCACCATCTCAACGCGATCCCGCTCCGGATGATCTACGAGCGGTGGGTAAGCAGGTACGAAGACCGGTGGGCGGGTTCGCTCATCCGATTGAAGCATCGCGTTGAAGAGCGCACTTGTAAAGACAACGAAGGGAAGCACGACATGGGAGCGAAGTTTTTAGATCAGCCAGCGCGGGTCGCGGTTTCAGAGATCGAAATCGAGATCGCGGCACCCAAGAACGTGGTATACCGAGCGTGGTTTGATGATCCGAATCTTTGGTTTTATGAGAGCGAAGACGCAAAGCTCAAAACGCCTACCAAGTGTGAAGAGCGGATGGGCGGCCGGTTCTACACAGAGTTACCCGACGGCGGCTTCAATGTGATCGGAGAGATCACCATGCTCAAACCCAATAGCAAGATCCGGATGCGTGGCGACTGCACGATGCCGCAGGCAGTGCTCATGAACATGACGATCGCGTTCGAAGAATCGAACGGCAAGACCAAGGTGTCGATCGATCACCGGATGTCTGGCGAAGTGCCCGATGATTTCCCAGACGGGTTTGTCGAGGGGTGGATGGATGGGCTTGTCAAACTCAAGGCGCTCGTCGAGTGACACTCTGAGTAACTCGGAACGTAAGTGTTATCCGCCGAGATTTCGGGCTGGTGGGTTGTTCCGATGGTTCCGAAGCCAATCCAGGTTGTGCTCGAGTTCAACGTACGCATCGTGCCCAAGGTCATCGGGAGTGACCAAGTGCAGTGCTTTGGTCCGCTGGGCCTTGGCGTTGATGCTGGCCAGTTCTTTGAGACTGCGGAGCATGGTTTTGCATGCACTGATCGAACGGTCACAACGGCGTAGCCAAACGCGCATCGACGACGGATCAAGTCTGTAGACGTTGTTGCCTGCTCGGATCACCGTGTATGTGAACTGCAGCGGATTTTCCGTTTCGTACTCTGCGAGCGCTTCGCGATACTCGGCAATCGCTTCGTTGTGCTTGGACTCCATCAGGGTACGTTCACGGCCTGTTTGGGCCATGGCGCGTTCTCCGATCTTTGGATACTCCGTCCAGTTATCATCGCCGATGATGGTTCCGATTTCGGAAGGTTCGCCACCGATTGCTTTGGCCATGCCTGACTCGATCATCTGTGACGCACGA
The DNA here is from genome assembly GCA_045106075.1 of Phycisphaerales bacterium. Lineage (GTDB taxonomy): Bacteria > Planctomycetota > Phycisphaerae > Phycisphaerales > UBA1924 > UBA6054. Next base: position 6,454 of record JBGCEB010000061.1, read on the forward strand.
ATGGTCAAGATGGTGCTCGCCGAGTCAATCTGTGTGGATCCCGCAGTTCGGGCGGCGGTGAGTGTTCCGTCTTCGCCCTGCCACAGTTCGGCTTCGAGAACGACCATCGCGCGGAATGCATCACCAGAGTGGCCCTTTGCATCGGCACGTGATGCGATGTTGGCGGACCAGATCGAGTTGAACTTGGCGTCGACTTCGGTCGCTCCAGTGGAGTTCTCGCTTGAGTACGCGACGGCACCACCCAAGCGAGCGTCGGGATGCACATAGATGTGATCTGAAGCTGCTGCGAAAACACTCGCAGCGGAGATCGCGCCCTCTTCGATCACGCAGTGGTATTCAAACTCATCATCGAACTCTTTGAGCAGATCGAGGATCGCGACCGCGGAATACACATATCCGCCGGGTGAATCCACAACGAACACGATGTGCTGCGCTCGACCGCGAGACTGGGTCAAGGCTCGGCGGACGCCGTACTCGGTCACCTCGCTGCCGATACCGCCTTTGATCGGGATAACAACATATTGGCTTTCTGGATTTCGTCCAACCCTATTGGTCGTCCGCGCCGAGCGATCACTATCGGCGTCTTCTGATTCAGCGTCGTTCGTCTTGGTGTCCGGTTCCTTCGTCTTCTTCCCCGAGCCCCAGAAGTCGTCTGGCAACGGCTTGTATTCGATGTCAGCGATCTTTGAACGCCGAATCGTCTGTGTGGTAGTGATGTTGTGGACCTTGGTCTTGATGGTGACCTCGGAGCGTGTGACATCAAGCACCTCGCCTTCGATCGTTTCGCCGGTTTTCAGCGTCACAACATCGGCTGTTGCGGCAGATACGGGCAGCAGCAAGAGCATGAAAATGACGAAACGTCCAGTCCGAATCAGCATGTCCGAATGATAATCGCTGAGTATGAGCGACTCTAGTGAGTTTCTGGAAGAAACGGAATCCAGCAGCTGCCGCATGATTGGCAGATCACTCGCCCGGCTTGGTCGGTGGGGGCTCCATTGAGCGGAAGCATGCACGAGCCGCATCGTCCATGTCGCGAAATGACTCGTGAAGTCTGATGCGGCGTGTTAAACGCCGCACCAAATGGGACGAGCACCACTGGTATAGCGACCATCAGCCCGAGACCCAGCACGATCCAGAATCCGAGCATCTCCTGATCGCGGAACAGAATCCATGCGACGTAGAAGAGTAGTGCGGGGAATACGGAGAGAAACATCGCGAGTGCCAGTCTCCAAGGCAGCCCGATCCGCCGGGTACCTCGGCGGATCCGTTTCAACTCAACCTTCGGGATGGATGCTTTTACGTCGGGGAGCAGCCGCATCAGGCGCGAATCGGGCGTTTGCACGTAGCGGCCGCGGTCATCGGGAGCGAAAAGATTCGCGATCGGGAGCACGCCCGGCATGATCGCCAACGGGAACCCGGTTTGGAGCATTTGTCTTGGCGGGCTTTCCCAGAACGGTTGAACAATCCGTTCATGATTCCACGCGGCTCCGCATTCTGGGCATATCACGCATCCATCATCCTCGATCGGGACTTGTTCAAGAGGGAACGCGCACGAGCCGCAAACGCCCTCGGCGACCGCGGTTCGCGCCAGCTGATTCAGGGCGCCCTTTCGAATAAAACGCACGATGCCGAGATGTGCTAAAACCACGAACGCGACGAATGTCAGCAGCCCCAAGCCGACACCCGAAACTCCGAGTAACGGCAAGATGAGGCCATTCACCAGACCGGTCGCGAAAAAAACTGCAATCACCGCAAAGATCGTGAGCACGATCCGATCGAACGTAATCCGACGTGTTTCACTTTTGAGCGCGTGCCGAAGTCTGGCTGCGATGTAGCGGACACCGGTGTTGTCTGCGTTCGCCGCGCGTGTGAGGTCCGATCGTTTGATTCGCCGAGCCGGGATGTTTCGGTCATCGAGCAGTGGACGAAAGGTTGCGAGAAAGCCGGTCTTGGCTTCCTCGTGCATCCGGCTCATTCGTATCTGACTCCGTTGTGTTCAATCCAACCGCCCTCACGCCATTGCTTCGGATCGTGGTGCGTCCAGTGGACGACCCCGCCTTGCTGGGACCATTCGTATTCGCCACGCAATGTGATTCGATCGCCTTCGCGTAGCGGGACCTTTTCGGCGAGGTCGATGTTGTGTGCAACGAGAATGGTCCGTCCAGAGCTCAGTTTCAGAATGAACTTCTGATGACGCGAACCCTCGTTGTCATCGGGCAATGACTTTGTGACAATGCCCGAGAGTGTGAGGATTTCATCGGAGGCGCCGTCTCGGAAGAGCTGTTCGACGCGATCGTCCTCCGAGTCGTACGCGGTGGCTGACCCCCCCGAGTTTGAAGTACTGCCAGATTGGCCTTGTGAAGTTCTCGTGGGCGAAGTTGGCTTGGGAGCATCTACCCTTGAAGCAGATTGACTGCTTGATTGCTGTTTCGAGTTGCCCGTGAGCAGTGATGTGAGATCGGGCCCGCCGAGCAGTTTCATCCCGACGATCACAACTACGATGACAAGCACGCCAATGCCGCTGGCCGCGGTTTTCTTCTTCGCCATGGGTCAGTCCTCCGGGCGCATTGTACCAAGTGGCGGGCGCCAGATGCACCTAAATCAACGAGCAGAAAGCAGCACGCGTGTGCTGGTGCGTCCGATTCGCCACGCGCTCGGAGCAGCGGCGAGAAGTGCCATGATGATGGCGACCGCCCACGCGAATAGGATCGCCTTGTAAGGCAGCCTGATCGCAAGCTCAAGACCGAACAAACGCTCGTTCATGGTTTGCCCGCCCCACGCCGCCTGGACGCCAAGCAGTGTGCCAAGCACACAAGCACCGATTGCAATGATGATCGCTTGTCCACAGACCAGTTTGATCAGTTGGATCCGTGTGCCACCCACGGCACGAATCACGCCCAGTTCGAAACTTCGCGATTGCACTTCTGCGATGATGAGATTCGCGACGCCAAAGCAGGCAACCATCATCGCGCAGATCGCAACCGTGCTGAACACGGTCAATGTGCTCTTGAAAATAGACTCAAACTGGGTCCGGATCTGTTTGCCCGATCCGACGTTGAGCACCCCCATACCCATGGTGCGTTCGCGGATAGCGGCAACCGCTTCGGCGTCATCGGCATCTTCGGTCAGGTCAATCCCGACGATGTACGGTCGTGTCACTCCGAACTTTTCAGCGACGTCGACGCGTGAGCCAACCACCGAGTGCATTGTTTGATTCACAAACGAGTCGCCAAAGTCAAAGTACTGACTGATGAACTCGAGGCCCGCCGAAGTGACGACGCCGGCAATCTCGAACTGAAACTCTTCGTCACGGTGGCGACAAACGAACGTATCACCAAGCCCGAGCCCTTTGGCAGCGGTGAACTCTCGCGCTACAAGCACGGCACCCCCTTGCTCCATACGGTCCGCGGCGGTCTCAGCGTCACCCTCAACGAACTCAACCTCAAACATATCAGAGATGACGCCGTATTCGAGCCCAAAGAAGGCAGTCTTGTATTGCTGAAGTCCTTCGACACCGAGTCCATCGATGTCGACGTTGACCAGCGTGATGGCGGTCGCCCTTTCGATGAATGGCAGATCTGCGATCGCAGCTGGCACTTCATCGCTGAGTGGTAAGCCATACGCAAATGCATCGGGGAACTTGATCTTTGATATCCAGTCCTTGAGCGCCGATCCGCCATTGGTCCAGATACCGATCATCAGCGCCAGCCCGGTCATCAGCGAACCAGCGGTAAAGCCGTGCCGATACGGCGTCGCTCGGACGGTACGGGTTAGCAATGCCGGCGGAATGCCCAGCAGCCGCGCAATTCCCGGCCCGGTAAGCCACGCGACCGAAACGACAACCGGCACGGAAATCAGGAAGTATCCAATGAAGAGCGACGGCAGCCCGACGAGCACATAGCTCCAGAAGAACCACTGCGAATCCTGCACACCGACCACGATGCCCGCCATCATTCCAATCATTACGACCGCGATCAGGCCTGTACGCCATACACCGGCTGTTGTTGCCGGGGCTGCCCGCGCAGAGAGCGCTCCGAGTGGCGAGAGGGAGGCGGCTCGCCATGCCGGCCAAAGCGCACCAAAGAGCCCAGCCAGTAAGGACCCGCCCAATACCACCGAAAGCATCACCGGTGGGACAACCAAGCCTTCAGGCATCTGGCGTTCAAAGATCTGTGATAGAACCCATGCGATCCCGACACCGAGTGGCACGCCGACAACTGCTCCCAGCGAACCCACAAGCAGCCCAGCAAGCAGCTGGGCGAACCCGAGCTGGCCGCGTTTGGCACCGAGGCAACGCAAAACCGCGAGTGTTTTCTGTTGCTCTGCAACGCCTGTTGTCAACCCGGTCATGATGATGAAGCCGGCGCACAAGAGAGCGACCGCGCCAACAAGCACCAGCCCCATCTGCGATGCAGCGAGGTTCTTCTCGACACCGGCCGTGATTCGTTCCGTTGTTTGCACTAGTACATTGCGGCCAAGATTGCTTTCGTATGTGTCGACGAACGCGTCTGGATCGACATCCTCACGCAGTACGACATCGATCGAAGAAACCTGCCCCGGTGTGCCGGCGAGCTCGCCAAGCGTGTCGCGGGCGACCATCGCAAACGGTTTGCCGCCAAGCGGTGCGGGTTTGGCGATGCCGACCACGGTGAGCGTCCCACGATTGCGGAACATCCGGACAACCCCGAGCTCGTCGCCGACACGGACGCCGATGCTGCGATTCCGTTCAGCAGCAGTTTCGGCATCAACGGCCGACTCATCTGAAGTGATCCGAGGAAACTCCAGGTACCCGACGGGATCCCCGAAGATGTCCGGCGGATCACCTGCCCGAACACGTTCCGACTCGATGAATGACAACCGCTTAGCAAGACCAGCGTCAATCACAACTTCATCGTCAGCCTCGGGTACCCGACCAGCCAGCAGCTCGATTGGACGTGCGATAAACTCTGTTTCAAGATCCACGCCCGTCACAAAGGCGCTGACACGATAAGAGCGATCCTCAGCAGCCCACGTACCGTCGGGTTGTTCGATCAGGGTATCACCGCGGGCGACCAATGCGAGTGTTGATTGAAGCTTGGCTTCAACAGTTTGGACGCCTTCCCAGTTGCGGATGATGTCGAGGGCACGATCAGGCATTGTGTCGCGCCCAGCAGGCTGAACGCGTACGTGGGCGGTGCCGACCGAGGCATTGAGCTGCGCTTCGATTGCGGCGTTGAGAGATGCCATTGCGCACGCAATGGTTGCAACAAGCGCAGTCGACATCGCGACGGCGCTGGAAAGCAGTGCAACCCTACTCGGCCTCGCCGAGCAGACGCTGCGCGCGAGTCGCCACGCTGCCCGCATCGAGCCCTCCTTCCGCTTCGGCGTCGATCACGCCCCGCAAGACGCCATCGCCAACGACGAAAATTTTGCGGCAGTAACTGGCGGCCTCGGGCTCATGCGTGACCATCAGCACCGTGATGTCTTGCTCACCCGCGATCTCGCGGAGCAGCGACCAGACTTTCGCGGCCGATCGAGAATCAAGATTGCCTGTTGGCTCGTCCGCGAGGACCACCGGTGGTTTGTAGAGCAATGATCGCGCGATCGCGACGCGTTGCTGCTCGCCGCCTGAGAGTGCTTCTGGGCGATGCGACGCACGATCAACCAATCCGAGCCGATCGAGCAACTCATGCGAGCGCTCGCGAAGAAACTTGGCGTTGTCGCCGCCGAGCAGTCCGGGAAGTTGCACGTTCTCGGCAGCCGTCATCGTCGGCACAAGATTGAAAGATTGGAAGATAATGCCGATCTGTCGTTGGCGATAGGTGGTCGCTTCGCGCTCGGTCAGTTGATCGATCCGTTTGCCAGCCACCTCGATTGTGCCCGAGTCTGGCGTGTCAAGCGCGCCCAGCAGATGGAGCAAGGTCGATTTACCCGATCCGGATCGTCCCATGATGGCATCGAATCCGCCACGCTCAACTTCGGCGGAAAGACCGCGCAGAGCTTCGACCGAGCGCCCGCCAGTACGGTAAGTCTTACGAACATCGGTGCAGCGGATCATGGGTGTTGTGTTCGAGCTTTAGGCCCGCCGGTTTCACCTATAACGAGCACCAGGGTGCTTGGAAGGTAATTCAGAGTGATGCTTCGTACGCGTCAGCATCCATGAGTTCACCCAATGGCGACGCATCAAGGACTTTGACCTTGACAAGCCAGCCTGTGCTGTAGGGCTCGGTGTTGAGTGTCTCGGGTGCGTCGGTGAGCGATTCGTTTACTTCAATGATTTCGCCAGAAGCCGGGCTGTAGACATCTGAAGTGGTTTTCACACTCTCGACCTCGCCCACCGAGTCGCCGGCATCAACCGAGGTGCCTGCAGGCTTCATTTCGACGAAGGTCACGTCGGTGAGTTGGTCTACAGCATGTTCGGTGAGCCCGATGGTCAAGATGTCACCATCGATCTTGATCCACTCGTGGCTTTCGGTGTACTTGCGGTCGTTCGGGGTGTCCATGGCTTCGCTCCTCGTCAGATACCCGTCGAGATCTGACGGGGATGGCATGGTAGGGGATCGGTACCGCTCGCGGCGTGGGCTGGGGGTTCTGCTTAAGAACCGACCTGAGTATGCATCTCACCCTGGAAGTCTTCGAGATGCCCGCCGCGTTTCATGATTTCGTCGATCACATCGGTGAACTGGGCGTCTACGGGCGGGGGAGTCTTGCCATCCATGAGTTCGGCGTAGAGCTTGTCGTCGATGCCTACAAACTTTCGCATCGCGTCGTCATACACCGCGTCATGCTCATCGCGGGAGAGGTCCAAGCGAAGCTCGTTGATCACTTTGGTACCGAGGCGGATCCATTCATCGAAGGACTCGCGGGAAATGTTTTCGTAGATCCATTTGCCGACGCCATTCTTGAACGGAGGCCGGGGGAGCTGGTTGCCCATTTGACCTGACTTGGTGCACTTAAAATCACCCGTTGGCTCATCGGCAGGCACGTCGGCGACTTCCGGGATCGGCTCGCCCATCTGCGTGAGCAACTCCGCGATAGCCTTCTTGGGCATCAAGTCACCGCGGGTCGTCGCTTCGGTATAGCCGGCGAGAAGCATGACCTTTGCGTCGCTGTCCTTGCCAGCCGCCATGTATGCAGCGCCGCCCAGCTGAAAACCCTTGGTCATCGCCGGATTGAACTCGGTACATTTTTTGAAGGCATCGCCCGCCTCATCGAATCGACCGGCCTGGCTAAGGGCTTGCCCCAGCGAGAAGTAGGCCATGTCGGAGGACGGATCTTGCTCGATGAGCTTACGGAACTGTTCGATGCGGGCTTCTGGGTCCATGCGCAAGAGTAGCGCCGCGCGGGTAGCCTTTGGGGATGCCGAGCAACGAAACCGACACCATCCGCACTGATCTCTGTGGCATCGGGCTCGTCTCCCCGGTCCTGCTCGCTGCTGGCACCGCCGGAACACTGGATGAGACCGCCGACATCATGGATCTGTCCAAGGTCGGAGCGGTCGTCACCAAGTCAATCACCCGCCTGCCCCGGAGTGGAAACCCCGAGCCGCGAATCACATGGACCAGAGCGGGTATGCTCAATGCGATCGGTTTGGCGAATCCGGGAATGGAAGCATTTGCAGCGGATTTCGCGCCAACCGCTGGGACGATGGCGTGCCCGGTGATCGGATCGATCGCTGGCTTTTCAATCGACGATTATGTTTCAGTTGCCGAATCGATGGACGGAGCGGATGGCATCCCGATCGCCGAACTCAACGTCTCATGCCCGAACGTGCATGGTGGCGTTGAGTTTGGCGCTGATCCAGCGGCGCTCAAAGGGCTCGTCGAAGCAGTCCGTCCGAAGTTGTCAAGCACCAAGCTGCTGGTCAAACTCAGCCCGATTACGGTGGGCACGCCGCATACGCCGACGGATTTGGCCCGGGTTGCAGTCGATGCAGGTGCGGATGGGCTGACGTTGTGCAATACGATCCCCTCGATGGGTATCGATGTGCGGACGCGCCGGCCGCTGCTAGCCAATGTGACCGGCGGGCTCTCAGGTCCCGCGGTGCATCCTGTTGTAGTCAAGATCGTGCATGATGTCTATCGGCAATTCGCACGCGAACGCGGCGTGCCAATCGTCGCGGTCGGCGGCGTGACACGATGGCAAGATGCCGCTGAGTTCATCTTGGCGGGGGCGACCTGCGTGCAAATCGGAGCGGGGACATTTGCTGATCCCAAAGCAGGCATCAAGATTGCCCGTGGTTTAAAGCGCTGGACGCAATCCCAAAGAGTCGCATCGATCCGTGATCTGGTCGGATCGGTTGATCTCAGCGACCGCTGAGTGCGATCGATCGATGCGGGATGCGTGTCAGTTCAGATTAAAAAATGGGCATCCGGTTCAGCGAACTTTGCGAGGATTCGGAGCGGGCTCGCCGTCGGCGTAGTCCCAGATCGTCACGCGAACTGTTTGAACGCCCCACACCAGCGCTCGGCGGTGCGTCGCAAACAGCAGGTCAAGCCGGTTGCCTTTGATCGCGCCGCCGCAGTCGAGAACGGGCACGATCTCTTCATTCGCATAGCCCGGAACCGTAATCATGGTGCCATATGGCAGCACTGTGGGGTCAGCAGCAACGAGGTTCATACCGTTGGTCCACACGGAGTGGAGGGTCGCGGTTTGGCCATCGGCGAAGATTCCGCAAGAACGATGGTCGGGCGAGTAGCCGGTGACCTTCATGACAACGACCTTGCTCGGGCGGACCGGGCGGCCATCGAACCAGCGGGTCTGGGCATCCCACTCGGGAGATGACTCGTCGATGTCTTCGATCGCGATGACTTCGACGTCGCCAGGCTCTGAACCAACTTCGGTCTCTTCGACGTTCGTGGTCTCGCTATAGGAGACGGTGTTTATCTCGGGCAAACTTGCCAATGCTTCCGACGAGTTGCTCGAGGGGGTAACGTTTTCAACACGTTCCAGACCAACAAGCGCGGGCAGACTGCCAGCACGCTTGGTGAAGATCGCACTGCCCATGACGACCGCGATGACGGCTGCCCCAGCAAGCGTGCGTGCGACGACCGGCGCGAATGCACGAATCCCAAGCTTCATCGGTATCTGTGGTTGTTGCAAAGGGTCGCCTCCGTTGGCATCAAGTCTTCGTGTGTCCGTTGCGTGAACGGTTCCGTCCGAAGCGAGCCAGCGAGACGCTCGCGACCCCGTCCTTGGGGTCGTAGACGTATGGTAGCCCAACTCCTGCATCGACACGCTTTCGATTGGTACTTGTCCACACTCGGCCGTATGCGGGCGCGTCATAACCTGTATGGTTGTCACAGGGTGTCTTTTTCAGCTCCGAGAACGGTTCGAAGAGAATACTTCAGCTCATTCGGCAATTGCCCAGATTAGGGGAGTCGTGGATCCGCAAACCCTTGCTATCGATCTTGGGATTGGACTGCTTGCGGGTGCCGTGGGGGGGTTGGTGGGTATCGGCGGCTCGATCGTCATGCTGCCCGCCCTGGCGATTTTCCACGGCTATGAGACCGAGGAGAAGAATCGACACCACGTCTACATGGCTGCTTCCATGCTGGTCAATATCGCGGTCTCCCTTTCCGCAACCCGTCAGCACAAAAAACGCGGCGCCGCACGAAGCGATGTGATCCGGCCGCTGATGATCTCGATGTCGATCGGCATCATTCTCGGCGTGCTCGGCTCGAACCAAGGATCGGGTGAGATCGCAGTCTGGGCGTTCGCGGGGTTTATCTGGGCGTACTGCTTGTACACGTTCATCACACTCGTTCGGCGGTTGCCCGAGCGACCCGATGAAACGCCTTCGCCATCGGTTTGGGTGCTGGGCACCATCGGTTTGATGACCGGATTGCTGGCCGGATTTTTGGGCGTGGGCGGGGGGATCTTGCTCGTCCCACTTTTGCAGATCGCCGGGTTGCCGTTGCGTCATGCAATCGCAGGGAGCGCCGGTGTCATGTGGGTGAGCGCCATGATTGGTGCGATCACAAAGCTCTGGTTCCTACCGAGCCTTGGGTTTTCGGCGTGGGATGCGATCCAGATCGCGGCACCGATGGGCGGCGGAGCGTTGGCCGGCGCGTGGTTCGGTGCATGGCTCGGGCACACGCTCAAAATCCCGGCGCTAAAGGTTGTGATCATCGTGGTGCTGTCGCTGGCTGCGATGCGGATGGTCATGTAACCACACTATCTCAGCGTTTCGGCAGTCTGTACAAGCATCGATACTTCATCGCGTAAGCGAGCGAGCGCTCCGTCCGGGCCATCGGTCATCAGTTCTTCGTACCCGATCGGTTCGCCGACCTGCACGATCACTCGCCTGCTGAATAGTCTTGGTTTTCCACCACGCGGCCACGCGTCATACGCGCCCGAGATGCCCACGGGAAGCACGGGGCATTTCGCACGCTTGAGCAGCAACGCAACACCCCGTTTGAACTCGCCCATCTCACCGGTCATCGTGCGGCTACCCTCGGGGAACACCAGCACGACCCTCCCAGCTTCGAGTCGGCGGAGAATTTCTTTGATCGACGCGGGGTCCGAACCATTCTCCTTGATCGGAACCGAGTGCAAGACCGTGATCAGTGGTTTGAGCCATTTGACGTCAAAGAGCCCGGCACGCGCGAGAAAATCGAACTGCCGCTGAGGCATGGCGCATCCGACCAGCGGCGGGTCGAGATAGCTTTGGTGATTCGCGACGACAAGAACCGGCCCGTCCATCGGAAGGCTCTTTGCCCCTCGGCGTCGAAATCCAAACGCGATTGTCAGAAACAACGTGACGCTCGAACGAAATACTTCGTAAAACAGGATCGATATCAGCGACGAACCAAGATGTTTCTTACGGAGTCTGGCAAGCACCGTCGGTTTACTCCGGCGCTGGCGCAATCAGCGCCCCGACCTTGGCTCGGACGTGCTGCTCGAGAAGCTCGACAACCCCGTCGAGGTCGATCTCAGAGGTATCCACACGGATCGCATTCTCTGGGCACATCAAAGGGCCGTCTGCTCTGGTGGAGTCCAATCGATCACGTTCAAGAATCTGATCGGTGAGTGTGGCAAGGTTGATATCAACGCCGCCAGCTCTGAGTTGCTCCGCCCGACGCTGTGCCCGAATGCTCGGATCGGCGTCGAGGTAGAACTTCATTTCTGCATCGGGGAACACGACAGAGCCCTGATCGCGACCTTCGGTGACAAGTCGCGGATGTTGGGCAGCGATGATTCGTTGTTTGCGAACCATGTGCGAGCGGAGTTCGCCGATTGCTGCTATGCGTGACACCGCTGCCGTCACGTCAGGCTGGCGGATGCGGTGATCCATCGGAGCATCCCACGCAAGGATGGTGGGGGGCGTTGCTTCCCAATCAAAGTGGAGATCCGCCCCGATGACGGTGCTTACCAGGTGACCGATCTCTTCGATGGGATCAATCTGCCGATCGATCATGATCGCGGCCGCACATCGATACATGGCACCGGTGTCGAGAAAATCGAGACCGAGTCGTTGAGCGAGAAGCTGCGCGACCGTGGACTTGCCCGTGCCCGCGGGTCCGTCGATGGTGATGATGACAGGAAGGTGTGTAGGCACGCGGAAGGGTGTCCTGGTGCTGGTCATGGCCGTCGGTGTTTCGGTCACAGTCACGGCCGATCTCCTATCCAACGTCTCGTACCGACCGCATCAGTCGGCAGACATCTCGAGCGCCGCTTCGAGTGCGTCCTTGCTTTGGAGCACGCCCACGGTCCCGTCGTCCTTCCCACGATAATCGATTGCGACCGTTCCGTCGAACCCAACTGCCCGGATTGCACCAATCAATGGTGTGAGGTCGTATCCGACGTGCTCCGGAGCCTCGACCTCGTCGAGGGCGTCGAGTTCGGCTTCGATCGCCGCCAAGATGGCCTCCTCGGGTGTCATGCCGGCGATTTCGCCAGCCTCGGTACCCGATTCACCAGGTTCACTGGGGGTATCGCTGGCGGTTTTATCGGCGGGTTCGTCTGCGGTTTCTGGCTCGGGCGACTCAGCCTCCGCCTTCCCGCCGGGCTCGACCGCCACCGGTTCAGGGTCTTTAAACGCCAATGTCGAGGCATTGACCACGGAGGCGTACGGCGTGAGTTTCTTGAGATATTGCACCGGATCGCCCGAAGCGACGGCCGACTCAAAGTCGGGCATGGTGCCAATTCGGAACCCGCCGATGGCTTTGACGAGTTCAGTCAGCCGCTCGGCGTCTTGGGTCAGACCCTTGCTCGGCCGGATGAGAACCATGATCTCCAAGCGATCCGCCCGCTCGAGCACGCGGCGAATGCGGGTGGCGACGAGTTCCATCGCTTCGTCTGTGTCTTTGGCATTGATCTCGAGTGATGCGGAGTTACAACCCAGCAGCGAGGCCGCTTCGACCACCTTGGTCATCCGGATCACCGCGTCTTCGCCGATCTTTTGTCGCGGGTCGCCGAGCGACAATGGATCGGTCTCAGAGAGCAGCAGGCAGGCGCAACCCACCCGATCGCCGTTCTCACGGATCCTTGTGAGCGTGTCGCGTTTCGCGCCCGCGAGCAGGTCAGTGGACATGGTCATAGCATGCAGCCCGGTCTGCTCTTGAACATACATAGGGATGTCTTGCAGGGCGATCGCACGCGAGCCACGCCGCTTGAGCACGTCCCGGATCGAGTTGATATTGAGTGAAAACAGCATCTGGATCACTCTACGCACCCCAGTAAGCTTGTGGATACCGTGAACTGAGTTTCAGACGGTCAAAGGAGCATCCCATGGGATTCCAAGCTTCGATCTCGATCACCTTGACTTTGATCGTTTTTTTGGGGGCGGCACCTTCTTGGGCTCTCTCGCCCGCTGCTTCTTCAGACCCGGCTGATGTTTCAACGTTTGCCGAGTCATCGCGCCAAGCCCTTGGCGTGCCCGGGTTCGCGATCGCTGCGACGGACTCAGAAGGTCTGATTGGCTGGGGAGTCGGCGGCAAGCGATCAGCCCAGGCGAACGACCCCATCCAGCGTACCGACCGGTTTCACATCGGATCGATCACCAAATCCATGACCGCCACCATCATCGGCTGTTACGTTGAACGGGGTGATCTCACCTGGGATTCAACGATTGCGCAGCTCGATCCAAAGCTTGCTGAAAACATCCCAGAGACAGCAAGAACGATCACGATCCGTCAGCTTCTCTCACATCGGGCGGGCTTGTCGGACGATCGCGGCGGCGGTCGTTTGCTCATCCAAATGTGGGGGCTCGAAGGGCCCATGATCGAACAGCGTGCAAAAATCTCGCAGGCAGCGTTGAACGGCACAAACAACAAAGCTCCGGGTTCCAGGTTTGAGTATTCGAATGCCGGCTACATCATCGCCGGGCACATGCTCGAGCGAGTCACCGGCGAGCCGTGGGAAACCATCATCGAGCGGGAGCTGTTCGAACCGCTCGGAATGACCAGCGCCGGGCAAGGGCCTCCGGGCATGGACCCCGCAGACGGCGATCAACCACTCGGGCATGGCGGGGCGCCCGGTAATCTCAACTCGATCCCCGCGGTACTCGGAGCAGACAATCCGCCGCCGCTCGGACCCGCCGGGCGGGTGCATTGCTCCATCGAAGATCTTGCTCGGTATGCGCGAGAGCATCTCCGAGGCTTGCGTGGAAAAGACGGAGTCGTTGAGGCGGCGACATTTCAAACTTTGCACGAAGATACAGACTCCGACGGCTATGCGCTCGGGTGGGGGATCGTCGGCGAGGGACCCGAACGGCGTTCGACCCATTCGGGCAGCAATACGCGTTGGCTTGCTGTGGTAGTGGTATGGCCGGGGCGAGATCTCGCGATGGTCGTTGCGATGAACGCATGGCCACAAGGATCGGAAGTTGATGTTTTAGGAAACTTTGCAGAGTATCTCACGCAACTCGATCTCGTCGAACCCTGGCCGAATACCTCGATCGAACCAGATTCCAGTCCCTGAGTTATCCCATGCCTTTTGGCCCGACGATGCGAACAATGCGTGACGATGCGTCGTAGGCGCTGTCAAAGGGAGGTCTTCATGGCCGGTTCAAGCGTGGTCGCCACCAACAACCTGAAAACAGCCGGCTTGCTCGGCGGGCTGATGGCGTTGTTCGTTGTGGTTGGTTCCATGTGGGGCACCGGCGGCATGGTCATGGGTCTGCTCTTTGGAGGCGTCATGAATCTCGGCGCTTGGTGGTTCAGTGACACCATCGCGATCAAGTCCATGCGGGGTCGAGAGATCACCAAGGAATCTGGCGGGTGGCTCTATGCCATGGTCGAAGAGCTCGCTCAGAACGCCAAGCTCCCCATGCCGCGGGTGTACCTTTGCCCGCATGCTGCTCCGAACGCGTTCGCCACTGGGCGAAGCCCAAAGAAAGCTGCCGTCGCGTTTACGCAAGGGTTGGTCGACGCGATGACCAAAGATGAGGTTCGAGGTGTTGCTGCTCATGAACTCGCCCATGTCAAAAACCGCGACACGCTCATCAGTACGATCGCTGCCACCGTATCGGGCGTGCTCGCGTTCCTCGCTCAGTGGGGGTTGCTGCTCGGAGGTGGTCGACGCGAGGGTGGCAACCCTTTGGTCATGATGGGTGTTGTGATCGTCGCCGCCGTTGGGGCAGCGGTGATCAAAGGCATGATCAGCCGCAGCCGAGAGTTTGTCGCCGACGCGGACGGAGCCAAGATCGCGGGATCACCCGATGGGTTGATCTCTGCACTGGCAAAGCTCGATGCGATGAGCCGTCGAATCCCGCTGCAGCAGCCCAACCCCGCGATGAACAACATGTTCATCATCGAACCGCTCGCAAGCAATCTCGGTGGAGGCCGCACGTTGGTCAGCCTGTTTGCGACGCACCCGCCGACCGAGAAGCGGATCGCGAGCCTCAAAAAGCTTCGCTGAGAATCGATGAAGGCTTCGGGCTATTTGTCACGCATTCCGGCGAGCGCTTCACGCAACGATCCAGTTGGTGATGGTGTCTCTATGACCTGATCGTCATCGAGAACTGGATCGGGTTCTGCTTCAGCGGTCGCAGAGATCGAGCCGTCCGCGCCGACTTGGTCAAAGCGGACCGAGACCCGTTTCGAGACCCCGCGTTCCTGCATCGTCACGCCGTAGAGGCGTTCGGTTGACTGCATCGTTCGTTTGTTGTGCGTGATAACGATGAAGCGCGAGAAGTCGGTGAAGTCCTTGACCGTGGCGCAGAAGCGGCCGACGTTGGCTTCGTCGAGTGCAGCATCCACTTCGTCGAGGATACAGAAGCAGCTTGGCTTGGATCGGAAGATCGCGAGCAACAACGCGACCGCGGTCATGGTCTTTTCGCCGCCAGAGAGTTGGCTGATCGATCGCGGTTCTTTCCCGGGTGGTTTGGCGATGACTTCGATGCCCGATTCAAGGAGGTCGACTTCGTCTGTGATGATCTTGTTGCCATCCGGGTCGACCTTGACGAGCGGCATGAGTCGAACCTCGGCTTTGCCGCCGCCGAAGAGCTTGCGGAACATACCGTTTTTACCGCCAAACTCTTGACGGATCCGCTCGAACACATCACCAAACTGGTCGCGACTCGCGATGTTGAGTTTCTCGATGAGCGTTGCAAGACGGATCCGTGCCTCGTCGATGTCCTTGACTTGAGAGATCAATCCCTCGTTGCGTTCGGCGAGTTGCTCTTCCTCATCGATCGAGTTTAGATTCACATTGCCGAGCTTCTTGATCTCGTCGCGGAGAACGTTTGATCTCGCCGAGCATTCGGTGAAGTTGATCCGCTCGACGACGCCGTCTGCCATCAAGCCGCGATACTCGAAATAGTCACCCGCTACATTGAGCTCCAACTCTTCGAGCGCCCGGTCCTCGGCGTGTTCGCGTTTAACCTCAAGCTCGCGCCGCGAAGTTTCGATTGCGTGCCAATCGCGTTGAACCACTTCGGCCCGCGATCTGGCCGAGCCAACCGCTTGGCCTGCAGTACGGAGTTCTTCTTCGGCGCGTTGAACGACGTTCCGCTGGACCGCTGCAAGTTCTGTCGCTTCTGCGTGTTCGGTTGCTGCGAGCGAGACCTCTTGCTCCACTTCGGTCAGCGAGCTGGTATGACTCTCGAGTGATGCCTGCGATCGTTCGATATGCGTACGAGCTTGTTCCGCAGATCTAGAGGCATCCTCGAACGCGGACTCAATCGATCCGATTTCCCGCTGCGCCGACCGGGCCCGTTCATCTGCGGCACTTGCTTCTGCCCGTGCCGACGCAGATCGTTCGGACGCTTCTGCATGCGTTCCTTCGGCTGCGCGGAGGCTCTCGCCGATCTGCCCGAGTTGGGTCGATTGTTCTGCGAGCAAGCGTTCCAGGCTGCCGGCTTTGTCGACCATTGCTTGCCGCTCGGCGTGGGTCGTATCCAATCTTTCGCGAAGACGATCAATCTCCGAACCTGCGGACTCTGCATCACGCGAGAGTCTGGAACGATCGGACTCACGTTTATCCAGCTCATGACGGAGTCGGACGAGTTTACGGTCGTTCTCAGCGAGTGATTCACTGAGTGCGCCGCGATCGCGTTCAACGATCGATGCCTCTTGATCGAGCCCGTGAAGCGATGCTTTAGACGCTTCAAGATCTCGATTCACAGCGGTCAGCTCAGTCTCGATCTCTCGGAGTTCTGCCCGCCTTGCGAGCATCCCTGCCGACTCGGTTGAGCCGCGTGGTCCAGCGGTCACGCGGCCGTCGGGCTCGAGCACCGCACCGGTCCGGGTGACGAATCTAGTCTGATGACCACGCATCGGGCCCGCAGCGAGCAAGAGGGCCGTATCAAGATCATCGACAAGCACGGTTGAGCCAAGCAGCCTGTCAAGCAGTCGCCCGACGCCCGGATCTTCCACGGCACGCACCAGTGAACGCGTCGAGCGAACCCGCCCGTTCATTGTTCGCTCGAGTGTCGCGATCGTGTCCGCGTTGCTCGCCTGGCCAAGGCCTTCAAGCATCAGGAACATGACCCGCCCCGGCAGCGAGTTGAGGTCTTCGGAATCCGGCATGTCCGCAATCGTGCGAACAACAAGCGCACCGAGCGAATCACCCAACGCTGATTCGACTGCTTCGGCATCTTCAGGATCGACAGAGATCAAGTCGGCGAGCGGAGCAACAACACCCGCGAATGGGCCATCCGGTTCGCGTTGCTCCAATACGGCGCGAGCAGCGTCACCAAGGCCTTGGTGCGTCCGCACCATTTCGTCGAGTGCGTTGCGTCGAGCATCAAGGCGAACGCGTTGTTCATCGAGTTCGCCAACAACCGCCGCACGCTGCGAACGGTCAGACCCGAGTGCTTCCAATCGTGCCCGCACCGCATCGGACTTCGACTTGAGCTGTTGAGACTGAACTTCGCCTGATTCGATCTCAGTCTTCAGCGATCTGATGCTGGATTCGATTTCGGTTTGTGAACGCCCCAAAGACTCGAGCTTGATTTCAATAGCGGAGATCTGCTCTTCAAGTGACTCAACACGACGTTCGTCGCCCTGGATTCGTGCGAGCATGCCTGCGTGTTCGCGTTCCATCGAAGCACACGAGGCGCGAGCTTCATCGATTGCCCGTCTGAGATCCGCAGCAGACCGCCCGGCCTCGGCACGTTCGTCATTTGCCGCGGCGAGTACGCGTTCGAGCTCTTCGACTCGTTCTTGGATCGACTTTGCTTGCTCGCGCCGTTCTTGCAGCGCCGCTTCAAGCTCGGTCCTGCGTATCTCCGCCTCTTCAAGCCTTGAAGTTTCTGCTTCGACGGTTTGGGCAGCGTCTGCGATCGATCGGCGGGTGAACTCGCCGCGTTGGCGGGCGGCCGAACCAGCATGCTCAGCCGATGTGATGCGGTCTTCTAAGTTCCGCATCTTGTCGGCCGCCGAGTGGCGATCAGACTCTAATCGCAGCCGATCGTCTTCCGCTTCTCGAAGCGCCGTTTCTACTTCAATCTTGGTCGATTCAAGCCCGGCGAGACGCGACGTAAGTCCATCGAGCCGTTGGCGGATATCGTCGTACTGATCGAATGCCAGCGCGAGGCGCAATGCCTTGTATTCGTCATCGAGCTCGCGGAAACGACGCGCTTTGGCTGCTTGTCCCTTGACCATCCGCAGGCGACGTTCGGTCGAATCAAGCTGTTCACGTGTGACGGCGAGATTCTGCTCGGACTTCTCGAGCTTGCGTTCTGCTTCGACTCGTCGCTGGCGATACTTCGCAATACCGGCAGCCTCTTCAAAGATCGATCGGCGTTCAGTCGGCGACGCGAGCAGCATCCGATCGACCTTGCCTTGCTCAATGATCGAATACGCATCGGCACCAATACCGGTATCGAGAAACAGATCCCGGATGTCTTTGAGACGAGCGATCTTGCTGTTGACGAGGTACTGACTCTTCCCGTCGCGATACAGACGACGCTCGACTTCAACAATATCGGTATCAATCGGGAGTGCCCGTTTGATGCGTCCTCGGAGAGCAATGATCGATGCCGCTTCGCTCTCGCCCTCCTCCATTGCATGTGCAGCGTTGGCACCGGTGGGACGCAACGCGTCGGCGGTCGCTTCGTCCGTACTCTCGGTACCAGATTCAGCTACGGATTCTTCTTCGCCCGACACCGCATCAGCTCCGGTTTTGGCCGGCGGTTGCTCAATCGTGGGGACCGATTCGTCGGATGTATCTGCATCCAGGGTGTCTTGCTCGAGCGTTTCAATCACCGGGTTGTCAAAGGTCAGCATGACAGACGCCATGCCTGCCGGCTTCCGGGCAGCAGAGCCGGCGAAGATCACATCGATCATCTCTTTGCCGCGCAGCGACTTGCTTGATCGCTCGCCGAGAACCCATTTGATCGCGTCCACCACGTTTGACTTGCCGCACCCGTTCGGGCCGACGATGCCGGTGATCTGGTCATCGAACGTGAAGACCGTCTTGTCGGCGAAACTCTTGAACCCCGCGAGCGTGAGCTTGGCGAGCTGAAGCCCCTCAGGCAAAACGGGCTTGTGGTCGGTCACCTCGACGGCTGAGCCATTCGATTCCGAGAGGGCGGCCGGAGTGGGTTCCATCACAACTTGGGCTTCCGATTTCGGAACCTCAACGACGGACTCGGATGGAGCGGTTTGCGGCGTCATCGTTTCAGCAACCTCCGTGCTGCTCCCGCCGGGCGTTCACCCGGCGTGCTTCCTTCGCCGAATCCTTCGGCGTTGCGTCAGGCCCCCAACACGGAATGGGCCCACGCCGAGACGCGATCCTGTCTCGAATCGGGCACACGCCCGATCGGCGAAGCATACGCGAAAACCGCGCTCGATGCGCGGTATCCGGTCACTCTTCGCGCATGTTTGGCTGGCTGCTGCCCGTCCCAGGCGTCTCCGAGCTTGGATCAGCCTCGGATGGCGGGTTGATCGGGACCAGTAAAGAACGTCGACGCTGCTCGAGTCCGCCTTTGGAAGGATCGACCACTTCACGCCTTGGGTCATCCGCGGCAACCAAGGTGATGTCCCCGCCCGGTGCCTCAGCACGCACCTGAATCGTCTCCGGCTGAGTTGACTCAAGAAGCTCGGCAAGCAGACGATCATTCTCTGTGGCAAACGCTGCGGTCATGCCGCGGTCATTTTGCAACTCGTACAACAAGCCCACAATCTCAGCATAACCAAGCCCGAGACCCGGCCTGGGATCGCCCGCGGTTGGTCTGTGGGCAAGGAATCGGATGAACTCTGCCAAATCCGTGGGGACCGAATCCATCGTGACCGTTCGCCGAGCATCGTCATCCCGGAAGTACAGCCGAACGGGGTCACCGGGATTGTCTGACGCGAGCAAAAGTCGATCAGTCCAAGCACTCACCAGCATTGGAGACTGGAGCTCAGTTTCATCTCCAAAGAGCACGACTCGAGGCTCGCCTTGTTGAGCGATGTAGACCAAAGGTCTTCCAAACGGCACGCGATCAAGGAAGAACTTGCCTTCCACCAACTCTCTCGAAACCCCAAAGAGTGTTCCGCCCGGCACGTATGAGCGAGCGAAAGCATCGATCTGGGATATCGAAACGGTCGATTCCAAGCGGTTCTCACGCCGAGACTGGGCCCGGGCCAGCATCAACCGACGCTTCTGGTTCGCGACGGCCCGCCTGATCAATCCTTCGTACGCCTCCACTCGGACCGCGAGCTTCGGGTCGTCGAGCAGCCCTCGCAGGCTGTCATCAATCACGGGCCCGGCATTGATGTCAGCCAGCAAACGGATCGCGTCGATACGGAGGCTGCCCTGCCCGGCCGATGCGATGTCTCGCAGGGCCGTGACCGCCCTGGGGTCGTTCAAACGAGCTCCCGCGCGGAGCGCAGAAAGTCGTGCGATCGTCTCCGGAGCTTCGTACAAATCGGTCAAGAACGGCTTGGACCGTTCGCCGATTGCTTCGAGCCCCCATGACATTTCGCGAGAGAGGTACGCATCGCTTCGGAGCGTCTGGGCAAAGCGTCGGGCGTAGGTCTCTGGGAAAGATTGATCGATCGGCAGCTGCCGGATGAGTTCAATGAAGTCTTCACGGCGTTCGCTGTAGCGGGTTGGAATTCGAACTTGTACCAGCGATTCATCTTTCCCACGAGCGGTTTGCTCGCTGTCGCCGGGTCCTCTTGGAAACGCCGAGTTGATGGCGCTGGCGATCTGACGTGCCCGCTGGTGTGACGGGTTGTCGAGTAGCACTTCGATCAGTGTTGGAAACGTCACCACGCCGCCATCAAGCACGCGTCCGATCGACTTACCCACGCCAAGGTTGCCCGTGCCGGGCTCGGCAAATGGATTGAGGAAGATCGGGCCCCTTGCAGATCCCAGCACGCGTGCCTGTGCGTCACCAAATGACGATGGCGGTCCGACACGCAACTCAGTTGTCCACAACTGCCCGCCTTCGAGGCTTGTGGCATTGATCGCACGGACATAGATATCAAAGGAGTCGCCGACGTTCGCCCCGGGCGGAACGGCTGCCTGAACGATCACAGCGGCCGTGTTCGGATCTTGAAGCAACTGCCGCGGACTTTTGCCAGAGACTCCACCGCGGCCGGTATTGGAGATATTGATCCCATTCAGGCCCATTTCGCGTTCAAGGTGTGCCGCGTACTGCTCGGGCATCGTTTGTCCGCCCGTGCCTTTGAGCCCGACGACAAATCCGATGCCTGACACAAGCGTCGACTGCACGCCGCGGATGGCCGCTTCGGCTCCGATGGTCCCGCGCAATGCGGATGGAACATCGCGGACCATGATGGTGTCGCCTTGACGCGGGCGCGGCGGAGGCTGACGCTTGTTTCGATTGCAGCCGGCTGCCGCAACAAGCGTGAACGCTGCTAAGCCAACCAATGCCAGATGCAACTGCTTCCGCCGCGCTGTTGCGGTGAAGCGTTCGAGACCGATCGTTCGGGGGAGGAAGGTCATCGGGGCAAGATTCCCATGGTGTTTTCGTTGGCGTGTCTGCTTTGCAGTGCGCATTCAGACGCGTTGCGAGTTGTAGACGGTATCCACCGCCCCGCCTCCGTGCCGCATGTTTCTAACGGGCACGGCTTCGCTGTGCGCACGACCCGATCGCGGGCTGTTCAATAACACCGTTCGAGCCCGGTGGGGGGGTCTGTTCCACGTGGAGTGAGTTCTTCAGCGATGTCCCGCGATTGATATTTCAAAATTCATCAGCACAGCATCAGGATCTGTTCCGCACACCCAAACAGGTGGGCGGCGTCAAATGCAGTCTTCCCACCTGGTTTTCAATCCTCGTAACTGTCTCGACTTATCGCGGCGGTACCCATTTGCGATGGAAGTGATTTCAATCAGACGATTCCCGTACATAGAAGGCCGGAATCCGGCGATGCGAAGTTTTCATCAAAAAGATCATGAGAAACCCGCCACAATCCCTTGTGTCTCGCTACAGTACTGGCCCGACTCATCGCCGATATGTTGGGGGTCAGTGAGTTTGAGACGCCGGGAGTCACTTCCGCAAGTGCAGCAAAATCGGGGAGTTGGAAGCAGCCGACAGGTTGTCCACAACACAACCGACAGGGCCATGTCAGTTTGGGCAAGTTCGCCCGATAACAACCGAGGTTCGCCGGGAGACCGGAAGCCAACGATTCTCAAAAATGGGCTTGTGTGTCCGGTATCTGTTCGTAAACTGATCTGGAAAGCTCGATCACGATTTCCCTCGGTGGGCGAGGGAGTCGGCAGAGGTTGCGGCGATGCCGCGAGCATCAAGTTGGCGTGCGTGACGACGGCCGGTGGTTCTCAAACCCCGGCCAAGGACATCGCTACGTCGACGCTGCTCGTCGTCATCGACCAATGCCTCTGGACAGTGGAGGCTGGTCTCAACCTCGGCGGAGCCGGGCGGGACCGGTGGAACAAGACGGCCAGGACCCATCGATCCCGATGATCACCCCGGCCCGCAATAGACGGAGCGACCCATGGGCGTGCTGTGTGACACCCAAATCCAACGCTTGATCGACATCAAGCCCTTCGAGCCCGCGACCAAGCGTCCCGGCTCCATCTCCTACGGCGTCTCGTCGTACGGCTACGACGTCCGCGTCGGGCCCGTCTTCAAGATCTTCACCCCGACCCCGCCCACCGGCGGCATCTCGGTTGTCGATCCCAAAGAGTTCACTGATGACCTCATGGTCACCGTCAACACCGAAGACGTCGGCACCGACCACGTCATCATCCCGCCGAACAGCTTCGCACTCTGCGAGACCGTCGAGTGGTTCGACATCCCGCGTGACGTGCTCGTGCTCTGCGTTGGCAAAAGCACCTACGCCCGCTGCGGCTTGATCGTGAACGTCACCCCCCTCGAGCCCGAGTGGCGCGGCAAGGTCACGCTGGAAATCTCCAACACCACGCCGCTGCCCGCGAAGGTCTACGCGAACGAGGGCATCGCCCAGTTCGTGTTCCTCAAGGGCGACGAAGTGTGCGCCGTGTCCTACGCGGACAAAGCGGGCAAGTACCAGGATCAAGCGGGTCTGACGCTGCCGAAGGTTGACTAACTCTTGTATCTGAACTGTTCCGGAGCTCGCAAGATGCGTCGCTCTGTTTCATGAAAATCTGTAGCCTCAACAAGTTGGAATCCCATTCATGAAGATCTCTCGCCGGTTCACCAAGGAAGGCCAGAACCCGTTCGCCTCTGTCGAATGGACGACTCGTGCGAGTCGGATTTCCAACCCCGATGGCTCGGTCGTCTTTGAGATGAACGACGCCGAAGTGCCCGATACCTGGTCGCAGCTGGCGACCGACATCATGGTGTCCAAGTACTTCCGCAAAGCGGGCGTGCCTCAGATGGAACAGCCGTACGCGCTGCCGGGCGAAGGCCAGCAACAGAAGCGCAACGACGGCACGGTCCAGAC
>JBGCEB010000062.1:0-22413 GCA_045106075.1 Phycisphaerales bacterium
CTCGACGAGCCGTTCGGCAAGAACCAGATCGGCTCGTCGGCCATGCCGTACAAACGCAACCCGATGAAGTGCGAACGCATCTGCGGCCTCTCCCGCTTCGTCATGAACATGGTCGGCAACGCCTACGACACCGCCGCCACGCAATGGCTCGAACGCACGCTCGACGACTCGTCGAACCGTCGACTGTCATTGCCCGAGTCCTTCCTCGCCCTCGACGGCTGCCTCGACCTCATGCACGAGGTCGCGTCCGGGCTCGTCGTCAACGAGGCCATGGTCCGCAAGAACCTGATGGAAGAGCTCCCGTTCCTCGCCACAGAAAACATCCTGATGGAAGCCGTCAAAGCCGGCGGCGACCGCCAGGACCTCCACGAAGCCATCCGCGTCCACGCCCAAGCCGCCGGCCACCGCGTGAAGCAAGAAGGGCTCGACAACGATCTGCTCGACCGCGTCAAAGCCGACCCGATGTTCCAGTCCAAAGCCAACGGCGGCAAGCTCGACCGCGACCTGAACTGGGACAACCTCATGGACCCGATGCAATACGTCGGACGCAGCGTCGAGCAGACCGAACGCTTCGTCAAAGACGTCGTCGAGCCGCTGCGCGAGCGCTACAGCGACGAGCTCGCCTCACTCGGATCGTCCGACCGCGGCGTTTAGTCTTCGCTTTGCAGGATTTCGACGGGATCGTCAACGGGTACAGCGGCGTGCTTTGACTTCCCGTTCGATTTGCTCTTGCCGTTGCCGTTCTTGGTCGGCTCTGGCTTGCTGCTAAACAACCACGCGCCCCAAAGCGTCAGAAACACAATAAGAAACGCCATGATGGCGACAGCAAACTCACCGAGACCGAACGCTGCTCCGACCGCTGCGGTGCACCACACCGAGCTCGCAGTGGTCAGCCCGCTGACGGTGCGCTTGGAATGCAAGATCGCGCCGGCACCGAGAAAACCCACGCCCGAGATGACGTAGGCGAGCACCCGCGTCGGATCGAGTCGGATGATCGAGTCAACGCCCGCTTCGACCGAGTGAATCATCACGCGTTCGCCCAGCAGCGTAAACGCCGCCGCCCCGAGGGAAACAAGCATCATGGTCCGGGCATCGACCGGCTTTTCGGCCCGATCACGCTCCCACCCGATCAGGGCACCGGCCACGGCCGCGCATCCCAACCGAAAGCCCATCTCCCAGTACTCAAATGTGAGTGACAACGCCGGGCTGATCTCAATAATCTGCCGTGCAAGCCACGTGATAACCCCATCGTGCGAAGACATCTTCACACAATCATAACACAACTCAGGTGATTGACACCCACGAAGATCGGCCGTGAAACCCGCTCTAGGGATCGATTAGTTCAACGAGACCGATGGAAGAGATCCGGAACGCCGAACGACTCGGGCTCCTTCGATGATCTGATCCCAATCCGAATCTTTGAACGCCTGCAAGCCGCGCTCGACAGCCAAACGAACCAACTCGGCACGTGATCCGGTCTTGAGTTTGCGATGGATCGATTCGATCTGCTTCTCGATCGTTTTCGCGGATCGGCTCAGACGTTCACCAATCTGCGCCGTCGAACGGCCTGTTGCCAAGTGATGCAAAACACGCAGCTCGGCGGGCGACAGAACATCGAGCCCATCAAAGCACGGCGTCTTCAGCACTGGAATTTCCGATGTATCACGCCCAACGCCTTCGACGCCGGTCGCCGACTGGACCGTGATCAAGATGCCGTCATGTCCGAAAGACGCTTGGTCGATCGGAAACAATCCGCAAAGCAGACGCTGATCAGCACCACACTGGAAAAACTGCTCCGGCTGGCGCGTATTCATCACACGCCGCATCGTGTCACTTCGTTCCTCCGCAGCCGGCTGGCTGATGAATGCTTCCATCTTGGTACCCACCAACTCAGAAACATTCCGCTTGCTGAGTCTGGCGTATGCCTCGTTACACCAAACCAGGACGAGGTTTTCATCGCGCAGCACGCAGGCAACACCAGGCAAGTTTGATAACGCACGGAGCGCATCCTTGCTAACGCAATCTGAACTTG
Organism: Phycisphaerales bacterium; assembly: GCA_045106075.1. Taxonomy (GTDB): domain Bacteria; phylum Planctomycetota; class Phycisphaerae; order Phycisphaerales; family UBA1924; genus UBA6054. The sequence goes on from JBGCEB010000062.1 coordinate 2,033, forward strand.
GGGCTCCCGCGCGAACCGGGGCCGCGTTACTCAAAGTCGTGCTCACAAATACTCCCACTCCGTCCCCACGCGTAACTGTTACAAGAGTCGATTGTACCATGTTCGACCTATTGAGTCCCCTCGATTCATTGCCCTGAATGGAGCCAAAGACCTAACAAAAAACAAACCTATAGGCCTCCTGCTCCACTTTTACCAATAATGTTCGCATCGAATCAAGAATCTGACCGGTAACAACCATGCCGTGCTGCCGATGTGTTCCGGCAGCCAATCTCGCAATGCGGGCTCCTCACACCCAAGTTCGCGACCCAACAGCCCTAAGGAAACGCAAAGATGACCCGCACCATCCATCCCCGACTCAGCGCCGCCCTCCTCATCGGGCTCACCCCACTCACTGGTATTGCGACCGTCGCAGGCACCGCGTCGCCTGCACACGCATCTCAGAATCAAGCACCCGAGTTTCCACCCTTCGCCAAAGTCACGGAGGGATTGACCAAAGTCAGCTCTAACGCCGACGGCTCCGCCGGCTACTGGGATCTCTACGAAGACCGCAAGACCGGACGCATCCTCGCCACGCTGCCAAAGAACTACGAAGGCAAGCTGATGATGATCGCCTGCACCGTTTCAGGCGGCGACTCCCAGGCAGGCGTCATGGGCCCGACCCTGTTCGCCCAGTGGGAGCGCATTGGGAACAAGCTGGCACTCGTCGCTCCCAACTTGGCTGTTCGAACGGACGGCGATAAGCAAGCCCAAGACTCGATCGAACAGCTCTTCACCGGGCGAGTCATTCTTTCAGCACCCATTGTTTCAATGGCGCCCGGCAACCGCCCCGTTATCGACTTTGGTGCGATCGCAACCAGGCAGACCAGCCGTTTCTTCGGCTCGGCAGCGTTCGGGTCATACGGCCCCTCTCTTTACGCGATCGATGCATCGCTCGCAAAGATCACCAAGACCAAAGCATTCCCAAAGAACGTTCTTGTTGAGTACCAAGCGCCCCGCCGAGATGGACGCATCATTCGCCTGACCTATGACATCCGAAATCTCCAAGGCTCGCCTGGCTTCAAACCGCGCTCGGCAGACAACCGCGTGGGCTACTTCTACGACTCGCACAGCGACTACGCCAAACCCGCGACCGAAGATATCACCAGCCGATACATCAACCGATGGAACCTCGAAAAAGCGGACCCGAGCCTCAAACTCAGCCCGCCGAAGCAACCCATCGTCTGGTACGTCGAACATACAACGCCCGTACGTTTCCGTCGCCATGTCCGCGAAGGCATCGCGATGTGGAACAAGGCGTTTGAAGCGGTCGGCATTATCGGCGCTGTCGAGGTCTATCAGCAAGACTCTGCCAGCGGCGCGCACATGGACAAGGACCCCGAAGACGCACGCTACAACTTCTTCCGATGGAATGCCTCCGAACAGGGGTACGCGATCGGCCCGAGCCGCAGCAATCCGCTCACCGGCGAGATCCTCGACGCCGACGTGGTCTGGCACCAAGGCCTGACCCGCGCTGTACGAGGCATGTATTCAAACTTCTCAGACGACATCACCGAACAGTCCTTCAGCCCAGAGACACTCGCGTTCTTCGCTGATCACCCCGATTGGGACCCGCGGGTATTGCTCGCCGAGCCGGCCCGCCGCGCGCAGATCCTGTCGCAGCGTGCGATCGAAACACAACAAGCATCCGAGACCGAACTGGGCACCCGCGAGAACCCTTGGTCTAGCTGGGCTGCCAACCACGCAAACAACGCGTGCAAGATCGGCAACATGCTCAGCTTGGACATGTCACTCGCCGACGCCGCACTCACGCTCGGCGTGATCGAATCAGGCGATGACGACCTACTCGAAGGGTTGCCCGAAGACTACATCGGCGCGATGATCAGGTACATCTCCGCCCACGAAGTCGGGCACTGCATCGGACTTCAGCACAACATGGCCGCCTCGACCATCCGCACGAACGCCGACATCAACGACGAGGATTATGACGGCGCCACCATCGGCTCCGTCATGGACTATGTCGCCGCCAATATCAACCCTGAACCAGGATCTGACCTCGGCGAAGGACAAGGCGCTTTCGCAACCCCAGAAGTCGGCCCGTACGACATGTGGGCGATCGCGTTCGGCTACGGCCCGGCCGACAAGGTCGACGAAGTGCTCGCCCAATCCGCAGAACCCGATCACCTTTACATCGCACAAACCGCCATGTCCGTTGGTTCTGATCCGCGCAACATGACTTGGGACATGGGCAAAGACAACCTCACGTTCGCCGAAGGCCGGCTCGCGCTGATCGAGAGCATCCGCGAACGCATGCTGACCGATATCGTCGACGAAGGCGAATCATGGGCCGTCGCACGACGCCGCTACAACACAACGTTGGGCAGCCAAGTTCAAGCGATGTCGATTGCCGCCCCCTACATCGGAGGAACCTACACCCATAACGCCTTCAAGGGCGACGCCAACGCGCCGGATCCCGTCTCCGACGTGCCCGCCGACGAACAACGCCGGGCGCTCGAGTTGATCATGGACTGCGCGTTCGAAGATGAAGCTTTCGGACTCACCCCCGAACTTGTCCGCCATATGGGCAAGGAATATTGGTGGGATAGCGCAGGCGTCCGTGAACTGATGGCCGACCCGAGCTACACCATCCACGATCTCGTCGCGGGAGTCCAAGGGACCGGGCTGAGCTTCATCATGAACCCAACACGCCTCCGCCGTGTCTATGACAACGAGTTCCGTACTGCGGACCAAGAAAACGCGTTCACCCTTTTGGAACTCGTTACCACCGTGACCAAACGGGTCTGGAACTCCAGCGGGCAAGACGATGATCTGGCCATCTCAAGCTTCCGGCGAAACCTGCAACGCGAGCACACCGAACGCCTGACCACCCTCGCATTGCTCCGATCCAACAACCCATCGATGCGTGCCATCGGCACACTCGCCGCTGCAGAGCTGCGAGGAATCAGCGACATGATCGAGGGCGTGCAAGACTCTGGTGACATGGATGGCTACACCAAGGCCCACCTCAAGGACATCCACACCCGCATCAATAAGGCACTCGACGCCGCCTACGTCGTCGGCAAGTAACCCGACCCGCAGGAGCCCATGCCCGCCCGTCCCCAGGGGAGTCGGGCGGGCCCGGAGAACTGCTCAAAACCAACACCGCCCGGCATCCACGCCGGGCGGTGTTTTTCTTGATCACACTGCTATCTACGGCTATCGCGTGTTCAGGGGCACCCGGCGTTGTACGCCGCGATATATGCGCTGACATCAAAGAAGTTCAGCGTCCCGAACGGCTCGGCAAGATCCGCGGCCGCATCCCCCGCGGCGAACAACGAAACATACTCGGCCACATCAAAGAAGTTCAGCACACCCATCGGCCCGGCAAGGTCGGCAACACAGGTTTCGGCAAAACGAGGCCGGTACACCATGACCTGCTCTTCTAGCAAGTCTTCTCGGTAGTCAGAGTTCGTGTACATCAACTCCGCGATACCATCCCCATCGATGTCACCGGTCGCCAGACCCGACACCGCCTGACTCGAAACAAGCATCTCCGGCAGCAATCGCTCGTCGGTATCCGGATCCGTGCCCGGATCGTGAAACACCCGCGGCTGCAGCTGGCGGTGCACGGCCACGCCATTTCCGTTGCAAACCACGACATCATTCAAACCGTTTGCATCGACATCAAACGCGACGACTTCATCGCTGAACATCGATTCGAACCGATCGCTCACAATCTGCGGCGGTTCGAGCCCGCCGGACGCACGCCCCCAAAGCACCATCGTGGCATCCCTGAACGGTTCGTCGTCGCCCACTCTCTCTTGGCGCAAGATCAGATCGAGAACCGCGTCACCGTCCAGATCCGTGACCACCATCCAGTACGGAAACACGCCCTCGGCCAGCCGCAGCGTGTTCGATAGAAAACGTCCGTTCCCCGTCCCCAAGACCGCAATCAGCCCCTCCCATCCGTCGCGCATCTGGGCGCGGAAGAGCAGATCGACATGCCCGTCCCCGTTCACGTCGAGCGATGCCGTGGACGCAACGGTCGAATAGGCGTTCAAAACCTCCGGCAATCCGATCCTCGACCGCCGCCCGAACGGCGGGTCGTCTGGCCCGGCAGCGTTATCAAACTCGTAAGTATCGACACTCAATCCCGGGCCGCTGCCATCGCTCAGCAGAACCAGCTCATCGGCGCCGTCAACATCGAAGTCCGCCAACCAAGCGTGATACCCCCCGGCATCGGCAAAGTCCGGGACTCCGTCGGCACGCCAACTCCGAAACGGCTGAACACTGCCCGTACCGTCGTTGATTGCAAGCTGCATCTCGGAGTCTGGTCCGTTCCAAAGCACGTCGACCGCACCATCTGCGTTGACATCGCACGGGAATGCCCACCAGCCCATTGAGCCCGGAGACTTACGCAACTCGTCTGTGACGCCGGTCGCCGGATATCCGATCCAGGTGCCAAAAGAACTCGTGTAACTCGCGATAACCTCATCCACTCCATCATGGTCGAGGTCTGCGCATACGACGTGAGTCCCGTTGTTTGAAAACCCGGCTGTCCCCCGCAACTCACCGAGACCCAGAGGTTCGATTCCGAACCGCTGCGCACTTTCGCCGGGCCCGAGCTGTCGAATGTTCACCGAATGCTCGTAGTTTTCGGTGTTGTCGTCTGCCTCCTCAATCGTGAACAAGACCGGCTCGCCGTCCGCGTGCCCTTGCAGCGACGCCGCCGCAAACACCGATGCGCTCACGCCTACTCGCTCGATCCGGCGTGATCCGCCGGGTCCGAAGGTGAGCATGTACCCGTTGCTCAAAAGCAGCCCGACCCCGCCGTCATCGGTCGCGTCTTGAATCACACCCACCACACCCGGCTCATCACGCCCCCAGAACGGAACATCTGTCTCCAAGTGCTCGATGATGAACCGGCCTTCGGGCTCAAGATGGTGAATGAGTGATTTATCGAACTCATCGACCAGCATCACTACATCGGGCAACGCGTCCGGCCCCGCATCGGCCACGACCCATGTGATGTCCCGTGTACCGAAAGGGTTCGTTGGTTCTTCTGAGAGCCGCTCGAGCGGGCCCAGCCCGTCCGGGCCCCCACGATTCACCCAGAACGAGTACCCCCCACGCCAACTGACAAAGTCTGCATACCCATCGCCGTCGACATCACGCACATCGGACCACGCGAGCACCGGTTCTGCCGCAACATCCGCGTTGACGAATCCACCAAACTCTGCGTCACCGAAGCCATCGCCCGTGCCCGGCAACCAAACGACAGACGTCGGCCCATCACCATCTGGCATCGGCACGAAAATCGAGCACGCAAAGACGACATCTGCAACACCGTCGCCGGTCACATCCCCAAACGAAAGGGAAACCCCATCACCTCCGGCAAACGACCGGATGGGCATCTCGATGACCTCGTGACCCCCGCCCGCAACGCTCCGGTACAGCACCACCCCAGGTCCAAACCCGCCCCACTGATGCGAGACCCCGACGAGGTCATCGACCCCGTCTCCATTGAGATCGGCCGCGAGGAGCCCACCTGGTTGAGACTCAAGTTCGTCCGCAAGGCTTTGGCTGTCGACCCAATCCATGGAAGGCGCACCGTTCCGGTCGCCCGACATGAGCACCGCAAAGTAAACGTCGTCTTCGCAATGGAGCACAACATCGTCGCGCCCGTCCCCGTTCAGGTCCGCCGCAATCGCCCGGGTCCCAACGTCCGCACAGACATCGCCTCGGTCGAGTGCGAACGACGACGGAAACGGAAGCGGATCGAGCTCTTGCCCCAGCCCCGCACCGGCCGCACATCCCAACACCAGCAGACAGTTCCAGTTCATGCAGAGAGCTTACAGGAAGGAACAGACTCAATAAACCGCGGTATCCTGCGTCAATCCGAGAACTACGGGCACCCGGCGTTGTAAGCAGAAACGAAGGCAAAGAAATCAAAGATGTTGAGCACGCCTCTTGGATCCGCGATGTCCGCCGAAGACGCATTCAGCCGGTAGCGGCGGAGATACTCTCTGACATCAAAGAAGTTCAGCTCACCGGACGGAAGCGCGACATCGGCAATGCATCGGGCCTGGCTCGCACCCAAAGCACGAATCATCCATGCACCGCGAAACTGTGAATCACTCATTCTGAGAATAAACGGTGACGAACCAAGATCATCGAGGTTGTCCTCCGGGTTGTAGAACAACCAGCTCTTCGTGCCGCCGCCCTGGCCCTGCGGATCCATTCGTGCCGGATTCGCACGCTGAACGACATCCATCATCACCGCGACAAAGAATCGTCCTTCGATCACGACCGGCCGATCGAGCTGGAACTCAAAAAACCTGTTTGGCAACGACGAGGTCCAAACACCGGTCCCGGTACCAAGAAGCTCAGCGTCTCTCGGATCGCCGTCGTTGTTTGGATCATCGAGCACCGCGACCGTGACACGGTCGGGCCCCGGCACACCGTTCGGGTTCGAAGTGTCGCCGAACGAAACCTGCACATGCGTAATCCGTTCGCGACCGATCTCGATCGTGAACGTATTCAGCCAAGTCATATTTGCATCAAACTCACTCGGCCCGATTGTGAAGTTACCGCTGCCGTCATCCAAGGTATATTGGAACGGGTCAGGTGTGAGCTGGGCGGCTGCTTGGCATACAAACAAACCGCCCGCTGCCGCACATAGTGATAGGAACTTTCCCGCCATGGCGTATCTCCCGATGAGAGCATACACCAAACGGTTTTAATCACGGACACCCATTCGAAAACTCACTGATGAATGCCGAAATATCAAAGAAATTGAGCGTTCCGAACGGTGCCGCGAAGTCCGCGATTGGGTCCTGGTCGTTATACAGGGCGATAAAGGCCGCGACATCAAAGAAATTGAATACCCCGCACGGCTCAGCGATGTCCGCGGCCGAACAACCAACCGGGTCAACCCGCGTGAACGTATAGGTCCCTATTCGCCCAGATCCATCCAAGGGAAACTCACCGGTGATGTTGCGGATCGGCTCTTTCGGGCTCGTGTTGGAGTTGGGCGAGTTGTAGTTCACACCGCTGTCGGTGCCTGAGTCATACGCCCACAGATCAACCGTGATCGAATCAACCCAAGCGCCGTTTTCTCGAAGGCTCAAGCCGTGCACACCCACAAACCAGTCGGGGCTCGGTGCGATCATCGTGACGAGCGTCACGAGCGGGAACTCTTCGACAATCTCGAAGCTCATCGAGACATCGTTGGGTGATAGGGCAATAGCACCGCCTTGCAAAACGCCGTGCGCTGTATCGGATAAAATCGCTGCATTGACCTCGTTGCGAAGACTGTTCGGCGAACCGGTCTCGGCCATCCGCTCGATCCCCAGCGTCGCGATTCCGCCGGGCTCCCAGAACACCACCCCATCGCTGTGCGTCCCGCCGATCAAAGGCGAGAAGTGCGGATTGCCTGGAAATGATGTCGGGTGCGTCGCGGCACTCCACTCAGCATCAAAGACCACTTCGTACATCGCGGACGGACTCGTCGTGTCGCTGCATTGCCCCGAGGCGGCACCGGCGAACCCCGCGAGCCCAACCATCGAGCACGCCAAACGGATCCCATTCGTTGAGTTCATCATCATCTGCCCGCTCCCATTTTTTTATCCTGCTGTGATGCTATTTCGCCCGTTCGAAGATCCTCCGAAGGCCGTGTGCCCTCGCAGAACATCATTCCAGCACCCCAATATTCCAGAAAACTGAGCAATCAGGCCAGAACCCTCGATCTGGACCCATCCGGGGTTGACGCGGGAGGCCCGGGGCCAGACACTTGCACCCCCGGGCCGAGCGTCTGTCGGCCGCGGGATCCCAGCCGGGCATGGAGGTCCGGCCGACGCGGGCAACCGTGGCGGCAACAACCGGGACAATCGGAATCGAACCGGTTGCCCCGTGGGCTCGAATAGACTTCCCGGCGAGCAACCCTCGCCCTCGGCTCACTCACCCCTTCTCAACGAACTCGGAGCGTGACAACGTATGGCAGCCCGCACCGGAGCAAGTATCGGCGTCGCCGTCACCATCACCATTCTCGGTCTGGTGTCGGTCATCCTCTTTGTCACAACCATGATCTGGTATGGCCAGTCGCAACGGGCCAAAAATGACCTCGCGACCGCCCAAGAGGAGTACGCACAGTTCGTCTCCGACGCGCAGCGTGAACACGCCACCGTCCGGGCCGTCCTCGAAGAAGCACGCGGCGAGCGTCGCTCGGTCGTTGAGCACCTCATGCTCGCACGGGCCGAACTCCTCCGCGCCGCCACCGGCGACCAGGAAATGAGTCTCGCGGGCTTCCGTGAGCAGCTCAACGCCGTCGAAGGCGCCGAAAGCCAGCACCTCTTCGCGCTCATCGCGGAAAAAAACAGCGAGATCACCCGCCTGATTGAGCGGGCCGAAGTTGCTGAAGATGAACGCCGCGCCGCCCAGATCGCTGCAGAAAAAGAATCCGAGCGTGTGGCTGCGATCGAAGCAGCATTCAGCGCCCAAGGCCTTGCTCTAACAGATCGTGTCGACGGATTCGGGAATCAGATCATCGAATCCACCAAGGGATTCGAGAACCTCTCTGGCAAGCTCGCCCGTCAGAAAGAAGAAACCGACGCCGAGTACGAATCCGAAATCGCAGCCCTCAACAACACGACCGACGATCTCCGCAACCAGTTGATCGTCCTCCAAGACCAGCTGCTCCGCTGCCGGGCCGAAGGCCGCACCGACATCATCCTTCCTTACAATCAGGAAGCCCTCGTCGACGGCCGCATCGACCGCGTCGACCGCGCCGTCAATGAAGTCGTGCTCTCGATCGGACGCCGGGATAAAGCAGTGCTCGGCATGACCTTCGCGGTGTACTCCAACGCAACCGATATCCGCATCGACGAAGAAACTGGCGAATACGCCGTCGGCAAAGCGGTCCTTGAACTCGTCCGCGTCGAAGATAGCTTCAGCCGGGCACGCATCATCGAATCATCCGACGGCAACCCGATCATCCGCGGCGACGTCGTCGCCAACGCCGTCTACGACCCCAAAAAGACCTACAAGTTCGTGGTCGAAGGCCTCTTTGATACCAATGGCGATGGACTCGCGACACGCTACGAACGCGACGAACTCTCCGCGTTGATCGAACGCTGGGGCGGCACCATCGTCGATGAAGTCCAAGGCGATTTGGACTTCCTCGTGCTCGGCGAAGTGCCCGTGCTCCCCGTTCGTCCCGGACCGGAAGCCCCGATCGCTGTGCTCAACGAGTACAACCGCCTGCAGCGAGAAATCGATAGATACAACGAGCTCCGCCTGAGTGCAGAGGTCACTTCGGTCCCGCTGCTCAACTCGAACCGTCTGCAAACGCTCATCGGCGACTTCCCCGACTAATCCTCGGCAAGACGACACAGATCAAGCCGCATCCACGAACTCGTCAGGGGTGACACGTGGCCATCGCACGCGTCCTCAAGCCACGCAGCCCTGTCCAGGTCTTCACCGACCAATGTCTCTACGCCATCCTGCGCGGCACGCTGACGATCCCCAACCTGATCTCGCCCAGTGTCAGCGTTCAAGTCGCACGCCGAATCGGCGATACCTACGGCCGGCAGGGGTTCAACCAAAGACGTGCCAAGGGTGCCGCCGAACGAATCGCGATCGCGCTGCCCGAACTCACCGCTGACGAACGCATGGACTTGGTCCTCAAGTCCTACGAGCACCTCGCCATGCTCGCGGCTGAACTCACCATCGCGCCGCGACTCATCACCGAAAACACCTGGCCGGACGTCATCGAGCTCGGCGACATCTCCCAAGCGATGCACGCACTCAACTCGGACCGCCCCCTGCTGCTTCTGACCGGGCACTGCGGCAACTGGGAGATCTTGGGCTACACCCTCGCGATGCTTGGTTATCGGATGCATGTCTTGTATCGCCCGCTTGATCTGAGACCGGCCGACAACTGGGTCCGCCAAACCCGGTCACGCCGCGGACTCATGCTGATCGACAAGTTCGGCGCGATGCACCAACTCCCAAGCTTGCTCGAGCAAGGCGAGTCGGTTGGCTTCGTCGCCGATCAGAACGCTGGTGATCGCGGGCTCCATGTCCCGTACTTCAACCGATTGGCATCAAGCTACAAATCCATCGCACTGATGGCCATGCAACACGAAACACCCATTCTGGTCGGTCAAGCCCGCCGACTTCCACCGTCGCCAGCGCACAAAGCAGGCGTCAAGTACCGGATCGACGTCGTCGATCAGTTCGGACCGGACGAATGGAACGCCCAGCCCGACCCGATGTTCTATATCACCGCGCGATACCGCCGGGGGATCGAGCAAATGGTTCGTGCCGCGCCGGAACAGTACCTCTGGATGCACCGAATCTGGAAGAGTCGCCCAAACCACGAACGGGCGAATCGGCCGTTCCCCGAACGACTTAAAGACAAGCTCAGGACCCTCCCTTGGATGACTGAACACGAGCTCGAATCGCTCGTTGCTCAGTCCGACACAGACCGGGCACTACTCGCCGATCGCGGAATCACCCAACTGCCTTGACCCATTTGGCTTGATCCGCCCCCCCCGATCGACAGACTCCCGACCACCCACGCGGTCGGGCACACACCACGCACAGGGATACCCAATCATGACCACTGACCAAGGCCGACTCGAAGATGTTCGCGTGCTCGTCGTCGATGACGATCGCGACATCCTCGAATCGATCGAAGCTGCTTTCCTCTCAGAGGGCGCGCTCACGCTGACCGCTGCCGACGGCGACGAGGCCGTCCGCCTCTGCCTCGAGGACCCGCCAGACCTCGTCATCCTCGACATGATGCTGCCAAAGCGTTCCGGGTTCCTCGCACTTGAAAAAATCAAGGGTCACGAAGATTCTCCAATTGTCATCATGGTCACCGCCAACGAAGGCAAACGCCACCAGGCGTACGGCGAATCGCTCGGCGTGGACGCCTATATGATCAAACCCGTGCCGCTGGGACGGTTGCTCGACAAAGCCGTGGAACTCATCGAGCTAGAGGAAGCTGAGTCCGAAACCTGAAGTCGCGTCCACAGAGATTGCCGCGTACCCTTTCTCGCATATGTCCAAGCGGAAGAAACGCATCCTGGTGCTCATCCATCCGCGCGATCGGGAAGACCCGTCAGCCGGCAATATCCCATTAGGCACGCCGGCCGAGCTGGTCCATACCCTCGGCGCGTTCAACGCCCAGCCGGATGGATCCGCCCGCAGCGCCTCTCTGGGCACCGCCATTCTCCACGGCCCGGGTTTCACCGTCGAGTACGCCTCGGCCCAAGACGAACTCCAGCAGGCCATGGTGGTCGTCAACGACCAAGATTTCGCTTGGCCGGTCCTCAGTAAGCTCTGTCGAACACTGGGCTGGCGGATGCAAGACACCGAATCCGGGCAGATCTTCGGCTGACTTTCGTTCCACGCTCAATCTTCCAGCAACCAAGACCGATATCCTTCACCATGCCGATTTACGTGTACGAATACCTCAGCGACGCCGGTGAAGGCACCGGTGAACACTTCGAGATCATCCAATCGATGACCGAGGACGCCATCACCGAGCACGAAGGACGCCCTGTCCACCGGGTGCCGCAAGCCCCCAATATCGCTGGCAAATGGTCAGATATGAAGACCAAGGGGCAGCTCTCGAACGAGAACCTCGACCGCCTCGGGTTTACCAAGTACGAGCGAACCGGCGACGGCGAGATGACCCGCGTCGCTGGCAAAGAAGGCCCAAACAAACTCAATCACTGAGTTTCGCCTGACCGCATTCCACGGGTATGTACGCCGGCGATACCGCTGCGAGCGCCGCGAGCAACGCCGCCACTTGCATGTTGATCAGCACGACATCAAAGACCGACGCGAGCACCAACCCGAGCACCGCGAACGGCAGCCCACTCTCCAATCCCACCCGAGAATGCATGAAAGCACTCTTCCAGGCGTTGCGCAGCAACACCACAAAGAGCCATCCGCCCAAGAGCACCGCGGGCACTCCACCAGTGACGAATAAATGCGCGGGCGTCGAATGCGCATGCGCGAGGTGGAACGCTGGTTCGTCATCACCAAAGCGTTCGATCGCCAACGGCAGCACGCTGCCCGCGCCGACCCCGCCGAACGGATGCGCGAAGCCTTCATCAAATGCCATCCGCATCACAGCGATCCGAGCACCGGTCGCAGATGCGTATTCCCCCGTTTGCGCTGCTTGAATCTCTTGCACCGCCTGATCGATTCGCAGTGAAATTCCCCCGCGAAACACGTACCCAGCGGCTCCGCCCCCAACGCAGACGCAAACGATGGCAACGCCCGCTGACCGACGAACGCTCGGACCGCCCTTCCAAAGAAGCACCGGCACCGCGATCAAGAGCAACGCAACCGCTGCGATCCACGCGCCGCGCGTGCCCGATGCGAGCAAGCCTGACAACGACAATGCAAGCCCCGCCACGCCAAACCAACGCACCCGCCCAGACGCGACCAAAGCGGGCCCCAAAAACAACCCGACCGCGCCGACTTGAATCGTCCCCCCGACCACCGGCGACCACCAGCCCGTGACGCGACCCGGATGGCGGAATGGGAACAGCTCGCGGGCTGCAGGCACCGCTGACACAAACTGGGCGACGCTCGCGATCATCAAACCGATCGCGAGCGCTCGCACGAGTACGCGCCGATGCTCGATCGCGGGATAGATCAACGGCACGAGCAGGAACCAACGCATCCGATTCAGCTCGGCCATGCCTTGTGATGGATCACGCGACCAAAGCAGCGTGATCATCAACCAGCCAAACAACACCGCGGCTGCGAGCATCGCGGGCTGTCCGAACGCGTGGATCCAGACCGGAAACGTATTCAGCACCCGGACAAAGAAAAACACCGCCAGGGGCACCACGGCGATCTCGGTCACCGTCGACGGGCCTGCCAACAAAACCATCGCCAGACAGGCCAACCAGAGGTAAATCCGATCACCGATCCCGTCGAGACGGTGCATCCGGTCAAAGGCAGCGTCACAGCCCGCCTGATCGATGTAAGCCCCGTCGGCAAACGCCCACAACCTGTTCAATGGGCTGGTCACCGCCGATCATGCCCGCCCAGACCCCCGCGGGCAACCGTCTCGGGCTTCTGGCGGTACGATCAGAGACCGACCGTGCGATTTTTTTCGGTTCTGGGGTGACCTTGCGCCGGAAATCCCGAATATGGAAGGGTTGGGACGTGCTTGTCCCGCGGAGGTTTGTCATGGATCCGATTCGACAGGTGCTCGCCCACGCCGCTCGCCGACTGCTGGTTGCTAGCTGGTTGCGTCATACGGTCGTCATGCTGACCATCGCGTTGGGCTTGGCCGTTGCCGCCCGGGGTGCTCAGAAGCTGTTCCCCACGCTGATGATTGATTGGGTATGGGTGCTTCCGGCACTGATGGCCGCTTCGGCCGGACTCGCGCTCGTGATCGCGGCCGTCCGTCGCCCGGATACCGCAGCCATCGCCCAAACGGTCGACGAACGCGCCAACCTCCGTGAGAGCTTGTCAACCGCACTTTGCGTTGAAGAAGAAACCAGTCCTTGGGCCAAGGCCATCGTCGATGACGCCGGCCATCGCGCCAAGCGGGTCGTCGTCCGCGACGCGGTCCCGATCGAGGCACCCGGAAACTCCTGGTGGCCCGTGGCTGCCTGCGCCGCGCTGCTCGCCATCTGGTGGCTGCCCGCGACCGACGTTGCCGGCCTGCTGAACAAGCAACAAGCCGCCGAACAAGACCGACAACAAGTGCAAGAAGTTGCGTCGCAGGTCAATGAAACCCAGAAGAAGATCGAAGAGATCCTCAGCAAAGCCGGAGTCGAGATCGAAGACGATGATGCGCTCGAAGACCTGTTTAACCCCAAAGAAGTCGAGCAAATCAGCGCCGATGAGATGCAACGGGCTGCGATTAAAAAGCTGACCCAGCTCTCTGACAAACTCGAAGAGCAACGCAACGGCGAGGAAGGCGCGACCTTTGATGCGATCAAGGACGCCATGAAGCGCATGGAGCAGCCAGAGCCAGGGCCCGCGACCGAAATGTCCAAAGCCATGGCCCGAGGCGATTTCGCCGAAGCAAAGAAACAACTCGAGAAACTCGCCGAGCAGATCGAATCCGGCGAGATGAGCCCCGAAGCCAAAGAACAGCTCGAAAAACAACTCGACAAAATGAGCGAAGCCATGGGACAGATGGCTGAGAACCGCCAGCAGCTCGAAGAACAGCTCCGCGAAGCCGGTCTAAGTGAATCCCAAGCCAAGCAGCTCGCGACCGACCCCGGCGCCCTCGAGCAAGCACTGAAAGAACAGGGTCTCAGCCAAGAGCAAATCGATCAACTCAAGCAACAGGCCCAGTCACAACAAAATGCGTCAGACGCCGCCTCGGCAATGAGCCAAGCAATGGGCCAAATGTCACAGGGCATGCAGAACCAATCGCCGTCCGAAATGGGCGAAGGCCTTGAGTCGATGTCTGGACAGCTCTCAAACCTTGAGCAAATGCAAAGCGAGATGCAAGCCCTTGAGCAAGCAATGGGCCAATGCGAAAATCAGATGGCAGGCATGGGCGAAGGCCAGAACCCCGGCCAGGGCCAGGGCGAGATGTTTGGCGAAGGCTCTCAATGGGGCCCCAATGGACAGTTCTCTGAAGGTGAATCAATGGCCCAGGGCAATGGCTCGGGCCAACCCGGCCAAGGGCTCGGGGCTGGACCGAACGAACAGGCGAGCGATTTTGTTTTCAAAAACGAAAAAGCCAAAGTGAACACCACCGGCGAAGGACCAGTGATCGCCTCCACGCTCGTCTACGGCTCACAGATCCGTGGCGAGTCCACCGCTGCATTCTCTGACGCTGTTGAGAGCGCCGAAGCGCAGGCCGCCGAAGCGATCGAAACCAAGCGTGTTCCTCGTGAACACGAAGAAGCCGTTAAAGCCTACTTTGGACGCTTGCAAAGAGCAGCCGCGAAGGAATCGGGAGAGCCCGAGAAGCCCGCCGAAGCTGGTAGCGACACCGAAAGCGAATGACACCGACACTTGCCCGAACCGCGGTTGTGCTCGGCGCTATCAGCGCTCTTTCAGCGTGCGACGCGCCAGACCCAAACACGCCCATAGCCCAAACGGTGGTTCTCTACACCAGCGCCGACGATGTGTTCGTACGCTCGGTCGTCGATGCCTTCGAACAAGAAACTGGCATCCGTGTCGATCTTGTTGGCGACACCGAAGCGACCAAAACCACCGGCCTGGTCACACGCTTGCTTGCCGAGAAAGAAGCACCGCGTTGTGACGTCTGGTGGTCATCCGAACCCATGGGCACGTTGCTGCTTGCCGAGGCGGGCGTGCTCGAACCGGGAGCGATGACCGGTTCAGTGCCCTCTGATTGGCCCGCTGAACTCATCGGAGCCGACGACACTTGGATTGGCTTTGCCGAGCGGGCGAGGGTGATCGCATTCAGCGCCGACCGAGTGGAAAACCCGCCCACTACGCTCGCCGCACTCACCACACCCGATTGGTCGGGCAGGGTCGGCATGGCCCGCCCGCAGTTCGGAACCACACGCGGGCACATGGCGCTGCTGGCAGACCGCTGGGGCATACCGGCGTTCCGTGCGTGGCTCGAAGCCATGCAAGACAACGGGCTCAAGCTCTACGACGGGAATGCCCGTGTCGTACGTGCGATCCATGAAGGCGAGATCGATCTTGCACTCACTGACACCGACGATGTATGGGTCGCGATCGCAAACACGTGGCCGATCGGGATGACCTACGAAACACGGTCCGATCACTTCGTTTGGCCAAGCATCGGACCAACCACGATCCCAAACACGGTTGGAGTCGTCGCAGGCGGCCCGAACCCGGATGCCGCTCGGGTATTGGCTACATTCTTGGTGTCGCCAACCGTCGAGCAACTGCTGGCCGCCAGCCAGAGCCGCAACATCCCGGTGCACGCCGATCTTCGCGTTGAGTTCTCGGAACTCATCCCGCCGAACGTCGGCAATGGTCGAATCGCTCGCCCGGACTATTCGTCCGCTTCGATCATCGTTTCGGGCGCCATAGACATGTGCGAACGAGTACTTATGAGCCCGTAATCGGTCCGACCTGCCCGGTCTCGCCCGAACGCACCGCACAGCCAGACCTGCACCCCCCCGATTTCTGATCCATCGGGTTGCACGCAGCCTGGAGACGCCGTCGACAGCCGATGACCAGTCCGGTGAAACACACACAGCCCACAAAGCAGAGTACAAAGATCGAATGGGCGTTCCGACCCAGCACACGCCGTGCATTGTTCGTTGGGGTGTTGTTGGCTCAAGCGGCGGTTCTACTCGCTGCCGTTTTATTGATTGACTACTGGCTCCGCCGAGAGATGGCCCTCGCGCCCGTCTGGGCGGACCGGCTGATGGTGTTCCAGCTCTCGGTCGCGTTCGGGATCTTCATGCTCGCCGGCGCTATTTTGTTCCTCGCATCGCGACGATACCACGACGCGGTCGAACGCAACAATCAACAACTCAAGCAAGAAGTCGGTCGGCAAGTCGGAGAAGGGCTGGCGCGACGCAATGCCCTGATCTTCGGCCTTGCAAAGCTCGCCGACTATCGCGATACCGATACCGGTGCCCACCTCGAACGGATCGGGCACTACGCCCGCCTGCTTGCATCACAGCTTCAACAGCAAGACCCGCACGCCTACCCTGAGATCTCCGAGGCTTGGATCGAACGTTTGGTGCTCGCCAGCTCTCTTCACGACATCGGTAAAGTGGGCATTCCCGACCAGATCTTGCTCAAGCCCGGGCGACTCACCCCTGAAGAACGCTCGGTCATGGAAACCCACGCGTTGATCGGCGCAGACACGCTGATCGCCATCCGACGCAAACTCGGCGCGGATCCCTTCATCGACATGGGTGTGGAAATCGCGTTGCAGCACCACGAGAAGTGGGACGGCACGGGCTATCCGTTCGGCATCGCAGGCCCGGCGATTTCATTGGCTGCCCGCATCGTCGCGATGGCTGACTTTTACGACGCGGTCACTTCCGAGCGTGTTTACAAGAGTGCCATGACCCATGAGCAGGCCCACAACCTAATTCTCTCACAACGCGGCTCGCACTTTGATCCGGCGATCGCCGACGCGTATCTCGCCTGTGAATCTCAGTTCGATCAGATTCGCTCGGCCGCTCAGAACGCAAATGCCCAGCCCGAACCCGATCTCGAACGCCTGGCGCTCGGGTATCTCTCTGAAATCAGGTCCGAACCGGTTCTCCAAAAGCCCGGCAAAGCTGCGTGAACCTCGCGCTTGCCAGTCCCGTACCATTCGGGATGCCCGCGACCGCCGATCAACAAGCCGTTCTCAACCAACTCGCTGACCGCATCACGCCGGAGCTGGAATCGCTCGCCGCGATCCGCCACGATCTGCATGCGCATCCTGAAGTCCGGTTCGAGGAACGCCGCACGTCAAAGGTCGTGCAGGACGAACTCACCCGACTCGGGGTCGAGTTCATCGCCGGTCTGGGTGGACGCGTTGTCAAAGAAGGCACCGGTGTGCTCGCACACATCCCAGCAACCACCGATAACCCCGGCCCGTGCATTGGCCTCCGGGCCGACATGGACGCCCTTCCGATCACCGAACGCACCGGCAAGCCGTACGCGTCGACCTACCCCGGCGTCATGCACGCGTGCGGGCACGACGGGCATACCGCCATCTTGCTCGGTGCTGCTCGGATCCTGTCCCAGACCGAGCATCGTCCGAACCCGGTCACGCTCGTGTTTCAGCCTGCTGAAGAGGGCGGCGCGGGCGGCGAGAAAATGTGCCGAGACGGCGCGCTCACCGGCGGACCAAACGGCACGCTGGGTCCTGCCGTCACCAGAATGTACGGCTTGCACGGCTGGCCCGGACTCCCGATGAATACGGTCGCCACCAAGCCCGGCCCGTTGCTCGCATCGACCGACGAGATCAAAATCAAGATCACCGGCACCCAGGCACACGCGGCCTATCCGCATCTCGGTGCCGATCCGATCGTGGCCGGCGCTCAGATCGTCGCCGCCGCCCAAACCATTGCCAGCCGAAACGTCTCGCCGGTGGGCAGCGTCGTGGTGACATTTGGCACGTTCAACGCAGGCACCGCCAATAACGTCATCCCGGAGTCCGCTGAGCTCTGGGGCACCATCCGCACGCTCGACGCCGAGACCCGAGAACTGGCTAAGAAAAGGCTCAGGGAGATCGTCGAGGGCGTCGCGTCGGCGATGGGCTGCCGAGGTGAGATGATCGTCACCGAAGGTTATCCGGTGACGCTTAACGACCCCGACGAAGCCCGGCGGGTGCTTACGACCGCCGAGGGCGCAGCCTTTGCGCGGGGGGCTGAGATCTTCCCCGAACCCTCGATGGGCGGCGAAGACTTCTCTTTTTATGCGAACAAAGTGCCTTCTTGCTTCTATCTTGTGGGCTTAAAGCCGGATGGAGCCGATGAGGTCCCCCAGCTTCACCAGCCAGAGTTTGATTTCCAGGATGAAGCGATCGGCGTGGGCGTCGAGATGATGTGCCGACTGGCGCTGAGCTAACATGAGACCCGCCGGTCTGGCTGCTGAAGGGCAGCCGAGAAAGAAAGCCGGCAAGACGCGGAATGGGGCTGGATCAGCGCCGTCCGGGAACCGATGGGAGTGGGTATGAAGCGTCGCACAGCAATCGCCATGAGTCTTGGATTGGTCGCCTTGAGCACCCTGACCGGATGCCGCGTTGAGCGGACCGAAGGTCAGCGTCACCAAGCCCGCGCCATCGACACCGTCCTGCGTGCCGAGAGTGCCCGCCTCAACGCGTCGCCGTTGAGCGATCAAGCGCTCGAAGACTACGCCCGAATCAACAACATGTACCAGGAACTGCTGCATGCTTCGATCCGCTCAGGCGAAGCAGAACCGCTGACCGTACAAGAAGCCGAAGACAAGCTCCGCGACATCGCGTCTGAAGCCCGTCTTCTCCCTGCATACCAAAGCTGGTCGCCCGAAGCCCAGAAGAACTTCGAAGAACAGTTCTGGCGCTTCCGCTTGAAGAAGTGGCAGATGTGGCGCGGCCCGGGTTACATCTACGAGTAAACCGTGCCCCGGAACACGAACGAAACGAACGACCGATCTCGGCTGAGGTCGGTTTTTCTTTGCGCCGAACTTCCAACAGCCGGCGAATAAGATCTTTCAGTGCCAGACGATCCCGATCCCATCTCGCTCGACGAAGAAGGTTTCCAGCCGGCCGATGCGCCGCCGGCATGGGGGACCGAGACACGTCCGATTCGCCTCGCGCGATTGTTGAAAGCGGCGCGGGACTTACCCCCCGTGCCAGGCGTCTATCTCATGAAAGATTCCGCCGGCGTGGTGCTCTACGTCGGCAAGGCTGCGAACTTGCCCGACCGCGTCGCGTCGTACTTCGTGCCCAGTGCCGATCTCGGGCCCAAGAAGTCCCGCATGCTCGATGAGGTCCACGTCTTCGACTTCCTGGCGACCGATAGCGAATGGGAAGCGCTGCTCACCGAAAACCGCTTGATCAAAGACATCCGCCCACGCTACAACGAACGACTCGTTGATGATAAATCGTTCCCCTATCTTGTCATCACTCGTAACGAAGACTTCCCGCGCGTGTTCGTGACGCGGAATCCATCCGGGATCAACGACAAGACCGGCGAGCAGTTCCCCGAGATGAAGAACGCCCGTATCTTCGGCCCATTCGCGAACGCAGGCGCACTCCGCGAGGCGGTCCAAATGCTCCAGCGTGTGTTCAAATACCGCACCTGCAAACTCGACATCGTCAAGGGCGATCCCAAGAACCGCTACTTCCGCCCGTGCCTGCTCGCCGCGATTGGTCAGTGCACCGCGCCCTGCAACGAGTCGATTTCCGTCACCGCCTATGGCCAAGACATCGAACGGTTCACCAAGTTCCTCGGCACCAAACGCTCGACCATGCTGCGTGAAATGCGGGCTGAAATGGAAGACGCATCCAAGAATCTCGAGTTCGAAAAGGCTGCCGGCTTGCGCGACCAGATCGTTTCGATCGAAAAACTTTCCGACCGCGGGCAACGCTCAGACCAGTGGCAACCCGAAACCGAGATTGGCTATATCGACCCTAAAAAAGGCGTGATTTCTTTGCAAAAGGCGCTCGGAATGGACCGCGCGATCAGATGCGTCGAAGGCTTCGACATCGCCCACCTCCAAGGCGGCGAGACCGTCGGCAGCAAAGTCTGCTTCATCGACGGCAAACCCTTCAAAGACGAATACCGACGCTTCCGCATCAAGTCGTTCGCCAACCTGCCCGGCGGGCGGGCCAACGACGACTACGCCGCGCTGGCCGAGGTGGTCTCACGCCGATACCGCGAAGCCGGCGCCGGGCACGAGCTGTACCCCGACGTGATCCTCATCGACGGCGGGCTCGGCCAACTCCACGC
>JBGCEB010000063.1:0-5146 GCA_045106075.1 Phycisphaerales bacterium
CGCGAACGAACAGGCAACGACGGGGAGCGGGCGATGAAGAAACTGCTGGTGATGCTGGTGCTGCTCTTGGGTTTGCTCGCGGTGATCGCGGTGGCGATCATCGTGATCACGCCGCGGGTGACGCGGTTCGATCCGATCAAGGTCGCGGGCGACGCGTTGACCGGCTACGGCGCGAACTCGGACCGGCACAAGAACGCCCAGCAACTGCCCACGCCGTGGGACCCGGTGGGGGATGCCAACCGGCGGGTCGAGGCGATCCCGATGGAAGACCGGGCGTATCCCCTGATCGCCGAGGCGGCGGCGATGATGGAGGCGGAGGAAGTCCGCGACAAGCTCAAACCAAAGCCCGGCGAAGAGGGTTGGGAAGAGGCGGTCGTGTGGGTCGAGTCTGATGAAGCGCAAGCCATCATCCGCGTGCTTGAGCGTGCGGTCGCGAAGCCGGAAGCAGGCTTTCCGATGAGCGATGCTCCAGAACCAATCTGGGAAGCAGCGCGTGAACGGCACGGGCTCAAGGCGGATGTCGGTCAAGCAAGCCCATACCCCATGGTTTTCGATGTGTTGCTACCCGCGACTGGTAAGGTCCGTCTGATGGTTCGCTTGCTCTCGGTGGATTCAGAAATCGCGTTCGAGCAGAGCGATGCCGATCGGTTTGTACGCAACTTAGAAACCACGATTGGGTTGGTTAAGCACGGGTACGAGCAGGACTGGCTGATTCAGCAGTTGGTTGACTATGCGGCTCTCGCACTTGTACGCGAGCAAATCGAACGAGTGTTGATCGATCTTCCAAGTTTCTTGGATGAAGTCAATGCTGCTCGACTCGCGCTCGCATGTTCAGTGGTCGATACGGTCGGTGTTTATCAACTGGGCACGAGCAATGAGATCGAAACATTCGAGGATCAGATTCGGCGCTATGTCGATGATCGTGGCGTATATGACGTCCAAGGTGCGGGGGCGGTCGCAACTGCGATGGGCAGCGGGAATGGATTGGTGCCACCGAGTTCGGTCGCGACCGCTTCGATCAATCAGGATTTATTGGCATCGCTCACCGAGTTTCAGCGGTGGGCGGCGGTCGCCGAGCGTGCGGCGACCGAGCCGTATGAAGCGATGACGGGATTCAAGCCTGAGACAGAAGCGTGGGCTAAGCAAGCCGACTCGGTACCAGGTAGCATCGGTCGCCTCCTGTTTTCTACGTTCATCCCGGCTTGGCCGAAGGTTGCAGCGACGAACCGAATAGCTCAACAGCAGAGCTTTGCCCTCCGCCTCGCCCTGGCCGCCCATCGGCACCGCCTGCGCCACGGCGATCCGCCGCTGGGGCTGGCCGACATCGACGACGACCTCATCACCTTCGACCCCATCGACGGCTTCACCGGCGGGCCCATGCAGTTCCGCTGGCGCGACGGGGCGCCGTTCGTTTACACGTACGGCCCAGACAAAGACGACGACGGCGGGCGGCATGTACTCGACGAGGAGGGTGAGCCGTGGATGACGATCTCTGACGAGCTGCTCGAGGCCGTGCCGGACGGGGACTATGTGCTGTTCCCATCGCAGAACGAGTAAGGCTGGCTAGACTGCTGTCACGCGAACGCACCCGGACTTACTGATGTCAGACTCTGAGACGACCAGCCCGCCGAACCGGCAGGGCGACGGCAACACGTCCGCGCCCGAGACGCTGCATGCGCTAGTGCCGGAGGATGGCTTGGGTTCGGTGCCGATTGATGATGGCAAGCCGTTGCTGGAGTTGCTCAAGATCGCCGGTCCTTCGGTCGCGACGATGTCGAGCTACACGCTGATGCAGTTCGTTGATACGTTCATGGTCAAGCAGATCGGGCCGGAGACTGAATACGTCGCGGCCCAGGGCAACGGCGGAATCATCGCATGGATGTTCGTCGCATTGGCGTTGGGCACGAACACGGTCATCAACTCGTTTGTGAGTCAGAACCTTGGCGCGGGCACGCCGCAGCGGGGTTCGGCGTATGCGTGGAATGGCATGTGGTTGGCCGTGGTGTATTACGTTGCGATCATGGTGCCGGCTGCGATTCTCGCTCCGTACTTTGTGCCCGGTGCGCATTCGCCGTTTTTACAAGAGCTTGAGGTTGGATACGCCAAGATCTTGCTTTACGGCGCGATCGTGACGGTTGCGTCACGGTCTATTCACCACTATTTTTATGGTCTGCACCGCCCTGGGATCGTGCTGATTTCTGCGATTGCGGGGAATCTCGTGAACGTTCTGGTCAACGCGGTGTTGATCTTCGGTGAGGACGGCATGCCGTTGCCCGAGTCGCCGTTTGGGCAGGCGCTGTTCGCGCCCATTGCCGGAGTTGCCAAGCCAATCGCGTCTTTCCTTGGCATCGAAGCAATGGAACTCCGGGGTGCGGCAATCGGGACGGTGGTGGGTGGGTTCGTTGAGTTCGTTATTCCGTTTGGGTTGTTCTTGTCGGGCAAGTTTGCGCGCGAGTATGGGACTCGGGCTGCCTGGAAGCCGCGGAAAGCAATTATGGGCGACATCCTGCGGGTCGGCTGGCCGGGCGGGATGATGATGCTCAATGAGCTGATCTGTTGGGGTTTATTGATGGCGTGGTTGGTGCCCGTCGGGGCGCAAGCGATGGCGCGGGCTGACGGTGCGAGCCCGGAAGAGATTGAGCATGCGGGTACCATCGCGAACACTGCGGGATGGATCGCGTTGCGCTATATGCATCTGAGTTTCATGCCCACGGTGGGTATCTCGATCGGTGCGCAGGCGATGGTTGGCAAGGCGATGGGGATGGGGCGGCCCGATCTTGCCCATGCCCGCGCGATGCTGGCGCTCAAACTCGCGTTGGGGTATATGGGCGCATGCGCGGTGTTGTTTGTGCTGAAGCGATCCGAACTGATCGGGGTTTTTATCAATAGTGCGACGCCGCGCGAAGACATCGAATCGATTGTTCGGGTGGGATCTCTCGTGATGATCGCAGCGGCGGTGTTTCAGCTCTTTGATGCGGTGGCAATCGTGCTTTCGGGAGCGCTCCGCGGTGCTGGGGATACGGTGTGGCCGGGCGTGGCCACGATTGTTTTGAGCTGGTCCTGTATCGTGGGCGTCGGGCTGTTGTTGATTCAGTTCGTGCCCGGTCTGGGCTCGCTGGGGCCCTGGATCGGGGCTGCGGGTTACATCGTGGCATTGGGCATTGCGTTGGGCGTGCGGTATTGGCTGGGTGCTTGGCGTCAGATGACGCTGGTGCGACCAGATTCAGGTGTTGGGCCGGCTGATGGTGCTGGTGAGAATACCTAAGTCGTTGGCTTGCAGTGGTCTGGGGAGCATCGGGCGACAATGCCTTCGATGCGGCCTATCCTTCTCTCCTGACATTGGTTACCGCGTTCAGAGCAGGCCTCCCGTGTGGCGGGTTGGTTCGGAGTGAGCGCGAGCCGGAGGTTCGCATGAGCGACAACATGGATATGGTGATCGGCGCGTCCGGCGTCCGCGCAGATGCGCAGGCGGCCCGAGATGCGATCGCGCAGGCTAAGCAAGCCGAGCAAGATGGTGATCGTTTCGCGATGGTGGCCGCGTTGCGGCAAGCAGTCGCGGCAGACCCAAACAGCCAAGAAGCGCTGTTCAAGCTCGCGTACAACCTTGACCTCGGCGGCGAGGAAGAGGAAGCCATCGCTCTCTATGAGCGTGTGTGCGAGCACGTCCCCCCGCCGATCAACGCACTGCTCAATCTCGCGGTGCTCCTCGAAGACCGCGGCGAATACGCCCGGGCCGAGCGAAGCCTCCGTCAGATTCTCGATACCAACCCCAGCCACGCTCGCGCTCGGTTGTTTATGAAGGACGTCCAGGCGTCTCGCGGAATGGTCATCGAAGAAGAGAACGAGCGCGACGTGCTCAAGCGC
Organism: Phycisphaerales bacterium; assembly: GCA_045106075.1. Lineage (GTDB taxonomy): Bacteria > Planctomycetota > Phycisphaerae > Phycisphaerales > UBA1924 > UBA6054. The sequence continues at coordinate 3,865 of JBGCEB010000063.1, forward strand.
AAGGCGTTGCTCGATACGCCCGTGACAGACTTTGAACTGTCGGTGCGTGCGCGTACCTGCTTGAAGAAGATGAACATCCGCACGCTCGGCGATCTGATCCGGATCAACGAAGCGGAGCTGATGAGCTACAAGAACTTCGGCGAGTCGTCTCTCGAAGAGATCAAGCGGATGCTTGTTCAGAAGAACCTGAAGCTGGGGCAGGGTCGCGAAGACGCGCACCGTGCCGCCCGCCGCCAGATTCTCGAGAAGCTGAAGGGCTCGGGCCGCGAGGTCGCCCTCAATAAACCGGTGTCGGAACTGCAGCTTTCCGTGCGTGCCCGCAAGGCGCTCCAGTTGCTGAACATTCAAACGATCGGCGATTTGTGCAGTCACACCGAGGCTGAACTGATGGGTATCAAGAACTTCGGTGCGACTTCGCTCGTTGAGGTTCGCGAGAAGCTCACCGAGATGGGGTTGGCGCTGCGTCACCTCGATGAGTCGGACATTGTCCAGCTCTGATTGTCCAGCTCTGATTTTCACACTGCGTGAATCACAAGCCCCGCTTTGGCGGGGTTTTTTTACGCTTCCTCATCGGAGCTTGTGCTTTGGTCTTCGGCTTCACCCGCGGCTTGTTCTTCGGGGGTGATCACACGATCGCCGGTCTTGTGAAAGCTTTTGCGGGCGACCGCATACTCCTCGGGTGAGGATTTCAGGTCGGGTGTTTCGCCGTGTTGGTGTTGTTCGTGCAAGTGCTTGAGGAATGGCACGCACCAGCCGCACCCGGTGCCCGCGCCGAGGCATTCAGAGATCAGGCTGGCGACCTTGGGGTCTTCGCGCTGGCAGTAGGTGCGGATTTTCCGCAGGCTGACGCGGAAGCACAGGCAGACTTGGTCGTCCGGGTTCATGCATGATGATACCGAGGGGCTTTGCGTCATAGTGCTTGCGTCGGTTCCGTTGGTTGGTTAAGCTTTAGGCTGATGACCGCAACTGTCCTCTAAATCCGACCGTGTACCCAACGCGCACGCGGCGCTTCGGCACCCAAACAGGGCGGCCTGCCGCATTGGACACCGCTCGATTGAGCTGGCTGGCTTTGTCAGTTTGCCAATCGAGACGGAAGAGGACATCGATTGAAACATCAAGACCGAAACGCCCGCTCGGGCGACCACCGGAACCCCGGCGGGTTTCCATGTATCCATTGCAACCAGTTCGTCTCGCATCAGTCTTTCGGCACACGTCAGCGGAATCACTGCCCAAGCTGCTTGTGGTCCCGACACGTCGACGACAAGGTCGGCGACCGACGCAG
>JBGCEB010000064.1:0-8912 GCA_045106075.1 Phycisphaerales bacterium
CGACATGGGCCGAGGCGCATGGAAGCCCGAACACGCATCAACCTCGTCCCTCGACGAAGGCGGCGTCGTCCGCGGCATCCACCAGGGCTACTTCCGCCGCCAGATCGCCGAAGCCTCCTACCGCTTCAGCGAAGAATGCGAGAACCACGACCGCATCATCGTCGGCGTCAACGAATACGTCGACGACTCCGAAGGCCGCCCCATCGACATCCTCACCATCCCCGACTCGGTCGAAACCATCCAGGTCGAACGCCTCACCGAGTTCAAGAAACGCCGCGACAAGGACGCCGCCAGCCGAGCCCTCGACGCCATCCGCGAAGCCGCCCGCAACAACGAAAACGTCATGCCCACCCTCGTCGAAGGCGCCCTAGCCAACTGCACCATGGGCGAGATGGTCCAAGCCATGGCCGACGTCTACGGCCGCTACACCGGCGGACCGGAGTGGTGAGTGGTTCGAGCCAGCTATTCTGGTTTGGCGCTGGCGCCTCCAAAGGCTACACGGGCTCAAAGACTGGCCAACTGCCACCGTTGGCCTCAGAGTTTTTTACAATTTTCAACCAGCTGGAGGTTGCGGCGAATCCATTTGTTCGCGTCGGACACATTGTTAACTACGTGAAACGAACAAGAAACGTTGAGATCTACAAATTCGAGCATTGGAATGAAAACATCGAAGATTTTCTCACAGAGCTCGCAGAGCGAATCGCCGAGCTCCCTGCGCCCAATCGAGGCGAGCTCAGCCCAGAGTGGATCGAGAATACTCGCGCATTCGACCAAATGCTGTTTTTGTTTGAGTGCGTATTGAATGAAATCCAGAACGGACTCAAGTGCGACCTGTACTCAAAGCTGCTTGCTGAGCATGCTGAGATTGATTCGATTATAACTTTTAATTGGGACTGCATCCTAGATCGCGCAGCGTGGGACAGCCAGAGGTGGACGCCAGACCGGGGATATGGGATAGAATTCAACGCATTCTACGAGAATGGCTGGCGCAAGGAAGACAACTCACAACCTACAGAGTTTCAAATTCTGAAGATGCATGGCTCGACCAACTGGCTAACTCCGTACACAAGCTTCCACTTCGAAACCGGACAGAGAGTCTACTCAGACGATCGTTTTGATGAATCCTCCCCGTGCCGCGCCTGCTTTGTACGCTCCAATTCACCGTATCCCACGTACGGTGATAGGCACAAGATAGGATACTCGCCTTTCTCCTACTTCTACTACCCACCCAACCTGCCCGACTGGATGTGTAATGCAACGCCAAATCGCGACCATGAACGAACTAAGTTTTCAATAGTGTTGGCGCCCGACCTTGGCAATACGGGAGAAATCAAACTAGGAGATCAACCCCTTTATTCATCTCCTCTCATGGTCGGTCCGCTGCGTGACAAAGACTACTCGCTCGGAGGCGGCTGCTTTGATACAATCTGGGAATCTGCATGCCGTAAAATTGCAGAACATCAAGATGTGACCATTATTGGTTACAGCTTTCCGAAGACTGATATAAGGTCTATCCAGCTCTTGAAAGAGGCACAGAAGAAGGCAAAGTCTACAATACGAATTACTCTCGTCGATCCCTATGCGGAGCACATTGTCGATCGCCTTGCCGACTCACTGGGAAACCCCTTCGAGATAACGGGAATCTCTGCCACACTATCCGATTGGCTCGGTAGCTAGACCCACTACCTCGATCTTCTGGCCCAGTGTTTGTGGTCTCATCCCACAAAATCACGATCTGTGCGCTACTTTCGCGTCATACCAACTCAACCCTTGCACGCCGTCGGCCGTCTGCGACAATTCCCCGCATGACCAACCTCTTCGAACGCGACGACCTGCCCCTGCCCCACTGCCTCGCCCTCCAACTCGCAGACCCGGCCATCCCCACCGCCGAACTCTGCTGCCTCCACAACCTCACACCGTCCGAACTCGCCACCCTCGCGGCCCACCCCGACGTCGTCGAACAACTGGGCGCCCTCGCCCAACTCGAACAAACCCGCGAACCCCACACGAGCGCCGCCCTCCGCCAAGACGCGCTCCGCACCCTCACCGACCTGTCCTACCAATCCAAACACCCCACCAAACTCAACGTCAGAGCCAACGAAACCAACCGCCGCGCCGCCGCCGCCGTCCTCCGAGCAACGGCTCCAGCCACCCCAACAAAAAAGCGGGCGAGCCCAAAGCCCACCCGCCCAATCAATCAAGCTTCAAACACCAACTCACCCGATCGCCGCGGCCCCAGCCTCAGCAACCGCATGGTCGTTCTCGACCGAGCTGCCCGAGACACCGACCGCCCCGATCACATTGCCGGCCGAGTCCTTCAACGGCACCCCGCCGGGGAACGTGATCAGCCCGCCATTGGAATGCTCGATCCCATACAACGCCCCGCCCGGCTGGCTCAGCCCGCCGATGTCGCCCGTGTTCATGTCGAACCCGCGCGCCGTCCGGGCCTTCTTGATCGAGATATCGATCGATCCGAGCCACGCCCCGTCCTCACGAGCAAACGCCGTCAGGTTCATCCCCGCGTCCACCACGGCGATATCCATCTTCGTCCCAATGGCTTTCGATTTCGCGATCGCCGCCGCCACAACCTTCTGCGCCTGATCAAGCGTCAAACTCATCTTCAGTCTCCGAATTTCAAGAAGCTCACGACGCACCAGCGTCGCCACCCAACCCTAGCCCTGCTGCACCATCAGAACGAAACCTGTGGCGCCTCTCGCTGGGCTTCGTCTTCAAGCTCAAAGTAGGGCTCCGGCGGGAAGCCGAACATATTGGCGATGATGTTGCTCGGCACCATCCGCGTCAACTGGTTGAACGTGCGGACGTTCCCGTTGTAAAACCTGCGAGCCGCAGCGATTCGGTCCTCGGTCTCGCTGAGTTGTCCTTGCAACTGGTTGAAGCCGGTATCCGCTTTGAGTTGCGGGTACTGCTCGACCACGACAGCCAGCTGCCGGAGGGCACCAACAAGAACCTGTTCGTCTTTGGCTTGTGCGTCGGCGGGACCGTGGCTGCCCATCGCTTTGTTGCGTGCTTCGATGACTGACTCAAGGGTTTCTTTCTCGTGTGACGCGTAACCTTTTACGGTCTCGACAAGGTTGGGGATGAGGTCGTACCGACGCTTGAGTTCGACATCGATACCTGCCCATGCATCGCGGATGTGGGATCTCAGGCCGACAAAGCGGTTGTAGGTGACGACGCCCCAAAGCAGGGCAACGAGGGCGATTCCGCCAAGAACGATTAGTGTGATAATGGCCCCACTCATGCGATAGCTCCTCGTTTAATCATCAGATCATTGTAGGGAGCGGTGTTGACGATTATTTTCTGAACTCATTCCTACTGATGGGGCCGCCACCTTCGCTCATACCTGTGTAGATCCAACCAATTCGCGTGTCACTCCCCCCAATCGTGTTTCCAAACTTCGCTTTGGTGGAGATTTCACGATGTCTATCCGAATTGACATCTATGTGTCCATAAAATACCACAGTCGTCTCTACGTTTTTCTCATGACGCCGTGCGAGTTCTAAGTCGTTTGTAAAACATGATCGGAAGCGTCCAGTCGCGTTACTCTGGCGTGGTCTTGTCCGGAGTGATCACGATGTCTTCAACGGGAACAGTTCTCTCACCTAATCTGGCCGAAGCAATTGCACAATGCGCGAAAGAGCCGATCCAATACCTTGGATCGATTCAGTCGCATGGAGCCGTGCTTGTTGTGAATCTTGGGACCGAGATCGTCAGCCATGCGAGCGCCAATATCGCAGACTGGCTCGGTGTCAGTGCCGACGAGGTGATAGGGACGCGCTGGGATCGCTGGATGCGTTTAGAGAACGCGTTGAACATAAGCCAGTTTTTGAGTTCTACTGATTCGCCGGAGCCTCGGACGTTCTTGTCGAGGGTTTGCGGCGAAGATTCCAGGAAGCCTCCGCTCGCGTTGGATGGTTTCCTCGTGACTGCGACGGTCTCGGATCGAATCTTACTTGAGCTGACACCGATTGACTCCGTCACTTCACCGCTTGGGACCAGCATCGATCTTTTCTACGATTCCATTCGATCGTTTTTCAAAGTTGAATCATTGGATGATTTTCACAGCGAGCTCGCATCGTTTGTGCGAAAGACTACAGGGTTTGACAGAGTTAAAGTGTACCAGTTTGACATGAACTGGAACGGGAAGGTCGTCGCGGAATCGAAGACCGACGAGGTTGAATCGTTTCTTGGCATGCACTTTCCGGCTTCGGACATTCCTGCTCAGGCAAGATCGCTCTACTCACAAACGCCAGCGCGAGCGATTTCCGATGTGAACGGCGAGACCGTCCCGTTGATACCGGCGTGCGGTCCTTCGGCTGACAATCCGATCGACCTTTCGAACTGTGGGCTTCGTTCGGTATCGCCTGTGCACTTGGTTTATCTTCGCAACATGGGGGTGGGCGCTTCGTTGTCAATCTCATTGATGCATGAAAACCGGCTGTGGGGCCTGATTGCGTGCCATCACATGAGCCCTCGATCGATTTCGACGGGGACGATGCAGATTGCTCGAGTGATCAGTTCGATCGCATCGAGTCAGCTTTCGCTGCGATACGAGGCTGAATCACTTCGAATCCAGTCCAAGCTCACCAGTGCTATTTCTGTAGTTCGCAATGCTCCTTTGAACTCTAACTCTTTCCCTGATTTCATTTGGGAAGAGCTGCAAGGGTTTGGCAAGACTATTGAAGCGCCAGCAATTTTTGCGTGCCTTCACGGGCATATTCAGGTTACTTCGGGCCACGGATTGCGTGAGCTTGGCACATCGTTGATCGAGTATCTACAGCGGGAAGCAGCTGATCAAACGGTGTATTCCACGGCGAGTTTGCCGATGGTTCTGACCATGAATCAATCGCTGCGAGATATCGCTTGTGGTTTGCTTGCCATTCGGATCGGGCGTGATTGGACGAATGCGGTCTTCTTCTTTCGTCCTGAGCAAAGGGCCATGGTGACGTGGGCAGGTCGAGTTGATGGGAGTGGAGGCAAGGACATCGACGATCACGGAATTCTTGTGCCTCGGGCTTCTTTTGAGGCTTGGAGCAACCAGGTCGAGTTGACTTCGAAACCTTTTCTGCAGGCTGAAGAACGGGCGGTGGTCGATCTGCGGAGTGTCCTGACAGATATTGTCATTCATCAGAGCGATCGAGCGCTGAAAAAGCTGGTGGAAGATCTTGGTGAACGCAACGCTGAGATGGAGGACTTTGTGCACAGCATCTCGCACGACTTAAAGACACCTCTTGTGACGATCGATGGTTTTTCTACCTTCCTCCAAGAAGCAATTGCAGAAGAGGATCATGAGAGTGCCTTGAAACACCTGGAGCGGATTCAGCTCGGGTCAAGTCAGTTACAAAGAACGATCATGGGATTGATTGAAATCAACAAAGCAAGGCGTGTCGCCAAATCGACATCACATGTTTCGATTCGTGAAGCACTCGAGAAAGCTATTGAGTTTCAAACGATCAACGTGATCGGTGACCCATTCAAGATCGAGCTTTCGGGTGACTTTGGCGATGTCGCGGCACATCCCGGCCAGCTGAAGCAGGTGTTTGATAACATTTTGGGGAATGCTGTCAAGTTTGGATTGACCAAAGACTGTCGCACGATCCGGGTGATTGGCGAACGTCTTGCGAATGGAACTCTGGTTCGGATCTGCGACGAGGGGCCTGGGATACCAGCGAAGTACGCGGATCAAGCGTTTAAGCTGTTCGGCAGGCTGCATGACAAGCAAACACCTGGAACCGGAGTTGGATTGGCACTGGTCCATCGGGTGATGCGATCGCTGGAAGGTGAAATCTGGATCAACACCGGCGTAGAGTCAGGGGCTGAGTTTGTGATGCGTTTCCCGGCGCCCTGAATCTCAATGATTCCGATGTTGGATCGCACCCGCGAGCGTTACTTTGGAATGCGGAGGTCTTTTAAGACATGCTCTGGCCATTGCGAGATGAACTGGTCTGCGAACTGGAGCATCCATCGGAACTGCTCGGGCGTCCAGACTCTTGAACCATCGGCAAGACAGAGGCGTGCGTGCTCGATGTCAATTGCTGGGGGGCTGGTTTGGAGCAGGAACTCAATCATTCGTGGGTGGCAGAGGTCGTATGCGAACTTGCGGTCGGGGCTTGCGACGTGGAACTTCCGGCTGAACTCTTCGGATTCGAAGTCGATGTCTTTGCTTGAGAAGACGCCGGCAATTTTGTCGAAGAAGTGCTCTGGGCGTATCAAAAGATCGGGCATCGTTGGAAAGGGGAGATGGACGATGAGGTACGAGAAGGTGTAGGTTGTTGTCTTGCGGTCTTTTCCTGAGCCGGACGTAACGGTGTAGCGGAAGTCGCCTGCTTTGACACCCATTTGATGGCTGTTGAAAGTGTGCTCGCCGATGAGTGTGTTGAATGCTGTTCGATTATCTCCGCGGCGGAAGATCTCAAAGTGTGCGTATTGGTCGTCGTGGTATGGATCGCGGGCGGGCTGGAACTGCAGGCCGTACTCGTTGGCGATGGCGAAGAGTTCTTCGCGGCGTTGTTTGACTTTTTTATGACCAACAATGATCGCGTAGATCATTCCGGCTGCGGCCAGCGGGATGACGATGCAGGGGAAGATGCCTGAGATTGGGCCGAGGAAGTCGAACATGCTTGTTAGTGATCGGCGGGTTGGGGATGTTCTGGCGAATATTGTGGGTTGAGGTGCGAGTTGGCTTTGGATGATGATAATCGCTTACCGACACGACGTGCTGCTCGATTGATTGTGGTGAGTCCGGAGCGGCGGGTGTTATTGATGCGGTATCGGGCCGAGACTGCTGGGGATCCAAAGGTGACCGGCGTCGGTGCGTTTTGGGTGACACCGGGAGGCGGGCTCGAGGATGGGGAATCGGCGGCGGACGGAGCGAGCCGGGAGTTGCGGGAGGAGACCGGGATCGTGCGGTCGGTTACGGAACTTGGGGAGGTCGTCGCAGAGCGGGAAGCAGCGCTTTGGATCGGTGGTGTGAAAACTCGATGCTTCGAGTCGTTCTTTGTCGTGAAAGCCCGATCGGAGCGATTAGATCGGAAGGGTTGGACGGACTCGGAGCGGGGCGACATCACCGATGTGTGCTGGTTCGACGCGGATGCGTTGCGGACGGCTGGGGAGTGGGATGACGAGCTTGGGCCGAGGGGGGCGGGGTGGTACTTTGCTTCGTGCGCGGAGGGGAACGTGCCAAGCGGGGTGACGCGGCTTGATCCTTTGGAGCGCTAAGATCCGAGATACCCGGGAGTGTGTCGACGTCTATGGCCAAGAAGAAAAAAAAGAAAACTGATGCGCCGTCGTTTGAGAATCGGAAGGCGCGGCACGAGTACTTCATCGAGGACACGCTCGAGGTGGGGATTGTGCTTTGGGGATCTGAGGTCAAGGCGATCCGTGATGGGCGGTGCTCGATCGGCGAGGGTTATGTGACGGTTGAGGAGCTGCCCAAGCCGCGGCTGGTGATGCATCAGGTGGACATCGGGACGTATCAGCCTTCGGGTGCGTTGAACCATCGGCCGAAGCGGGACCGGGTGCTGCTGGCGCACAAGCGTGAGATCACCAAGCTGGCCCGGCAGGTCGAGCAGAAGGGCGTGACGCTGATCCCGCTGAAGCTGTACTTTGTCGAGGGCAAGGCGAAGCTGCTGGTGGCACTGGCGAAGGGCAAGCAGAACCACGACAAGCGGCACTCGATCGCGGAGCGGGACGCGAAGCGGGATTTGCAGCGGGCGATGTCGAAGAGGATGTAGTTGCTTGCGGACTATTTGCTTCGCCAGAGTTCGCACTGTGCAATGCCGTCACTAAGTTCGATATGTAGAAATCGCCTGCCGTAGTCGTTGCTATGGAACATCAATGTTCCACGACCGCTTTCGGAGACAAACAAGTATTGATTGCCGTTCTCTAGGCGATCGTCAGGGAACGGCTCAACTTTACCCAAGAGGCCAGCGTCGTCGAGCACGTGCTGACCAAGTTCTAGGGCGAGCGACTCACTGAGAACTTGGTCGGCGGGGACCGGTATCACTATCGAAACATCACGGTAGACATAGGCCGGGTTGTATAGACCGTAGATCAACAGCCCTATCAGCGCGAGCAATCCCAAGGCAGTCACTAGCACGATGTACTTAACAGCGCGTCGCATGTGCTGCTGTTCGGTCACGAACAACTTGGGTTGCTCAAGTTGTTCAAATCCCAGCCCGCTTCACGCCTTGTGCGAGGCGGAGCTTTGCTTTGGCGGCGTTGCGTTGGTGGGTGATGCGTTCTTGGGCTTCGGCTCGGTCGGGGGCGTCTTGGGGGATGATGCGGGCTTCGGCTTCGGCGAGTTCGGCTTTGGCGTCTTGCTCGACGAGGTTTTCGGCGGGGGTTGCTTTTTCGGCCAGGATGGTCAGCTCGCCGTCGCCCATCTTGAGGAAGCCCTGGTCGATGAAGAAGTGGCGTGAGCCCGAGCCTTTGTCGGATGGGAAGTCGAGGCGGAGTTCGCCCATGCCGAGGCGTGCGACGATGGGGGCCCGGCCGGGCTCGAAGCCCATGAGCCCGTCCCAGGCGGGGACGTTGGCGTAGGTGACTTCCTCGGAGAGGAGTTCGGCGTCGGGGGTGACGAGGCGGCAGTTGAAGGTGGGCATCTGCGGGGTCTCCGGCTGGGTGCGATTTGGGAGGGATGATAGGCGGTTTTTGGGGCGCGGGAGCCATGAAAACGCCCTCCGTCACGCTTCGCGTGCCACTTCCCTCGCGTGCGGGGGACGGAGGGAACTTAGCGGATATCGAGCGGGGGGATCTCGGCGAGGAGGCCGGCGGCTTGGGCGCGTTGGTAGAGGGTTTCGAGGGCGTGCTTGCCTTGCTCGCCCATGTCGACGGTCATGGGGCTGACGTACATGTCGAGGTATTGGTCGAGGAGGGCGTCGTCTTGCCATTCG
>JBGCEB010000065.1:0-52688 GCA_045106075.1 Phycisphaerales bacterium
GAGGAACTGGCGGCGGGTGGGGATGGCTGGTGTCTTCGGCGTCGGTGATTGGTCGGTCATAGCGGGCTCCTGATTCGACGGGTTGGGATGGTCCAGCCCGGGCTGTGATCGTGGTTACTGGGGGTTTAGTACACGCTACCAGAATGTGGCAAGTGAGTTCAAGGTTTGGTGGCGTGAATGGCTATGAATCTGGTTCGGATTCTGCCGTTTCAGCCTTGTCGCGGAAGAGCAAGACGAAGACAATGAGGACTGCCAAGGCAAAGCCCGCGGGGTACATCCATACGGTTTTCCAATCGATGACCGATGTGGAGTCGCCGACTCCTTGAGTTGTATACCGGGCGACCAGCCATCCAACGAGCTGGGCTCCGAGCAGCATGCCCAAGCCCTGAGTCAGCAACACGAAAAAACCTTGAGCCTGACCACGAATTTTGGTGCCAGCTTTGTTGTCAACATAGATCTGGCCTGTGACGAAAAAGAAGTCATAACAGATGCCATGCAGAACGATTCCACCCAAGACCATCCACTTGACCTGATCGTCCGCGGCGCCCGCGAACAGACCGTAACGGACAACCCACGCTAGCATCCCGACGGTCAGCATCCACTTAACGCCCAAGCGGGCGAAACAAAGCGGCATGACGAGCATGAACAAGATCTCTGAGATCTGCCCCAATGACATAGTCTGCGCAATTTTCTCGATGCCAGTCTCGCCGACAAACTGACCGGCATACGCGTAGTACGCGGAGAGGGGAATGCATACGAGAAATGAGCAGAGGCAAAACACGGCAAATGATCGGTCTTTGAGCAGCACAAGCGAGTCCAAGCCAAGAGCATCCCGTACGGAGAATTTGCTGCCCTTGGCAGGTGCTGGCGTGTGCGGAAGGAAGAAGCTAAACAGTCCCAAGACGAGGCCTGAGCCTCCCGCAACGAAGAACATATTGGGCGACTTGTCGAAAGCGAAGTGTGAAATAACCCAGTTGGCCGCGATCCAACCGATCGTACCAAATACGCGGATTAACGGGAACTGATTCTCCGAGTTGGTCATGTTGTGCATCGCGAGAGAGCTGGTTAGCCCTAGCGTGGGCATGTAGCACAGCATGTGTGCGCCGATGGCCAGAATGAACATCGTCTCAGACTGCGTCGCGGCCCAAGGCGCGCTACAAAGGAACAGCCCGCCCAGCAGGTGCATCACCCCGAGCACCCGCTCGGTGGCGAAGAAGCGGTCGGCAATCATGCCCAGAAAGAAGGGCGAAACGATCGCAGCGATCGGCCCGACGGTATAAGCCCAAGCGATCACGTCGTCCATGCCCGTCGCGGCCATGAATGGGCCCATCGTGACGTACCACGCCCCCCAGACGAAGAACTGGAGGAACATCATGGCCGAGAGGAGAATCGCGACGTTGGTCCCGGAGCGTTGGGTGGGATCGGTCATGCTGGTGTATCCTGAGTGCGGTCCGTTGCCACGTGAATCGTGGGGTCGGAGAATACCAGAAACCGCTTCCCTTGGATACCGCTGGTCCGTGAGACTGGCAGAGAAAAGACAGGAATTGAGCATGCCCCGACCCGTTACGTTGTTCACTGGCCAATGGGCCGACATGCCGCTTGAAGTTCTCGCCGAGAAGGCGGCTGAATGGGGTTATGACGGGCTCGAGCTTGCCTGCTGGGGAGACCACTTCGAGGTCGATCGGGCACTGAGCGAAGACGGCTACTGCCGAGGGCGGCATGATCTGCTCGCTAAGCATGGGTTGAAGTGCTGGGCGATTTCGAATCACCTCGTCGGTCAAGCCGTGAGCGATCCGATCGATGCCCGGCACCGGTCGATCCTGCCCGATCGTGTTTGGGAGGACGGATCGCCCGATGGCGTGAACGCTCGGGCTGCACAGGAGATGATTGATACGGCAGCAGCAGCAAAGCGGATGGGACTGTCTGTTGTGAATGGTTTCACCGGTTCTCCGGTTTGGCATAAGTTGTATTTTTTCCCGCCGACTTCGCAAGAGGAGATCGACGCGGGGTATCAGGAGTTTGCTGATCGCTGGCTGCCCATTCTCGATGCCTATCGCGAGCACGGCGTGCAGTTCGCGCTTGAAGTGCATCCCACCGAGATCGCGTATGACTTAGAGACCATGGAGCGATCACTTGATGCGGTCGATTTTCATCCAGCGTTTGGGATCAACTTTGATCCGTCGCACCTCATCTGGCAGGGCATTGATCCGGTCAAGTTGATCGAGGCGTTTCCGGATCGGATCTATCACGTGCATGTGAAAGACGCTGCTGTTACGCAAGACGGGACCAACTCGATCCTTGGCGGGCATCTTGGATTCGGTGATTCCAGGCGTGGCTGGGACTTTCGATCGCCCGGACGCGGCGATGTCGACTTCGAATCGATGATCCGGGCGTTGAATCACATTGATTACGGCGGCCCGTTGAGCGTGGAGTGGGAAGACAGCGCGATGGACCGGGAGCACGGTGCCGCCGAGTCTGTTGGGTTTGTGCGGTCGCTGGACTTTCCACAAGCAGGGCGTGCGTTTGACTCGGCGTTCGAGAAGGCAGTGAAACAATGAACAATCCAGTCCCGTACGCGATGATTGGTGGGGGCGTTGGTTCGTTTATTGGTGCGGTGCATCGCCATGCGATCGCTTTGGATGGACGCTCGCGACTGGTGGCTGGCGCATTTTCTTCGACCGCGGAAAGATCAAAGGCATCGGGTGATGCCCTTGGCGTGCCAATTGATCGCTCATATGCGACCTATCACGATCTGATCGCTGGTGAGACAGGCCGAGCTGATGCGCCGGCGTTCGTGGTGATCGTCACACCAAATGACACTCATTTTTCGATTGCCAAAGCGTGTTTGGAGGGCGGGTTCGGTGTGGTGTGTGACAAGCCATTCACGATCACGAGCGCGGAAGCTGCCGAGCTTCGGAAGCTTGCCGCGGACCGCGGGCTGCTTTGCGTTGTGACGTACAACTACTCTGGCTATCCGATGGTTCGCGAGGCGAGAGCCCGCATCAAGGCGGGCGAAATCGGGGCGGTTCGCAAGGTGTTCGCCGAGTATCACCAAGGGTGGTTGGCCACTGATCTTGAATCGAGCGGTCAGAAGCAAGCCTCTTGGAGAACGGATCCGAGTCGAGCGGGCATCGGCGGTTCGTTGGGTGACATCGGAACGCACGCCGAGCAACTGGTGCAGTTTGTCACTGGGCTGGCGATTGAGTCAGTGTGCGCGGATCTGACCAGTTTCGTCCCGGGGCGTGTTCTTGACGACGACGCATCGGTCTTGTTGCGACTCTCAGATGGTGCGAAAGGGACGTTGACCTGTTCGCAGGTTTGCGTCGGAGAAGCGAATGGGTTGTCGCTGCGGGTCTATGGAGAACGGGGGGGGCTTGTCTGGAGGCAAGAGCGTCCCGAGGAACTCACGATGACGAAGACTGACGGGTCGAAAACCGTGCTTTTGCGCGGCGGGGAGAATCTCTCTCCTGAGACAGCTGCTTCGGGCAGGCTGCCCGGAGGTCATCCCGAGGGATTTATCGAGGCGTTTGCGAATCTATACCGCGGCGTTGCGGATGTGATCGCTGGTGATGCCGGCAGTGAACTGGCCGCGATGCTCCCAGATGCAAGCGACGGCGAGAGTGGGGTCCGGTTCGTGGAAGCGTGCGTTAAGAGTGCCAAGCACGATTCGGCATGGACCGATGTGCCGCGGACTTTTTAGTCGAGCGGCAGAACGCGGATGTCTTTGTACATGATCACGTTGGTGTCGTGGTGTCCCTGCACCGCGAGGTGGCCTGTGGCGTGTGTGTCGAGAAACGCGTCGACCATCGGGACGCCGTTGATCCAAGTTCGGATGCGTTCGCCTTCAACGCGGACGCGATAGTCGAACCAAGCGTTGTCGCGCGTCAGCGGGGCGGAGATGTACGTGGGCCATGCGGCGTTGTAGACGCAGCCGGTGAAGTTTTTGGGATCGTGATGATCGACCTGAGACTCGTAGCCGTCGGGCCAAGGGTTGTTTGGGTCTGGATTTGGCGTGACCCGGAAGTACATGCCGGAGTTGCCGCGATCGTTTGTTTTGACGAGCGCTCGCATCTCAAAGTCTTTAAAGGTACCCATGGTGAAGAGGTGTCCGGGCCCGCCGCGTCCGACGAGTGCGCCGCTTTCGATCGTCCATTCGCCCGCGTCTTCTTGGAACCAGCCTTCTGGTACGCCGCCTTGACCCATCTCGGTGATCAGGTGGGTCATGCCGGCGGGTTCAGGATCATTTGAGAGATCTTTGATTCGGATGTTGCGGTACCGGAACGGTTGCCCGTGGTCTTGAATCGAGATGTAGCCGGTGGTTGCCCGTGTGTTGAGCGGGAGGGGTTGATTTTCGTTTCGGAAGAAGCCACGATCGTCGATTTTGGTGGCGTCGTGGATGTGTTTGCCGTTGAGCCAGACATCGAGGGTGTCGCCAACGAGTCGGATGCGATAGGTGTTCCATTCGCCGGCGGGGTTGACTGCCATTTCGGTGGGAGCGACCGCTTCGTAGACCGCGCCGCAGTTTCTCAGTCCGGGGTCCTCGCCGTGGGTATCGAGGATCTGGACTTCAAAGCCGGTGAATGCCGGGTCGCCCTGCGACGATCCGCGGAGGCCAATGCCCGAGTTCCCGCCTTCGGGCATCCAGAAATCGAGCATGAGTTCGAAATCGCGGTAGGTTTTTTCGGTGCGAAGCCACCAGCCTTGTCCGGGTTTTAGCAGCACGATCTCACCGTCACGAACGCCCCACGCGTCGTCGCCGGGCACGATCCAACCGGTCATGTCTTTGCCATTGAAGAGATCAACAAATCCGTCGTGATGGTCATCGGCTATAACGCCGGTGATGGCGATTGCCAACGCGAAGATCAGGCAGCGGATGGTCATTTCGTATTCCCTCAGTTCATGGATCGCTGATTAGCTCGGATCGCAGGAACGATATGCGTCAATAACGGCCTGTTCACCCGCTTTTCCAGGGTTTGCGTTGCCGTGCTCCATACCGAGCACGCCGGTAAAGCCCCGGTCTTTGATGCGTTTGAAGACATTGAGATAGTTGATCTCACCCGTGGTCGGTTCGCGTCGCCCGGGATTATCACCAATCTGAAAGTAGGCGATCTCTTCCCAAGACCGGTTTAGGTTGTCAATCAGATTGCCTTCCGTTGCGGACTGATGGTACAGATCGCACAAGATCTTGCAGCTCGGGCTGTTAACTGCGCGGCAGATTTCAAAGGCGTGTGCCATTTCGGCGAGCAGCATATTTGGGTGGTCGCGGGGGTTGAGGGGTTCAAGAACCATCACGATGCTGTGGGGTTCCAGGATCTCGCAAGCGCGCCGCAGCATGTCAACGGCGTACGCGGTCTGGTAGCCCAGCGGGATTCGCGGCTCGCGTGTGCCAAGTACCACGGTGGTCCACTTCGCATTGACTCGCTTGGCAACATCGACTGCTGCTTTGGCTTCGCGAACGAACTTCTCGCGATCATCGTTGTTATCTCGTGAAAAGTGTGGACCCCACGCGGTGCCCATGTTGAGGACGAACACGCCCATCGTCATGCCGAGTCTGTCCATGGCTGCGGCGATGCGATTCTGATCTTCGATGGACCGTCCTGCCATTCCATTATCTTCCCACGCAGAGAAACCTTGATCGGCGGCGAACTCAAGTTGCGAAACATGATCCCCACCTGCAAGATTCTGAAACATCCCAAAGTGTGGCGCGAACTTCATCGAGAACTGAGTTTGTTCCTGAGATACTCTGGCCGTTCTTCCGATCGCGGTAGACGCCGCGAGTCCGGCCACTCCTGCTGATGCAATGAAATCTCTCCGGTCCATCAGGGTCTCCAGTATGCGTTGCGGTCAACGGGTTCAGGTGAGCGGGGTGCGGCCGGGTGTGGGAACGGGTCGTACCGGGAGGTCTCCGAAAGCGTACTCTGGCGGCGAAAGATCGAGCTTCGAGTTGATTGCCTGATCCCATGTCACGGCTTTTCCGGTGTAGGCGCTCATCCGTCCCATGACGGCGGTGAGTGTTGACTCGGCGACGCGCTGTGCCTCGTTGAGGTAAGCGCCTTCGCCGCGAATCGAAGCGATGAGGTCAACGTGTTCGTGAACATACGGATTGCCGTTATCGCCGGCATATCGCCAGTCATTTTTACCGTTGATGACGGCGTAGCCGGGGCGTGTCGTGAGTGAGCCTTGGGATCCGAAGATGGTTTCTTCGACGCGTCCGTCGGTTCCGTCTTGCTGGCGGCAAAAGCTCAGTGCTTGACGTCCGCCTTCGTACTCGTACTCGATGGCAAAGTGATCAAAGATGTTGCCATACTTGGCATCGGTACGTGTTTGGCGCCCGCCCATGCCATAGGCGCGAGTGGGATGTCCTCCCATCGCCCAGTTGACGACATCGAGATTGTGAATGTGTTGTTCGCAGATGTGGTCGCCTGACAGCCATGCGAAGTACAGCCAGTTGCGACACTGCCATTCCATGTCGGAATACTCAGGCTTGCGATCATGGACCCAGAGTCCGCCTTGATTCCAAGCGCAGCGTGCGGTGACGACTTCGCCGATGGCGCCGTCTTGGATTCTTTGCATCGCTTCGAGGTAGCTCGGCTCGTGGCGGCGTTGGGTTCCGGCAACCACCGAAAGGTTGTTGGCTTTGGCTTGTTGGGCGGCATCGATGACCTTACGGACGCCTGCGGGATCGACTGCGACTGGTTTCTCCATGAACACGTGCTTGCCGAAGTTCACTGCCGATTGGAAGTGCATCGGACGGAACCCCGGCGGGGTTGCCAAGATCACCATGTCGATCTGCTTTAGCCTGAGCAGTTGGTGGTACGCGTCGAACCCGGTGAACGTTCGATCGCCAACATCGATTCGTCCGGCGAAGTCTTCGACATCGTTGAGGTAGCCCAGCGAGCTGCTTAAACGATCAGGGAAAAGATCGGCCATTGCAAAAATTTGTGTGCTGGGGTGTGCTTCCAGCGCGTTGTACGCGGCGCCGGTTCCTCGCCCGCCGCACCCGATCACACCCACACGGATGGTGTCGCCTCCACCGTTTGTGAGGCCTGATGCGAAAGATGGGAGTACTGTTGCTGCGACACTTGTTCCGGCTGCGGTCTTCATGAAATCACGTCTGGTCCAGTCGTTCATAGTGTCTCCCAGTTCGGACGATCTCTGTTATGTGTGATTCGGATTCGGTTGTTAAGTGGGTTGCTCAGGCTTGGTCGAACACTCGATCCATTCGTTGTGCAATATCAGAGAGGCGTTGGAGATCTCCGCCGCCAACTTCTGCCGCCGCCCATCCCGAATACCCGATGCGGTGCAAGGAATCGCGGACCCGATCCCAGCCAGATTCGCCATCGCCGATTTTGACACGAAAGCCTTTCCATAGACCTTCATCGTTTCGTTTTGACCGGCTGAAGTCTTTGACGTCGATCTTGATGACGCGGTGTGCGAGCGTGTCGATCCATTGTTCGGGCCAGCCGTAGTTGACGATGTTGCCAATGTCGAAATGCCATCCAAACACGTGACGGTCGAGTCCGTCATTTAGTTCGTCGCTGTATCGGGCCGCTTCGAGCGGGCTAAGCAAGAAGTTGTTCCATACGTTCTCGAACGCAATCGAGATATCGAGCTCCTGCGCAAGTGGAGCAGCCCGTTTCATCGCGGCTTGCGATTGTGTATATGCGTCTGCGTACGGCATGCTTTGGTTCACAACGGCTGGGACTACCAAGACGCTGGTGCCGCCGACCGCTTTGCAGTAGCGGATCGCTTCGGCCAGGGATTGATCTGCCTGGTCACGAGTTGATTGATCAGGATGGTTGAAAGGCTTGCTCCAGTGCGTAGAAAGTACGACGCCGGGTACTTCAAGCTCTGTGGAGTCTTTGGCTGCCAGTACATCATCGATGTTGTACGGCCCTGGGCTGTCGAGTTCGATGCCGTCAAATCCTGCCTCGGCGGCGATTTTGAACTTGTCTCCGATGGTTTCGCCGGGTTGGATCATTCCAACTTTGAGAGCTTTCTTGATCCATCTTTGTTTTTGCGTTGCAGCGAAACTTGATCCCAGCGCTACGCCGGCCAAACCGGCGACCGCAGCTCCCATGAACACGCGTCGATCGAGTTGGACATTCACGAAGACGCCTGCTTTCCTGGAATCGCGACGGCGGGTATGGCGCGTTTTCCAAACGTCCAAGGCGCTGAGTTGAACTCGGGCGCCGCGTTGAGAGCCTGCTCCCACGTGACGACTTTACCTGTGTAGGCGGCATGCCTTGCCATGATCGCGAGCAGTGTCGAATGAGACATGCGGACGCCATCGTTTACGGGTTGATCATCGCGGATTGCTCGGAAGAGAACGTCGTGCTCGCGTTGGTACATGTCGTTGGCCAGTGCAGTACCTCGCCACGGGTTCGTGCCTTCGATTGTGTGCGATTGCTGCCACGGCTGCATGGTGCACACGCCTTCAGAACCCATGAACATCGCGGAGTTGTCTGATGGTGTACCCGGCCAGTGTCGGCACATGTGGTAGGCCCGCACGCCGCCGGCGTATTCGTACGTGATCGAGAAGT
Source organism: Phycisphaerales bacterium (assembly GCA_045106075.1). Classification (GTDB taxonomy): domain Bacteria; phylum Planctomycetota; class Phycisphaerae; order Phycisphaerales; family UBA1924; genus UBA6054. The sequence continues at coordinate 8,544 of JBGCEB010000065.1, forward strand.
GATCGAACACGTTGCCGGTTTCAGCAAGCTCCGGGCGAACTTGCCTGCCTCCGACCGCCCAGCATCGTTCGGGGGGGGCATCCCCCATGACCCAGCCTTGCCAGTCGATGGCATGCACCGCTTGTTCGACAAGATGGTCGCCGGACAACGGGGCAAAGTACTGCCAGTTTCGAGTCATGAACTCAGCGTCGGACCAGTTGTCTTTCCGAGATTTGGGCTCGACCCATCCGGTCGTGTTGTAGGTGGTTTGGATCGCACGGATTTGTCCGATGCCACCGCTGTTGACGCGTTCTATGCATTCTTTGACTTGATCTTGGTATCGCCAGCAGAATCCAGACATCAGCGAGAGTTGTCGTTCCTTCGCGATCCGTGCCGACTCGAGAACTGATCGGACACCTGCGGCATCGACCGCGACCGGTTTCTCGCAGAAGACGTGCTTGCCTGCATTCACGGCTGCCCGGAGTTGCTCGGGTCGGAACGACGGTGGTGTTGTCAGCAAGACGACATCAACGCCCGAATCAATGACCCTTTGAGCGCAATCAAATCCAGAGTACTTTCGGTTCGCATCTACTCTGATTTTGTATTCGATCGTGGCAGCGGGATCATCGGCGTCTTCTGCGATGCTATCCGATGCGTACTTCAGGCATGGCTCGATTTTTTCGGGGTACAAGTCGCCCATTGCCCAAAGCACGGCGTCGGAGTCTGCAAACAACGATTGGATGACCGCGCCGGTGCCACGTCCGCCGCAACCAATGACGCCGACTTTAAGCGGGCTTCTGGAGCGTATTTGTTCACTCGGGATACGCGACGCTATTGCGTGGGTGCCCAGTATGGCTCCAGTGCCGACAGCAAGGCCTGTTCGGTTGAACTCGCGACGTGTCCAGTGTCTATTCGTCGTCATCTGATACCTCGGTCGGATCTTGCTCGGTTACAAATCGGAAACCAACCCAACTGCAGTCGGCGAGCCACCAGTTGCTCTTGGGGATTTGCGGGTCGCTGGCATTCCAGCTGCGAGACTGTTGCTGGAACGAATTTGGCTGGCAACCATGGGGTGGATCGCGATAGCTCCCGCCCATCGCGATCGGGCGACGTGTGTCCGAAGTGACCCACTCGGCCACGTTGCCCAGCATGTCGTAGAGGCCGAAGTCGCTGGCGAGACGCGTCATCACCTGATGAGTGGTGAACTCGGCGTTTGCATTCGTCCATGCCAAGGCGTTGATGTCTCCGACTTCATCGATTGGGTTTGACGCGGAAGCAAGGTGCGTCCATTCAGCCGCGGTTGGCAAGCGGTAGCGGATACCGGTCTTCTCGCTGAGCCAGACGCAGAAGGCCTCGGCGGCGGCGTGGGTCATGCCCATCGCGGGGTAGCCCTCGTGCCCGAAGCCGCGATCCGGCGGCACGTAGGGTTTACTCGGACGTGCGATGGCATCGTTTTCACTTTCAGCATCGACATCAAGGGCGTAGACAAACACGTCGTACAGTTCCCACGGGACTTCAGTGGTGAGCGTCCAGAGAGGCGGTATGGTATTTCCCTCTCCGTCTTCACCGCTGGGGCATCGCGAGAGTGTGAAGCTCACCGTGGTGTTGGGGACCCGGACTTGCGTGGTCGCGGGTGCTATCGCGGGTTGATGATCAGTAGTACATTCAGCGTAGACTGCACTCGTTTGAGTCAGGAGGCTACCGGTTACCAACATCACCCGATTCATCAGCGTGTTGCCCCTGGTCTTGGTCCCGTTGCAAGCCACCCTCTCAGGGTGCTGCTCTGCACCCGAGAGAACATCGGGGTACGAGGATTGCCAGCTTACCCTGAGTCGCTATGAGTTCGCAAGGGTCCTGATGGGATCCAAGTGTCGGATTGTCGTCTTTGCATGTGATGAGGAGAGAGCTGCGGCTGCGTCTGCTGCGGCGTTTGGACGAATCAGAGACCTCAACGATGTGCTAAGCGACTACAGCAATACGTCGGAAGCGTCCCGGGTCATGGGCTTTCGGGTAGGCGTTTGGCATGAGATCTCCGAGGATCTCTTCGTAACACTGGAGCGGGCGCTCAAGATGGCACACGCAACCAACGGTGCGTTCGATCCAACGGTTGGGGCGTTAACCAAACTCTGGCGTGAGACCAATAAGGCAGGTGTCATGCCAAACAAAGCGGTGATTCGGGCTGCACGGGATCGGTCTGGCTATCAAATGTTGGAACTCGATGTTGTCAAACGCAGTATCCGATTCTCGGCACAGGGCATGATTTTGGATTTCGGTGGCATCGGAAAGGGTCATGCGGCTGACGAAGCGATGAGCGTACTTGCGACGTTCGGATTGACTAGGGCGTTGATCGATTTCGGTGGCGACCTTCGACTCGGCGACCCACCGCCCGACCAGCCTGAAGGTTGGAAGGTTGAGATTCAAGATGGGATCAAGAGTGGCCGAACGATGTACCTTCAGAACGTTGCCGTTGCGACCTCTGGCGACTTGGAGCAGTCTTTTACCATCGATGGGGTGACCTACTCGCATGTGATTGATCCACGCACTGGGCTGGGGTTGCAACAGCGGGTCGCGGCCACCGTGATTGCCGACGAAGGTTGGTTAGCGGATGCGCTCGCGAGTGCCGCGTGTGTTCTCGAACCTGAACAAACAGACTTACTCGCCAGGCAGTATCCGGGTTGTATCGTGCTCGTCAACCGAGAGAGTGGATTCTAAACAAGCGATACTGAACTGAGTTGGAACGCAGCGCACGAAAAAGCCCGACACTGAAAGAGTGCCGGGCTTCGAGTGATTTAGTTGAAGGGCACGTTTTTACTTATCGGCTTCATCGATGCCGACGCCGGTACGGATCGGTTCGGCGGGACGGCTTGCCGGGCGGTATGGGTTGCGTTGAATTTCTTCAAGAAGATGCTTGATGCCGGCGTCGAGTTGCGGATCACTTCCGTCGGTCATTCCGGATGGATCGGCGATTGCCTCGATGTCGGGATCAACGCCGTGCCCTTCGATACCCCATGTGCCATCGAGTTCGTAGAACCCGAAGTTGGGCACCGCGGTGTATCCGCCGTCGATGAGGCCCGGAACACCTGAGATGCCGACGAGCCCGCCCCATGTGCGAGTCCCGATGAGCTTGCCGATTCCATGGTGTTTGAAGAGCCAGGGGAACATGTCGCCACCCGAGCCAGCGTTGCCGTTGATCAGCATCGCCTTTGGTCCCTGGTGCGAGTCGTAAGGCCACGCCCAGTCCTTGCCGTCGCGGCGGTACCAGTAGTTGGTGCGTGGTCGATTGAGCAACTCAATGAATCGGTTGGGTATCTGCCCGCCGCCGTTCCAGCGTTCATCGATGAGAAGTGCTTCTTTTCCGATTTGTCCGTAGAACTGGCGGAAGAGTTCGTTCTGCCCCTGGACGCCCGTGTTTGGAACGTAGATGTAGCCGATCTTGCCATCGGAAGCATCTTCGACGTACTTGCGGTTGTGCTCGATCCATGCACGGTAGCGAAGATTGGTTTCCGAACCCATTGGTTTGATGGTGATGGTGCGAGAGTGTTCGGTGGCTTCTTCATTTCCTTCTTCGGCATCGTCATCTGCGACATCTGTCGAGGGTTCTGAGACGAGCGTGAGCGTTGTTTCCTTGCCTGCGGTGCCGATGAACATGGCCCACGGGTCTTTGTCAGTGTCGACCGGCTTGCTGTTCACATGCGTGATCAGGTCGCCTTCGTTGACATTGAGTCCTAGCGCCTTAAGCGGGTTGCGTGCGTCAGTATCCCATGCGGCACCTTCATAGATCTTGCCGATGATAAAACCAGAGTACGCGTTGCCATCGGCGTCGGTGATCGAACCCACAGAGAAGTCGACGCCGAGGAGTCCGACGTTGGTTGAAGGTTGTCCTTCAACGTCGCCGCCCCAGTAGTAGGCGTGACCAACATTGAGCTCGCCGATCATTTCTCCGATGATGAAGCTGACATCTTCGCGGGACACCGCGTCATCAACAAGCGGGAGGTATTGGGCGAGGACGGCATCCCAATCAACGCCGTGCATGTTCTCGACGTAGAAGAAGTCGCGATGGCGGCGCCATGCATCGGTCACGATTTGACGCCATTCTTCACGAAGTTTGATGGTCTTGGGGAGGTTGAGATCAATCGGTTTTCCGGACTGTCCTGCTTTGGCATCGACCATAACCCAGCCTGAGGGTGTCGAAGCGCCAAGTTTCTTACCATCGCCCGACAGTGCGTATCCGAGGCAGACGCCGAGAACGGTTTTCTCACTTGGCTCGTCTGATTCGATGTCATACATCTTGAGCGACGGAGCGCTTCCATTCACTCGGAGATACAGCAGGTTGCCTTTGTCGTTCGTTGACAGTTGGGTAAAGCTACCCGACCCGACGTTGAGTTCAAAGCCTCGTGCTTCGAAGTTTTCCAACTCGATCTCCAGCGGCGTGTCTTCGGCGTCGTCTTCGACTTCGCCGGCGGCATCAAGGAGTTCGTCAGGGACCTCGGTCGAAGTACGGCTGGCGGACCAGGAGCCCGAAACGCCGAGCTCTTTGATCTCCCAAGTGCCGGACATGGACTCGCCGGTCAGGGTGCCGCGTTGGATGACGGTGAGGCCCTGCTCGCTTGATTCGGAGTAGTACTCGTTGGTGTCCCGATTGAATGTGACGTCGCCGTCGATCTCGTCGGACTCACCCATGGACTCAGACAGGCCTGACAGATTGCCCTCCAAATCGACCACGAAGGTAAGGGTGAAAGGTACTTCGTCTTGGGGCATGCCGAGCGCGGCGAATCCCTTGGCAGAGCCTTCCCAAACGCCCCACAATGGATGGTCGCGATCGAAGTTGTCGTCGGTTTCATCCGAATCTTCCGCGCTGTCGTCGGCGTCATCGCTATCGGCGGCTTCTGCGTCTGCGTCGTTGTCAGATTCCTCGTCAGTGACTTCTTCTTCCTCTTCTTCCCATGTTTCTTCGTCGGTCTCAAGCAGCGATTTGCTCTCGACTTCATCGTGAAGCGGCACAGCGATCAGGCGGCTGATCTCGGCGTACACAAACGTTGAGCCGACAAAGTCGTAGTCGGGGTTATTGAAGTCGCGATCCGATGCGTAGTACAAGTAATCGCCCTTGGACGAGAACGCGGGCGCTGAATCATTGAAGAAGCCAGAAGTAACCTGATGCAGGGTCGCGTTTTCAATGTCATAGACATGGATGGCGCTGGTCAAGCCGCGCTCGGGCTGGCGTGCGTAGGTAAGCCATTTTGAATCGTGCGACCAAGAGACTGCCGGCTGATTCGCCCACGGTTCGGTGTCGAAGTGATTCATCTCGCCGGTCTTGGCATCGACGAGGTACATTTTTCCAGCTTTATCGATGAGCAGCACGGTCTTGGAATCCGGTGACCACCCGACGCTCATCCAGAAGGTCTTATTGCCGTCGGTAAGTTGGCGAGTTTCTCCTTTGCCGTCGGATTGGGTGACATAGAGCTCGTACTCGCCGTCGGCGTCGGAAATGTACGCGATCCATTGGCCGCTGGGACTCCATGAAGGAAGTCGCTCGGCGGCGCCGGAGGTGTCGGTGATCTGGCGAGGCGGGCCGTTCTCAGCCGGGATCGTAAAGATGTCGCCTCTTGCTTCGACGACGGCTCGTTTTCCGGTCGCCGAAATGCCTGCCGCTGCGATATCGCCCGCGGCGTCGACACGTTTGTCACGGAGCGAAGCCCGAGCGCCTGGGACGGAGATCTCAACCGGCGACGTGTTCTGGTTCGACAGATCCAGCAAAAAGATCTGCGAGCCGTATTGGAAGACGATTTCTCCCTGGCCGTTTACGCCGGGTCCCATCGAGGGGAACTTGACGTCGTGCTCGCTGAAGTTGGTGATTTGCGTTCTGTTCCGACCGCTCAAGTCAGTGCGCCAGATGTTCAAGCGTCCAGACGTGCCTTGATCGGAAAGGTAGTAGACCGCACCATTGTGCCACATCGGCGTGGTGTCGGTGCCTTCCCAATCGGTAAGCTTGCGAGATTCATTGGTGTTGAGGTTGAACAGCCAGATGTCGGTGGCGAGCCCGCCGCGGTATCGCTTCCAGGTTCGGAAGTCGCGAGAATCGGTGGTGTATGCGAGCCATTGTCCATCGTCAGAGATGGTGCCGACGGCACCGTACGGAACGGGCAGCATCGCGGGCATGCCGCCTTCGGGCGAAACGGTGTAGAGCTTCTGTTGGGCGGGATTGCCAGATAATGCGTTGTACGAAAACAACAGTCGGCCGTCGTTCGTGTAGTCGTTGAGTCTCTCGTTGCCTGGATGGTGCGTGACCCGCAGCGGAACGCCGCCATTGGTGTCAACGGTGTAGAGATCGCGGTCGCCGTCGTAGTTTCCGATGAACGCGACGGAGTCTCCGTCTGCACTGAACTTGGGGAAGGTTTCTTGTCCGGGGGGGCTTGCGAGCGGGCGGGCTGCGCCTCCGGCGCGATCGACGACCCACAGGTCATTGGCGTAAACAAAGACGATCTCGCTGGATGAGACGTCCGGATAGCGAAACATGCCAGGGTTGGCATCTTGTGCGATTGCTGGGGCTGCAAGCGCGGCTGACAGTCCGCCCACTGCGACGAGGAGTTGCGAAATCTTCATGTGTGTTCCCGTGACGAAAAGGTGTGGTGTGAACTTGGAGTATGTGGCAAATCAGGCTTGCTCGGCAGGTTTAACCGGATTTTGAGCCGATGGGTTTCAGATGGAGTCGTAAATATGAACAAATGCGACCAGACTACGGCTGCGATTGAGTTTGGTGCATGATGTGCCCGCTCGACCCTAGCACTCCGCGAGACCGACCGTCACGGAAAGTTTGACGGCAAGCCCGCCGAGCGACGTCTCTTTATAGCGTTCGTTCATTTCTTTCGCGGTGTCCCACATCGCGGCGATGACTTCATCGAGCGTAACACGGGCGTCGGCGGGGTCAGACTGCTCGGCGATTGTGGCAGCGGCGATCGCTTTGATCGCGCCCATCGCGTTCCGCTCGATGCACGGCACTTGGACGAGCCCGCCGACCGGGTCGCAGGTCATGCCCAAGTGATGCTCCATCGCGATCTCGGCTGCCATTAAAACCTGCCCGGGCGTCCCACCGCGCAACTCGGTCAGTCCGGCGGCTGCCATGGCGCTGGAAACACCGATCTCGGCTTGGCATCCGCCCATCGCGGCACTGATCGTTGCGTTCTGCTTGAAGAGTGCCCCGATCTGACCTGCCGTGAGCAGAAAACGCTCGACTTCATCATCGGTGATCGGGTCGGGTGCAAAGCACGCTCGGTACATCAAGACGGCTGGGATGACCCCTGCCGCGCCATTGGTCGGAGCCGTCACCACCCGTCCCATCGAAGCGTTTTCTTCGTTGACCGCGATGGCGAAGCAGCTGACCACTCGGAGCAGGTCTTCGAACGCGGGTTTGTGCGCGCGAATCGTTAGGATCAGCCGTCCGATTTCTTCGCGTTGGATGTCTGGAACGATGTCTCGGAGTAATGACGGTGCGCGCCGCTTGACGTTCAAACCGCCCGGAAGCGTTCCCTCAATGCGGCAGCCTCGGCGGGCCGATTCGCGCATCGTGTTCCAGATCAACATCGATTGCGAACGGATCTGTTCGTCGCTGAACCAGCACCGTTCGTTCTGGTGAACGATTTGCGCAATCGTAAGTCCAGTTTGTGCACTAAAGCTCAGAAGATCCTCGCCATGATGGACTGGGTAAACCGGTGTCGAGCGAGTATCAGTGGGGGTGTCGAGGTCATCGCCTTCTTTGGCGATGAATCCGCCCCCGACTGAAAAATAGACGGTTGTTTCAAGGGCGGTCTCTCCAGCGAAGGCGATGCATCGGATGGCGTTGGCGTGCTCGGGATGGCGCTCGTCGCGTTTAAACACGATGTCCGACGCCGGGTCGAACAAAACTTCCCGCTCGCTGAACTGGATCGACTTTGATCCATTCAGCCAAGTAAGCTTCGCTCCGATCGACTCAACATCGACGGTCTCTGGTTCTTCACCCAAAAGCGCGAGGCAGATTGCTTTATCCGTCGCGTGCCCCTTTCCGGTCAATGCCAAGCTGCCGAGCAACTCGAAGCGGAATCGGTCGACCGAAGAGAGTCGGTCTGAAGCGCCGAGTTCGTCGATGAACTGCTGGACAATCCGCCAGGGCCCCAGTGTGTGCGAACTCGAGGGTCCGACACCTACCTTGAACATGTCAAATGTGCTGATCGTTGGCAACGCGTTGCTCCCTCAGGAGAAGTTTAGCGAGCGCCCGAGACCGGCCATTCTTCCTCGGGATTTGATCAAGATGTCGGGAATCGGAATGCAGCGATGGTCAAATCATCTTCAAACAAGTCTGAACCGCCAAACCTGGCCAGTTCGGTGCAAAGCACATCGACTAACTCACTCGGGCGGGGTTCGGCAACGACGAACGGGTTGACCCGGTCCATCCCGAACTGCTCTCCACTCGGCGATGGTTGTTCGACGAGCCCGTCAGAGAACAGAAGGAGGGTCGATCCCGGGGTAACGGATATTCGCTCGATGCTGAGGGCTTGGTTCGGATCGATGCCGATCGGATACGAACCGTACCCGATCCCGGTGGTTAGTTCAGATGAAGTTTCGTTCGACCGGAGTACGGAATATCCATGGCCGGCATCGATGCAAGCGATCTGCATGGTCTGGGGATCGAACTCGCCAATCCAAAGACTAATGAACTGACCAGCTTCGATTCGGGGAGCGAGAAGCGTGTTCAGGCGGGTGGTCGCTTCTTCGATGGAGGCACCGGCGGCGAGTGATGCGTGGAGGCTGGATTGGGAGATGCCCATAAGCATGGCCGCGCCAACACCTTTGCCAGTGACATCACCAAGGTAAAAGCAAACGCGCCCGTCGCCGCGTTCTTCGATACCGATGAGATCGCCCGCAACGTAGCGTCCGGGGCGATTGAGCATCGCAAACTCAACACCTCCGATGGTGCCACGAGAAGGGGGCATCATGATTCGCTGGGCGACGCGAGCTGCTTTGAGGTCGGATTCGATTTGAATCCGATTTGCTTCAAGTGAGATCCGTCTGAGGTTTGAGAGCGCAAGGCTGCTGATGCGTGCCATAGCGGTGACAAAAGCAGCGGCGTCTCCGCCGGCGTCGGCTTCATCGCCGCGTGCGTCGAGATACAACAATGCTTCGACGGATTCTCCGCTGAGAACCGGGGCGCAACAGGCAGATTGAATGCCTAACTCCATGATTGAAACGCCGTAGCCGTGGGTGGCCGTGTCGGCTTCGAGCACCACCGTTTGCCCCTCTGCCGCGCTCGTGAGCAATGAACGCGAGAGTTGGAAATCATCCGCACCGCGCACGGATGCGAGAATATCACCGACGGTACCGTCTCTGTTGACTCCGACCATGGCAACGCGAGCGCGAGGGACACCTTTGGTCACCGCTTCGACGGTGAGTTGGGCAATTTCTTTCTCGAGCGAGGCGCCCCCGAGTGTGCCGGCCGCTTCGAGGACAACATCGAGTCTGCGTTTGACGAGGGTGCCGATTTCCTCCGGCATGATCCGCCGGATTCGCTCGCTCATCGAGGATTCCTGAGAGACGGTGACGCTGCCGGGGTTGCCGGTGCCCATGGAGACTTTGAACACCCAGGCGCCGATCTGGACCTCGTCGCGGTGCATGAGTGTGGTTTGCCCACTCGGCTTGATGACCTGTCCGCGGACCATGCACCCGTGGCGGCTGCCGAGGTCCATCAGGCTCCAGTCCACACCATCAAACGAGATTTCAGCGTGCGTTCGAGAAACAGACGCGTCTGGCAGTTGCAGCCCGGCGTTCTGTCCGCGTCCAATGACCAATGGCATTGCGGGATCGACGCGAACGGTGCGCGACATGCCCCCCATATCAGGGCCGTCAAGCAATCGGAGTGTGAGGCTTGTATCCTGTTTCTGCACGTGATCCCCAACGTCGGGGGGAGTGGCCCGCCACCGCGTCGAGCTACGATAGGGTCGAAATGCCTAGTGAAGACACACAAGAACAGTTGTTATCCAAAGCTCAAGACGGCAACGTCGAGGCGTTGGTCACGCTGCTTGAATCGGTCGGTGCCACGGTCCGCGCGATCATGGAGCCCAAGATCGGACGCAAGCACCGGACGATGGTGACGACCGATGACATCATGCAGGTTACGTATATGGAGTCATTTGCCCGGTTTAGCTCTTTTACGGGCGGCGGTGTGAAAGGTTTTCAGGCGTGGCTTATCCGGATTGCTGAGAACAACTTGATTGACGCGATCCGCGGGCTAGACGCCGCGAAACGGCCAAACCCATCGCGGCGAATCGAAAATAGAAATCAAGACGACTCGATGGTCGCGATGGTGGAAGCGATCGGGGTCACGGTGTCGACGCCTTCTCTGGCGGCCCACAAAGGTGAGGTCGTCTCGTGCATCCACGAAGCGGTGGCCAAGCTTCCGCCGGATTATGCCCAGGTCATCACGATGTACGACCTCCAGGGGCGATCGATCGAAGAAGTCGTTGAGGAGCTTGGTCGGAGCAAAGGGGCGGTTTACATGCTCCGAGCCCGCGCCCACGAGCACCTTCGAGAGGTTCTTGGGTCCGAGAGCCGGTATTTCACCCAAACTGGCTAAACAGCCATGTTGGCGTGACTGATGCTCAGATCTCGCGCTCAGGAGGCAGGATGAGAAGCGCCAAAGGATCCAATCCGACGCCCGAAGAGCCTGTTGGAGTGCCGCCCCAGCAGACCAGGAATGTTTCTGCATCGCGAGAGCGGGCATTAATCATGGCTGCGTTCAACCAGGTCGACAAAGCGTCCACTTGGACAACGAGGAAAGGCAGCAACGCGGACAGCACGGTTTCGCCCGATGCGCCGACCGCAGCGGAGTCATCTCATCCATCCTTGCCTCGGCATGTCCCGCTGCCCGGACCCGATATGTTCCCGGGGTACGAGATCAAACGCGAGATCCATCGCGGCGGGCAGGGCGTGGTCTATCTCGCCAATCAACTCACGACCAAGCGACGGGTTGCGATCAAAGTCATGCACGGCGGCGCCACCATCGGCACCACGGGCAAAGCACGGTTCGATCGTGAAGTTCAGCTTCTCGGTCAGCTCAATCACCCCAACGTTGTCAAGCTTCATGATTCGGGCATGACCAATGATGGCAGCCTGTTTTGCGTCATGGATTACATCTCGGGTAAGGCGCTCGATGAGGTGCTGCGTGAGCAAAAGCGCGAGGCCCGAAGAGGCGGCGTGTCGCGGACCAAGTCGAAGTCGCGATCCAAGGCTGCCGAGATGGGCGATGTCGATTCGACACTCGAGTTCTTCGGAAAGATCTGCGATGGCGTGAACGCTGCCCACCTCAAGGGCGTCGTTCACCGTGACATCAAGCCCGCCAATGTCCGTGTCGATCAGTCCGGTGTCCCGATTTTGGTTGACTTTGGCCTTGCCAAGGTCACCGCGGGTGTCGAGACAGACCTCGATCCATCAAACCCGATGACCATGACGGGGCAGTTCATCGGTTCACTTCCTTGGGCGAGCCCCGAGCAGGCGATCGGCTCTGGGGACGCGATCGACCTGCGGACAGACGTGTATTCGCTGGGCGTCATGCTGTATCAGATGTTGACCGGCGGACGGTTCCCATACAACGTCATTGGAAACATGCGTGACGTGCTCGACAACATTCAGCGCGTTGAGCCGGCCCGCCCGAGCACCATCCGCCGACAGATCAACGATGAAGTTGAAACGATCGTTCTCAAGGCGCTCGCGAAAGATCGTGAGCGCCGGTATCAGTCAGCGGGTGAGTTGGCGCGGGATATCCGGCACTATCTTGCCGGCGAACCAATCCAAGCGAAGCGCGATTCGGGCTGGTATGTCATTCGGAAGACCATGAATCGTCATAAGCCCGCTGTGATTTTCGCGGCTGCCTCAGCGGTGTTCATCACGGGATCCGCGATCGCGATGACGGGGCTTTGGAGCCAAGCCGAGAACGCTCGCGGGGTTGCGGTCGTTGAACGAGATCGGGCTGAGGAAAGCTTGGATCAAGTCCGCGATATGGCGCAGACATTTCTGTACGACTTCAGCGATTCGATCGAGAATCTGCGCGGCGCCACGGACGCTCGCGGAATCGTGTTAGAGAAGGCGATTCAATACCTCGGGATCTTGGCGGCGCAGCCAGACCCTGATGATGATCTTCTACTCGATCTTGCCGAAGCCCATGATCGCGTCGGTGATTTGGCCGGTGGGATGTACCGCGCGAGCACCGGCACAACGGTCAATGCGATGGAGCATTATCAATCGGCGTTGGCTATCCGAGAAGACGTTGCCACGCGTGCTGGGATGACGCCCGAAATGAGTCGGTTGCTTGCCAGCAGCTACATGCACATCGGTGAGTCATTCCACAAGTCGGCCCGGTTTGAGCGTGCGATTGAGCAGTATCAGCTCGCCCGTCCGCTGGCGGCGAGTTCCGACGACCAAGAGCTTGTTGGTTCAATCGAAGTGCTTATCGCGGATACCCATCGGCGTATGGCTCGCGATACTCGACGGGATGAAGCAGCGTTTGACGCCCACGTTGCGGCAGCGGAACTTATCTACTCGGACCGTCTGAATCTGGTGGGCGGAAACGATGGCCGTGACGCTGGGCGTTTACTCGGAAAGCTCGGGCAACTGCGGATCATGCAAGGCACCGTGATTGGACTGGATCGTGAACAAGCGGATGAAGGTCTGGCGGTAATCGCGCAAGGTGAACAGAACGCATTGGATGCGATTTCATTGGCAGCAGCGCTGCAGCAAGCGAATCCTGCCGACTATGAGCTTTCGCGCGATCTGTGGCTGTATACGCACCATGCTGGCCTGGCTCGGTTCGAGTCCGGTCGTGTGCTCGCATCGGCCGGCCGAGAGCGTCAGGCGGCGGAAGCTCAAGAGGCTGCGCTCGCGATGTTTCGGCAGTGTGAAACGCTTGCCGGATCGATGGCGATGGATGCTTCGAATCTAGAGGCGATGCGTGACTTGGCGATCAGTATGAACAAGGTTGGGAACACCTTGTTGGCGGTGGGGGACACAGAACAGGCGCGGAACGTCTTCGCGCGGAACGCGGAGCTATGGCGGTCCATTGTGGTAACCGATCCGGTTGCACGTCATCTTCGAGATCTCGGTGTTGGTCTCTACAAGGTTTCGCAGGCCGATGAAGCTCGTGCCGGGGAAGCCGGCACGGACAATGAACGTCGAGCATTGCTCGAACTCTCGCTCGCGGGCTATCGTGAGACGGCATCGGCGTTCCAGGAATACCGAGCCCAAGGCGGCAATGCGGATCGTCTCCTGGAAACGGTGGAGACCGATGTCGCTCGCGTAAGGGAAGCGTTAGGCGGGTAGGCATCATTGGTGCGCGTCCGATAACCGCTGAACATTAACTCCCATAAACCGATATTCGATAAAGGTGGTCATTCACCCTAATCGAGGAGATATTCTCTTCGTAGAGGAGACATACGAGATGAGCACGAAGATTCGAGGGATTGGCGCTGTCGCGCTAGCGGTTCTCGCCGGCACAGCACATGGACAGGATGATGCATTTTGGAGCAACTCGAATGGTGGGCAATGGTCCACGGCTGCGAGTTGGTCCGGTGGCGTCGTTCCCAACAACAATGGTGACAACACCTTTAACGCGACACTCGACAATCTCAAGGCGGGGCCATATACGGTCACCCTTGACATTGATGTCACCGTACAGAACTTATCGTTGTTGGGATCGGATGTAACGCTCAATCTCTTCGACGGCAACCTTACGGTGATTGAGGATGCAATCTTTGCAAACGGTGTTGTGAACCGGCAGGCCAAAGAGCCCGGTGCTGCGGCCGTGAATGTAGATGGATCCTTGACGCTCACCGATGTAACTCTGATGGGTGCGGGTACAGTTCGCGCCAACGGCGGATTGACCATCGGTGGGAACACCCAGACAGATATTTGCAATACATGCGTGGACAACCGAAGCAGCGCATTTCTTGTTGGCCCTGGCTCGCTTGCCCTGAATCAGAACGGCGAACTCAACAACGGCGACGGTTCCAGCTTTACCATCGTGGCCGATCAGAATCGTTCGATCAGTGGTGATGGCACCGGGCGGTTTGTGAATGAAGGTACCCTTAATACGGCAATCTCATCGCGTGGTGGTTCGGGCATCACGAACTTCTCGAACGTTGAGTTCATTAACACCGGGACATTGAACGTCTTTGCTGGGCAGGTGCAGCTGAACACGGTCAACAACCTTGCTCCAGACCAGATCCTGAGTGAAGGTACATGGAATGTGTTCGATGGTTCGGCGTTGTTCTTCAACGACAACTTCTTCAACAAGCTCGACACTGAGTTGAACATCTCGGGTGCGAACTCGAACGTCTCTGGGATTACCTCACTGAACGAAGTGCTCGAGAATGGACGGTTCGGAATTCTCAACGGTCAGAACTTCATTTCCTCTTCGACTTCGGGCGGCTTTGGAAACAGCGGCGAGATCGAAGTCGGGCTCGGCTCGCGATTCGATGTCGCGGGATCCGGTGGTTTGAACAATCTCGATGGCGACGCCATCTTCGGCGGCAAGTACATTGTCGCCGGTACATTCATCACCGGTGCGGATCAGATCCAACTGCTCGAAGCTGATCTGACATTGATCGGGGCTGATTCGGTCTTCAGCGGGATCCAAGCGCTGAACCAAGTCGGATCCAGCGGTCGCTTTGAGCTTGCCGGCGGTCGAGACTTTGATACGTTCGGCAACTTCGGCGTGGACGAAGGTGGCTTGGTCAAGATTGGTCTCGGTTCGACCTTCGAGGTCACCGGAGACCTTGTGAACAACGACGGTGCCGGAGTCTTCGACGCAGCAGCGTTCAACGTGCTTGGGACCTTCGTCGCTCAGAATCTCAACGTTCTGGAGATCTCCAACGAGTTGATCCTTGATGGGCTTGGTTCTCAGCTTCTTGACGGAAACGGAAATGATGCGATCGCGAACCTGCAGCGGATCCGCGAGGACGGGATCTTGCGGCTTAGAAACGGCCGGACGCTTGACAATCTTGACAGCTTGATCGTTGAGGGCGTGCTTTCGATCGAAGGTTCAGCTCCCGAATCCAACGGGCGAGGCTCGGGCCCGGGTGTTGTCGGGGTCAACGGAACCATCACTTTCGCTTCAACCTCGACGCTGGAAATCGTGATCAATGGAGCTGAAGAAGCCCTCTACGGCAAAGTCCGCTCTGGAGCAACCATCGTCGACGGCGAAGCGACACTCTCGTTGATCGTCAATGAGGGCGCCGGTTTAGCGCTTGGCGACGAGCTGATGCTGATTGAAACGGGCGAAATGAACGGCTCGTTCTCGAACATTGTTTCGGCCGGGTTCGGTGACGGGCTCTCCTTTGAGGTGTTTCAGGACAGCACTGGCGTGTTTGTCCGTGTCGTACCGGCTCCGGGTGTCGGGTTTGCCCTTCTGGGTGTCGGTATGTTCGCGGGGCGTCGCCGACGCTAAACCTTGATCTTGCCCGCGAGCGACCCGGAGCGAAACTTCCGGTATCATCGCGGGCATGGAAGCGTTCACGTTGACTTTGGCAGCAGGAGGCGGTGGCAATATTGCCATTGCTGTCGGCTTGCTTGTGGTCTTGGGCGTAGGGGCGCAGTGGTTGGCGTGGCGTCTTCGATTGCCGTCCATCCTGCTGCTGCTGCTCTTTGGAATCCTTGCGGGACCTGTCTTGCGTGCGGTGCTCGGATCCGATCATCCGCTGGCGATCAATCCGGACGAGATCTTCGGTTCTGACCTGCTTCTTGCATTGGTTGGGGTCTCGGTGGGGCTGATCCTCTATGAGGGTGGGTTAACGCTCAACTTTCGAGAGCTCCGCAAGACTTGGAAACCGGTGACGTTTTTGGTGTCCATCGGGGCGGCGGTGACCTGGTTGATTGCGGGGTTGTCTGCGAAGTGGATTTTGGGTTTGAGCACGCCGCTGGCCGTGCAGCTTGGTGCGATCTTGATCGTGACCGGCCCGACGGTGATCGGACCGCTGCTTGCCCACATTCGTCCTTCAGGGTCGACGGGGCTGATCCTCAAGTGGGAGGGCATCGTCATCGATCCGATCGGGGTTGGTGTCGCGGTTCTCGTGTTTGAAGTCATCTCGCTTGGGCCTGATATGAACGGGTTCGGGCCTGTCGTCGAAGCAATCGCGCTCACCGTCATCTTCGGGATGCTCTTTGGTGTGCTCGCAGCGATCGCGTTGCGTGAGCTGATGACGCGTTTTTTGATTCCGGACTCTCTCCAGAACCCGGTGTCGTTGATGCTCGTCGTCGCTACGTTTACCGCTTCGAATCAGGTGCAGGCTGAGTCGGGTTTGCTTGCGACCACGGTCATGGGGATCGTGCTTGCGAACCAGAAGAAAGTCGATGTTCACCACATTCTCGAGTTCAAAGAGAACTTGCGAGTTCTGTTGATTGCGTTGTTGTTCATCGTTCTCGCGGCCCGGTTGCGGCTTGAAGATCTCCAGGCTCTCGATCCGTTCGCCGTCTTCGCATTCCTCGCATCGTTGATAGTCATCGCGCGTCCCGTTTCCGTGTTCATTGCGACGGTTGGGACCGGGCTTAGTTGGCGTGAGCGATTGTTTTTGTCTTGGATGGCTCCGCGTGGAATCGTGGCGGCGGCAGCCGCGTCGGTGTTTGCCCTCGGTTTGACCAAAGCTGAAGTCGAAGGCGCGGAACTGCTGGTTCCGTTCACGTTCTCGGTGATCATTGGGACGGTTGCCTTTTATGGACTCACCGCGTCGTGGGCGGCCCGTTTACTCGGTGTCTCGGATCAAAATCCGCAGGGCGTCTTGTTTGTTGGGGCTCCGCGTTGGGCGAGGTTGCTGGCCAAGACGCTGCAAGGTCGGGGCGTGCATGTGACGATGATGGACACCAACCGGTCGAACATCACCGCCGCCCGAATGGATGGGGTCTCTTCGGAACATACCAATGTGCTCGCGGTAGGGGAACTCGGGGAGCTTGATCTGCGCGGCATCGGGCGGGTCTTCGCTGTGACGCCCAACGATGAGGTCAACACACTGGTGCTCCAGCGATTCAAAGGTTACTTCGATACCGCAGGTTTGTACCGACTCTCGCCGAAGCAGACCAAGGTCGCCGACGCGGACCACACTGATCGTCGTTTCCGAGTTTTGTTTGATAACGAAGCGACGCATCATCTGATCGAGTCCCACGTCGTCGCCGGTTGGGTGTTCAAAGCAACGACGCTTTCGCCCGAGTTTACGTTCCGAGATTTCCGTTCTTTGTATGGACCGACGATGGTTCCAATCGCGGCGGTCCTTGCGAATGGAAATGTTTCGTTTGCGACCACAGGCCGTCCGTTTGCGCCGGGCCCGGGCGAGACGGTCATCGCGCTCGTTGATCCTGATGAGTTGCTGATGAGTCCGCTTGGTCCGGAAGAATCTGAAACAGGTCCGGAAGATCAGCCGACGAACGCCGAAGACACCAAAGACGGTTGACGTTTCTTGCGACTTCGGTCTATCGCGTTGGATCGCTCGTTGGACAGTCGTTGCCGATATGACCTGTGGGGGCGCTTGCCCAGTGCATCTTCCCGATGAGGGTTCGCCAATAGGTCACCGTTGGATCCGCGACGAAGCGGACCGAGCGAGAGCCGCCTTGGATGCTGACGCGGTCACCTTGGTAGATCCGGTAGTGCCCGTGTCCATCGACGAGTAGTGTTGTTCCTGATGCCTCTGTTGCATTCACCGATCGGACATCGATATCGATGGCGGTATCGGCGTTGAGTACGATCGGACGAAAGCTTAGTGAGTGGGCAGCAATTGGAGTGATTGCCATCGCATCAACGCCCGGTGCGACGATGGGCCCGCCCGCAGAGATGTTGTATGCGGTCGAGCCGGTTGGCGTGCAGACGATGAGCCCATCGCCAGAGACGGTCGGCCCCGGCTGGCCGTTGATGCCGATATCAAGGGTGATCATGCGATAAGGCGGCCCCGCGGTGACGACAAACTCGTTGAGTGCGTGCGAACGGAGTCGTTCAGTCCCGTCATCACCGGTGACGACACATTCGAGTGTTCGGTGGGCGTGGGTGTGCAGCGGCGCTGAACCAAGTACATCGGCGGCCTGATTTCGGAACGATTCGAGTTCGTACCCGGCCATGAATCCGACCTTGCCGGTGTTGATACCAAGCAGCGGAACATCAAGATCGATGCAAGCTCGCCCCGCGCTCAGGATTGTGCCGTCACCGCCAAGGACGACCACCAGATCGATCGCGTGATCCTGATAGCGGTCAACGCCATGTTCTGTAAGTTCTGCGGACCGAAGCTCGGCGACCAGCGTTCCGTGCTGCTTGATGAGTTCGCGCACTTCACCAGCCGCATCGATGGCGCGGGGCTTTGTATGGTTCACGATGAGGAGTACCGAGCGTCCCATCGGCGTCTGATCCGTTCTGCTGTGATGTGGAGTCTGAATGGGAGTTGAGATCGCGTTAAAATCGTCAGATCACGAAAGAAGATGCTGGGCATTGGATGGTGCAATGACAGCTTCAGTCGCAGTTGCAACGAAGCGTTGGTTGCGTTCCGGATCGGCGGCATGCCGGATCATTCGGGCGATCCCGTCGCTGTCGAGCCCGACTTCGGCGAGTTGCTGCGCTCGGGAGTTCTGCGTGATCCAGTGGTCTGGAATCCCGTGGCGAACAATCCGGGCGGTGTTCAGTCCAAGGTTTTGGGCCGTTTCCAAGACTGCTGAGCCAAAGCCGCCAATGACGGTATGGTCTTCAAGCGTCAGGATCGGGATGCCCCGTTCGATCAGAGATCTGATCAGTACTCCGTCGACTGGCTTGGCGAAGCGAGCGTCATACACCGAAACCTTGTAGTCAGAACGGAGCTGATCGGCGGCGTCCATTGATGCGATCGCTGGTGTGCCGAATGCGAGAACAGCGACGTCGGGCCGATCGGCATCAAGGTCTGCAAACTCGGTGGTGAGCAGTCTCGCTTTACCGACTTCGAACGGCGGGCACTGTTGGTCCGCGAATCGAAGCGATACGTCGTCGCGCGGATAGCGAATGGCAGAAAGCCCGCCGTCCCAGTCGCGAAGGAACGAGACTGCTTCGATTAAGCTTGGCTCATCAATCGGGGCGAGCAAGACCGCATCGGGCAATGTTCGAAGGAGGGAGATGTCACAGAACCCATGGTGCACGGCGCCATCGCCGCCTACAAGCCCGGCCCGATCAAGACACAAGCGAACAGAAAGCCCCTGAAGCGCGACTTCTTGGAACGCCTGGTCGAAGGCGCGTTGGAGGAAGGTTGAATAGACCGCGAAGAAGGGTTTGAGACCGGTCTTGGCCATGCCTGCCATCATGTCGACGGCGTGACTCTCGCAAATGCCGGTGTCGAATGTTCGATCGGGGAACTGGGCAAGCGGGCCTGCGATCCCGGTGCCGTCAGCCATCGCGGCGGTCGCAGCGACGACCTTGGAGTCATGTTCCATGACTTTGGTGATTGCATCGCCGAACGCGGACGTAAAGGAACGTCCGCCCGATTTCATTTCAACGCGGCAACCGAGCTGCTCGGTGCGTTCGACTTTGAACGCTTTGGGCGAGTGGAATCTCGTCGCATCCTGCTCTGCGATATCTAGGCCCTTGCCTTTGATGGTCTTGACATGCAAGACCATCGGGCGATCGAGATCCCGGGCTTCGGACAGGAACTCGATGAGGGTTGGAAGATCGTGGCCGTCAATGGGTCCGACGGTGAGCAGTCCAAACTTTTCGAACCAAGAGTCCTCAGCAATCGCAGCTTTGGTCATCTCACCCATTCGGTGGTAAGCCTCGCGAAGCATGCCTCCGCCAGGCACGTGCTTGAGGATTTCTTTCGCGCCCTTTTTGAGATCGCCGTAGGTGTGGCTGACGCGGACTCGATCAAAGTACTGGGCCATCGCTCCTTGGGGCTTGCTGATCGACATCCCGTTATCGTTGAGCACGACCAGGAACTGTCGCTTGAGCACGCCAGCGCCGTTAAGACCTTCCATCGCGACGCCGTTGACGATGGACGCATCGCCGATGATGGTCGCCACGCGTCGTCCGTCGGGGGCGGATTTGGGATCAAATCCATCACCGTTGATGGTGTCCCCACGTGCCATGCCGACCGCGGTCGAGATACCAGTTCCTGCGTGACCGACGCGGAACAGGTCGTATTCGGATTCGCTCGGCTCGGGGAAGCCCGACATGCCCTCGCGGGTACGGAGCTTGGAGAGCAATGGATACCGCCCGGTAACCAGTTTGTGCGGGTAGCACTGGTGCCCAACATCGAAGAGCAGGCGGTCGTGCCCAAAGTCGAAGACCCGGTGCATCGCGAGCGTCAACTCGACCACACCGAGGTTGGGAGCGAGGTGGCCTCCGGTCTGTGAAACCTGGGAGATGATCGCTTCTCGGATTTCCTGCGCCAGATCGGCGAGCTGCTCTAGAGAGAGGCTGCGGAGGTCTTGCGGGCCGGTGATGTTTTCGAGCAGTGCCATTGGCTCCCCGGGTTCGGGCGATGCGGTCGGGCCGATTCCTAGACCTCAAAACGATCCACGCCCATTCTAGCGTGTCTCGGCGTCTCTGGACCTTCTACGGAGCATCGGCTTTGCTCGTTCATCGGAATCAACTGTGCCGTGATTTCTTTGGTTTTACCGGTCTCAAAGATGGCTAGGGAATCAATCTTGCCTAGCGGTCGCGCTGGCTCATACGTTGGCTCAGCTCCAGCAGAGGCGTGGCCGCCTTGCCAAGAGGCGTAAGGAGCTGTTCGGCTTCCTCCTGCAATCGATCAATTTCGGCTCGAGAGCCTTCTACGCCGAGCAAGCCCGGATAGGTCGCTTTCCCCAAGAGTGCGTCTTTCCCGGTCGCTTTGCCCACATCGTCGGCGTGTCCTTGCACGTCAAGGAGATCATCCACGATCTGAAAGATCAGCCCGAGTCGCTCGGAAAAGCCGGTGATTGCGGCCAGCCGTCCGTCATCCGAAGATGAGCGGATGCCGAGCATTGCCCCCATGCGGCATGCCGCACGGATGAGCGCGCCGGTTTTGTTTCGATGCACCAGTTCAGTTTTTTCGCGTTCGCTGATTCCTTCGGGCATTCCGCCGAGGGTGTCGTACACCTGCCCGGAGATCATTGCATTGGTTCCGCGATTGAGTTCGCGGATCAGACTCAGGCGGAGTGCGTCCGACTCGCTTTCGCAGAGCTGATCAACGGCATCAAAGGCAAGGGTCAGCATCGCATCCCCAGCGAGCAATGCCATTGGCTCGTTGGTGTGCTTGTGAAGAGTGGGGCGTCCCCGTCGGACGTCATCATCGTCAAGTATCGGTAAATCATCGTGCACGAGGCTGAACGCATGAATCAGTTCAATAGCGCAACCGGCTGGAAGTGAAGCGTGGCCAGGACCGCCGACAGCTTCGGCGCACCGCCATGAAAGGATCGGTCGTAGGCGTTTTCCGCCTCCGAGCACCGCGTATTCCACTGCAGCAAGGAGATCGCCTGAGAGACCGCACGCGGCGAGGTATTGACGCAAGGTTTCGTCGACGCGCCGGGTGATCTCAACCTGACTGATGGAGTGGGTCTGCATCGGATAATCGTACGCCGACACCGTCAGCAGGGATCGTGCAAGCTCGGACAATGGAGTTGCCATATCATGCCCAGAGATGGATCAGATTTTTGCGATATTTCGGGCGGGCGGTTGGGTGATGTACCCATTGCTTGCTTTGTCGGTCGTGTCATTGGCACTCATCGTTGAACGATTGATCTATTGGGGGCGTGGTGCCGGCGGTGCGAACCGGTTTGCGTTGTATCTGGCTGACTTGCAAAATGGAAATCTAAAGGCTGCGATGGCCCGATCCCAGGAAGATCGCACGCCCGTCGGCAGGCTCGTGCGGATGTTGGCTTCGGGCGGTAGCTCACGTCCCAGCGAAGGGGTCGCGTTCGCGGCTATCGAAACGCTCCGCACTCCGATTGAGCGTTGGTCATCTTTGCTTGGAGTCATCGTTGCAGCAGCTCCATTGCTTGGCATTCTCGGAACGGTGACCGGGATCATCGAGAGCTTTGACCTGCTCGGTGCTGCTACAACGATCTCTGATCCGACCGTGGTTGCCGGTGGTATCGCTGAAGCGCTCTATACCACAGCGTTCGGACTCACGATCGCTCTCGTCACGGTTCTACCGCATGCGGTGTTTCGGGCAAACACGGAGAGAACTCTCTCTCGACTCGAAGCAATTGCAGGCGCTCTGTCGAATGAAGGATCAGTAACCTAAAAACATCGTCAGAGCTCACGCAGATTTGGCGAGCATCTCGGAGGGGCGATCTGGAATCGATACGCTGAAGGTGGCGCCTTCACCAGGTTCCGATTCAACCCAGGCGCGCCCGCCATGGGATTCAGCGGCTGCTTTTACAATCGCGAGTCCTACGCCTGTTCCCGGCTGTTCCACAGACAGTCTTTGAAAAATGCCAAAGACCTTCGGCTGAAACTCTTGCTTAATCCCTTCGCCGTTGTCGCAGACGCTTAACACGAAGTTGCCATCGATTCGGTGGGCTTTGATCTGGATCATTGCGGGCTTATTCGCGGGCTTTCCATGGATGATCGCATTGATCACCAAGTTTTGCAGGATTTGGCGAATACGCGTCTCGTCGGCGATCAACGTTGGAAGGTTTGGTTCGACTTCGATTTCGACATTACCATCTTGGATGGTGCTCGAAAGGTCGGCGAGTACGTCTTTGCACATTGAGTTGAGGTCAAGCTCTTGCTTTTCGACCACAGGATGGCCGGATCGACTCAGTGCCAAGATGTCATCGATGGTTCGAACCATACGAGTGGATGCAAGATCGATCCGAACGACGGCAGACTGAATGTCTTCCATATTGCCTTGGTTCATCGCCTCTTTGATCAGTCCTGAATAGCCGCGGATTGTGACCATCGGCGTTTTGAGGTCGTGGGAGACCGAATAAACGAACTGCGTCATCTCAACGTTCCGTCTCTCAAGATCGTGTCCCATCCGTTGGGATTCGCTGAGAAGGTTTTCGGTTACGATGTTCTTTACCCGGAAGACTTCTGCTGCTTTCGACATCTCACCGATCTCGTCGGTTCGTTCGAGTCCGATGATCTCAGCTTCGCGATCTCCTCGCGCTAGACGACGGAACGTCTCGGCGATGCCCAAAATCGGGCGGAGGACCGATCGTGTCATCAGAGATGCGGTGATGATGCCAGCGAGAACGGTGAGCGCTGCGATCGAATCACTGAATATCTGGAAACGCGTCGCGCCAGCCTCGATCGAATCGAAAAGGTGTTGGCGTTCATCCAGCGAACCCGCGCGGATACTTGAAGAGAGTACGTATAACTCGGCAGCTTCACCTGCGAGAACGACATTTACGAGATGGAGATAGCCGCGGGTTGCCTGTGTGGCGTTCAAGAATGCTCGTTCATACCGACTTAGCAAACTATGAAACTCAAGTTGCATTTCCGAGTCGCCTAGCCGATCGATCGCGTTTCTGGTGTGGCCTACAAACTTGAACGCGTCATCCAAACTTTTCCCATCCGGCGAATCGAAGTAGCTAAATACTTCTGTCTCGACGCGCAGCATTGAGATCGCGATCTCAGTCGCGACTTCTGCGGATTCAGGTGAAACACTCTCTGCAACTGTCAGCAAGCCCAAGATCTGTTTGCTGGCAGGAGTTATCTCATCTCGCACGAGCCGGCTGCGTGTTTCTCGATCTTGGGCGACTTTTTCGAAGTTTTGTCCGTACGCCGTGATCCGCTCGCCCATTTCACGCAAAGCTTCAGTTTCCGGGCGGGTTCCAGCGTGTTTGATCGCATTTTCGATGCGGCTTGCAGTGCTCGAGCGAAGGATCCGAACTCGATCGGCGGCACTCTCGTGGCCTGTTAGCATGTACAGGGACACACTTCTTTGGAGTTCGGTGATCTCACGATCGATTTCGAGGATTTCGATGGTGTCAGCATTTGCAGCTTCGTAGCTCGTCAAATCGCGCTGCGCGCGTTCAAGCCCGATGTGCCCCATCAACGCGGTTGAAACGTGGAGCAGCAGCACGATCCCAAGGGCGAGCCCAATTCTTGCCTTGATACTCATGCGCTTTCCTCTCGAGGAGGGGGGCGTTTGAAGTTTTTGTTAGGTAGAGTCGAGAGAAGTTCGCCCCATCGCAGGAGCGTGTGCTCGTATTCACTCATGACGGTGTTCCATACCGCGACGTGGCTGAATCGTTTGAGATAGCTGCCGCCATTGCGCGTGTCCCCGGGCCGGGCAATGGCGCGGCCATCGACACCCGGAATGTTCGCAACCGCGGGGGCGCCTTCGTACCAAAAGGCCCATTCGTCTTGCGTCATGAACTGCTTGGCCGCTTCTGGAACAGAGATGTAGTAGCCTTGGCGAGCCATGATCGCGCCGGGTTTTCCCGAGAGCCACCAGTTCATGTACGCATACGCTGCCTCGGTGACTTCTTCGCTCGCTGCCGATGACAGGCACATCACGCCGTGCCAAGCGCGATAGCCCTCTTTTGGCGCCGCGTAACGGACGGGGACATGGTCAGCCTGCAGTGTCGCAGCGCCGGGCGAGAACATGCTTTCGATGTTGGCTCGACCGGATTGCATCATCTTGACGGACTCGGGTACAGAACTCCAGAAACCGGCGAAATGCCCGTCGCGTTTGTGGTCAATGAGGATGTCAAACAGTTGATCAATCTCGACCCTCGTCATGTTGCCGATATCGGAAAACGACATCATGCCACGAGCTTGCACCGCCAATGCGGCATCAAACAGCCCGATTGTCGGTTCATTCACCAATGCGACGCGCCCGTGCGAACGCGGATCCATAAGCCAGCCCCAGCTCTCGTCTTTATAGGCTTCGCCGCGCGGGATGACGTCGGTGTTGTAACCGAACGAATCAGCGTTATGGACGTATGGTAAGAAACTGACCTGATTGGTTGGTTGTTGATTTAGGCGGCCGTCAGGTTGGATGTAGAGAAGTGTGTGGGGCGCATCGCCGCGTCCAATCGGAGCTTCTGGAGTCAGGCGCCCGGTCTTGGACAGCGGGTTCACCGCATCCCACTGTCGAATGCGTGATGTATCGATTGGCTGAATCGCACCTGACCGCCAAAGCACATTCATGCTGTTGGACCATTGCTCATAAACATCGAAAGACGTGGGGCGAGTCGATGCTTGTTGCAAAACAGAGCCGCTGCCACCGGGCGAAAACACGATGTCGATTCCAAGATCCGCTTCTGCTGCTCGGTGGATTTGTTCTTGCAGCGTGACGTGTGTTCCGAGGACCCGGAGTGTGACCCTTTCACGCCGACGTGCACGGGCGTAAGGGATACCTCCGAGGGTTGCGATTCCCACGCCGAGGCTTCTTGCCATCATGTCCCTGCGCGTAAGCATCTCTGGCTCCTCGCGAAAATCCGGCGGCACCGGGTTCCTCCCGGTTCGGGATATCACCCAAGAATCGGTTTGGAATGGACGCAGGCTTATAGAATTTGTGGAAGAGCATCCGAAGTACAGGCAAAAGTATGGATTTACCCGCCGGCACCGGAATCTCACTCAAGTGTGGCTTCTTGGCTTTGCTTAGAGCCCGAGTCGGGTCCGGCAGGCCTGGATCGTCTCATCAACGGTGATGCGGTCCATCAGCGACGCATTGGCATCATCTTTATGATCCATCGGATCCGATGGCTGCCGATGCTGCAGCACATCGCCTGATCTTTGATAGGGACCGACGAGGGCATTATCGGTCGGTCCAAAGAGTCCGACGATGGGGCGATCGAATCCGACCGCCATGTGGAGTGCGGCCGAATCGTTCGCGACGACCAATGAAGCGCGAGAGATCAACGCCATCAGGCTTGCAATGCTCGTTGATCCGACGCGGTCGGTCATCTGGGGATGTTCAGATGCCACGATGAGCGACTTGCGGCATTGCCCGCGTTCACGGGGAGCGCCGACAAGTACCACCCGTTCGACGATCCGCTCGGAAAGCAAGCGGGTCGCGAGTTCCGCGAATCGCTCGTCTGCCCAACGCTTTGAAGCCCATCGAGACGTTGGAGCGAGCACCGCGAATCGTTCGGGGTGTTCTATGACGACTTGCGACACGGCGTCTTGATCTGCGTACAGACGCATGTCCGGAACAGAAACATCGGCGCCAGCTTGTTGGGCGAGCAGCAGCATCCGGTCGACCGTGTGCAGATCGCGCGGCGCGTCCACGCGTTCATTGGCTGCCAGCCACGCGAACTCTTGGGCCTGCTTGTAACCAATCCGTCGCGGGGCCCGGGTGGTGCGCATGAACAGCCCGCTGCGTGCGAGCCCCTGGGCATCAATGACCATGTCGTAGCCGGCGTCTCGCAGTGATGAAAGGAATGCTCGTGTGGACTTGGTCTGACGCTGTCGAAGGTCCTTGGCGAGGTCCTGACGCGGGAACGGCACGATGGCGTCGACCGCGGGGTGCAGGCGTACCGAATCTTCGAAGCCACGCTGAATCATCCACTCGATCTTGGCGTTTGGGTATTGCTGGCGCAACGCCGCAACGACCGGCACCGTGCGGCAGACATCGCCGAGGGCGCTGGGGCGTATTAACAGGATTCTTTGGGGATCGTCCACGTCGACGGAGCGTAGGAAACGGACCGCATCCGAACGGTCAAGGTTTGGCAGGAATTCTCGCTCGATTCCTGTCCTAATCACGCGGGAAACGTGCAACTCGTGCGGTCGGTTTCCCATACGGTCACTTGCTCAACGCGAGCATCTGGCATGGCGGTGGCAAATGTGTGAGTGAGACGCTCAAAGCAGACCATGGCGATGCGTTCGACCGAGGGGATCACGCCGCCTGCGGTTTCGTTGAACTCGGCGGTGTCATCATTGAGATGCTTGTGATCGAAGGGCTCGACGACTGCGGCGTCGATCAAAGCTTCGAGTTTAGAGAGATCGAACGAGTCGGTTTGCTCAATGGGGATGGTGATTGCCGGCTCGACCTGGTAGTTGTGCCCGTGCCCGTTGGGGTTGTTGCACTTGCCGAAGATGGTCCGGTTTTCTTCGTCGCTGAGCCCGGCGACGTGGAGGCGATGGGCGGCCGCGAAGTCGAACTTCTGGCGGATCAGCACGCGGTTTGGGTTTGCGGTTCGGTCGGTGTCCGGTTTGGTCATCGCCATCTCCACGGAATAGGTCGGGGTGAGCGTCCAGCAGACGCTGGCGAGGGGGCGGGGCATGGCCTCGAGGATGGTTGGCCACAGGTCGGCGAGCACCGACGCGGGCTCGGCTGTAGGGGTCTCGGTGCAGCGACGGGCGATTTTGGGGATCACAACCGCTCGGGCGGCTGCGTCAATTTCTTGGATTCCGATGATGTAACCTGTTTGGGGGTCGGGGATTCCAACCAGCTGGAAGGTCATCTCGTAGTATCGTCCAAGCCCGCGCATCGCTGGGCGGGCTGAGAAGCCATTTGATCCAGCAGTTGATCCATCGGGATTGATACAAAATCGAACGGTTCGTGAAAGCATCGCCGGTCGGGCGATGTTCGAACTGGACTGGGATGGGGGCTTGTTGGCTTCCATGCTCGACAAAGGGTACGACCCTGGAGGGATGACCGATGCCTTGTACACCATGTTCATTGCGGGTTGCGTTGATCGCAGCCGCGATTCCGGCACTCGCTGCGTTTGCGTTCGTTGATGATGCCGGGCAGTCCTCAGGTGCGGCAGTTGCTGCCGGGGAGCCGGGCGAGGTCCAAACAGGGCCCAACGTGCTGAAGCAGCAGTTCGAGCTGATCGACGGCACCAAGACCTCCTTTGACGCGTTTAAAGGCCGCGTGGTCTTGATCGTGAATACCGCGAGCCGGTGCGGGCTGACCCCTCAGTATGAAGGTCTCGAAGAGATCTATCGCGAACACAAGGAAGATGGGCTTGTCGTGATCGGATTCCCTGCCAACAACTTCATGGGGCAAGAACCGGGCTCAAACGCGGAGATTGCGCAGTTTTGCTCGGAACGATTTGACGTCAGCTTCCCGATGGCCGCCAAGATCAGCGTGAAAGGTGATGACGCTCATCCGCTCTACAAGCAGCTCGCGGCACTGCCCGAGCCACTCGGAGGCGAACCCGGTTGGAACTTCACGAAGTTCGTCGTGAATCGCAATGGCGACGTTGTGGCAAGATTTGGACCGAGGACGAGTCCCCAAGATCCAAAGGTTGTGGCCAAACTCGTTGAACTGCTCGAGAATGAGTAGGCCAAGCACCCTCCCAAGTGCATTGTGAGAAGGTACTTAGTCTGTCGGGCTTCGTCTGGCCACGGGATCTTTACAAAGTCTTCACGTTGCCGTTGCGTGTCTTTCGGATGTCGGTGGTCACCATTGTCTTGAAACTGGTATTCACTCCTCGAAACTGGAGAGCTCACGATGCGTGGATTAATGACAAAGATTGCGGTCATAGCCGCTGCAGCAACCATGATGGCGGCGGGGTCGCACATCGCTTCGGATTCTGAACTGCCCCGTTACCGTGCCACCAGCGGTGTGTCCGGGAACATCAAGAGCATCGGTTCTGACACCATGAACAACCTCATGACCCTTTGGGGAGAAGAGTTCAAGGCGTTTTATCCATCCGCACAGATCGAAGTCGAGGGCAAGGGCTCGTCGACGGCACCGCCCGCGTTGATCGAGGGCCAGGCTCAGTTCGGTCCGATGAGCCGTGCGATGAAGTCGTCAGAAGTCGATAAGTTTGAAGCATCGTTTGGGTACAAGCCGGTCGCGCTTCGCACCGCAATCGACGCCCTGGCGGTGTTCGTCCATAAGGATTGCCCGCTCGATGAGATTTCGATTGATCAGCTCACCGCGGCTTTTTCGGTCAATGGTGCCGACATGACCTGGGGTGACCTGGGCGTGATGGATCCGAGCTACAAAAAACGGCCCATCAGCCTGTATGGCCGCAACTCGGCTTCGGGTACGTACGGCTACTTCAAGAAGGTCGGGCTTCAGGGCAATGACTTTAAAACTTCCGTGAAGGAGCAGCCCGGTTCGTCCGCCGTTGTCCAGGGCATCGCGACCGATCGATATGCGATGGGCTACTCGGGCATCGGGTACGCGACTGCGGACGTCAAGATGCTCAATGTATCGCTCGAAGGTGACGAGGCTTTTCCCCCGTCCGGTGAGTTCGCTAACTCAGGCGAGTATCCGCTTGCTCGTTTCTTGTATGTCTATGTGAATGCTGATCCAGTGAACGGTCTTGATCCGCTCCGGGCCGAGTTCATCCGATTGATCTTCAGCAAGCAGGGTCAAGAAGTTGTTGCCAAGGACGGGTACTTCCCCGTGTCGGCCGATGTAGCTCGCGCGGATCTTGAGGCTGTCGGTGTGGATCCCGGTTTCTGACATTAAAAGCGGAGGGATTCCTGTTTCAACGGGTCTCCCTCCGGCATCGCCGGGATAAAATAGTTATCATCGGGGCGATCGTTGACGCGGGTGCCCCGGCTTTGTCTCAAAGATCGTGAACGATGGGACCGAAGCGCTCATGAACCCAAGCGAGTTGAAGTCGTCACGGCGGGTGTCTGCCCGGGTCCATGCGATTGACCGCGCTGCGCAAGTCATCATCAGTGGTGGCGGATTCCTCGTTCTCGCAGCAGTCTTGGGCATATGTCTGTATTTGGCGTATGTTGTGGTGCCGCTGTTTTCTCGGGGTTCGCTGGGCGAAACGACAGCAGCGGTTGCCTCAACTGAAATGCAAGGTGACCTCGTACTCGATCCGTACGGGCACGCGATGGCGGTCATCGACGATGACGGTGTGGTTCGCGGGACGTTGGCGGCAAGTGGGGGAGAGATCGGCGTATTCGGTGACGTCGAACCGATGTCGGGCGTTTCTGCGGTCTCTGTGATCCGAAACGGCGCGTTCGTTGCGATTGGCACGGATGACGGGTTGGTCCGGTTGGGGTCGGTTGAGTTCAAAGCCAAAGCCGTCGCGGTCGAGAAGGATCGTGCGATCGGCGAGGTTTGGGTCGAAGAAGACGGCGCGGTTCTCGAAATGACTCGTCCGGGCCGTGCCCGTCGATCCGAGCTGGTGGTGGCGTTTGGTAGTCCGGTTCAAGTCAAAGACGGCGAAGGGGAGATCGAGCGACTCGACTACCGCGTTGATTCGACGGGTAAGACGTATCTATTGGTCGGTCG
Source organism: Phycisphaerales bacterium (assembly GCA_045106075.1). Taxonomy (GTDB): domain Bacteria; phylum Planctomycetota; class Phycisphaerae; order Phycisphaerales; family UBA1924; genus UBA6054. The sequence goes on from JBGCEB010000065.1 coordinate 38,624, forward strand.
AGCCGACGGCACGATCGCGGTGAGCTCAGTGCGGACGATCCGTCCGCTCGGTGGTGGTAAACCTCGAACTCGGCTCCGATCGACTTCATTCCGCCCAGAAGATGGGCTTGCCGATTGGGTGTTCATCACGGCCGAGGGCGACAGTGTGTTCTTGCTCGATCGCGACGGTCGTTTACGTCGGTATGCAAGAGGGGATGAGGGCTTCGCGTTTGCTGAGACGGTCCAGGTGGTCGATCCGGGACGTGAAGTAACTGCTGCGGCAATGCTGCTTGGGTCAAAGTCACTCATGATCGGTGACTCGCTCGGGGATGTTGGAACTTGGAGTGTTTCGCAGTTTAACACTGCCGGTGAGGTTGATGTCCGCCTTGTTCGGACGCATGCCTTTTCTGCAGCGAATGCAGCGGTCGTTGATATGTCTCCGAGTATGCGGGACCGGTCGGTTGCGGTGCTTGGTGCGGACGGGACGGTTCGGGTTCGGCATGCCACGTCAGAAAAACTGATCGTCGAGTTCGATTCTGGATTGGACTCAGCAAATCTCGTCCGGTTGTTCCCCAAGAACGACGGGGTGTTGGCGTTTGGCTCTGACGGGGCGTATTCGCTGCGCGAAATGGAGCCGGGTTATCCCGAGTTTTCTGTCAAAGCACTCTTTGGTCGTGTCCACTACGAGGGGCAATCTGAATCGACCTTTGTCTACCAGTCTTCCGCGGGTGATGATGCGGCCGAGACCAAGCTGAGTCTGATGCCGCTGATTTTCGGTACCCTGAAGGCAACGGTCTTTGCGATGCTCTTTGCGGTCCCGGTTGGTGTGCTCGCGGCGATTTACACCAGCGAGTTTCTGAGCCATCGTGTTCGTCGAGTTGTGAAACCCGGAGTGGAAATGATGGCGTCTTTGCCGTCTGTGGTTCTTGGGTTCATTGCAGCGATGGTGGTTGCTCCCTATGTGCGGGATTGGTTGCCGGAGGTTCTGATCGGGTTGGCGACCGTGCCGGTTGGCGTTTTGATTGCAGCCCACCTCTGGCAGCTCGTGCCGCTGACCGTTCGTCGGCGGATGCGTACTGGGCAACACCTCTGTCTTGTCTTCGCAGCCTGCTTGTTTGGTGTAGCGATCGCGGTTTCTCTTGGGCCTGTTTTCGAGAAAGTGCTCTTTGGAAACCCGACCGATACCGAGCAGGCTGTTGACATGCGGCGTTGGCTCAACGGCGAGTACGGGGGGTCGTGGCCGGGTTGGACCACGGTGCTGGTCGCGCCGGCGGCAATCTGTGCCGTCGTTCTCAACTCGCTGTTCTTGCGGCGTCCCATCGACGCGCTGGCAGAATCGCGGGGCGTGCTGGGCGGCGGATTGGTGGTGTTGATCCGGTTCTTTGCTTTGCTGGTGCTGTCTGGGGTTTTAGCGGCGGGTGGCGCTTCTGTGCTATCGGGAATGGGCTTTGATCCGCGCGACTCGATCTTGGGAACTTTCTCGCCTCGCAACACGCTCGTGGTGGCGATGATCATGGGGTTCGCGGTGATCCCAATCATTTACACGATCTCAGACGACGCATTGCAAGCGGTGCCGAACACGCTTCGTGCTGCATCTCTCGGCGCCGGTGCGACCCCTTGGCAAACCGCGGTGCGTGTGGTCTTGCCGGTCGCGGCATCGGGTATCTTCTCTGCGTGCATGATCGGTTTTGGTCGTGCGGTTGGCGAGACCATGATCGTGCTGATGGCGACTGGGAACACCCCCGAGATGGAATGGAATATCTTTGGTGGGTTCAGAACTCTCGCTGCAAACATCGCTGTTGAACTCCCCGAGGCGCCAAAGGGTGAGACGCACTATCGCGTGTTGTTCTTGTGCGGGTTCGTGTTGTTTGTGATGACGTTCCTGATCAACACTACGGCGGAGGTTGTCCGCCAGGTGGTTCGCGCGAGGAATGCAGGGCTATGAGTGGAGCATCTCCCCAGCGTGGTTCCGGTGCACCTAGGCGGCGCACGCCTCTCTCGGCACGCGGAGAGCCCATGATTTGGTTCACCGGCGGCGCGCTGGTGTTGTGCTTGGTGATGATCGTCGGGTTGGTTGGCATGATCGTGTTCAACGGGTTGCAGACCTATTGGCCTCGCCCGATTGAGCGTGTGACCATGTCGACCGGGGAAGTGTTTCTTGGTGTTCCCTTTGATTCCGAGGATGAACCCGAGCGGATTCTGTACCGCACCGGCAACCGAGATTTGGGTCGCGAGCCGTTCCGCTGGGTGGATCGTTCCGACATTGCCTCGATCGAACGTCCGGATGATGCGCTCTTGGTCGAGCGTGAGGTTTGGAGCATTTGGCTAGGCGTTCCTGAGCAGGCAGTTGAGATCAACGATTCGGGCGAACGCATCGTCGTCGCTGAGGGTGCTGAAGATGTGATGGCCTATGTGGCTGCGAATCACAGTGCTGCCCGATCGCGTCGTGCTGATATTGATCGGCTCAAGAAAAATGAACTCGGCGCGATCAACTATCGCATCGAGGCGCAGCGTCTCCGTGTTCGAGAAGCAGAGCTCGCGCTCGAGCGACCAGGCGGTGGTCGTGCGGTGATGCCGATGGCGGTTTTTGTGCTCGCCGTGGTGGGTATTGTGGGATGCGTGATTGCCGGGCGGGTGGTTGGGCGTCGCACATCGACGTTTGTGCGTTGGCCTCGTGTGGCGCGTGCGGGCTTGCTGGCAGCAGCTTGGGCGGGTGCGTTGGCGGTGTTCCTGCACGGGCCTTGGAAGCCCGCAGAGATGACGGAAGCGCGTCTCTCGGAGATGCGTGCCAGTGCTGCCGAGATCGAAGTGGATCTTGGAGAGCAATATGACACCTTGCTGGCTGAGATTCGCGAGATGGAGGCGATCGATGCCCGCCAGCGATTGGTTGTGATCGAGCCGACAGAGGGACGCGTCGCTCCGGTCCGCCAAATCGAGCCAGACGAGCCGATGTTGCTGTCGCAGGTTGTTCGAGTGGTTGACGCGAACCGGATGGGCTTGGGGCGGAAGCTTGGTGTGTACTTTTCTCGTTGGACCGAGTTCCTGACGGCGCCCCCACGCGAAGCAAACACCGAAGGTGGCGTGTTCCCGGTGATCGTGGGGACGGTCATGCTCACTCTTTTGTTGACCGTGACTGTGACGCCGTTGGGTGTTATCGCGGCGTTGTATCTCCGTGAATATGCCAAGCAAGGCATCGTGACGAGCATCATTCGGATTGCGGTGAATAATCTCGCCGGTGTGCCGAGCATTGTGTACGGCGTGTTTGGGCTCGGATTCTTTTGCTACACGGTTGGCCGGTATGTCGATGCCGGCCCGGTCGAGCCGATGCGTTTGCCGCCGATCTGGTGGTGGGGGTTGGTCGGTGTTGGTATGTTGACACTGGTCGGTTCGTATGCGTGTGGTGTGTGGTCAAAGCCGATCCCGGGTTCAGAAGCATCGAAGGCTCAGGTCTTGCTTCGGCGTGTGGCGGCCATCGGTTGGCTGATGACGTTTGTACTCGCGGTCGTGCTGATCGCACGGACACCTTTCTTTAGTGGTTTCTTTGAGGCTCGGGCAGCGGACGGATCTCCGACGTTCGGCGGACGCGGCATGCTTTGGGCTGCTTTGACACTCGCGCTCCTGACGTTGCCGGTGGTGATCGTTTCGACCGAGGAAGCGATCGCGGCGGTCCCGAACTCGATGCGGGAGGGCAGCTACGGCTGCGGTGCGAGTAAATGGCAGACGCTGTGGCGGATCGTGCTCCCCGGTGCACTCCCGGGTATTTTGACCGGTGCCATTCTGGCGATGGCTCGCGGAGCGGGGGAAGTCGCCCCGTTGATGTTGGTGGGGGCTGTCAAGCTCAATCAGGACTTGCCGATCTCTGGCGAATCCCCGTTTTTGCATCTGGACCGGAGTTTTATGCATCTGGGATTCCATATTTATGACCTCGGATTCCAGAGTCCGGACTCGCAGGCTGCCCGTGGGCTGGTTTGGACGACGACTTTGCTCTTGCTGGTGATTGTTTTGACCCTCAATCTTGTCGCGATCGTGATCCGAGCAAAGCTTCGGGCACGCTTGACCGGCCCCACGGTGTGACACATGCCCTACGCTGCTGCAACCATGAGTAAAACCAAGTCAACCGGTATTCGCCACGTCGCGATCAACACCGAGCCAGACACTCAGGCGCCGGTCGAGTATCGGGTGATCGAAGCGATCCGTCGGGGCGAGGCTGTGGAGCCGGCGGTTACGGACACACTCCGCAACTGTGATGCAGTGATTGAGATCGAGAAGTTCCGCCTTTGGTACGGGCAGGCGCAGGCGATCCATGATGTTTCGATGAAGATACCGCGTGGCCAGGTGACGGCGCTCATTGGGCCGTCGGGCTGTGGCAAGTCCACGCTTTTGCGATCGATCAATCGGATGAACGATCTTGTTGGCGGCGTGCGGGTCGAAGGACACGTGAAGTTGAATGGTGCTCCGATCTATGCACCGGACGTGGATGTCATTGAGTTGCGTAAACGGCTGGGCATGGTGTTCCAAAAGCCAAACCCATTCCCGATGTCGATCTACGAGAATGTTGTGTACCCTCTTCGGATCGATGGCGAGCGTCGGAAATCGGTGCTCGAAGAAGCGTGTGAACGATCGTTGCGTTCGGCAGCGATTTGGGACGAGGTCAAGGACAGGCTTAAGCAGTCGGCACTGGGGTTGTCTGGTGGGCAGCAGCAGCGGCTTTGCATTGCTCGGGCGATCGTTGCCGATCCTGAGGTCCTCCTGCTCGACGAGCCTTGCTCGGCGTTGGACCCAATCGCGACCCTCCGAATCGAGGAGCTGATCACAGAGATCGCGGAGCGATACACGGTGCTGATTGTGACCCACAACATGCAGCAAGCCGCCCGAGTGAGTCAGAATACTGCGTTTATGTACCTCGGCCGGTTGGTCGAGTACGGTCCGACCGCCGACATCTTCCAAAAACCAGTCCTGCCAGAGACCGAGCAGTACGTGACCGGGCGATTCGGCTAAGCCTGCGCGGGGTGTCCCAACTGGGTTGGGAGTCCTGTCGGCAGTTCTTGCCTGCAAAGGACCCCTTGTTGAGGTCGATCAGGGTGGCTGAGGCCATCAAGGCGGTGTGGGGGGGATCTCGCAGAGGGAAACCGACGGTTTTGGTTTCGTTGGGCGGGGCGGCAGCCGATAGTGGTACCTAGCATTGAAAGACGGGGTGGCGTACCCCGCTAACGTCCGAAAATACCCGCCTGCGAGCGTCGAATTCGCGCGAGGTGGGTTCGGCTGGGGAGTGCCATGAGTGCCGTGCCTCGTCCTTTAGTTCCCAGCGTGAACCAGTGGAGCCCTGAGTACCTGGAAGAGCAGTTCGCGCTGTATCAGCGCGACCCGAATGCCCTTCCGAGTCACCTCCGCGCGTTCTTCCAAGGCTTTGAGTTGGCGATGGCGTCCGAGCTCAAGATGTTCGGCCAAGCAGGGCCTGCTCCATCGGCGCCGGCTTCTTCTACGCCTTCGTTTGCCAACCTCGAAGCCGATTCGGCGCCGAGGGTCACGCCCACGGTCGGCCGTCCTGCCGGCCAGGCGACGCGATTCGAATCTGTCGTCGACGATTTGATCGGCGCCTTCCGCGACCAGGGTCACTTGTGTGCCAAGATCGATCCGTTTGGTCGCGAGCGCGACCGCCCGGAGTCGCTTAACCTGAGTTATCACAATGTCTCAGAGGATGTCCTCTCGAGCGTTGTGGATGGCACCAGCATGGGTCTTGATCGTGAAGTGACCGTGAAACAACTCGTCGAACGGCTCGAGCGCATGTACTGCGGTTCGATCGGTGTCGAGTTCATGCATGTGTCAGACCTGCACCAGCGATCGTGGTTGATCGAGCGCTTCGAACGTGCTGGCGGTGCCGTTGATCTTGATCGTCGCGAACGTGCGGATTTGCTCGAACAACTCACGAAGTCCGAAACGTTTGAGAAGTTCCTTCAAAAGCGATATCCGGGTGAGAAACGTTTTAGTCTTGAGGGTGCCGAGTCGTTGATCCCGTTGATGAATCGGGTGATTTCGGCAGCCGCGGGTCGCGGTGTTGAAGAAGTCGTCATCGGCATGGCCCACCGCGGGCGGCTGAACGTGCTTAACAATATTTTGGGCAAGAGCTACGAGCAGATCTTCACCGAGTTCGAAGAAAACTGGACCGAAGGCTTTGCCGACGGTTCGGGTGACGTGAAGTATCACCGTGGCTATTCGGGCACACGTCGGATGTCGGATGGCTCGATGGTGCATCTCGCGCTTGCGAGCAATCCTTCGCACCTCGAAGCGGTCAATGGCGTTGTGCAAGGCCGTTGCCGGGCGAAGCAGCGTCTTCGCGGCGACACCGAACGCAAGCGCGTGATGCCGGTGCTCTTGCATGGCGACGCCGCGGTGGCGGGGCAGGGCGTGGTGCAGGAAGTACTCAACTTCTCGCGCCTCGAAGGCTACACCACGGGCGGCACGATCCATGTGGTTGTAAACAACCAGATCGGGTTCACGACGCTGCCAGATGATGCGAGATCGAGTCGGTATTGCACCGATATCGGCAAATCGATCGATGCTCCGATTTTTCATGTGAATGGTCAGGATCCGGAAGCGGTTGTCGCGGCGGCGCAGATCGCAGCGGAGTTCCGCCAAGAGTTCAAGAGTGATGTTTTCATTGATTTGGTGTGCTATCGCAAGTACGGGCACAACGAGCAAGACGAAGCAAGCTTCACCCAGCCTCTGATGGCCAAGATGATCAAGCAGCACCCCTCGGTGCTGACGCATTACACCAATCGCTTGCAGAGTGAAGGTGTCATCAACGACGCCGACCGCCAAGCGATCCAGAGTCAACTTGATGAGGCGCTCGAGCGTGCTCAGCAGGCTGCCAAAACACAGCCAAACGATCCCACGATCGATCCGGGCAGTGAACGGTGGAACGGGCTGACCCATGAGTTCAGCTTTGATCCCGGGCATACCGCTGTTTCGATGGAGCTGCTGCGCGAGGTGGCCGGCGGGATCGGAAAGATCCCCGATGGATTCAAGCTCAATCCAAAGCTCAAGAAGCTCTTCAAAGAGCGTGCTGAGTTGGCGGATGCTGAGTTGATCAGCTACGCGGATGCGGAGCAGTTGGCGTTTGGCACGCTTTTGGCCGAGGGGCACCCGATCCGGTTGTCTGGTCAGGATTGTCGTCGCGGCACGTTCAGTCACCGGCACGCGGTGGTGCGTGATTTTGAATCTGGCGAGCCCTACACGCCGCTGAACAACATCCGTGAAGTTGGCGAAGAGGGAACACCCACGCCGCCCGGCACCGAGGGTTCAGACGGTAAGCCGCGTCAGGCGCGCTTCTGTGTGTACGACTCGCCGTTGTCTGAATACGGTGTTATGGCGTTCGACTATGGCTATTCACTTGGTGATCCCGGCATGCTCGTGTGTTGGGAAGCGCAGTTCGGTGACTTTGTCAACGGGGCGCAGGTCGTCATCGATCAGTTCCTCGCGTCGGCGGAGACGAAATGGGAGCGTTGGTCCGGGCTTACGCTGTTGCTGCCGCACGGATACGAAGGTGCAGGCCCTGAGCACTCGTCGGCCCGAATGGAACGGTTCCTCAAGCTTTGCGGCAACCAGAACATGCAGGTCGTCTACCCGACGACCGGTGCGCAGTGCTTCCACATGTTCCGCAGGCAGCTCAAGCGGAACTTCCGTAAGCCGCTGGTCGTGATGACGCCCAAGAGCATGCTTCGGATTCCGAATAGTCCGGTGTCGGAGATAACCGAGGGGCACTTCCGTGAGTTCCTTGATGATCCTCACTTTGCCAATGGTGGACTTGACAAGTCTGGTGTGAAGCGTGTGATTGTTTGTTGCGGCAAGATTTATTGGGAACTCGACGAGCGTCGTCGGGCAACCGGTCGGGATGACACGGCGATCATTCGAATCGAACAGATTTATCCTTTCCATCACGAGATGCTCGATGGGATTCTGAGTTCGTATGCGAATCGTGAAGAGCTGATCTACGTTCAAGAAGAGCCGTATAACGCGGCAGCAAACGTGTACTTCGCGGATCAAGTCCAGCGGAAGTTGGGCTTGGATCGTCCGTTATTCATCGGGCGTGTTCCGAGCGGTTCGCCTGCGACGGGTTCGAAGTCGCAGCACAAGATTGAGCAAGAAGCGATTCTTAGCAAAGCGATCGGGCCCAAGCCCGAAGAGAAGCCCGAAGGGCAGCGCGTCGCCGCTGCGAGGGCGTAAGGAAGCAGACCGATGGGTACGAGCATTGTCATCCCGAACGTAGGCGAATCGGTAACTTCCGGCGTGATCGGCGCGTGGTTGGTCAAAGACGGCGAGTGGGTCGACCGTGACCAAACCGTGCTCGAACTCGAGACCGACAAAGTCACGATGGAGGTGCCGGCGCCGGCTGCCGGCATCGTCAAGCACAACTTTACCGAGGGTGACGAGGTTGATGTCGGCGCGTCGGTCGGCGAGATCGATGAGTCGGCCAGCAAGCCCGCGGGTGCTTCCGAGCCCGCTGCAGCGAAGCAAGAGGGCGGAACCGCAACTGCTGCGCCGCCCAAAGCAGAGCCTGCAGCTCCGGCGCCAAACGCTCCAGCCGTGTCGTCGAACGGTTCGGCTGCAGCTGCCGATGTGAAGGCAACGCCGCTGGCACGCAAACTGGCAGAGGACAAAGGCGTGAACCTCGCGGGCATCGCCGGCACCGGTGCCGGCGGACGCATCCGCGAGCAGGACGTCATCGGGTTTATTCAGACCCACCAAGACGGGGCTCCCGCCTCGAATGGTTCGGCTGCTGCCGGACCGGCTGCGGGTTCACGTAACGTGCGGGTCGAGAAAATGGCTCCGCTCCGCCAGCGGATCGCATCGAGGCTGGTCGAAGCGCAGCAGACGGCTGCGATGCTCACGACCTTCAACGAGGTCGACATGGGCGCGGTCATGGACCTGCGCAAGCAGCACAAAGAAGCGTTCGGCGAGAAGCACGGCATCGGGCTCGGCTTCATGTCGTTCTTCGTCAAAGCGTGCACGCAGGCGCTCCAGAAGTTCCCGCTGATTAATGCCAACATCGTTGCGGGCGAGGGCGGCAAGCCAGCGATCGAGCACCACGACTTCCAAGACGTCGCGATCGCGGTGGCCGGGCCCAAGGGCCTGGTCGTGCCGGTGATCCGCAACGCCGAAGACCTGACGTTCGCGGGCATCGAGAAGACCATCAAGGACTTCGGCGTCCGCGCCAAGGAAGGCAAGCTAGACCTCTCCGAGATGACCGGGGGCACGTTCACGATCACCAACGGCGGCGTATTCGGCAGCCTGATGTCGACGCCGATCCTGAACCCGCCGCAGTCGGCGATCCTCGGGATGCACGGGATCAAGAAACGCCCGATGGAATACCCGGTCGGCTCGGGCCAGATCGCGCTGCGGCCCATGATGTACCTGGCGCTGAGTTACGACCACCGCATCGTGGACGGAGCCGAGGCGGTGCAGTTCCTGGTGTCGATCAAGAACGCGATCGAAGACCCGGCGCGGTTGATGCTGGAACTTTGACCAGGATCTTCGGAGCCCGTCCGGACGTATAGACACTCATCGAACGGGATCTTAAGAATCCGCTGTGGATGTACGCGAAAGCCGTCGGCTTCGTGGTGATTCTTCTGCTTGCGGGCGGGCTGATTCTCGATCGCTCGCCACGGTTTACAACGTTCTTGCTGCTACTCTGCGTGATCTGGGCGTCGGCGCGGGTTTACTACTTCTGCTTCTATGTCGTCGAACGCTATATCGATCCCGGGTATAGGTTCGCGGGTGTGCTTGGCGCTGTGAAGCACGTGATTAGCGGGTGAGCGACTCGAGCATCGCATCGCACGAAACCGTGAGCATGTCGTAGACCTTGTCGAACCCGTTCGGGCCGCCGTAGTAGGGGTCGGGGACTTCGCGGGTCGGCGGGCTCGGGTGGTAATCGAGCATCAGTTTGAGTTTGGATTCGGGTGTGCCGGCTTCGAGCAGGTCGCGGTGGTTCTGGTTGTCCATGGGGATCAGCCAGTCGAATGCTTTGATGTCGGAGCTTGGGTCGAACTTGCGGGCGCGGGAGGGGAGTTCGATGCCGTGCTTGGCGGCGACGGCGATCGAACGCGGGTCGGCGGGCTCGCCCGCGTGCCAGCCGCCGGTGCCGCAGGAGTCGATGGTGAACTGATCGAGTACGCCGCGCTGGCGTGCGAGATGGATGAAGATACCCTCGGCGAGCGGGCTGCGGCAGATGTTGCCCAGGCACACGAACAGCACGCCGGTCTGGTCCTTGTGCGAGTCAGGCCTCGCCATGGGTTCGGGCCCGTTGTTTGAGTTGGACGAGTTCGTCGAGTTCTTCGAGGAGTGATTGCTCGCCGGTGCCGTCCGGTCCGATTCTGGCGGTGCCGCCGGAGTCAAGCCTGATGACTGGGCAGCCTTGGCTTTCGCACATCAGTTCGAGGAGGAGATCGGATCCGGAACCGTCCGATGCCGGGAGCGCCGCGAGGTCAGCAACACGCAGCCATTCGAGCGGGGTGCGTTCGCTGAGCCAGAGCGGGTATTGGTTCCCGATCGCGCGGTGGTGCCTCCGGGCGGCGGCGGCATTTCGAGCGTGCTTCGGGATGATCGCCTGTACACGAAACTTGGTGGCATCAAGCACCGTCATCAGAAACACGAGGCCCCTTGCATCAGCGTGCTCTGGTTGGTCAGCGATCGCGATGAAGACCAATGTCTCGGGTGCGATGCCGAGCAGCTCGCGCGCTGTCTCGCGTTGATCCTGTTGTCTCAGAACACCCGGGTTGATTTTGAGAAGCTCTGTGACGATTCCGCGATCGGCCCAGATGCTCGCGTCGTGGTCGGTCAGGCAGGATACGTTGGCGATTTTTCTTGCCGGGACGGTGCAAAGGTGAGGTGCGGTCGAGATCAGTTCGGCGTGCTCGGCGATGCCCGTGGCCATCCCGATGAGTTCGTCGGACCAGCAGATGATCCGATCGACACCTCCGACGAGACTGCGCAGCGCGGGGCGTCCCAAGCGCGGCATGCCGATCGGTGACGCGATGCGGCGATGAACGGACAGGCCGCACGAAACGGCATGGGACTCTGCATCTTCGGGCCCGACAACCATGATTGGAGCGTTCGGCGCGAGTCCTTGCTTGATCGCTTGGGCGCAGGCGAATGCCGGTGTGAGTCGCCCGGGCGCGTGTGTGCTGGCAGGCTTCCTGGACCGCATGCTCGGTGAGCCGAGCAGGTGGACGACCGCGTGTTGTTGGCTTGGTGCGATCACACTCAGCGGCCGTTGAGTACGGTGTCTGGGAGTTCGTGCTTGTAGAACATCTGAGAAAGACCGAGCGCGGCTCGGCTTGCGAGCTCAGACTGGACGGCGAGTTGGCCGTTGTTGAGATCATTGGCGAGTCCGGATCGTTGCTGTATCCGGACATCGAGGAGGTATCCCGCTTCGGATTCGGGCCAGAGGCGTTCCCCGGTTGCGGTGTCGATGACTTTGACGCGCATGTTGGCGACCGGAACAAAGGTGCCGTCTTTGGGTGAGATCGAGAAGTCTGTTACGACGGCGTAGATGACGATGTCGGCCCCGACTCCTTGCCCGAGTTCGGTGATGCTGGTGCGTTGCCCGTAGCGTTCTTTGGTGGCCGCGTTGAGGATGGGTCTCGAGTCGAGCATGTCCAAGATGACTTCCTTACCCATCAGGATGCGGGACGCTTCGTCGGCGATCTGATAGCGAAGCCGGCGCTGGGCCAGTTGGCTCGACGGGTCATCGACAAAGATCACGGTGGTTCGATCTGGGTCGGGTTCGTAATGGGCTTGGACCTTCTCTGGACCATGGATCGCGTATGCGACCGGCGTGATGACATTGCATCCCGCGATCGAAAGACTGATGACTGACAAGCCGAGTGCGGCGATAAAGATGACTGATCGCATGGGGTCTCCGGTGGATCAATACGGGATGATGTTCGACTCTTCATGCTCGTAGAACAACCACGCAACGCGGTTGACGATACGGTTGGAAAGCTCCGACGTGATGGCTTGTTCGTTGATGTCGGTACGGAGCAGACCCGTCGAGTCGGGGAACGTGACGCGGATAGCCTTTTCAAAGACTGGATCGTCGGGGAATCCCGAGTCCGCTTCGAATGCGGTGACGAGGACTGATGCGACGCCGTCCCAGACGTACTGGTTTCCGGGTTCTTGGAGGCGGTAATCGATGAGTTCGACAACGATCAGCCGTTCCACGCCGAGCATCTCGGCGACCTCGCCTCTGGTCATCGCCGGCCATTGAGGCGTGTTGTAAAGCACTGTCAGCAGATCGTTGCTCGGGATGGCGTAGGCGGGGTTGGCGTTGGTGATCAGTCGGTTGTTGACCCGTTGAATGAGGCGTGCCGTCAGCCCCGGGTGCTCCGATTCCATCAGTCGGCTGCCTGTCGCAACGATCGCGAACGACTTGCCTTCTATCCCGGCGTATTCAGGGGGAAAAAGGGTGGTGCCTGTTCGGTTATACGATTCTGCCATACCGCCGACAGCCGCGGCGATGATGCACCCCGACAACACGAGCACCGATGCAAGTCCCGCTGCGACCAACAGGGTGCGGCGAAACAGATTGGGCATGATTGGCATGGCAGTGTTCTCCTCGATCATGGCCTGCCCGCAGCGGTGCAACGAAAACAAGCCTTACCACGTCAGCAGTTTATAGCCCCAAGCAGCGAGAAACCCTGCGATCAGCAGCGTGACCGTCTTCGGGCGGAGGGCGGATGCGACCAGCCCGCCGATGCGGCTCCCGGTAAGCAGCGTGTGGGCACCGAGCCAGAACGCGGCCGCGGTCATGACACTGAAGACCATCCCGGCGGGTTGGGTGTTGAACGCGTCGAGCCAGCGTCCTTCGCCGGCGGTCGCGAACGCGGTCGTCATGCCGCAGGTGGGGCAGGGCTTGTCGAACCACACGGTCCAAGTGCAGGCGGGCAGGCCCATTTGCAGGTGCGTGCCATGTCCCTGGTCGGATGGGGTGAGCCAAGCGGCGATGCCGAGAACGCTCACCGCAATGGTCGCGACGGCGCCTCCGGCGAGACGTTCGGCCGTGGTCGCCCGCAGCGGGGTGGTCCGCTCGGGTTGGATCGCGGGGGCGTTCATCGGGCGTTGGGTATACGGGGGCGGGTCGCTGGGGGATCCGGCTTTAGTCGAAGCGGAAGACGCCCTTGCGGTAGCCGTAGAGATATGCAACGACGGTCGTGAGCAGGAAGAACATGATCCGGAGCAGCCAGACCGCGGCCTGATCGCTCTGGGGGTCAAGGCTGGTGAACGTCGCGGCCCAGGGGTACAGGAATATCACCTCGACATCGAAGACCAGGAAGACCATCGCGATCAGGTAGAACCGGACGTTGAACCGCTTGCGGGCGGTGCCCACGGCGGACATGCCGGATTCATAGGTCTCGCCCTTGCGGGCACCGGCCCGGCTCGGGCCGAGCACGAACGAGCCGACGAGGTTGAGCACGCCGAAGCCAATGCCAGCGATGACCATCAAGAAGATGGGCAGGTACGGGGATGGGTCGGCGTACGCCAACGTGAGGATGGGGGTCATCATCGCGTCGTCTCCGGGCGTCCTTCCTTGGACGGAGCACATGATAGCGTGCCGGATTTCGGAGGACACGCCGGTGGTGGGGGTGGTTTTCGATGGTTGGGCTGCCAGGTTGGCAGGCGGATCGTGCGGTTGGCGGTCCTCGGCAGCCGCTCGGTGGTTGCAGTGCGTTCGGCGGGGTGGATCTCGGGATCCATCCGTGATCCGGTTTGGCACGGCGGTTGCCATTCTCTTTGGGCCGAGGGTCCATCAAGGCCCGGCCAAACTGAATGACACGCGGGCGATGGACAGGCCCGCTTTGAGGAGACCGATTCCATGGCATCCAAAGAACTGACCTTCGACCTCGAAGCACGCAAAGCCCTCTTGGCCGGCGTGGAGAAGCTGGCGTCGGCCGTCAAGGCGACCCTCGGGCCCCGCGGGCGTAACGCCGTCATCGACAAGTCCTGGGGCGGGCCCACCGTCACCAAGGACGGCGTGACCGTCGCCGAAGAGATCGAACTGAGCGACAAAGCCGAGAACATGGGCGCCCGT
>JBGCEB010000066.1:0-7736 GCA_045106075.1 Phycisphaerales bacterium
CTCTTTGCGTGCATTTCACGCTGTTGGATCAGCGCTGAATGAAACACCTTCTGAAACCTCCCACCTGGTAGGGCCTCGGTAGCGGAAATCTATCCGGATCTCGACCCAGCTTCACTCTGATCGCAGATTAGCAAGGCTCACTACGTCCGAAGAAGGTGGCGCACGAGAGACTTTCTGCCATATGAGGGATCGCCGGCATTGTTTGAATCCATTTGGCCGGAAAGAGCGAGTCTTTCAGAGCCTTGTCTCTATCACCGAATCCGCGCGCAATCGCGTCTTGTCAATGGGCCGAATTGGTCTGGAACTGGCAACAAGAAGTGTCAGTCGACCTCTCTGCATTATCGGACAATTTTGGAACTCATCTCTGAGCAGATCATCAAACTGCGAGCCGGCCGATTAGTTTTCATTCATTTCGTGTTACCATGAACGCTTCCGCGTCACCCTCTTTGCTTCTGAGACTTGCATTATGACCGAGCACACCAAGGACCAATCCGAACCGTCGATGTCGTTCGTCGGCATGGATTCGCTCTTTTTGCAGTTCGAATCTGAGTTACGTGGGCTCGCGAGCAAGGTGTTTTCGGAGCAGGGCGCGTCTCACACTCTGCAGCCTACAGCACTAGTCAATGAGGCGTGGCTTAAGCTGTCAGGACAAGTTGATGCGATAGAGAGCCGGCAGCATTTCTTTGCGCTCGCTGCCCGTGTGATGCGGCAGGTACTCGCTGATCACGCCAAAACGAAAAACGCGATCAAGCGAGGTGGGGCAGGACACCGGGTGACTTTCAATGAGTCTGAAATCAGCAGCTCCGATGCCGGTTTTGACCTTGCATCGTTTAACGAGTCGCTTGAGAGGCTCGATTCACTCAATAGGCGTCACGCAGAGGTCGTCGAGCTCCGCCTGTTTGGTATGCTGTCAATTCCTGAGATCGCTAGCCTTACCGGATCGAGCGAGCGAACGGTGAAGCGCGACTGGCAGGCCGCGCGATTGTGGCTGATGAGCGAACTCGGAGAGCAATGAACCAAGAGCACAACTATGCAATCGTGGCCGAGATCGTCGCCGACGTGCTCGAGGCCAACGAGAGCGATCGCGCTGGTGTGATCGATCAGCTGTGTGCTGATGATGAACCTCTGAAGGCTCGGGTGCTGGAGTTGCTGGCGGCGGAGACTGCTCTCTCGACAAAGCACCTCTTTGACGATTCTCGCATCGACCGTCAACGCAAGGATGCAGAACGGTTACTCGATGAGGCGCCCGCCGGCCCGAGATCCATCGGCAAGTATCGTGTCATCCGCGAGCTGGGCCGCGGCGGTATGGGCGTGGTGTACGAGTGCGAGCAGCCGTCGCCCAAGCGGCGGGTGGCATTGAAGGTGATCGATACCATCCGCTATTCACAGGCACTCAGTCGGCGTTTCGTGGCCGAGGCACATCTACAGGGCCGGCTTCAACACCCTGCGATCGTTCAGGTCTTCGATGCCGGAGCTGCGGAAGTCGCCGGAGCCGACCGCCCCTACTTTGTCATGGAACTCATCGAGGGCATGCCGCTCCGGTTGTATGCAGATATCCACGAGCTCTCCATACCGGATCGGCTCGCGCTGGTCGCCCGCGTCGCGGACGGCATCGCGCACGCCCACGAGCGTCAGACCGTTCACCGCGATCTCAAGCACGAGAACATCCTCATCACCCAAACTGGACAGCCGAAGATTCTTGACTTTGGTATCGCTCGATTCACAGGCGACGCGAGCATCGGCGCAATGACCATCACCAACGAAGGACAGATCCTCGGTACGATCGGGTACATGGCGCCCGAACAACTCGATGGTGAGCCTGGCTCGATTGGCCCCACCGCCGATGTGTATGCAATGGGTGTGATCCTCTACGAACTCGTAGCCGGCGTGCCCCCCCACAATCTCGCCGGTCTCTCGATCGGGGCTGCCGTCCGCGTGCTGGACCAGCAGACCCCGTCACCGCTGCGCGTCGCGTGTGAAGGCATCAGCCGCGACATCGACACCTTGGTGAGCAAGTGCCTCGAACGCGATCCGCAACGGAGGTATCACGACGCCGGAACGCTCGCGGCGGATCTTCGCCGCATCCTCGCGAGTCAGCCCATTCTCGCCCGCCCGCCCACGAAGCCCTACCGGGCGATGATGTTCGCCAAGCGAAATAAAGCGTTGGTCGGCGGCACTGCCGCGACCGTCGCGACGCTCACGATCGGCATCATCGCCGCGGCCCTGCTCGGCATCGGGCAACACCGAGCCAGACTCGACGCGGAACGCGAACGTGCCCTCGCAAGGCAGAGCGAACTAGACGCCATACGCGGAGTGATCGTGGGCAGCGCGGCGTTGGCTCAAGGTGGTGACATCTGGCAAGCTACAGAGCAGTTGTATGCGATCGACCGTGCATCGCGGGGCTGGGAATGGCATCACAGCGCCATTGCTTTGCCGTGGTTGATCGAACGCTTCGAGCAGCTGCCGGTCACCGACAAACCGATCGACCCAACCTTTGTGGCGTGGGTCAGCAATCACGAGGCGTTCTACGTCTCCCATTCAGACAACACGCCGCTTTTGCTCGACACACTGACGGGCTCGTGGCAACGGGTTCCGACCGATACGAGTTTGCTACTCGGCACGAGTATCACCGGGGGCGGTCCGCCGCGTTCTGTCGCGGTCGCCGATCGCAACGGAAACGTTGGCTGGCTGAACGTGGACGATGGCGCGTTTATTCCAGGCGGCCTGACCATCCCACCCGACAAAGTCAGCCCGGACCAAAGAACCGCAATCGCGAAGGTCATACTCGGCGATGCGAGCACGGTGGTATCGCTTTTCGGCAAGCGCTGCCGGGTTCAGGGGAGGGGTTTCGAGGATCTGATGTTCGGCGATGAGACACCTGACGACCCCCACGCGGGCCCGTGGTGGGACATCGCACAACAACCGGCAGACTCACCGTTTCTGGTGCTCGGACGCTGGGGCTTCCCGAGTCTGCCGGCCCATCTCTTCTGCATTGATCGACGCACCGGCGAGACAGTTGGCTCAACGCCCGCGTCGTACGACCTTCCCGGAGTCGTGATGGACGCCGATGGCGTGTCCATCTATACACGGAGTGACACGGGGTTCGACATCCTTGCTGTTCCAAGCCTTGATCGTATTGAATCGATAGAGTTGCTCGGCAGCGCCTTGAATCTCGCGCCGTCCCCTCGCGGAGGCGTCGCGTTTGTTCCGTTCGGAACTGACGTGCTGCACTTCTATGCACCAGACGGAACGCTAACCGCGTGGCCCGAATCCATCGGCAACCAATCTTTCCCAAACTCACCCCAGTTTGCTCCAGACGGCAGGCTGTTACTCGGGCTCACGCCAGGCGAAAACCTACCTTGGGTCATCGACTCTGGGAATCCGATCGAGCCACAGCTGCGCACCGTCACAACGTTCGAGGGCCACGACACGTGGGTCTATCAAATCGCCGTCTCTTTGGATGGCTCGTTGCTCGCCAGCGCCGCGCCGCATGGCGATGTCATTATCTGGGACCTGACGACCGGCCGTCAGCTTCACCGGATCGCACGAGAGTTGAACGAATCTGCTAATTTCAGCGCGCACCGCCAGGATGCACCACTCGTTTTCAGCGACGACAACGACACGCTGTACCTCGGGGGCTTTGATCTAGAAGCCAACTGCCCGGGCTTTGTATCGCTCGACCTCCGCGACGGCAGCCAAGCATGGACTCCCGCCGAGAATCGATCGGATCTCAATCGGAAACTCGCTCGCTTACTCGGAGACAAAACGCGAGCTCTTTACCATCACGCGTCGTTGTTGCCCGACCAGCGCATCATCGCAAGTACCAGCTCATATTACTTCAGCCAACGCGTTGCCGTGCTCGACCAAGATTCGAGTGATGAGATCGAACTTGTTTCGACCGCCGCGGAAATCACCGGCGGTGTAGCCGTCAGCCCGGATGGCAAGCACTTTGTTTCTTCCGGTCCTTACAGTGTCACGGTCCGAAACGCCCAGACACTCGAAGTCACCCGGGAACTGCCAAACCTTGTCGCATCGAAAACCTTCGGAGCTGCCTATAGCCCAGACGGCACGCGCCTCGCGATCGGTACGCGTGCGGGCCAGGTGCTCATCTACGAAACCAACTACTACAAGCGGATCGCGACCATTGACGTCCCACGGGTTGCCTCCAACCGCTGGGCGGCGGCGGACCCCGAGACCCGGAGTTACATCTATAGTCTCGCGTGGACGCCCGACGGCACACGCTTGATCTGCGCCGGAGGCTCGGGTGTCCGCGTGCTCGAGTCCGAACGTCCGATCGTCCGCGAGAAGAAAGCCGCTGCATGGAATGCGGATCTCGAGGCAGCCCGGTCGGGGCTCGCGGCGTCTGCAGCTGTCAAACGCATTGTCGCGATTGAACACTGGGGCAATGGTAGTGATTCGCAAGACACTGCCAAGAATCAAGAAGCCCGGAGATCTTCCGAGCGTGCCTCATCCGACGATGATGCATAAAAAGACCGCCGCCCCCCTTTATCTGGAGCGCGGCGGCGGAAGTAGTTCTAGATTGAAATCTGGTGTCAGGCTTTGGAAGCACGACGGCGTGAGACAGCAATACCGCCGAACAGTCCGCAACCGATGAGCATTGGCCACGCAACCGATGCCCCGGCCATCGACTTTCCAGCCCGGAGCGAATCGATCTCCGCCTGCATCGAGATGATTTGATCTTGTTGCTCGCGGATCGCTTCGACGGTGATCGCCTCAAAGCCGCGGATGCTCAATCGTTTGATGCCATCCTCGTTTTCGTCGACCCAGTCAGGCATGATCTTTTCGACATCCTGTGCGATGAAGCCGGTCCGCGTACCCGGCAACTCGTTGATTGCTTCGGCATCTTTGTACTCGTACGTGACGCCACGGAGTGCGAGCATGGTATCGAGGGCCCCATCGAGTTCTGAGATGTTCTTTTTTAGGTTTCTGTCGGACAGATTCGACCATGCACCGCCACCGGGCTTGAAGGCATTTGCTGTGACGAGCAGGTCGGTCGCAACACGGAAGCCATTGAGGATCCCGCCATCCATCCGAATTTCTCCGGTTGCTGGGAAGTACCAGAGCCGGCACGATCCGGGCTGTGCGGTATCGTAAAATCGAAGTTGAGCACCCTCGCTGCCGCCCACGAGATTGACCGATGCGCCGGATCCATCGGCGAAGGGGATCTGGCCGATATGAACTCCCTGCTGCGTAAAGTCGATGACATCGTTGAATCCGACGACCGAGAGTGCGGCGGGGGGCGCCGATATGCCGACGCCGACGTTGCCGCTGTTCTTAACCGTTAGCAGCCGTTGCCCGCCTGTGCGCCCAAAGCTCATTTCGCCATCGATATCGCCGCTGTGTTCGAAGAAGAAATCGCCATCATCGCCGCCGTCGTAGCGGACGTCCCCGCCTGTTCCTGTGAGAAACTCCAACGAGCCAGCAAAGCCAAAGGGCGAATCAAGAGAAAGCAGCGACATCGGGTCGTTGGTTCCGATGCCTACGTTACCTGCCGAGGTGACTCGCATGCGTTCCGCCGCGCCTGTGGTGACAATCACGTCCTGATCGGTTGCCGATCCGATCTGCATCCCATCGCCACCGACCCAAGTCGCCGGACCACCGCTCGTGACACCGACGTAGCCATCCAGACCTCCGCCCGGACCGACGAAGTAGGTGCCGGCGAAACCGGTGCTATTCGAGTTTTCGACGGTCATGACCCCGGCGGTCGCCGCATCTGTACGAACGTGCAATCTTCGATCTGGGCTGCTCACACCGATACCGAAGTTTCCGTTTGGCACAAGCGCAAGCCTGCGTCCACCGCCCGAGTTGTCAAAGACGTGCCAGCCAGCGCCGGCTGCCCCGGGGAAGGTGTCAACGCCGGTGAAGTACTCGCGGCCGGCCAGGCGACTGCGAATGCCCGAAAAGAAACCAGAAGTCGATTCGGTCAGGATCCGAGCGTTGTTTCCGCTGACATGGAGGATATCTTCGTGGCTATCCGTGCCGATGCTCACCCGCCCAGTCCCATCAACGTTCAGGCCGCGTGTATTGACAGAGAATGGCGCGGCGGTGATCCGCTGGCGCCCGAGGGTCTCGAATGTTCCCGGCCCGGTCTCGACTGCGATTTCGAGCCATGCCGAGGCCGGATCGATCGTATTGAGTGGGCCGAAGCTCAACTGGGTCGAGAACACTCCATCCGCAACATCAACGATCTGGGTAGTTTCACCAAAGAGAGTCCCCCCGGTCTGTGCATCGAAGACACGGAATCTGATGGTTTCGGAACCGGTGACCGGGCTGCCGCTTTGCTCGAGTACGCCTTGGTAGGTAAACGTTGAGTCGTTCTGCGCAGCGACGCTTGAGGTGAAGCTGACCATGGCGGCGATTCCCGCGGCCGCAATCAGACGATGAACCGATGAGGTGACGTTCATAACAGAAGTCCTTTCGAATGTATCCCGCTCTCCCACCGACGGTGGAAGAATGTGTTGTGTGTGACGAAGTCCCACCACGCTAAACGAGATCTGGCAAACGACCGGGCCACGATTGCCAAAGAAAGGCGCTGATTTATGGTTGACGAAACGAAAACGAAGGCGATTCGTCGTTTTTTTGATTCACGTGGCCCGTTGTGCTCGTGGTTGTCGTTGTACTAATAGAGAAACGACACATTGCCGCCTTCCGTGCGGACACACACCAAAGAGGAGTTCACTCATGAAATTCGCAGCGGCAACCATCGTGATTCTGTCTGCCAGCCAGGCTCTCGCCCAGTCATATGAGATCACAAGCTCTACGATCGACGGTGGCGGCGTCACGATGAGCGCGGGTGCGTTCACGCTGATGGGGACTATCGGGCAGCCCGATGCAGGACCGGTTCTAGCTATGAATACGCTGAGCATCGCGGGCGGATTTTGGCCTGGTGTTGCAAGACCCGCTGCGTGCCCGGCCGACTTCGCCGCCCCATTTGGCGCGCTCAACTTCTTTGATGTGGCAGCGTTCATCGGATTGTACAACGCAGCAGATCTTCAGGCTGACTTTGCCGCTCCGTTCGGAGCACTGAACTTTTTCGATGTAGCAGCATTCATCGCGTCGTACAACGCGGGGTGTCCATGACATAGTCTTAATCAGTGGAGGGCGAAGAGATTGTTGTGCAGCGGGGGGCCAGGATATTGTTGTGCTTCGCTGAGCTTCGTTTTAAGCCGCAGAACGATGTTTCGGCCTCACCTTGATCACTAGGTACAGCAATCGAGGATCACCGCCAACTTGCTGTCGTTTGATCGTGATACTGGGTTCGAGTTTGCCTCCTTCCGTGTATCGAGTTGGCAGCGGGTACACATTCCCGCCGCCTCTTCGCTTGGTGTCAGTGTACCGAGGGCGGCGTGCGGCCGATAGCAGTTATGCCATACTGCGTAGCCGTCGATGATCGCGGCGATCTCGAATCGCATCCAAAGGATGCGGACTGTCGTCAGATCCACATGCCAGACGTGGTGCGCGCGACGAGGCCGGAGAAGATGATCAGGTGCGGTCTTAGGCTTCCTGATTCGCGGGCCGATGGCGACTCGCGCAGATCTTGGAGCTTGCTCTTCGAGAATCCGTCTTACCGATGCCCTGCTGATCTGGATCCCGGATCGCATGATGTGCCGAGCAATTGTTCGTGTCCCGAAGTCACGCTCGGGGCATAATGCCCGGATCTCCTGGACAAGCCATCGCACACCTTCATGGAGCTTGTTCCACGGCGGGGCCCCCAC
>JBGCEB010000067.1:0-11034 GCA_045106075.1 Phycisphaerales bacterium
TTGGGTGGGTCATCGATCGACTGGTCTGTGCGGGTTTGGGCGAAGACACCGGACTACTTCGCGGTCGCAGACCGTTTGAACCGCAACATCAAGGTCGCGCTCGACGAGGCCGGCATCGGGATTCCCTTCCCGCAGATGGACGTTCATATCGACGGCAAGGTCAACCGCGACTAAACAGCAGAGGCAAACGATTCACACACACACCCGCGAGCGATCGCGGGTTTTTCACGCGCCGGCTTCGCGTCGAGTGCGTTCGAGCCACTTGGCCCAGATGCTGAGCACCGTGAGCATGTACAGCCGCTGCGAGTGGTCTCGACCGTGCCAGGGATTGATCGATTTCTCGCCGGCCGCGTCGTGCTCGCGGATCATCCGCTCGACGAACTTCATGTTGATCTCGACACCAGCGTCGCCCAGCCCTGGGAATGGGTCGCTGGATCGCAGGTGATCGAGCATGAGCTGGCGCATCCCGCCAAAGTCGGTTCGGAACCACTCGCCGACGGGGATCGCAAAGCCCTGCTTGGGGCGGTCGACAATGTGGTCGGGCAGGTACTTGCGGGCGATTTGTTTGAGAAGCCCTTTGCGTTCGCCATTGGGCATGAGGACATCGAGCGGGGTCCGCATCGCGGCGTCGACAAGTTCTCTGGCCAAGAACGGAGCGCGAACCTCCAGCCCGACGGCCATCGATGCGGTATCAGTTTTGCGAAGGATGTCATCGGGTAGATAGTGTTTGAAGTCGTGACGAAGCGGATCATCAACCATGCGGAAAGTGTCATCGCCGACCGGCTCGTCGTCGATACTGGTAATCAAATTTCGTAGATCTGGGGTCGGGAAGATCGAGAGGAGTTCGGTGTATCCGCCGAACCGCGCGGCAACACCGAGCCGTGCCAACTGCGTCTGCCGACTGGATGGTTTCCGTTGATCGAGCAGGCGTGTGGGGATCATACGGAGCAGTGTCTGCCACCGATTGAGCATGGGGTTGATCGTGTGGCGTCGGTAGCCGCCGAAGAGTTCGTCCGCGCCATCGCCGGAGAGCGCGACTTTGACGTGCTCGCGAGCGGCCTTTGAGACCCAGTAGGTCGGCAGCAGCGAGCTGTCTCCGAACGGCAACCCGAGTTGTTCGATGAGCAAGACGAGATCAGCCGCGGGCGTCGGGTCGCATTCGAGGATCGTGTGGTCGATACCGATCGAACGGGCCGTTTCCGCTGCTGCGCTAGATTCGTCGAAATCAGCATGCGGCATGCGAACTGTGAATGCTTTGACATCCTTCCGATGTTTTCGGCTGATTGCTGCGATGAGTGCAGAGTCGAGTCCGCCGGACAGGAAGATGCCGAGCGGTACGTCTGCTTCTAGGCGGGAGTCCACGGCAACCGCCAAGGCACCTTCCATTCGTCGATCGGAAGTGTCTCCAGTCTCTGGTCCTACGGCATTCCTGCTAGGGAGCGTCTTAAGGCGATGGCCCATTCGGTTACGAGTCAGGATCGGTGAGTTAAAACTTGATCCCTCAAGTTCTGCTCCGACCAACGGCGGCGTTGGTAGCACACTCCAGGCCGAAGGGCTAACAGCATTGCCTGCTGCCAGGGGTGTCGTATCCGTGCCGTATTTGATCCAGAGATCTGTCTTCGTCGCGAAGATTGGTGCAGCGAAGTGATCTAATGGATTTATAGAGCTAAGCCATGGTAAGCAACTTGAGAATGCAATGTCCTCTGCACGCCCAACCGATGCCGGGAAGTCATAGAGAGGCTTCTCGCCTGGCGCGTCTCTTCCGACTCCGATTTGCCCTAGCTTGCGGTTCCAAACCAGTGTCGCGTGCATGCCATCGAGTTCCTCATTGATCCTCAATCCCCACGCCCGCCACCCGTGCACCAACACCTCCGTATCCGAGTGATCCGTCTCGAACACGTGCCCCTGGGTTTCCAACTCCGCCCGCAGTTCGCGGTGGTTGTAGATGCACCCGTTGAACACCACGGCCACCAGCGGCTCGTCTGGGCACACCTCGTGGGCGAGGACCGGTTCTTCGCCGGGCTGGTAGATCAGGTCGGGGCGGAGGCGTTGGCCGTCGTGAACCATCGGCTGGTGCCCGCCGTCGTGGTCGATGATGCTTAGGCGGCGGTGCACGAACGCGACGTCAACGGTCGAGCCATCGTCGCGCACGGCGCGGTCGCGGAAGCGGCCCTGCCCGTCGGGGCCGCGGTGCTTGATGGATTCGTCGAGGGTGTCGAGCCACGTCTCGGGAATGGACTCGAGGTGGTGGGGGACCGGCTCGCCCGGCTCGTAGATCTTCAGGATGCCCGCGATGCCGCACATGGGTCAGAGGATACCGCGATCAGGCATCGGCGTCGGAACGCTGGCGTGCCCGCTTGCGCCGAAGGACCCGCTCTTTCTTGGTGTGCTTGGCATCGTCGAACGTCCCGGTGCGGTAGCCGATGATGGTGTGGAGTACGCGTGTGACCAAGATCGCGAACGTGTACGTCATCACGAACAGCCAGCCCACGCCGATGTCGGTGCGGTGCTGAAGGACATACATCCCCCCGATGGCGATGATGGCAAACACCGGGACCAGCACCATCCGCTCGCCCTGAACCACCAAGGCGTCAGCGAAAAATCGGCGAACGCGATCTTTATCGACCGGTTCAGGATCGCCGGGCTTCCACTGGTTCGCGATCCAGTGCAGCCCGAAGTAGACAATGCTGTCAAACACCATGTCGATGGCGTAGGTCGCCAGAGAAATGATCAGTTTGTGCTCACGCCCGATCAGCTCCGCGGCCCATGCAACCGGAAACTTGGCGAGTGCGATCGCCAGCAGGCCCGCAGCGATGACATTGAAGTTGATGTTCACAACCCGCTTGCGTTGATACAGCTTGAACAGGCGGTCGGGCATGCCTCGGATCGTATCCGATCAGGCTTCTTCGAGCCTTGTTCTCGCGATGGCAACAGCGTCGGGATTCCGGTCGCATCCCACCGGAGTTCGGCCCAGACGCTTCGCAGCCACCAAAGATGTACCCGAGCCGCAGCAAGGGTCAAGCACGGTCCCCCCCGGCGGGCAGCACGCATTGACCAGCAGTTCGAGCAACGCCAGCGGCTTCTGCGTGGGATACCCGACCCGTTCGGCCGCCATGTTGTTGAGCGATGGGATATCGATGACATCCGTCGCTTTTTTCAACTGGCCCTTCATCCGCTGGCTGGTCGCTGGGATCATGGGCGGTTCAAAGAAGTACCGCTCTGGATCGACGCAGTAGAACAGGATGTCATCGTGCTTGCGGGCGAAGCGCCGGGGAGACGACCCGCCGAGCCCGTACGTCCAGATGAGGTGATTGACAAAGCACTCCGGTCCGAGCAGCTCATCCAGCAGAATCCTGGCATGATGCGACGTCCGCCAATCAACGTGTAGCAGGATTGAGCCGGTTGGTTTGATCTTGGGCAAGCTCACGCTCAGGCGTGCATGCAGCCATTCGACCCAATCCGCAGTTGTTGGCCAAGAGTCCTCGTAACATCCCGATGGCGCCGTCTGTGTCCGTCCCGTGTTAAACGGGGGATCGACGTAAAGCAGATCGATCGAGCCAAGTTCAACCGAAGGAGCGAAATCGAGCCAGTCTGCTTCTCTTATCGAGTGCTCTTCGAGAGTCACGGCTGCAACCCGATCCGGTCACAACTCCACGCGGCGTTGCACTCTGGGCAGATGATTCTGTCATCAACTTCAGATTCGAGCCCGTCGAGTGAGTATTTACATGCGGCGCACTGCCCCGCTGCAAGGTAGATATCAGCGATACAACGGAACTTCAAGCGCCGGATCGGACCGAGCCCGAAGTACCACACGGTCATTCCAACAATGATCACAAACGAGCTTGCTGCGATCAGATCGCCGGCGACTCCAAGTGCAGGAAGGGTGAACGGAGAAAACGCGAACGACCAAACAGCCCAAGCGATTCCACCGCCGACCAGGGCGACGATGGATTCTGCGGCGGAAGTTCTTTGTTGTTCTTGGCTCGTAACCTTGTCCGGTGTCACTGACGAAAGACCAAGCGTCCGCCAAGCAAGCTGGCGGCGAGAGAGCCCCGCCATCGAACATTTCTTGCCGCGATCGTCCCGCGGAGTATCAACCATGACGGCTTACGACGGAACGACTGGAGATCGCCCGACGGAGTAGTAGTGGAAGCCCATCTCGCCCAAGTGCTGGCGGCGATACAAGTTTCGGCCATCGAAAATGACTTTGGCCTTCATGCTCGACGCGAGCCTTTCAAAGTCAGGGCTCTTGAACTCCGCCCAGTCGGTCGAGATCACCAAAGCATCGGCGTCGCGGGCGCATTCGTACATGTCATCATGCAGCGTGATGGTGTCGCCCATTTCCTTGCCGACGTTTTCAGCGGCGACGGGGTCAAACCCAGTGCAAGTCACGCCATACCCAAGAGCCTTGCGGACCAGCGTGAGTGCGGGTGCTTTGCGGATGTCGTCCGTGCGTGGTTTGAACGCGAGTCCCCAGAACGCGATTTTTTTGCCTTGGAGACCCATCTCGCCGCCGTAGTGCTTGAGGATCTTGTTGAAGAACAGATTCCGTTGGCGTTCGTTGGTGCCGTGCACCGCGTTGGAAACCTGCATGGTCACGCCGGACTTATCGCCCATCATGATGCAGGCGAGGGTGTCCTTGGGGAAGCACGATCCGCCATAGCCCAAGCCCGGATGCAGGAACGCGTGCCCGATGCGGCTGTCCGAGCACATGCCCTCACGAACACGGTTGATGTTCGCGCCATATGCCTCGCACAGGTTGGCCATCTCGTTGATGAACGAGATTTTGGTCGCGAGGAAGTTGTTCGATGCGTACTTGACCATCTCAGCGCTTGGCACGTCCATAACAAACACGGGGTGGCCGTTGCGAACGAAAGGATCATAGAGATCGCGGAAGACTTCGCCGACCTTCTCCGACTCCACGCCAACGACCACGCGGTCGGGCTTGTTGAAGTCATTGATCGCATCGCCCTCTTTCAGAAACTCGGGATTATCAGCGACATGGAACTCGATGTTGTCACCCACGATGTCACGGATGCGGTCACGAACGCGGAAGGTCGTCCCGACGGGGACTGTGGATTTGACCACAATGATCTTGGGCTTCTGGCCAGCGCCAAGGTCCTTGATCGCGTGCCCGATGTCATCGGCCGCACCATCGACGTACGAGAGATCGGAGTGGCCCTTGTCATCCGATGGCGTGCCGACGCAGATGAAGATCATCTCGGCTTCTTGGTATGCGGTCTTCTTGTCGGTGGTGTAGGTCAGCCGCCCCGATTGACGATTCTTGATCATCAGATCGGTAAGGCCGGGCTCGTAGATCGGGCAGACGTCCTTCTCGAGCTTTTCGATCTTTGTTTGATCGACATCGAGACAAATAACGTCATTGCCGGTGTTCGCGAGGCAGACGCCCGTGACGAGTCCAACATAACCAGTACCAACCATGGTGAGCCGCATTCGGAAGTTCCTTTCAAGGGTCAAGATAATAGACCCCGGGGCGAGTGAATCTTTGTCGGCAAGCATGTGTTCTCAGTCCAGTCTGCTATCAAGGAGTCTGGGCGATCTACCGGAGATATGATGAATATCCCGCAAGAGAACCGGCGGGTAAGAGGAGCGAGTCATGCCTGCGACGGCGAACAAGTCCGGTAAGAAAAATAAGCGTGGAAGCTCCCGATCGGCGAGCCAAAATGGTGGTTTGACCGCCTCCACGGCCGACAAGCACGAGCTCTATCAGTTCTCGGTGCAGAACGTCGAATCAGAGATCGATTTCATTGAGTCAGAGTTCTCACGCATCCGCGGGCGTGAAGCAAAGAGCCTTCGCGAAGACTTCTGCGGCACCGCGAATACATGCTGCGAGTGGGTCCGCAGGCGGGAAGACAACACCGCCGTCGGATTGGATATTGATGTTCCAACACTGGTCTGGGGCGAGGGTCACAACCTCAGCCAACTCGAGGATTCGCAACGGGCACGGGTCCGCTTGCTCGATCGCAATGTGCTCGAGCCCGGTGACGCGTCGGGAACTGATTGCGTCTTGGCGATGAACTTCAGCTACTGGCTGTTTAAAACACGCGAAGAGCTCTGCAACTATTTCAAAGCGGTTCACGCGTCACTCGGCGAAGACGGCGTGTTCTTTCTTGACCACTACGGCGGATCTGAAGCCATGTCCGAGATGGTCGAAAAGCGGGAAATTGAAACCCCTGATGGCCGAGAGTTTGTCTACGAATGGGACCAGCACGAATACAGCCCAGTCACCGGTGAGATGCATTGCCGGATTCACTTCCGCTTCCCCGACAAGACCCGACTCAAGAACGCCTTTGAATACAGTTGGCGTTTGTGGATGCTCCCCGAGATCCAAGAGCTGCTTGTCGAAGCCGGATTCTCCAAGGTCACCGTCTATTGGGAAGGTGACGAACTCGATGAGGACGGCGAACCGAACGGCGAAGGCAACGGAGAGTTTGAACCGACGCTCAAAGGCACAGCAGATCCCGCATTCGTGAGCTATATCGCTGCCGAACGCTGAACCAACGCCTTCTATTCAAGGAACCCTTATGCGTGGCGTGCTGGATATCCCGGATCGGCTCGCCGGCGTGCAAGAGCTCCTCGGAGAAGCACTGCCGTGCGCTGAAGCGCAGTTTGATCGCCAGCTGGCGTCAGATTTGCCCGCAGTCGACGAGCTCTGCGAGCACGTCGAGCGGTATCGCGGCAAAATGCTCCGGCCGACACTCGTCATGCTGTTCGGGGCCGCCACGCGGGAGAATCTCCAAGCGGATCTCGATCGCGGCGAGTTTTCCAAAGTGCTTGACGATGGACACGCCCGGGCCGGCGCTGTGTGCGAGATGGTCCATATGGCCACCCTTGTTCACGATGATGTCCTCGACGAAGCCGATGTCCGCCGGCGCGGAGCAACCATCAACGCATTGCGCGGCAACGAACTTGCCGTCATCCTCGGCGATTACCTGATCTCATCCGCATACGAGCTTTGCTCTCAGTTTCACTCGCCCGTCCCGGCGCGGATCATCGGTCGAGCAAGCACCGTCATGTGTGCCGGAGAGTTGCTTCAACTCCACGGGCGAGAGAACAGCTCGCTCGACGAAGCAACCTACTTCGAGATTCTCGAGCGTAAGACCGGGGCCTTGATCGGAGCCGCATGCGAGTTGGGCGTGCTCTGCACGATCGGATTTGACCACGCCGAAGATCCTCGGACCCTCGCCGCGAGACGCTTCGGGCAGCAACTCGGCGTTGCATTCCAGATTCAAGATGATCTTCTCGATCTCACCGGCGAAGAGTCTGTTGTTGGCAAGTCAGTTGGTAAAGATCTTGAAAAGAGCAAGCTCACCTACCCGCTCATCCATTACCTGGCTCACGCAGACCCCGTCGAGCGAGGGCGTATGCTCCGCCTGATCGAGCCCCCGGCCTCGATCGAACCGGTTCGATTGATCAAGGTCGCATTGGAAGACTCGGGTTCGATCGAGGCGACTCGCGTCGTCGCAAACCGTCTCGTCGATGACGCAAAGAAGGCCCTCGGAGTCATCCCCGACGGCCCTGGTAAAGACATGCTTTGCTTGATGGCCGACGCGGTCGTCAGCCGAGCATATTGACCTAAAGCGATCAGCTTCGGCGACGGCGTGAAGCCATCAATCCGCCAAATCCAATGAGTGCAACACCCGCGGGGCTTGGTGTGACCGCGAAGTTGTCGACACTGAAAGTGGTCACCAGCGGAGTCACAAGGCCGTCTGGGCGATTAACAGAGATCTGCAAGTTACCTACCTGCGACATGATGCCGCTGAAGAATCCAACACCGGGAGGTCCTTCAGCGAAGTAGAACGGGCTATTGAAATCAAGCTCAAACGTCAGCGTCGTCCACTGACCAGACGAAACCGAGACCGGGGTGAGCAGCGCGAACGCGGGCGAGTTCGCGCTCGTTGCAACGCGGAGACCAAAGGTCAGTTCTTGGCCCGAGTCTTGAAGCACATCAAAGCTCACCGTCGAGATGCCGCCAGCCAAGTAGTTGCCAACGAATGCGTCGTTCGAAGAATCAAAGCCGTCTTGGGCGCGAAACACGGTAAGCCCAAACGGGCCGGCGCTGTTCACGTCGGCGGTGCTCGAGATCACGCCGGCATTCCAGTCAACATCGGCGCCGGACCCCTGCTTCCAGTTTTCGCCGCCGAGGTCGAAAGTCTCTATAAACGGCGATACGGGCGGCAGGCCTGGGCCTGCGAGTGCAACGCCGGACGATAGTGCAATGAGGGCGGGGGCGATTTTCATGTTGGTCTCTCTTCTTTCAGGATCGCCGAAGATCTCAGCGAATGACTTGTCAAAGTGCTGCTCGAAAAAAATGAGCCGCAGTCGTGGTTCCAAAATCAGGGTGTGTTGTATTCGGCAATGAATGCAGAGATATCGAAGAAGTTGAAAAGGCAATCGCCGTTGATGTCGGCGAGCGGTTCGCGTGCGTTGAAGTCGTTGATGTAGTCTGCAATGTCAAAGAAGTTCCGCAGCCCATCTGAGTTGTAATCACCGATCGGGCCAGTAAACACCGTCAGTTCGACCGTCGGTTCAAGCCCGAGGATCTGGGCAATCGGGTTCTCGCGGGTGTAGAACTCGGGGTAGAGCGGGTCGCTTGTGCCGCCGCCGGGTCCGCCGTCGGCAAAGTGGAGTGAGCTGATCGCAAACCGCAACTCACCAAGCGCCAAGCTCTGCGCAAGATACGCCCGCGTACCCGGGTCGCAGAGGTCGACCTCAAACGTCACGACGCTGTCTGCCGGGACCAGCCCCCCGGGGGCGATGGTGTCAATCTGACCAACACCCATCGGCGTGCGATCGATTTCTTGGGTCAAGTTGTTCGTTGCTTCGGTCGGGTTGCCCGCTGCGTCGAAGATCGCCATGAACGCGGTCCGCGCTTCTTGCGCCGGCGGGATCACAGGACTCAGACCAAACGTGGTGATTTCCGTCCAGCTTGACGCGTCAAAGCCGTCGCGATAGCCGAGTCCCCAAATCTCGATCGGTCGCCCCTCATCTAAGTCGGCGATCAGATTCGGATACCCACCTTCCTGCGATTCGTAGCTCGCCTGTGGATCGCTGGTCGGGTCAAAGCGGAACTGGTTGTTGTTCGAGATTGTCGCCGTCACAACCAAAGAGGTCACGCGATACTCCGAAGCTGCGAGTCCGGTGGGCACGCCAACGCTGGTGTCAAAGCCGACGATGAACTGTGCGTCGTGATCGTCAAAGCCCGCCAGCCGAGGAGCGCCGAATGTTGTCGCAGAAAACCGGGTGCCTGGTGCCCCGTTGAACGGGTACATCCAACGGTCCAGCGTTGAGATCGACTCAAAGTCGATGGACTGGGCCGTAGCGCCGGATTGCATGCATGCCAATGCCGATACAAGCAGGATGGGTCGTTGCATGGGTTCGCTCCCTTGGGTGTCCTAGTTCTCAACGAAGATTCCGCCGAAACAGGGGGTGGTGTGCGGATATTGCGCTTCTGCTGGGAAAAATTCTATTCTGGCAGGACCAACGCTTGTCACGCCGGACTCCTGATGACCTAGTATTGCGACTGAGTCTCAACAAGGTCAAGCACATCGTACAGAAGTTTCACGGAAGAACCGATGCGAGTAGCGATGCCAAGCAGATCCAAAGCCCGTTCGACCCCGCCAACGCAGATTGGGAACTCGGTCGCGCCGGCATTCACATTGATCGAACTCCTCGTGGTCATCGCCGTCATTTCGGTGCTGATCGGCATCCTTCTTCCAGCGATTGGAAAAGCTCGAGACTCCGCGAAAGCAGTCCGAGAGACCATGGGTGCTCGTCAGCTCATGCTGGCGTATCAGATGTACGCCGACGACAACAGCGACAAGCTGCTTGTCGGATTCTTGCAAGACGAGGTCTTTACCAAGTTCCGTGAGCGGGGCGACCTGCCGAAGGATCTCGGCGGCGAGACCATCGCCAATCAGCCAGCAGCCCGTTATCCGTGGCGAATCGCGCCGTATCTCGACGGCAACCTCGATTCAATCTTTATGGATTCCCGAGTCATTCAAGCAATGGCCGACGAATCGGGCAGTCAATATGCCTCGGCTGGCAGCAGCAATCGAACCATGCAGTACGTCGTTTCGCTCTTTCCAAGCTTCGGTGTCAACTCCTACTTCGTCGGCGGCGGCGGATACGAGGGTGACCCAATCCCCATGAGCACCACCGGACGTCGCGTGTTCGGCGATTTCCACATTTCCAAGATGTACCAACCTCGCAACACATCATCTCTGATGGCGTTTGCTTCTTCTCGGTCCGTCGCAGGCGGATTCCTCAGTGGTTACGGCACGGTGCAGGGTGGCTATGTCGTCCTCCCGCCATATGCCTACGAGACAACCGGGCGCAAGTGGGGCGAAACCTACGACGAGTTTGCCCAGGTACCTCTCAATAACAGCGGCAACGTAGCCCTCCGGTATGGCGGCAAGGGGGCCGCTGCGATGCTCGACGGCCACGTCGAGCAGCTCGACTGGGACGAGTTCAACGACATGCGGATGTGGGCCGATCAGGCCACCAGCGCCGATTGGACCATCCCAGTCCGTCGTTGATCGCGAGACGAACCCCCGATCCCTGACGCGGCTCTCCGGCCCGGCTACGCTGGGCATCTATGAGCGATGCCGACCACCAAAGAATCACCGACCTGATCGAAGAACTCCGCTGGCGGGGCCTGCTTCATCAATGCACCGACGAGCCGGGGCTACGCGAGCACCTCAGCTCCGGCACGCGGAAGATCTACGCCGGCTTTGATCCCACCGCCGACTCGCTGACCATCGGCAACCTCGTCCCGATCATGATGCTCGCCCACGTCCGCCGAGCCGGGCACGTCCCCGTCGTCGTCATGGGCGGCGGCACGGGTCTCATCGGTGACCCCTCGGGCAAGTCGGCTGAGCGGATGCTGATGACCGAAGACACGGTCCAACGCCACATCGACAAGCAACGCCCGATCTTCGACAACGTGCTCGGTCAGATCGAAGGCCCCGGCTACGACATCCAGAACAACGCCGACTGGCTCGGCAAGATCAG
>JBGCEB010000068.1:0-28799 GCA_045106075.1 Phycisphaerales bacterium
CAGTCCCAGACGGCGTGGAGGCAGTCATCGCTGGCGCCTCGCTGGATTCCGGCGACAAGGGACTCTCTGAGGGCTGCGAGACGATTCCGAGCGTCTACGGCGACCATCTCGTTCGAAAGGTCCTCGATTCGGCGGTAGGCCGAAGCTCGGGCTCGCTCGCTTCTGATTCGAGAGTCGATCAGATCGAGGAGATGCGCGTACTCACTAGGTGCAATTGTCAGGGTGATGTGGTCGCTCACGAGCCGCTCCCGATCGAAGCAGAGCGAACGAGCGTCAGTAGTGCATCACGAGTTTGCGATGGCAGGTTCGGCCATGCGGCGACAATCGAGATCAACTCAGCATCCTGACAGGACACCCCGTTGACACTCATACGGACACGTGGATTTGGACCTCGACGATCCTTGGCGACATTGTCTGGCACGCATTGAGCCATGCCAGATCTGTCGCAAGACGTTTGCAAAGAGCCATTTGGATCGATGGTGATCTCTTGTGAGCCACCATGATCTGTTTGGTCTATGGAATGGAGCCGGGGGGAATCGAACCCCCGTCCCGAGATAGTCAGCAAGATGCTTCTACGCGTGTATTCGATTGTTTAATCTCGGCGTCACACCGGGAATCGACACCCTGTGTTTCGGCCCAGCCGCTCGTAACCTCCTCGCCAGCACGCCAAGAGGCGCCACGTACTGACCAGCCCGATAATCATGATCTCCCGCCCCATCGGGCGTCAAGCGAGAGATCCGAGGCCAAATTAGGCCGCGAGTGCGAACTGCGGTTCGGCAGTTATGTGTTGCGTGCTATTTACGAGGCCAGCACGCCCCTCGACGCGCCACACCAAGCTTTCCCTATCCGGTCGAATGCCATATCGGCCCCAGTTGTAAAAGATGCGCCAGGCATGCCTCGAAAAGCACGCTTGGCAAGAATCATACGCGGCTGCCCGCGACTTCGTTCTCGGCTGACCGCAGGCGGGGCATCAGTGCCATCGGACTGACCGAGAAAAGGGGTCCTTTGGCGGCCTGGACTAGGTGATTATGGACTAAAAACGGTTAGAAATGTCCGTTTAAAGTTCTTGGTTTCCTTCCGAGTTTTTTTGGGGTACATTGGAACCGCAGACCCGGGGTTTCGCCGGGATCATGGATTGTATTGAGAGAGGATTTGTGTTATGCGTGCCAGCACCCTGATTGCCGGTGGTTCGATTGCGTTGCTTGCTGGAGTCGCGATCGCGGCTCCCGGGCTTTCCAACCGAGCCCGCCCCGCCAAGGTTTCCGCTCCATCTTCGCAGGCCGATGAGGCAGCTCGCCCGAGCCCGTACCGGATGTCCGTTCAGACGTTCACTCCGGCCGAGTTGGCCGAGATGAACAACCCGCGCGGCGAGTCTTACTCGGTCGCTCGCGAGTGGAACGAGATGCTGCTCTTTGCCATCCGAAACGACTTTGCTCGCCCAACGGTGCACGCGCGGAATCTGTATCAGATTTCAGCGTCCATGTACGATGCGTGGGCCGCGTTCGACGGCGTGGCCGACCAGGTCTTGCACCAAGAAAAACTCGACGCATCCACCATCGCCGATATGGAAGCGCAGCGTGACAAAGCGATCGCGTACGCGGCCTATCGGATGATTCAGCATCGTTTCCAGTTCTCGCCCGGCGCGTTGGATATCTATCCTGCGGCTGATGCGTTGATGGATACGCTCGGCTACGACAAGTTCTTCTTCTCAACCGATGGTGACGGTGGCAATGAAGGCGCGGCGCTTGGCAACCGCATCGCGCAGACCATCATCGCGTACGGTTTGCAAGACGGCGCGAACGAACAGAACGATTACGCGAACACGTACTATCAGCCACTGAATCCGCCGCTGTTGCCTGACTTTGCGGGCAACCCAGATCTCGTCTATCCGAATCGTTGGCAGCCGCTCGCGCTGGAGTTCTTCACGGACCAGAGTGGCAATCCGATCCCGACTGGATACCCGGGTTTCCTTTCGCCGGAGTGGGGCGATGTGGAAGGCTTTGCACTGCGTGAGATGGACTTGTCGGTCAAGTTCCGCGAGGGCATCAACTGGAACGTCTGGCACGATCCGGGGGCGCCGCCCTACCTCAATGAGCCGGGCGATCGGTACAAGCGTGGATTCGAAATGGTCTCGGTTTGGTCGAGTCACCTCGACCCGGCCAATGGCGTCATGATCGATGCTTCGCCGCGTTCTATCGGCAACGCGGTGCTTCCGACGATTGATCAAGAGGATGAGTTCTACGACTTCATCAATGGTGGTGACTGGAGCCAAGGGCGCGACATTAATCCGGCCACGGGTGAGGCATATGTCGAGCAGATCGTCCCGCTTGGTGACTACGGCCGCATCTTGGCCGAGTTCTGGGCAGACGGCCCTGATTCCGAGACACCTCCCGGGCACTGGTTCACGCTGTTGAACTACGTCACCGATCACCCGATGTTTGAACGGCGCTGGAAGGGCGAAGGCCCGATCGTCGATGCGCTGGAGTGGGACGTCAAGACCTACTTGGCGATGGGCGGCGCGATGCACGACATTGCGATTGCCTCGTGGTCGGTCAAGGGTTACTACGACTATCTCCGCCCGGTGTCGGCCATCCGTTTCATGGCCGATCAGGGTCAATGCACGAACCCGGCGCTGGACAACTTTGATGTCAACGGCATCAACCTGGTCCCGGGTTACATCGAGGTTGTGACCGCAGAAACCACCGCGCCCGGCGGCAAGCACGAACAGCTTGCCGGCAGCGAGGGCAAGATTGCTCTGTACGCTTGGCGCGGGCCCGATTACATCAGTGATCCCGACACGGACGTCGCGGGTGTGGACTGGATTCTCGCAGAGGAGTGGTGGCCGTATCAACGGCCGTCGTTCGTCACGCCCCCGTTCGCGGGGTATGTGTCGGGTCACTCGACCTACTCGCGTGGTGCAGCAGAGCTGATGACTTTGCTGACTGGTGATGAATATTTCCCCGGCGGCATGGGTGAGTTCTTCGCACCACAGAACGAGTTCCTGGTCTTCGAAGATGGTCCCTCGATCGACATCACGCTGCAGTGGGCGACCTACCGCGATGCGTCGGATCAGTGCTCGCTCTCGCGCATCTGGGGCGGCATCCATCCGCCGGCTGACGACATTCCTGGTCGTCTGATGGGCCTGGTGATTGGACCGGATTCGTTCTACGAAGCAGAGCGGTACTTCAACGGTCAGAAGACCTGCCCCGCAGATTTCACTGCGGACGCAATCGTGACCAGCGATGACGTGATGGCTTACATCGCGACGTATCTCTCCGGCGATTTGACCGCGGACTTGGCCGAGCCTTTCCGTGAGTTGAACTTCTTCGATATCGCCGAATACATCAATCAGTACTTGGTCGGCTGCCCGTAAGCCTGCGACATTGATTTGATCTCCGGGGGCCTTCGCATCTGCGGGGGCCCTTTTTTCATGCGCTGGCCGGTTGGTGCGTAGGGTTTGGGATGAAGCTTGCAGTGATCATTCCAGCAGCCGGCAGTTCCACGCGTTTCAACGTCGATTCGGATATGGAGCCAGCGCTCGGTGTCCGCAGCAAGCTCGACGAGGACCTGGGCGGACGAACCGTGCTTCAGCGGACCGTCGAACTGTTCAACACACGTCCAGAGACCGTTGCGGTGATTGTTGCCGGTCCGCACGATCCCAATGCCATGGCGTCGTTCAAGCTCCGGCATGCCGACACGCTGGCGTTGCTCGGTGCAACGTTGATTTCTGGAGGTGAGCAACAGCGGTGGGAGACTGTGTTGCTTGCGCTCAAATCTGTTCCCGCCGAAGCGACCCATATCGCGGTGCACGATGGTGCTCGTCCGGCTTGTCCGGTGGATCTTGTGGATCGGGTGCTCGATGCCGCCAGGTTCCATGATGCCGTCATTCCGGTGATCGAGGTCGACTCGACCGTAAAGCGGTTGGGGGGCGTGGTTGAAGACGCTGAGCCGGACCCGCTTGCCGGGATACTTGGCGAGGCAGCAGCATCCGAATCGAGGGAGATTAGAAGTACCGTCGATCGGGACGGCCTTGCGTTAGCGCAGACGCCGCAAGTATTTGCGCGTGATCTCTTTGAGCGAGCGTATACCCAGACAGATCTGTCTAGTACCGATGATGCGGGTTTGGTCGAGCGACTTGGAGAGCGTGTGATCGCCGTTCCTGGCGATCCGAGGAACATCAAGATCACCCGAATGGTGGATTTGGACATGATTCGGCTGATCACCGGTTGGAAGGGAAAGCCCGACCGTCCTTCGTTACACAAGTTCTGAGCGTTGTCTTCGCGCCGACCAGCGGCTCAGACTGTTTTCTCTAGAGAATTTCTGGAACTGCGTGGCCAATGTACTCGGAGAGTGCACCATTGGGCGGGGCGTTGTCCGTCCCGCGGTGTCGACCTTGCTTCAGGGCCCGAAGCGGAGCGGCACGACCAGAACATCACGATGTGTTCGAACAGGAGAAACAATGAATCATCTCGCAAAGTTGGTCGCGTTGAACGCGACGGCGCTGCTGGCCGCATCCGCGACTGGTGGCATTATCCAGGACAACTTCGAGTCGTATGACACCGGTTCTTTTCCCGGTGGTCAATGGAATGACATCTTCGGGCGGGTGGTCGACAATCCGACCCCCGGTCCGACCATGGGCGTGATCGACACGATCGACGCAAACGGAAACGCGACCCGTGCCATCCAGTCGAGTCAGATCGGAGGCACCAACGGGGTGTACGCATCGATCGAGTCATCCCGTATTCACACCATGTCGGTAGACATGCGGATCGACACTACGCCTCGCACGAACAGCTGGCCGATGGCGGTCGGGTTCACGCAGCAGACGGCGCCTGGAGAGGACATCAACCGGCAATCACAGGCCGTGGTATATGCGTGGTCGAATCGGCGGTTCTTCCTGTTTGTTTCCCAAGAGTTTGGTGGGGCTGCAGCCAACTTAGTCTTGCCGAACTTTCAGTTCACTGAAGATACCTGGTACACGGTTTCATTGACTGCTGACACGGAGACCGGTTCCTTCCAAGCTCAGGTTTCGGACGCGGCAACCGGCGAAGTGCTCACGAGCCGCAACTACAACGCGTCGGTTTGGGACTCGTCGTTGGGTGACTATGACTCATTGTCGTTCTTTGATGGCGAGCCGATTGGATCGACCAACGGCGTGCAGGCAACACTCGACAATGTGAACTATGTGCCAGCGCCGTCGATGACCGCGATGATCGCGATCACGCTGGGTGCGGTTTCGCGTCGGCGTCGCTGATCGCGGGGTTTGACACGGCTGATCTAGAGCCGAGTTGCAACGGAGCGGGGCCTCTGCTCGAGGGATCTCACCGATCCCATCGAGCAGAGGCCCCGCTTTTCTTGACGGTGTGTTCTTAGTAGCGTCGGACGACGCCGCGGACAATGCCTTGGATTTGGCAGAACTTCACGCGGATGGGTTCGAAGTCTGGATTTGCGGGCTGGAGGCGGATGTGATCGGGCTCTTTGAAGAAGGTTTTTAGAGTGGTCGAGCCGTCTTCGAGGAGTGCGACGACTCGATCGCCGTTGCCAGCGACTTGGGCGCGTTCGAGGAGGATGATGTCGCCATCGAGGATGCCTTCATCGCGCATCGATTCGCCTTCGACTTGGAGCGCGAAGGTCGAGCCTGCGTCATCGTTGGTGCCGAGGAACTCGGCCAAGTCGATTTGGTCGGCGTTCTCAACGCGTTCGATCGGATATCCCGCTGCGATTTTTCCGACGAGTGGGAATCGCAGGGCGCGATCTTCGTCGGGGACGTTGATGCCATCAGCGATCGATAAAGAGCGTGCCTTGTTCGCTTCGCGGATCAGGGCGCCCTTCTTGATCAGCGCTTCGACGTGTTCGAACACGGTGACTTTGCTGACGCCGATCTCGTCCGCCAACTCCTGCATCGTCGGCGAATAGCCACGCCGAATCCGCGAGTCGCGGATGAGCTGCAGGATCTTGAGTTGTTTGGGTGTCAGGTTCATGGTTTCCCACCTTTCCGCTCGCGGGTTGCCCGATTAGTCGGACGCGTCCGCGTGCATCTCTCATCACTCCGGCCGACCCGGGTTTCCCGAGCCCGACCATTTCCTTCCCTCGCGTGCCGGCTGCGCGTCGCAGTGCCCGGTGCACGCCCACGAGCCGATCTTCTTGGCCGATCAAGCCGCGTTCGCACGCGACGATGAGTCCAAGGGCTTCAGCCCGATGATTCCTTGTCTGCTCTGCTTCGAGTTCGGCGTCACGCCGGCTGATGCTGAGAGCGCCTGCGAGCCCTCCGATGACCCGACTGACCCCGCCGGGGATGACGCCTGGGCATGCCGGGGCGGTTGGTCTTGGCCCCGCGGGTGCCGCGTCGCGATACTCGCCCGCAAATCTTCCGCCCGGTCCGAGTACGACGAGAGGGGCTTCCTCCGCGTGGCGGCTGCGACCGGGGACGATGACCGTGCGGTCATTCCGTGCGGTGTCGCGATGCGTGGGGTGTTCCATTTGGGTCTCTTCCTTCCGTTCAACACATGCTCGGGCATGTCGTGCGGGCCGCCACTGAAGACGGATCGGGAGGCTCACACAAGATTGTTGATCGGACGTGTTCGACGTCGCAGAACAGCGATTCTTCTTCACTTGTTCGGTACAAGATAGCCAATCACAACCCCCACGGCAATCGAATTGTGACTCAAAGTACCGAATATCAACCTACTACCGCCCTTGATCCCCCCAAACAGGCACGCTTATGAGGCTCAAGATTTAAGCGCAGATATTGCTGAGTGTGGTCGTTGGAAGGATTATCGGGCGCGTTCGAAGCGGGAGCCGGTTCGGCGGACATGCCCGGCGATTTCGAGCATCGTGAGTTGTGCTCGGAGTGTTCCGGCGTCCAAGCCGCAGCGGCCGCCGAGCTCGTCGGCCGTGCGAGCTTCGTCGAGTTCGGCGAGGATCGAGGACTGGGTGTCATCGAGGTTGCCGATCGGCGTCGGTGGGGGTCGAGTGCTATCGAAGAGTTCAGGCGGGCCGCTGGTGCGGGTGGGGTCGTTGGTGATGGCGTCGTGGGTGGCTGCATGAAGGTGGCGGGCGTGCCCTTCAAGGATGGAGAGCACATCGGCGGGGTCGGTGATAAGGTGGGCACCCTGTTTGAGTAGATCGTGGGTGCCTTCGCTGGCGGGTGAATCGACGCGTCCGGGGATGCCCATGACTTCACGGCCGTGGTCGTCGGCGGCGTGGCGTGCGGTGATGAGTGCGCCGCTTTTTCGTCCTGCTTCGATCACGATCACGCCGAGCGAGAGTCCGGAAATGATCCGGTTGCGGGCGGGGAAGTTCTCCGCGTTGGGCCCGGTGTTGGCGGGCAGTTCGCTGATGACGGCGCCATTGCCGTCGGCGATTCGGTCGAAGAGGGCAGCGTTTTCGGGTGGGTAACACTTCGCGATGCCGCAGCCGAGCACCGCGATCGTGCGTCCGCCGGCGTCCATCGCGCCGCGGTGTGCGGCGGTGTCGATGCCGCGCGCTCCGCCTGAGACCATGGTCATGCCCGCGCGGGCGAGTGCTCCGGAGAATCTTGTGGATTGTTCGATGCCGTAGTGGGTTGATTTGCGTGAGCCGACGATGGATACGGTGTATCGGTCGGCGTCGTTTGGTTGGAGCTGGCCGCGGACGCAGAGCACGGGCGGTGCTGCGGGGATGTGCTTGAGGAGTGATGGGTAGCCTGCGTCGGCGATGGTCAGGATGCTTGCGCCAGCAAGACCGATGGTTTCGAGTTCGCGTTCGACAGCTTGATCGCTGTTCTTGAGCGCGGTGAGTAGTGCGGATGCGGTTTTGGTTCCCATACCGGGAACGCGTGCGATCTCTGCTGCTGATGCAGCGAGGACGCGTTCGAAGGAGCCGAACATCCCAAGCACGCGCGCGATTCGGACGGGGCCCATGCCCGGCGCGAGCGTGAGGGCGAGCAGTCCCTTGGCTTCTTTGGTGATGGTGTCCGGTGTGTGCACCGGGTCACTCCTGCGTGGTTTGGGTGATTCGGCCGTAGATCCGATCCTTGGGCTGGGCATCGCGTTCGAGCACACGCCCGACGATGGTGACGGGGACATCCGTGGGTACATCGCTGAGCGCGTTGAGGTCAACAAATGCCTGGGTATGCGAGAACGCGGGGTCGGGTCGTCGTGCGGTGACGTAGATCCGCATGCCTTCGGCTGTGCGGATGGATTTGTCGATCCGAACCGTCCAGCCGCCGGATGGCGCTTGCATCACAACGGTGTGGAATCCTTCGGCCGATCCGAGCGTGATGGGCGGAAGCCCCGGGTCCGAGTCAACGATGGACTCGGTGCTCACCCAGGGGAGTTTGCGTTGGAGCTTGCAGCCTGCCAGGCCGGAAGCAAGCGTTGCGGCGATGAGCGTGCCGGCGATGCAGGTCGTCCATCGGGTTCGATCGCGCATGGTGTCCCTCTCCACGCCGAATGGCGTGTTCGTCGGATGTATGGTAGCGGGATCGTGGGGGGTTAGGCCAGCACGTCGATCAGTCGGCCGGTGATCGGGGTCCGTTGCTGGAAGACCACCTGCGTGACGGCTTGCGTTTCTGGCGTGGGTTGGACGGGCAGGACCTCGCCGATGGTGGGCAGTCCGGGCGATGACTTGGAGGCGCCGGCATTTGAACGGCTTGCTGAGCTCAGTTCTGCGGTGTCTTCGATCATGCGGCGTCCGGGTTGGACCGGCGAAGAAACCGCGACCCGTTGGTCCTCGTTCAGACGCTGCAGATACCGATGGAAAACCACCGCACCGGCAGGGGCCAAGGTCGCGCCGAATGGCGCACACCGGCAGTCGGATTGGGTCGGTCTGATCTCCACGCATTGATGGGTGCAGACCGCGGGCCGCGGGGCGTGCCAAGTTGAGGGTCCGAGAGTTCTTGGGGATTTGGCTCTTCAAGGGTGATCTGTGCGTTTGGGAGTTTGGTGGTGGGTTCGGTCTGTGCGGGCTGTGGCGTGAGGGCGACAACTACTATGGCACAGCGTGCGCACTGATGACCTTGATTTCGACTTGCCCCGCGAGCTGATCGCGACCCGACCCGCCGAGCCTCGTGACGCTTCGCGCCTTTTGGTTGTGTCGCGTTCGGATCCGGACAGACTCGAGCACCGGGTGTTCAGCGAGCTCCCCGAGTTGCTCAAAGGCGGCGATACGTTGGTGTTTAATCGATCACGGGTGATTCCAGCCCGGTTCGAAGGCGAGAACATCCAGACGGGCGGGAGGGTGACGGGGCTGTATCTTCGAGAGATCGAGGTGTCTGCGGGGGACGAGCGGCCGCGTTGGGTGGTGCTGATTAAAGCAAAGCGAGCCCGGGTCGGGGGGCGGGTTGGGTTGGTTGATGCTTTCGGTGGTGCGAGCGAAGTCACGCTGGAGTTGATCGAAACGTGTGACTCAGATGGTCCTGGCGCTTGGGTTGTCGCGGTGGAGGGTGCGGGGCCGAATGAGCCGGCGGCGTCGGTGTTGGAGCGATCAGGGCGGACGCCGTTGCCGCCGTACATATTGAGTGCGAGGAGAGAGAGGGGCGATGAACCGGGTGATGATTGGGATCGTGCCCACTATCAGACGGTGTACGCGGGCGCTGAGAATGAAGCGGGGAGTGTTGCGGCTCCGACGGCCGGGCTGCACTTTACTGATCGCGTGTTTGAAGGTTTAGATCAGCGTGGGGTGGATCGGAAAGAGGTTGTGCTGCACGT
The DNA here is from genome assembly GCA_045106075.1 of Phycisphaerales bacterium. Lineage (GTDB taxonomy): Bacteria > Planctomycetota > Phycisphaerae > Phycisphaerales > UBA1924 > UBA6054. Next base: position 9,690 of record JBGCEB010000068.1, read on the forward strand.
GGGTGCGGGGACGTTTCGTCCAGTCGAGACCGATGATCTCGAGGATCACCCCATGCATCGCGAGTGGTGCCACCTTGGGTCTGCCGGGGGTTTGGTTACAGGTGAGCGTGCGGGACGTGTGATCGCGGTGGGGAGCACTTCGGTTCGGACGTTGGAATCGGCGGCTGTGCTTGCGGCGGATCCGGCCTACGCGGAACGCGCGCGGAGTTGGTTCGAAACAAAGATTCTGATCGCGCCCGGGTATCGGTGGCGCTTGGTGGACGGGATGGTGACGAACTTTCACTTGCCGCGTTCAACGCTTATTGCGATGGTGGCTGCGGCGCTGGAATATCCTGGGATTGATGGGGTTGAGCGGGTGAAAGCGGTGTATGCCGAAGCGATCCGGGAGGGGTATCGGTTCTTCTCGTATGGGGATGCGATGGTGGTGCTGCCGTGAAGCGAGATGCGTTACACTCGAAACATGTTTCGACTTTGTTTGTACATTTTGGGTGCGTTTATGCTATCGCTGGGTGTTTTTCTGACGGTCTTGGCATGGCGTGCTGACGGTTCGTTGACTGTCAAGTTTGCGGTGTTCATATCGGGCGGGATTCTTCTGATTTGGAGTGCGAGCCGGATCAGAGCCAATGGCGATCTGGAGCCGACGGAGAGCTCAACAAACGAGTAGATCTGTGGACTGTTCTTGAATCTCGCCTTGACAGGTTTGTGTAACCGATATTTGAGCACAACCATGGATCTTTCCAAACTCATTTCAGGTCTTGATCTCCGCGTCGTGGGCGATGTAGCGGGTGTGCGTGTGTGTGATATCACCGAGGATTCGCGGACGGCGGTGCCGGGGTCGTTGTTTGTTGCTCGGGCGGGTGGTGATGTGGATGGGCGGGCGTTTGTATCGGCGGCGGTCGATTGCGGCGCGGTCGCGGTGCTGAGTGATACGGACGACCTTGAGTTTCCGCCTGGAACCTCGGCGTTGATTCTGGTGTCGGATTCGGTTTCCCGAGACGCCGCGGTGTTGGCAGAGCGGTTCTATGGGAACCCGACATCGAAGTTGATGGTTGTCGGCGTGACTGGAACGAACGGGAAGACGTCGGTCGCAACGATGACGCGAGCTATTTTGCAGGCATCGAATATTCGTTGCGGGATGATCGGTGGGGTCGAGATTGACGACGGGCATGAGATTGCGCCGGCGAGCATGACGACGCCGCCGGCGGTTGAGCTGTCGCGCACGTTTGCATCGATGGTGGAAGCGGGCTGTGTTGCGGCGACGATGGAGGTGTCGTCGCATGCGCTCGATCAACGCCGGGTGGGCGGGCTTGCATTCGACGTCGCGGTGTTTACGAACTTGTCGGGCGATCATCTGGATTATCACAAGACCGAAGATGCCTACTTTGCGGCCAAGCGTCGTTTGTTCGAGATGCTGCCGGGCGATGGTGTTCGGGTGCTAAACATCGACGATGCGCACGGCGCGGCACTGGCTACAGGAGGCGATTCGCTGCGGTGTTCGGTTCGGTCAGATTCTGAAGCTGGTTGGCGCGTGCATATCAAGTCGGGTGATCTTCATGGTTTGTCATTGGTTATCGACTCGCCGATCGGGCCGATCAGACCGCCCAGTGGTCGTGTTGAGGCGGTGGGTGCTCACAACGCGATGAATGTGCTGCAATCCGTTGCGTCTGCTGATGCGGTGCTCGCGCGGTTGGGGCATGATGCTGATGATCGCCGCGTGATGCTTGGGCGTGGTTTAGATGTGGTTCGTTCGCCGAGGGGGCGGCTGGAACGCGTGTCGGGCAGCAGCGATGATCTTGTTGTCTTTGTTGACTTCGCGCATACGGATGATGCGCTTGCAAGTTCTCTCGCATCGGTGCGGGCATTGATGGAAGCGGATCAAGAGCTGTGGGTTGTGTTTGGCTGTGGCGGTGACAAGGACCGGACAAAGCGGCCTCGGATGGGTCGCGTTGCTGGTGAGCTCGCCGACGTTGCGATTGTGACTTCTGACAATCCGAGGAAGGAATCTCCGTTTACGATTGTGGAAGAGGTCTTGTCTGGCGTGTCAGCCTCAGATAGAGACCATATGGTCGTGCATGTTGATCGGGGTGTGGCTGTTCGTTATGCGGTTACCGAATCGCCAAGAAACTCGGTCGTTGTGATAGCAGGTAAAGGGCATGAGACCGATCAGGTTTCGTCTGATGGCATGGGCGGTCTCGTTTCGCGTAAGTTTGATGATGCGGATGAAGCTCGGCGGGTGCTGCGCGAGCGTCGGCTCCGGGCTGGATCCGGCGACGGAGCGAGGGCATGAGCGAGTGGACCTTTGATGAGATCGCAAGAGTGGCGTGTGGTCAGTGGTTGATCGCGCCCGCGGCGGAAGCAAAGCCTCCAATCCGGGCAGCGATCGATTCTCGGGAAATCGAAGCAGGGATGCTGTTTGTTGCATTTAAGGGTGAGCGTGTTGATGGGCACCAATATCTCGATCAAGCTCAGCGGTCTGGAGCTGCGATGGCGATCGCAACAGATACGCACGCAGTCCCGAGCCAAATCGAGATGCCGGTACTGCTTGTAGATGACGCGACGGATGCGTTAGAGAGACTAGCGTCGAGGTGGCGTGAAATCTTGAAAGACCTGCGTGTGATCGGTGTGACGGGATCGAATGGTAAAACGACAACGTGCCGGCTGTTGTTTTCAGCGGCTTGTAGTGGCGAGAGAGGATTCGCTGGTTCGCGCACGCGGAAGAGCTATAACAACGCGATCGGTGTGCCGCTTACTTTGTTGAATGCAACGCCAGATGATCGCGTGCTCGTATGCGAGATGGGGATGAGCACGCCCGGTGAGATCGCGGCGCGATGCCGAACTGCTCGGCCGGATGCGGCGATCATCACGACGGTCTCAGGTGCTCATCTTGAGGGGTTGGGTTCGATCGAATCGATCGCGCGTGAGAAGGCGTCGATTGCGGCGCAGCTTACGGTCGACGCGCCTTTGTTTATACCGAGTGGGATTGACATACTGGAGGAAGCATTGGGAGCGCTTCCGAATCGGCCTCGCGTGATACGTGTCGGTTTGGGGACTGATCATGAGCTGGCGTTGCTTCCAAACGTTGGTACAGGAACACGGTTCGTGCTTGATGGTCATGAGTATGAGATCGGTCTTGATGGTGCCCACAACGCAATGAACGCGTCGCTGGCGGTACTGGCTGCGCGGTGGCTTGGAGCTTCGCAAGATTGCATAAGAATCGGGCTCGCGGGATCGCAAGGCCCGCCGATGCGACTCGAGCGATCGGTGGTGAAAGCGGATCCCCCGATCATGGTGATCAATGATGCATACAACGCGAATCTGGCATCGATGCGGGCTGCTTTGGATGTTCTGGCGACAACTGATGCACGTGGGCGTCGAGTGGCGGTGCTCGGAGACATGCTGGAGCTGGGTGCGTCAGAAGCGGATATGCATGCGGAGATACTGAAAGAAGCAGAGCATCGCGAGTTCTTGGTGCTGACGCTTGGGCCAAGATTTGCGGCGATTCGTGGCGAAGTAGAAAAAGACACCGGTCGTGAAGCAGTTGGTCGGATCGCCGATCAGATCAACCCGGGCGACGCGGTGTTGCTCAAGGGTTCGCGCGGCATGCGGGTTGAGCGGGTTCTGGATGAGTTACGAGTACGCTTCGAAAACACAAGTTGGTCGGATCGATCGAAGGTGGACGCCTGATGCTGTACTTGTTGTTTGAAGCGATCCGTACTTGGCTGCTTGATACAGGTTTGTATTCCATCTTTGGCGTGCTCGATCAAGTCCAGTTTAGGGCGTTGCTTGCTGCGGGATTGTCGTTTGCGATTGTGATTGCATTGGGTCGGCGAACGATCGCGTTTTTGGTTGGGCTCAAGATTGGCGATGGCGGCGAGACCGATGCAGAAATGCTTCGAGTGCATGCCAAGAGCAAGGCAAATGTGCCGACCATGGGTGGCGTGTTGATTTGCGGCTCGATTTTTATCAGCACGTTTCTGCTTGCCGATATGACGGTACGGCATGTTTTACTCGGGCTGGTCGTTCTTGTGTGGCTTGCGTGTGTGGGCGGGGCTGATGATTGGCTGAAGCTTACCGCGACTCGACGAGGGACAGGCCGGCAGGGTTTGTATGCTTGGGAGAAGCTTGTTTTTCAGCTGGGTATTGGTTTATTGGCGGGGTATTTCGCGTTTCGCTATTCGGCAGTGGAAGGCGGAGCGGCGCTTGGGCATTCACTCAATCTCCCGTTTCAAAGAACGTTCTTGCCGGGCACGCAAGGGATCAATCCCGGCTTGATCTATCTCTCAATGCCTGTGTTTGTGGTCATCGCGACTCTTTTGATCGCGGGGGTGAGTAACGCGGTGAACATCACTGACGGGATGGATGGATTAGCGGGAGGGATTTCCGCGGTTGTCGCCTTTGCCTTGTTGGTGTTGACACTGGTTGCGGGGTCGGAGCAGTGGTCGCAGTATCTCTTGGTGCCGCACGTGCCTCGAACGGATGAACTTTCGGTGCTCGCTGGTGCAATGGCTGGCGCTTGTCTGGGTTTCTTGTGGTGGAACGCGGCGCCAGCTCAGGTGTTCATGGGTGATACCGGTTCGCTTGCGCTCGGCGGGCTTATCGCATACATCGCGATCGCGATCCGGCAAGAAGTGGTTGTGCTTTTGATGTGCGGCGTGTTTCTTCTCGAGATCATGTCGGTGGTGATTCAGGTTGGCTGGTTTAAATACACCCGACTCAAAACGGGAACGGGACGACGTGTCTTTCGGGTCGCGCCGTATCACCACCATCTGCATATGGGCGGTTGGGCGGAAAATCAGGTCGTGGTAAGGCTTTGGATTCTGGCGATTTTGCTTTGTGTGGTTGCTTTGGCAACGCTCAAGCTGCGTTGATCGCGAGGTCTACCCCCGAACGCTGATCTATCCGGGCCGAGGGCAGCATACGGAGAACTATCGAACTCGAAGGCGGGGTTTGCCAAAGAGCACCGAGTCTTGGATTGCTCCAAACGCGCCCGGGTCGACTTCAAGAATGATTGATACCGTTCCGTTCGGCAACGCAACGTTAATCTCGCCTGCTTGTTGCCAGGGTGTCGAATCGTTCGCGGAAAGTCGGACACGGCCGAGGGTCGTGAGCGAACCATCACGAGATTCCGCGAGCACGATCGCGACGCAGTCAGTCCAAGCTCCGCCGGTATGGGCTACTTCACACGCGAAACGATCCGCGTTGCGTGGAATCGGGAACCGCACCGTGGCGGGCGCGGGCAGGCGAATGTCAGGAATGAAGATCGGCGGTGTGGTCGAGCTTGTGCGTTCGGGGGAAGGAGTCCACCTTCGGTCGCCGGTGGGTTGTACATCGCTTGGTTGAATATTGGCGAGTGGAATAATACTCGATTGGCTGACAACGCGCGCCGCGCTCACAAACTTCACGCCGTTACGCGTGTAAACGACTTCATCTTCGCCGTTCGAGTCAACGCCGAGTGTAGCGGCATCAATTGTTGCACGAAAAGCCCGATCCCCGTCCACACGAAATGTTCGTGCCAGCAAGCGTGTTCCAGTGGTGTCTGTCAGAAAGAGGCCTTGCACGGTCTCGGCAGGATTCGCGAGGTGGACGGATTGGGCTCGAGTGAGTTCGACAGTGGTGATTGCGCCGCTGTCTGACTCGATTTTGATGGTTTTTCCAAGCGTTGCGATGAACCCTGTGAGTTCATCGCCGTTGGTAAGGATGATGCGATCAGTCTCAGTTAAGCTTGGTTCTGCTTGGTCGCCGGGTCGTGTAATCCGAAGGATTCTCTCTAGCGGAATGCTTGCGGGACCAAAGCCGGAGACGGCGCCGTAAAGAGCGGCGGAGTCACGCGAATCGGCGATTTCAATAACTAGCCGCTGCCCATCGATGAGATCCACGAACACCTGTTCGTTGCTATCCTGTTCTGAGAAGTTTGGTAGCGTGTTGAGTGATTCGTTTTCGATACCGATCGAGACGAGATCTGCGAATGGAACGATTCGTTGGCCGGTTGAATCGTCGCTGAGAATGAGATTCTCTGGCGACATGCTGAGAATCACGCCGCGTTCGATCGTGAGATCATTTATGAAAAACACAGCGGTATCTGTGGTCGCCACAGCCTGGGAGACAAGGCCCAAGCAAGCTGCGAATGGAATCAGTATGGAATGGTATCGTTTCAGCATTATTTTTGGAAGATCGGAAGGTAGCGTTTGGGCATTTGAAGAACAATGAGTGACATCGCCGTGCCGTAGACATCGCCGACCGATCGGTCTGTCCATGTGCCGTCGTCGTTTTGTGTGCTGAGTAAGTCTTCGCGGATGGCAGCCCACCATCGCGCCCAGCGTTCGCCTCCTGCAAGATACATGGCCTGAACGGCGTAGTAGTGTCCGTAGTGAAAGTGTGCACGAGACCGCGCGTTCGCGCGTCCTGGTAAGGCACTATTCTCGATGTATTCAAGCCCGCGGTCGATCGCTTCGTCGTTGTAGATCCCGGCGTAGAAAAGGCTCGCGACACCTGCCGCTGATCTTGGCCAAGCACTTGCTCCACTATCGGCTTGGTATTTGAATCCCCCGTCAGGATTCTGACAACGGCGGACGTATTCGACTGCTTTATCAATTACGGCACTGGAAACCTCTAGGCCGGCGTTGCGGGCACTACGAAGTGCCATGATTTGACAGATGGTCACTGAGACGTCGGCGTCGTACGGGACGGGGTTGTAACGCCAGCCGCCTTCTTCGTTTTGGGTTCGTTCGATGAGTCGTACTGCGCGGATGAGAGCTTCATGTAGCCGTTGAGCGCGGGCGGTATCGCCGCCGCCTTGGGTCATGCCGTACGCTTCGCCCAAAAACAGTGTGGCGAACCCATGTCCGTACATCGGTCCGTTGGCAGCATCCGCTGCGAGCAGGCCGTTCTCTGCCGAGTTTTCCATTACGAAGTCGAGCCCGCGGTCGACGATTTCACCGTACGCGCCGCGTCCGGGTACGTTGCCGTCTGCCATGAACGCGAGGCAGGCGACCGATGTGATGGCGACGTTCTTTCCGAATCGACCTGCATCCCAAGAGCCGTCTGCGTTTTGGGTCGCTGCGAGTGATTCGAGCCCGCGTGTCACACCCGCATCGAGTTCGGGGGTGATCTCATCCTCAGCGGCGCTGTTTTCAGCGGAGCGAGAAGGATCGGCTGGAGCTGTCGCGTTTGGCAAGCCGAGTGCAAATAGCAAGCATGTCGCTGTTGTGTATCGTCGTCGCCGGATCACTCTGAAGCCTCCTGCTCGGCGAGCTTGCGGTAGTAGAGTTCGGTCAATCGGCGATAGAGGCTGCTATAACGATCGGTCACACCTTGGCTGACCGCGTCGCGTTCACGTTGCGGTAGGTTGCCCCATGTCACGCCGTCTGGTGCAAGGCCCGGATTCAGTTGTGCATCGGTGGATGCGCCAGGCATGTTAGCTTCACCCGGTTGGCTACCACTTTGGCTTTGCCCATTACTCTGTGAAGATTGGTTCGACTGTTGTTGCTGTTGCCCGCTCGAAGAGGACGACGAGCTGGATGAACCGCCGCCGCCGGATTGGCTTTGCTGTGCCGCTTCGATAACCTGATCGAGTTTACGGAGTATGTCTTCTTGAAGACGCTGGGTTTGGATGCTCAGGTCATCATCGTCATCGATCCGTTGGGCGACCTCGCCCATGAGTCCCACAGCCTGCTGGAACTTCTCGCCGGCTTCTTGTGCGGATAACTGGCGTTCAAGTTCTGCGTCATTGGTGTTTGGCGATGATCCATCGCTGAGCCCAAGCAGTTCGTCCAGCGACGGTACATCGGGCTCGGGTGAAGGCTCGAGAGCAGGTTCGGCAAAGATTGGGAAAGTCAGCGCACTGATCGCCGCGATGATGAGCTTCTTGTGATGCATGCATCGTTGATTCATCGTGGCTCCGTGTCGGTTGAACCGTCATCGAGGGGGTTTGGTTCCCGGATCTGGGAACTTTCATCGGCTGAATCGGGTTCCAGCTGGGAATCAGTTTCGCTATCGGTCTGTTCGTTGCCGGTGGGTGGTTGATTCATCCGTTCGATCAGCGCCGTCCCACGTTCGGCAAGGAGTCGCTGCAGATCACCAAGGCGTCCGCGACGATCAAGATCGGTGCGGAGTTCAGGAGTTTCATCGAGTCGGCGCGTCATGCTCATGGCGGCTTGCTGCATGTCTCGGAGGAGGCGGAGTTCGGCCACGGGTGGGATCAACGGTTGGTCACCGTCGCCAGAAGATCCGCCTCCTTCGCCGCCGCCACCGTCTTGGAAGTCTTCGTCGTCACTTGGTTGTTGATCGGCAAGCACACCAACAAGAGATGCCAGCAGCGAGATCGCACTGTCTTGATCGAGCCCGATGGTTTCTGGCGGGGTCGATGCCGCGAGGCCGTCTCCAGCCGCCTGCATCAGCAAGTCGAGTTGGTCGTGCGCCAGTTCAAAGACCGGCGCTTCGCGGAGTTCTTCGACTTCCGAGCGGAGGGTTTGAAGCGTACTTTGGAGTTCAAGCTGCGCGCCCGACAGCCGGCGAGACTCAATACGTTCCCGGCGTGAAAGACGCTTGCCGAGCAGCGGGCGGCTGTCATCGCGCAACGAAGACTGCGACTGGAGCGCCTCGCGATACGCTTTGCGAAGCGCAGCCTTGCGTTGTTCTTGTTCGCGTTCTTCGGCTTGCTCTTCTTGACGTTTGGCTTCTTGCAGCGCTCGCTCGAGTGCGTTCAAACTCTCTTGTTCGTGTAGAGCAGCATCTGCAAATGCCGGTGGATCAATACGAAGCGTGTTCACGGCACGTGACTGAGCGTTCTCTGCATCGCGCAATAACTCGGCGATAAGTCGGAGTTCGGTCAATGCGGCTGATGCATCTTCGATGACACCGAGTGTGTTTTCGCGCAGCATGATCATGCCCGCTGCCAGTCCTGCGTTTTCGACGCCTGCTTGAGCGCCTTCAAGGGTCACTATCTCGCGTGTTTGTAACTCAACGAGCATCGTGATCGATACGATGAGGTCCGCGAGTTTACGACGAAGCGCTGTATCGCGGAGAGCGCTGGCTGAATCAATCTGCTCAAGCATTTCATCGAGTTGTTCGATCGCTTCTTGTTGTGACTGCTGGGCCTGCCCGGTTTTATTTTCGCTTGTTTGCTGACCGCCTTGCTGAATGCTCGATGCGACATCGCTTGCGCGACCGGTTTCGGCTGCTCGTTTGAGTGCTTCGGCCTGCGCGGGGTCGTCACGTTCGAGTGATTCGGCTCGGCGGGTAAGCTCTTCGAGCGCTTCGCGCGCTTTGTCTGCGAGCTCTTCCTGATTTTCTGCAAGTCGGTCGAGATCCACCCTCTCGGCCGGAGTAAGTTCGTTGGCTTGTTTGCCTGCGGTGGATTGGCCGATGCTTGCGGTGTCTTGCTGCGCTTCAAGGAGTTCTTCCCGGAGTCGTGAAATCGCTCGGCGTGCAAGGTAGGCGTCTTCGCCGCGATCGAGCATGGCCATCGCTTCGCCGAGACTCTCGCGAACATCGCTTCGGGCGTCTTGGGCTTCGGTTTCGTCGCCTTCCTCCGCAGCCCGATTTGCTTGGCGCGAAGATGCTTCACCTTCGCGGAGCACGCTCTGCAGATCACGCAAGAGTGATTCAAGTGAGGGGTCGGATAGGTTGTTTTCTTTGGCGGCACGTTCGAGTTCGCGAATCGCATTGGCGGCGGCTGCGATGGAATCTCCGACGGCGGTCTGATCGCGGGCGACTGCTTCGGGGTCGGTTTCGTCTTCATTGCTACGTGCGATCAGTTCTCGTTGAGACTCATCACTTCGGCGGAGCAGTCTGGAAACCGGAGCGAGTTGGGATCGGATGCGCGCGATGAAGTCTTCGGCCGATACAACCCTGAGCCGGCGGAGCTGGGAGCGGACTTCACTTTCGAGGCCACGCGTATCCATCGCGATACCGACCAGAACGATTTCGTCGCCGGGCCTTGCACCGAGCTCATTTGGACGAATCGTGGCGCGAAGTTCGACTCGGGTCGCGATATCGGTGTTGGATGACCGGATCGTTTCGGGCTCGGTCGTCGGTTCGAGTGGAGCGCCGGGTGAACCCTCAGGCTTTGCCCAGCGTAGCGCGTCAAGACGCACGGATGTGACGCCAATCTCGTCGCTGCTCTCAACTTGCACGGGCAGCTGGGCATCGGGCGTGACTGTTTGGTCAGCGCTTGGATCTGTGATGACAACGCTGGGTACGCCATCATCGCGGACATCGATCCCGGCGACGATGGGCGTTCGAACGCCTAAGCCGTGCACGTCGGTGACGCGAGGAGATACGCGGATCGGTGAAGCCGAAGTGAACTCGATTTCGATGGTTCGGTCGTCGGGCTGGCGAACTTGGATGGGTTGATCACTCCAAGTGTCAGGTTCGCTGGGGGTCACCGCGGTATTGAACCGCCATGTGAGAATCACTTGCGATCCATCAAGCACAGGCCCGATGGTGGCGTCGCCGAACGGGATTTCTCGGCGACCGTTGCGGTAGTTGGCAAGGCCGGGAGCACCTTCAGTGTGTGCCGGTGGAGAGACTTCTGCTGATGCAGCCTGAACTTCTGGGGGGCGCACGAGACGCACGCGTTGCCAAGGCGTTCGTTCATCGGGGGTGATGACACGATACCGGAGTTCGGATTCGATCGCGAGTGGGTCGATTTGGCCGGGATCGACGAGGCGTTCGTAAAGCTTCCCGTTCTCATGCAAACCGGGTTGCGCGGTCATGGGCGAACGGGCGATGTCAGATCCTGGGCTGGCACGCCACTCGATGCGAATCCGAGCGCCGGCGTCGTTTGGCCCGATTGCGACGCGAATCGGGAGTGCTTCATCAATGGGATGGACGTTTGTGTTGGTGAGATCGGTCACGCCGAACCTTGTCGGCCAGCGTGCTTCGGTCCAAGGTAGTAGGACACGTTTCGCACCGATCGCGGTCATCGCGGGCGACCAAAGCGTGAATGCGAGCAAGACGACAGTTGCAGCAGCAAGCCCGGCGAGTGACCCGCCAAGCCCACTCCAACGGATGAGCCGGCTGGCGCTGATACCACCGACCCGTTCGGCTGCATTTGTGACGCCAGCCCGAGCAATCGCGCCGGTTGGCTCTGGCTCGTCCATGAGGTTGAGGAGGTCAACAGCCGATGCGATTTGTCCGGTGTGTTCGGGTTCGATTTGTTCAAGACGGTGCGCGAGTGTGGAACGCGAGATGTGCAGCCGCCAAGCTGGCTGGACGAAGCGCCGAACTGCCCAAGCCAACACCCCAAGTCCGATGAGCAGAAGCACTGCTCGGACCGATCCGGGCAGGGTCAGCCCGCGATCTACGAGGGCGACCAGGATGCTGGTCCCAATGAGGCTTGCGATGAGCCAAGCGCCTGCTCGCGCGACCAGAAGGGTTCGAAGTGTCCCGCCCACCCGGTCCAGAGACATGGATAGATCTCGGACGGCCGACCCGGTGACGGGTTGCGGTCCTGATTGAGGGGCGCCGTGTGATCGGTCAGTTTCCACGCAGAACACTGTACCGGGACTTCCACGCTGGGGTTCGGAATCCGGGCAATCTCTGGCGTGTTCGCGGTGGTTCTTATGCGAGTCGGGTGATTCGGCGGCCGACCCATTCGATGGTCAACATCGCCAAGAGCGTGACGAGCACCACCCAGCGGTCCCAGAGCGTTTCTATCACGGGTGTCCCCGCATGCACTCTGGACCGGTTGGGGATCAGTTCCGCCAGCCGATCGGTGTCTTCTGGATTGACAACCTGCCCGCCGGTTCGTTCGGCGAGGTCGGCCAGGTATGGATGATCGGTGTTCAGATCGGCGCGTTCATCACCTGGCTGGATGACTCGGGTTGAGATATCAAGGGTGGCGAGCTCGCTGGGGGCGTCGACGAGTTCGACACGGAACGACCCGGGAGCATCGGGGACCCACTCACCTGAGCGTGTGGAGCCTTCGCCGCGGAGTTCGACCAGATCTCGCCGACCATCGGCACGGACGATCCTGGCGCGAATGCGCTCGGACAACTGATCAATGACACTCTGGTCAAATACCTCAAGCTCGACGATTGCGGGCGTGCCCGGCTGAGGCAGTTCGGGGCGCACTCGCAAGACACCAGGTCCGAGCGCCGACTCAACTCGTCCTCGCGCGAGCATTCTGATCAACGGCACCCAGAAGCGTTCCGGGATGGTTTCGCCACGCCCGTATCGCCATCGCCAAATCTCGTCGGTGCCGACGTAGACCACGCGTCCCGAGCCGTAGCGCATCGAGAGCACCAGCGGCAGAGTTTCGCCGGATGACACGCCGACGGCGTCACCTAAAACAGAAACGCCGGGCTTGAGTGTCGACGGCGCCAAACGCTGGGCCCATTGCAATCGAGTCCAGCCGGCGCCCGGTTCGGAGAGTCGCGGATTCCAGGCTTTGCCTTCGTCATCTGTTCGGAGGACGCCGAGCCGGTCGGATTCTGGCGTTGCGAGTGCGGTTACGGGTTCGTCCCATGTTCCTTCCGGGTCCGTGCGAACAGGCAGCAGCGGTGATGCAGGGGTTTCGAGCCATGACCGGGGCGTTGCGCCTGGGCCGGCCATCCAGAGAACACCGGCGCCGCGTTGGGCGACATGTTCGGTGAGGGCGGCGAGTTGTTCGCCGCCGAAGAGTTCGCCGCTCACATCGCCGAGGATGATCACGTCGAATGTGTCCCATTCTTCGGGTGAGACCGGTAGGCGGGCGATTAGGGTGTCGCCTTCTTGCGCGTAACGCCGCCCCGAAGCGAGGAGCAAGATCGACGCGTCGATCGACGATTCTCGAAGCAGAAGGTTCTTGATGTATCGTTGTTCCCAGCGTGGCCCGCCGTCCACGTAGAGAACACGGATCGGGCGATCGATAATTTCGATCGGGAGTGATCTTATGTTGTCCTCAGGATCGATGTCATCACCGACGTCGAGGAGGCGGACCTCAAGATCCAATGTGCCCGGTTCGGACGGTGTCGCGGTGAGCGTGACCCATTCGCCATCGGATGACTTGGACTTTGACAAAGCTTGGAATCTGGACTCGTCGAGAATCGACCCTGTCGAACGATCAACCAGCTGGATACGCGCGTCCTCGGGGGCACCGCCGGACCAGTCCAGTCGCACCCGGACCGGGACGGTGTCTCGCGCGAAGGTGACGTTCGCGGATTCGATGCGATCGATCGAGACGGATCGCACCGGTTCTGGCGAGCCGAGCGGCACCGGAAATATGGGGACTCGTTCTGCTTTGAGTCTTCGGAGATCTTCAGGAGAGATGGAATCGGTGGTTCGTCCGTCGGTGTAGATCACGATGCCGCCGATGGGCGAGCCGCGGGCAGCATCGAGGGTTGCCCGTATGGCTTCGCCGAGGCGGGTCGCGGAGTCGTCTGGTTGTGTTCCATCTTGTTGGCTGAAGTTTGCAACAGTTCTAGCGCCGAAACGCCATTGTTCAATGTCAGACCGTTGGCTGAGTTGTTCGTACGCGGTCCGTGCGACCATGCGAGCGTTCTGGGATTGTTGCCATCGGCTGATGTTGCCCGGCGCATCGGGCACCGCCATAGACGCAGACTGATCGGTGAGCACGAACACGCGATCGCGTTCTGTGCGCATCTGATCGAGTCGCAGCGCGGGACCGGCTGCAAGCATGGCGAGCAGAACGATCAGAGCGCCGCGCATGAGCCCGAGCCACACCCGGGTGCCCCGAGATCCGAGCAGCCCGCGATACGTCCAGACACCCAGGGTCAACGCGAGCGCGATGATGAGTGCCCAGCCCCATCCAGGGAGAGGGCGCTCGAAGACGAGCATGGCATCGGGTGTGCCAAATCCGAGCCCATCTAGGCCGAAGATTCTGTTCAGCGTGCTGTTGAAAGCGCCGGTCATGCGGCCCCCTTGTCCGGGTGCGACGCGATCCGGGCCAGGAGCGCTTCAAAAATGGCGAATACGACGCAGATCGTCAATATCAGCAGAGCAAGTCGATCACCCCAAGCCGATGCGCGTCGAGGAGATTCTGATTCTGAGGCGCTGGTGATCGAATCATCAATGATCTCGGCTCCCGGGAACGCTTCCGCCATGGCATCCTCAAGCTCGGTTCGCGCTGCGAAAACGGTCCCCGCGGCGGTCGTATCGGGGCGAACAACCAATGTGCGGACCAGTTCACCATCAATACCCACGCCAATCCGAACGCCTGCGAGCGAACCGGGTGTTCCGATCGGCGATTCTTCGCCGGAGATTTCCTCGTCGTAGATCCATCGATCAACGCCGAGCGTTGTCGGTGGATTTGCTCCGGGTTGTCCAGCGATCGCGATGGTGTCGAGCCCTCGTCCGCTGCCGCGGCGTGCGATTTCTTGCACGATGGGCAAGAAGATTGGTCGGGCTGGAAGATCAGTCCACGAGATATCAAACGCGGACGCGAAGACGATGCACGTGCCGTTCTCGTTACGTCCGGGCGTCTCAATCGCGAACGGATCGTTGGTTTCGTCGAACATCGCAACGGTGGCATTGTCGGAGTAGTTGAGCATGAGCCTGCGCGAGACTTGTACGGTACCGATGAGGTCAGAAAACTCGCTTCCGAGAGATTCGAGTAGGCCGCTTGGTCGTTGTGGTTGAAGTCCGATTCTGTCCTCGCGGAGCCCGGCGTCGGTATTGATCGAGATGTCCGATGAAACAAGGCTTGACAGACGTTCGCTCCATCCAAGTGTCGCACCGCTCGATCCGGGCGTGATGACAACCAGCCCGCCGCGATCGAGTAGTTCGGTGATGCGCGACCAGCCCGCGTCGGATACACGGTCAGGCTCGAGGACAAACAAAGCATCTACCGAGCCGGCTGGAATCGAACGCAGCGAAGCGGGGTCGATCCGGAACGAATCAATTCCGGCGCGATCATCGGGCGAAAGAGCAGCCAGCACCCAGGTGCCCGGCGTGACGTCGCCGCGGATGGGAAGGCGTTCGACCACCCCGACTCGGAGTTCGCGCCGGCGAGCGAGCACGACACCGGCTGAGTTATCGTTTGGATTCGCATCGTCTTCGAGCTTCGCGATCACCGAAACCCGTCCGCCACGTCCACCGATGAGCGCGGAGTCTTCGATGCCCGCGGTCCAGTTGGTCTCGGTTTCGCCTGTTTCGAATCGGGCAGAGGTTGTGCCAGCAATCGCGCCACCCGGGTAGGCAATCAACTCGATTCCAACAGTTTCGGCATCAAGTTTGCCAGTCCGAGTGACGGTTCCTTGGACGCGCGTCTGGGGCGCAAGCAGCGAAGATCCAACGACCGTCGGCGTGGTGACGGTCATCGAACTGATGCCCGCATTCGAGCGGACGTCTTCACTTTGAAACTCACCCAGGATTCGAACTGAATCGGCGGCAATATTGGCTTCGGCAAAGAGCTCAACTGGATTGACACCTTGCCAAGAAGAAAAGAGATCAACGTTCAAGCGCGACTCGTTTTCATCTTCATTCAGCGATCCGATCGCCTCGCGAAGTGCCGCGATTGATGCCCGGCTATCGGTCGACTTGATCCGATCCAGCGCTCTTCGGGCGGCATCGAGGTCAGGGGAGGGCGGCCAAACAAGCGATTCGCCCGGCGAACCCATGGTGACAACTCCGACGGAATCGCCCTGTGACGGATCCAAGGTTCGGAGGTGCTCACGTGCTGCATCGAGCGATCGTTCAAGCTCGGAAACACCCGCTGCATCGCGCCAGGCCGACGCGATCGAGTTGTCGATGACCAGCACATGCTTGCCGAGTTGCGAGCCGGAGCCGCCGTGCGACGTCGGCCGGGCGATCGCGATGGCAAGCAATGCGACCAACAGGCATCGCGTTAAGAGCAGTAAGAGCTGTTCGAGCCGAAGGCGGCGACGCCTTTTGCGGAGCGCGTCTTGCAGGAAGCGCATCGCAGCCCACTCGATCGGGCGCCGGCGACGACGGATGAAATGGATGATGATCGGAATCGAAACCGCCAAAAGACCAGCAGTCAGAATCAACGGATGCAGGAAACTCATCGTCCCGCCCTCCGGATCATTGCGTTCCGCTTGGCAAGCATGGCTGCGATCGGCGGGCCGAGCCAGTCGTGCGTGGGCACCACTTGGTGATCAAACCCGAACGAACGGGCTGCTTTCCGAACCAGCTCGATGTGCCCGTGGATCGCTGCGAGGTAGTCTTCCTTGATCGCGCGGGGGTCGAGTCGGAGCGTGCCGTCGCGTTCTAGGCCGACAAATCGTGCGGGGTCGTCAAATGGGAACTCGGTCTCCGCTCGGTCGAGCACCTGCAGCGCGATCAGATCATGCCCGCGATGCTTGATGCGAGCAAATGCCGCCCGGATGCGCTCGGGGTCGTCGAAAAAATCGGAGACCACCACGAACAGGCATCGGTTCGTGATCTGCCCGAGTGTTTGTTCGATGACACGGGCGAAGTCGGTCTCGCGGTCGATCGGTTGGGTCGAGAGGGTGTCGACGATCTGTCGCCAGGTTGTTTTGCGTCCGGATCGTGGGAGCAAGCCGCGGATTTCGTCGGAGTAGACGACCATGCCGCAGCGGTCACCTTGTTCGACGGTGACGTACGCGAGGGCCGCCGCGGTCGCGGTGGCGTGGTCGAACTTGGTCCAGTTGGGTCGCCCGTCCATAGAGACAGTCCGATCGGAGCCGGTGGCATCGGCATACAAGCGCGTCCCAAAGTTCATCGAGCCCGACCGATCAACGAGGACGACCAGGTCGAGGTTGGTCTCTTGTTGGTACTGCTTGATCTGGAGCTTGTCGGTCTTGGCGTAGACCTTCCAGTCGAGTCGGCGGATGTCGTCGCCGGGGGCATATGGACGGTGCTGGGCAAACTCGACCGACACCCCGGCGTACGGCGAGCGGTGCATGCCCGACATCACGCCCTCGACGATCATCTTGGCCCGCAGCTCGAACGACCCGAGCCGGGCGAGCGTCTGGGGGTGGAGGTAGAGGTGGGGGTCGGTGCGCGGCGTGTCGTCGCGGACGGGCTTGGCCGCCGTGCCGGGTCCGGCATCGGGTCCCGAGTCGGGCTGCGGCGGGTTGGCGGGGGCGTCGGGCATCCGGGTGATGGTACCGGCGTCGGGGCGCGGGGTTGGGGTCTTTCTAAGATGATGCATGGATCTCGAACCCAACCATGGACACGCGAGGAAGAAGCCCCGCAGGAACTGGGCCTCCGCCGTTGTGATGCCTGAGTTCGGCGGTTTGCGGGTCGTTCAGGTAAAGCGAGGGGATTCGTTTGTGACGGGTGATCTGATCGCCTGGGACCAGTTCAGCATTCGCAGCACGCAGAGCGGGGCGGTGGCTTTCGTGAAGGTGGACCGCTCCAAACAAGAAACGATCAGCGTCCGTGGTGGGAGCCGAGGGTCACGGCTCGCTGCTCGTCTGAAACACCGCCATGGCCTGGGAATAGGTGTGGCCCCCGAACTCGCTTACGAGCCCAAGCATGAATCAGTCTTGGCGCATTGGGCTTTGGTCGCGCTGTGCGGGATTGCCCCGATGCTGTTCCTGATACATTTCATCGCGCAGTCTTTGCTGGGCATGCGAGGGCAGTCTTGGCAGACTTATCAGTTCCTTGCGTCGGTACCAGTTGTCCTTGTGGGGTGCATGCTCATCGCAAACTTATGGCTGCTGCTCCGCACGCGGCCACGCACGCCCCAGTTCAAGAGTGTTGTCGTGACTGACACGGAGATACGTCTCGAGTCAGTTTCCGGGGATTTGTTTCGAATACCTTGGAGTTCCGTCACAGGTCACAAGTTCGTTCGGGGGAATCCATCTCGGATGAGATTCGACTCCCATGATGGGCGATGTTTCTGGATCGCAATACCCGGTCATGTTCGACACAGCGTACTCGCCCGGATTCCTGAAGCGTGCGGCGGCGTTCGCCCGGTCAGGTTCGTGACCATGCGATCCCAAGCATGGTTCATCGCGAGGCTCTTGGGGCTGGGTTTCGTTGCTGCGGGCGGTACTGTTGTCGTGTTTGTGTGGCTGAGGAATACGGGGCACCTGCTGCCTGCAGACTTTGCGAAGATTCTTTGGCCGTGTGTCGGTATGGTGTTGTTCCTCTCGTGGGGTATCTCGATTCTGTACCTCTGGTGCATCTGGCGCCAGACGCCGAAAGGGCGTCGCACGGCTCGGCGATGGTCGCGTCACGCGGCTAGATTATGCCGTCATCAGTGATCGCTCGACCTCTTGAGGCCTGATCCGCTATCCTCCTCCTCATATGGCCACCATCAACGATCGCGTCTCCGTGTCTAATCTCAAACGCATCGGCGTTCTCACCGGGGGCGGCGACTGCCCCGGGCTCAATGCTGTCATCCGGGCGGTGGTCAAAGATGCCATCAACCACGGCATCGAGGTCATCGGCATCGAGGACGGGTTCCTCGGGCTGATCGAAGACCGCATGCGCCCGCTGAAGGTCGAGGATGTCTCCAACATCCTCACCATGGGCGGCACCATCCTCGGGTCGAACAACAAGACCAACCCGCAGAAGTACCCCGTTGGGCGGAACGATGACGGCTCGATCAAGTACAAAGATCTCACCGAGGTCTGCCTGACGCATCTGAATGTTCGCAAGATCGAGGCATTGGTGGTGATCGGGGGCGACGGGACGATGTCGGCCGCCAAACCGATCGCCGACGGCGGCGTGAACTGCGTCGGTGTCCCCAAGACCATCGACAATGACCTCTATGGGACCGACATCACGTTTGGATTCCAGACCGCGGTATCGATCGCGACCGAGGCGCTTGACCGCGTGCACACCACGGCCGCGAGTCACCACCGGGTGATGGTCGTTGAACTGATGGGGCGCAACGCGGGGTGGCTGACGCTCAACGCGGGCGTCGCAGCGGGTGCGGATGTCATCCTGATCCCCGAGATCGAGTTCGATCTCCAGAAGATCTGCGACTCGTGCCTGGAGCGTTCGCAGCGTGGCAAACGCTTCACGATCATCGCGGCCTCCGAGGGCGCCAAGCCCAAGGGCGGCGCGCAGATCGTCGAACGCGTCGACGAGATGAGCCCGGACCCGATCCGCTTGGGCGGCATCGCGAAGTGGCTGGCCGACGAGATCGAAAAGCGAACCGAGATCGAGTCGCGCTATGTCGTGCTCGGGCACGTCCAACGCGGCGGCACGCCGGTCGCGGGTGACCGGATT
>JBGCEB010000069.1:0-10303 GCA_045106075.1 Phycisphaerales bacterium
CGGCGAGCCGTTGTTGTTCTTGGATTATGTCGCGGTCAATAAGGTCGATCAGAAGGTGCTCCACGCGATTGTGACGGGCATCAGCGAGGGCTGTAAGCAAGCCGGGTGTGCGTTGCTTGGTGGTGAGACCGCCGAGATGAACGATTTGTATAAGCCGGGCGACTATGACCTCGCGGGCTTTAGCGTTGGGGTGGTCGAACTCAAACGGGCGATGGATCCGACGCGGGTCGAACCGGGCGATGTGGTGCTCGGGCTCGCAAGCTCGGGCGTGCACAGCAACGGATATTCGCTGGTTCGTGCGGTCGTGAAGCATGCGAAGCTCAAGCTGAGCAAGGTGTACCCGGAGCTGGACGAGACGCGCACGCTGGGCGAGGTGTTGCTCGAGCCGACGCGGATCTATGTCGAGCCGATTGTGCGTGTGCAGCGGCAGTACAAGGTGAAAAAGGTCATCACCGGGATGGCGCACATCACAGGCGGTGGGCTTGCTGACAACCTTCAGCGAGCGTTGCGTGACGGGGTTGATGCGGTGATCGATCGCCGATCGTGGGATGTGCCGAAGGTATTCCAGTTCTTGCAAGCTCAGGGCGCGATCGATCCGGAAGAAATGGACCGCGTGTTCAACATGGGTGTTGGGTATTGCCTGATCGTCCGCCCGACCTTTGCAGCCGGTGTGAAGCGCCGGCTCGAAAAGATGGGCGAGACCGTGTATGAGCTCGGCACGATCACCAAAGGCAAGGGGCGCGTGAAGATGAAGGGGCGTGGCTGATGGCGGGCGGACGCGAGTATTCATCTGGGCAGCGGAAGATCATCGATCGGTATTACCAGAACGAAGACACGATCGTGGCCACGCGATTGGCTGAGATCGTCTCAGACATCGCGCTCGCAGCGGGCGAGGACAAGAAGCTCGACCGGCTTTGGAAGCGTGCCGAGCAGGCGATCGCGCGGACGAAGCTCAACCCGGCCGAGGTGCGCAACGTCCTCTCGAAACGAGACGTCGAGGGGCTCGGACGCTTGGCGGGCAAGCTGGCCAAGTAGTTTCAGTCGATCAGGTCATACCGAGTGAAGTCAGTTCAGATCGCGGATTGCGAGCTTGAGCTACCTTTGCTGTTGGCGGCTTTGGATTCGCTTCGAATCAGCTCGAGCTTCCGGAGGTACTGGATGCAGGTGGTGACGTACGTCGCGTGCGACCAGGTCAGTGGCGAAACCGAGATCGGGGCGCCGGTGTAGGGGTCGAACTGTTCGGCCATCACACCAGAGACCACGGCGCGCTTGACGCACCATTCGAGTAATGGCAGTGCGATCCGGAGTTCCTGAATGGTCTCAGCTGCTTCGATGTGGTATTGAGCGTGCCACAGCGTGCAGATGACCCAGGGATTGCCCGGTACGTCGTCGGTCTTTTCGTTTTCGACTTGGTGGTAGTAGTCGCGTTCGTACCGAGCGCAACCGCCCACATCGGTCTTGACCCAGAGACGATCTCGGAGTGAGTTCATCTCGTCACGGATCGCGGGGTCTTTGGGGTCAAACCCGGCGATGGCAAACAGCGCGTAGTTGGCGCTGTCGCGGGTCATGTCCAGGCGGTAGGTGCCGTCTTCCAAGGGGACGGCCATGCGTGCGAACTGGCGGCGTTCGGGGTGCCACATGTGGCGGCGGATGGCGCCCTTCATGCGTTCGGCGCCTTCGCGGTAGGCCGCGGCGCGATCGGGTTCGCCGAAGTCGCGTGCGAACGCGGCGGCTGCATGCAGCGCACCGATCGTCGAAGCAACCGTGAACGTGTGAATGCCTCGGCGTTCTTCCCAGAGGTCCCACGATTGCAATGGCAATCCGTTGTGATCACGGTGCTCGAGCAGCCAGTCTGCGGGGCGGACCACGAGGTCGTGGTACATGCCCTTGACGAACTCGACGTCGCGGAACTCTTCGAAGTGCTTCCGGAGTGCCCAGATCGTGAGGGCGGTTTCGTCTTGTTGGATCGGGAGGATCTTTTGTCCGTCGATCATCCAAGGGTGCCACGAGGATGCGAGATGTCCTTCGGGCGTGTACTTGTGGAGGAAGTATGGGTTGCCGTCGATGCACTTTTGGGCAAAGCGGAAGAACGAGCGGGAGAGCTCGGATTGACCGGCCATGATGAGCCCGTGAGCGACGAGCGCGCCGTCACGCATCCAGCAGTACGAATAGTGGTCGCCGGCAAAGTGGGTGATGTCGCTGTCGTTGGCAGCGATGATGGCGCCGCCGTTGTCGATCTGCGTGCGCAGAATCAGCTGACTGCGGTAGAACAGATCGCGGATAGGTTCGGGCAAAGGTGTAGTGTCGACCGGTTCTTTGCGCGACCAGAGCTTCCAATAGGCTTCGGTCCGTGCGATGAGCCGCTCGGGGCCTTTTTCCCAGATGTGATGGTTGAGGGCACGGACTTCTTCGTAGGAATGGCCGCAGGCGATCCATGATGTGACGTGGGCTTGGCCGTGGGGTGCGAGTTGCAGGTTAAAACCGACGGTGGCGTCGACCGAGCCTTGCGAGATCGCGTTGCGACCGAGCTGGCCGTCTTCGGCGTCGCGCCAGGTGCCTTCAGCGCCGCCGACCCGCTTGGCGCCGATCGACCAGTGGTCGATGCCGCACTTGTGCTGGTCGCACGCGTTCACAAGGAAGTACGAGTCGTCTTTGTACATGACGACCGCGGAGGTGGAGGGGTCATAGTTGGCGGTGTCACCGACCGGCGATCCGTTGATCGAAAGATCCATATGGAAGAACAGGCGCACGTCACGGGTCTTGCCCGTGAGGTCTCGAACATTTGAACGGCGGAAGTAAACCGGCTCTTGATAGTCGACGACATCTTCGCAGGTGATTTCCAGCCCGAGTTTCTGGTGAACGAGGCGGACTTCAGTGGTAAGGGTGTCGGCCGAGTATCGGAGTTCTCGTTCCCAGCCGTCGTCTTCGATCCACGCGAACTGCCCGTCTGCCCAGACGCCGAAGCGCTGGACGTGCCCGTCGGTGTGGTTGTGTCGTCCAACCCGTGGGTAGTAGAGGTCGCGAACCCGATAGAGGTTGTCGAAAGTGATCAGGAGGTCGCCGTTGCCAACTGGGATATCGCGGGGCATGTGGTTTCTCTTGTGTGGAACGAGGGTTTGGAGCGAGATTCCGTACGGTACTGCCATCGGCCGATCCGCGCTCGATCGCCCGGGGGATTGGACGATTCGGTGACGGATCGAACGATAGCGGCAGTTTGTGCGTCGGTTTTCGGTCCTAAATGCGACAGAGCCCGGATCTGGGCGTCGCGTGGGGGCGTAAGGGCTTGGTCAGGGCCTGCTATTTGTGGTAGGCTCTGTTCAGGTCTCTCTGCTCCGTTCGGGGCAGGTTCGGTTCCCCGGCTGTCCGGGCAGTCTCAGAGGGTGTGAAGTCGGTCGGCATGTGTCGATGGCTGTTTGGTTTTTGGATGAGGAGCGTCGCATGCTGCGCGTGTCTGAACGTCGGAATGGTTTCACACTGATCGAGCTGCTGGTTGTGATCGCGATTATCGCGTTGCTGATCGGGATTCTTATCCCGGCGATCTCAAAGGCCAGGCTGAGTGCCCAGCTCGTCAAGAGTCAGGCGAACCTGCGTTCGATGAGCCAGATCCAAGCGGTCTACGCGTTGGAGTTTAAAGATAGCTTTACGACACCTTTCCCGCTTGAGGGGTACTCTCGTGGTGATTTCGGTGGCCGAGGTTGGGGCCAGGTTCGCAAGCCCGGGCAAGAAGGTATCTATGAGTTCACATCGGGCAACTTGCAAAACTTCTATTCAGAGATGTACGCGTTCCACTGGTACAGCGTTGTCGCGGGATGGCTGAACGCGGGTGACTGGCAGTCCGAGGTTCAGTTTGCGCCCACTGACAAAGTGTTGATCAATCGGGTGGCCGATCTCTGGATCGATGCTCCGGGCGTGACGATCTCGGAGTTGATTTGGGACGGCTCGTACGTGATGAGCCCAACCGCGTGGTTTGCTCCAGAGCGGTACACGACGTTCCCTTTGGCCAACTTGAATCGCTTTGATCCGCAAGCTTCCAAGGCGCGCCGGATGCGTTACTTCGACTGCACGTACCCTGCTCAGAAAGCGCTCATCTGGGAACGGTTTGATTGGTCAAAGAGAGATCGGAACGCATCCTTGCGGAGTGTCGCTGCCCCGGGGTTTGATCAGCCAATCGGCAAAGAGAAGAACTTCCCGATGTGGAACAACCCGGACGCCCAGCCCGCGGTGGCCACCGTTGATGGGAGTGTGCGTCGGATCGCGACGAGCGAGATCTACAGCCGCTTCGAAGACCCGAACCGTCCCAACGAGCCAACCGCGTTTGTTCCAGCTGACAACTGGGGCCCGACCTGGGGTCTATTGAATGCGTATAGCATGGCCGAGGATGGGCTCGAGAACGGCGATCCGCGAAGCGGAGAGGGTTTCTATCCATCGCTTTTCTGGGCAACCCGCAACGGCATGCGGGGACGAGACTTCGCTCAATAGTCTGGATGGTCGATTCTTTGGTACGTGATTCGGTTGGAAGCCTTAGCCTGCCAGCAGGGCGGCAGCCAGATCTTCGGGGCTGATTTCGTCGCCGCCGACGTCCTCTTCTTCCGGGGCGTTCGCGAGTGCCTCTGCACGAAGGGCGAGTTCGCCGACGTATCCGAGTTTGATGCCGAAGTTCTCGCCGATCTTGACCGCGGTGCCGGTGCCGATCGCTTGGTTGTTGACCCGGATCTCGAGTTCTTCCTCAGCGCCCTTGGGCAGCTCGATGATGGTGCCCGGCACAAGGTCGCGGACCTCTTCGACGCGCATCGAACGCTCGGCGAGCACCACCACAAAGGGTATGTCGAGCTTGAGGATGGTCTGGAGATCGGTAGGCATGCGCACTCCATCGGCAAGATCTGCGCCCGAGTCCAACGAACGTCTCGTCGGGGAGGCGCAGGATCATCAACGATGGGATGAACGCAATCGTCATGCCGGACTGATGGCCGAGACGAACGATCTCGAAAAAACGATCCGTATCCGCTTTGGAATCAGCCTTCGTATCGGGCTGCGATGAGGCAGACGTTGTGGCCGCCGAACCCGAAGGTGTTGTTCATCGCGTAGCGGACCGGCATCTCGCGGGCCGTGTTGGGCACCAAGTCGATGCCTTTGCATTCGGGGTCGATCTCGTCGAGGTTGATCGTCGGTGCGACGATCGAGTCTTTGAGGGCGTGGAGGCAGGCGATCATCTCGATGGCGCCCGAAGCTCCCAGAGCGTGGCCGTGGACCGATTTCGTGGAAGACATCACGAACTCGCCGCCTTCGTTGGCGTGGGCGCCGAAGACGTTGCGGACGGCCTGGACTTCTGCTTGGTCGCCGAGGGGTGTCGAAGTCCCGTGGGCATTGACGTATTGAATATCAGTGGTGTTGAGGCCTGCGTCTTCGAGGGCCCACTTCATGGCATTGGTTGCGCCGCGTCCTTCGGCGTCGGGAGCGGTGATGTGCCCGGCGTCGCCAGAGTTGCCGAAGCCGACGAGCTCGCCCAGGATGGTCGCGCCGCGGGCTTTGGCGTGCTCTTCTGACTCGAGGACGTAGACCGCGGCGCCCTCGGCGAGGACGAAGCCATCCCGGCCGGTGTCGAACGGGCGGCTTGCTTTGGTGGGTTCGTCGTTGCGGGTCGACAGGGCCTTCATGGTCATGAAGGCACCGATGCAGAGCGGGGTGACGGCAGCTTCGGCGCCGCCAGCGAGCATGACGTCGGCATGCCCGCGTTTGATGTAGCCCATGGCATCGCCGATGGCGTGCCCGGAGGATGCGCAGGCGGTGGCGTGGGCTGAGGCTGGGCCTTGGAGGTTGAAGCGGATGGAAATGTTGCCGGTGACGGCGTTGACCATCAGGCGAGGGACGGTGAAGGGTGAGAGCCTGCTTGGTCCCTTTTTATAGAGGACGACGACGCCATCTTCGATCGTTTTGATACCGCCGATGCCTGAACCCATGATGATGCCGCGGCGGGTGGGATCGCCCG
The DNA here is from genome assembly GCA_045106075.1 of Phycisphaerales bacterium. GTDB lineage: Bacteria > Planctomycetota > Phycisphaerae > Phycisphaerales > UBA1924 > UBA6054. The sequence continues at coordinate 5,987 of JBGCEB010000069.1, forward strand.
AATGGAAGTCAAGCCCCGAGTGCTTGACGGCTTCCTCGGCGGCACCCATGCCAAGGAGGGTGCAGCGGTCCATGCGCTTTGCTTCGCGGTGCTCGATGAAATCGGGCTTCCAATCGCGGACTTGGCCGGCGATCTTGGCGGTCCAGCCTTCAAAGTCATTGAAGTCGGGCAAATCGGTCGGGGCGATACCGGATCGCCCTTCGCGCATGGCATCCCACGTTCCTGGCGCGTTGTTGGCCAGGTCCGTGAGGGCGCCGTATCCGGTAATGACGACTCGGCGTCCGTTGGTGTTCGTCATGGCGGGTCATGCCCTGATAGTGCATCGCATGTCAGCACTCGGAGAACCCGAGCGGACGTTTGAGGCGAGGAGCGGGGATGCGGACCGGGATCGAGTTATTCGACGCCCTGGGCCTGCTTGATGAACTCGATCGCCTGTCCGACGGTCTGGATCTTCTCTGCCTGCTCGTCTGGGATAGAGGTTTCGAACTCGTCTTCGAACTCCATGACCAGCTCAACGGTGTCGAGCGAGTCGGCGTTGAGGTCGTCCACGAAGTGTGTTTCGCGGGAGATCTTGGCCTTGTCGGCGCCCATCTGCTCGGCGACAATCTCGATCACCTTGACTTCGATTTCCTGTTCGGTCACTGGGAGGTCTCCGGAAGGGCGATGCGGGCGGTCCGACACACGTTGCGCCGGTGGTCCGTCCGGTTGAGATCGCCGGCTGCGATTCTAGCCCCACTCGGCGATTGTGCAACCTTGGTTGGATACCGGATGCACCCCAGAATAGGGTGTCCTATATCGGGTGGTTCACGTTCGCGGACCGGAGCATTCGTGACAGGCTGCGGTTTTGGGAGGTGTCCCGGGGTGGGTTGGGGCTCTGGTCTGCTTGTGGGTGAGTTGAAAGGCAGGGTAGTCGATGGACAGGCACGGCCCCAATGTCTCGGGGCTGTGCTGAGGAGGAGTCAGTCCATGGCTTTGATGCCCACCGAACCTGAAGCATTCGCCGAGCAGGTCGCTCGACTCATCGAGCGGATGCAGCCCGGATTCCGGATCGACCGTGTGAGCCCCCGCGAGCTGCTCGTGAATGGGCGGCGACTGGATCTCGAGAACCTACTGCGGATGGTCGCCCACGAGCCCGAACGGGGCAGCGACATCGTTGAGCATTTCCTCGACCAGCTGTTTGCCGGCGAGACACTCGATGTTGGCGATACATCGTTCGATACGGCGAAAGCGCGGATCATGCCTCGCATTCAACCCGAGTCGATCTTCCAGCATCTTTCGCGGGAGTTGGTCGCACACTTGCCGTTTGTAAATGACACGGTGGTGGTGTTCGTGATGGACATGCCGCACATGACGGTGAGCATTACGACTGAGCAGGTTCTTAAGTGGGGAATCTCGGTCGAAGAACTCGATGACATCGCCCGTGAGAACCTTGAGTTGTATGCGCCCGAGCTTGAGATGCAGGTGATCGATTCGGCCGAGGGTGGCCGGGCGGTCATCGTTGCAGAACAAGACGGGTATGACGCGGCACGGTTGCTGCTCGGTGATCTGCACAACAAACTGACTGAGCAACTCGGGCAGGACTTCTATGTTGCGACGCCCGCGCGTGACATGTTTATCGCGATGAGCTGTGAGCCCGATGGTTTCGTGCGTCGCTTGCAAGAGCGTGTTGAAGAAGACTTCAGCCGGCTGCCCTATCCGATCACCAAGGATCTGTTCTTGGTGACGCGTGATGGTGTGGCTGGGACGTCTTGGATGCGGAACAACAAGGCTGCCTGAGTCCGATTCGAGTCGGTAAAGAACGATCGACCTGAGAGACCGTTCGGCGAAAGCCGGCGGTTTTTTCTAAACCTGATCGCGTGGGCAAGCTATCGGGATTGAGGCTCGAAGATGTAGTTCAGGTAAGGCATTTTGATTTTGGGGCGTTCGGTTGCCCAGTGTTCGATGGGGATGCGTCGTCGGCCGTCGAGCATCCAGCCTTTGTAACCGAACTGTTTGAGGTCTTCGAAGACGCCGCCTTCGCGGGCGTGCTGGTCGTGGCACTCAAAGAGCATCACGGGGCGGTCTTCGGTGAGGGTGCGTGTGGCGCCGCGGAACACGGCCCGTTCGTGGCCTTCGACGTCGCACTTGATGAGCGCGACGGGGCCAAGGTCGCGAGCGCCCAGATAGGCATCAAGCGTGGTGACCGGGACGGAAAAGGTGGTTGCGTTTGGGTCTTGGTTGTGCTCGAGCGAGGCGCCGCCGGTGTGATCGCCGATGCGGTTGAGCGTGGCGGACCCGGGTGTGTCGGAGAGGCCGGATTCGACGATCTCCATGTTGTTGGCACGGAATGAGGCTTTGAACTTTTTCAGTTCGGCGATCATCTCGGGTTGCGGCTCGAATGAAACGACACGGCCGGTGGGACCGACCGCTTCGCGGAGCCAATAGCTGTAGATCCCGCGGTGGGCGCCGATGTCTATCACGGTGCGGCCGACAAGGCGGATCGAGCGGACGTACGCGAGCTCTTGCTTCTCGGTCCGCAAGCGGTACCGCCAGGCGCGGTGGAGGAAGTGGGCATGATCGATAACGCCGAGTCCGGACATGTGGGGAGTGTATGTGGCGTTGCGGGAGATGGTGGGCATGCTTTGGTTCGGATCGTGGATACGCTTGGGTCGTGATCCTGCTGATTGACAACTACGACTCGTTCACTTGGAACCTGGTCCAGCGGCTGGGGGAGATGGACCGCACACTTGAGCCCGGACGGGATTTGGTGGTGGTGCGGAATGATGAGATCGAGCCGGGGGCGATTGCGGGTTTGGATGGGGGCAAGGGGCCGAGCCACATCATTGTGTCGCCGGGGCCTTGCACGCCGCGGGAGGCGGGGGTGTCTGGAGCGGTGATTTCGGCCTACGCCGGACTGGTGCCGGTGCTCGGGGTGTGCTTGGGGCATCAATGCATGGCCGACGGGGTCGGGATGACCGTTGGGCGGCATCCGGTGCTGATGCACGGCAAGACCAGCGTGATCGAGCACGACGGGCGGGGCTTGTACGAGGGCATCGCCAGCCCGACGACCGTGGCTCGGTATCACTCGTTGGTGGTGGATCGGGCGACCATACCGGCTGAGACCGATCGGGATGGAAACGGGTGGGCGGTGAGTTCGTGGTGCACGGACATGGTTGATGGGGTTGAGACTGAAGTGGTGATGGGGCTGCGGCGTGTCTGGGGGGATGCCGGCAAGCAGCCCTTAGAGGGCGTTCAGTTCCATCCAGAGAGCTTTATGACCCCCGAGGGCCCGGCGATGCTGTGGAACTTTCTTCGGCAGGGTGAGCGTGGGCGGGATGTGCCCCGGCCAAAGGCACTCGACGCGGTGATGTGAACCGGGCGGAATGCTGCGTTGGGTGGTGATCGGCACTATCCTTGCGGCATGATTGACCCCGCCCCGACGACCAAGATCGATCCGAGTCTCGCCCGCGGCACGCTGGCCGAGGTGCACGAAGCCACCGCGACCAACCCCGCGTACCTGGTCGTGACGTTCCCCAACACTGACTATCGCACGCATCTGCGCCCGTTCGGCGATGATCTCGGCGTGTTTGCTGACAAAGTTGGCCAGAAGGTCATCGGGCGGATCCGGGCGCAGGCGCGGCGGCTGGACCAGGTGGGCGCGGGTGGTCGGTACCTTGAGCCGACGTTTGGGCGTCCGCGCCGGGTGCAGGGGATGGTGCGTTCGATCGTGGAGAGCGAGCACGCGGTGCTGGTGAATGCGGGCGTGCCGGTGCATCTGATCGTGACGGCTCCCGGTCAGACGCCGGGGCAGTTCAAGGAAGATGACTTCCTGACCTGCGGCGTGCTGGACGGGGCGACGTTTGAGCTGGTTGAGTGATCAGTTGGGGGTGTCGCCACGCCACCTCGCGAAAACTTCATCGATCTTTTCTTGGCGATCGTGGGCAAGGCGTGATTGTTCGTCCATGTGCCAGTCGAAGATCGCCTGTTTATCACCTTGCTCTGCCGCGTCGAGTTTCGATTGAAACTCCGCTATTCGAGCGTCTGACAACTGGCGATACTCGGCATTGATTGCGTCGGTTTCGGTTTTACGTTGAGCCTTGCCATTCGTGCATCCGGGCAGGAGCGTCAGGCCGATGATCGAAACCGTAACGATGTGTTTCATGCTTCGATCCGCGGATCGATCCATCGGTAGAGCACGTCGACAGCCAGGTTGAACAGGATGAGCATTGTCGCGAAGACGAGGACGACGCCCATGATGAGGAAGAGGTCTTTGTTCTGGACGCCGTTGACGAAGTGCTGCCCGATGCCGGGGACGGTGAAGACGCGTTCGACGATGAA
>JBGCEB010000070.1:0-28727 GCA_045106075.1 Phycisphaerales bacterium
ATCCGCGCCCCCAGCAGCAACGAGCTGCCCATGGCCATGGAAGAAACCTTCGCACCCATCCTCTACGTCTTTACCTACCGCGACCTCGACGACGCCATCGCGCTGCAAAACTCCGTCGACCAAGGCCTGTCGTCGGCGATCTTCACCGGATCCTCGCGCTCGGCCGAACGCTTCCTCGACCCCTGCGGCACAGGCTCGGACTGCGGACTCGCCTACGTCAACCTCGGCACCTCCGGCGCTGAAATCGGCGGCGCGTTCGGCGGCGAAAAAGACACCGGCGGCGGACGCGAATCCGGCTCAGACTCGTGGAAAGCCTACATGCGACGCCAAACATGCTCCACAAGCTTCAGCCCCACACTCGAACTCGCACAGGGGATCCGCTTTGAGTAACAAACCCAACAGTCCTGCCACGACCCAAGCTTCGTCCAAGCCCGCTCCGTGTGCCGCGTTCAACCCCGCCACCGATGCGCTCGCGATCGCCGCGGTCGAACCCATCACCAACGGCATGCTCGTCGGCATCGGCGCCGGACGCTCTGCCGCACGCGGCATGCACGCGCTCGCACTCCGCATCCAGAACGAAGGCCTCAATGTCCGGTGCGTCACTTCAACCGAGGACCGTTTCGAAGAAGCGAAGGCCCTCGGGCTGAACATGATCGACTTTGCTGTCGACGAAGAAGTCGACTACCTCATCGACGGTGCCGATGAAATCGACAGTGCCATGCGTGTCATCAAGGGTTCTCGCGGCGCGATGACCCGGGAACGCATTCTTTGCCGGGCCGCCAAATGCACCGTCTTTATGGTCACCGAAGACAAAATCGCAGACCCGCAAATCGGCACACGCTTCCCACTCCCCATCGCAGTCATGGCCTATGGACTCGCATCGACTCGCCGATTGATCCGCCATATTGGTCTCAACGGCGTTCTTCGCCGAGACATGGACGGCCAACTGTTCCTCACCGACAATGGCAACCTCGTTCTCGACGCGACACTGACAGGTGACGAAGACCTCCTCGATCTTTGCGACGAACTCAACTCGATTCCCGGAGTCGTTGACCACGGGCTCTTCCTTGACGAAGCAGACGAAATCTTGGTTGAGAAAAACGACGGCGCCATCGAACGCTTCACCCGCTAGCCGCCATGCCCACACCCCGCATCCTCGAAGGCCCTGAAGCCATCGCCGAAGGAGTCCGCACGCTCGCATCGGGCCAGGTCGTCGCGTTCCCGACCGAAACCGTCTACGGCCTTGCCGCCGACGCAACGAACCCCGCCGCGATCAAGCAAGTCTTCAAACTCAAAGGACGCCCAAGCCACAATCCGCTCATCGTCCACGTCGCCGACATCGACATGGCCAAGACCGTCGCCGCCGACTGGTCAGACGCCGCACAAAGACTCGCAGACCAACACTGGCCAGGCCCCCTCACACTCGTCGTGCCCAAAGCAGAAACGGTCCCACCAATCGTCACCGCCGACGGGCCCACCGTCGCCGTGCGCTGCCCGGACCACCCCATCGCACTCGCACTCATCGATGCCTTTGGCAACCCCATCGTCGGCCCAAGCGCCAACACCTCCGGACGCGTCTCCCCAACGACCGCCGACCATGTCGCTTCGGGATTTCAAACGACCGACCTGATCATCATCGACGGCGGCCCATGCCGAGCAGGCATCGAATCCACCGTCCTCGACCTCACCGCCGGCCAACCAACCATCCTCCGCCCCGGTATCCTCGGCCCCGAAAACCTCACCCAAACACTCGGCATGCCCGTTCACACCACGCTTTCCGATTCCCCACTCGGCAACGCAAAATCCCCCGGCATCCTCGGGCCCCACTACCAACCAACCACCCCGGTCTCCCTCGTCGAAATCGCCCCGACCAAACTGCCACCTAAATCTGTGCTGATCTCGCATACCAAGCCCCAAACCGTCGGCGTCATCTCAATTCCCTCCGACCTACCCGGTTATGCCGCCTCGATTTACGCCGCCCTCCATCAAGCCGACGCCTTCGGCGCAGACCGCATCATCGTGGAAACCCCTTGCCCTACGGGCAATTCCAACGATATCCATCTCCGCGAAGCCATCATGGAACGCCTCTCTCGGGCCGCCTCTTGAATACCTGATCGCCGATCGCGCCAATCCAATCAAACCATCCAACAATCCTCTCCCGGCCCATCCAATCGGCCGATGGAATTGACATGACGACGCTCACCACTCCGCACGGAAAGAACTCCACCATGCCCAGCGACGCCAAGAAGCTCACCATCGCACTCGCACCAGGCGACGGCATCGGCCCCGAGATTATGAAGGCCGTCCTTCACATCTTCCAAGCCGCAGGCGTCATGGATCAAGTCGAGTTCGCAGACGCCAGCATGGGCGGCGCCGAGTTCGCCAAAGGCAACTCACGCGGCGTCTCCGACGAAGCAATGTCCCTCATCGAATCCACCGGCATCATCTTCAAAGGACCCATGGGCACTCCCATCGGCGGCGGCGGCAAATCCATCAACGTCACCCTCCGCAAAACCTTCGGCGCCTTCGCCAACATCCGACACTTCCAATCCCTCCCCGGCGTCGAGACCGTCTTCTCACGCTGCGATGTCCCCGTTGATTTCTACGTCGTTCGTGAAAACGTCGAAGACACCTACGGCGGCATCGAACACCGACTCACCCCCGACGTCGTCGAATGCCTCCGACTCATCTCCGCACCAGGCTGCGACCAAGTCCACCGCTTCGCGTTCGAGACCGCACAAAAGCTCGGCATCAAGATGGTCCACTGCGGCCACAAAGCCAACATCATGAAGATGACCGACGGTCTCTTCCTCGAACGCTTCCGCGAGATGGGCAAAGACTACCCAGAGATCGAAACCGGCGACGTCATCATCGACGCGCTCTGCATGAATCTCGTACTCAATCCCGATCGCATGCAGATGGTCGTCTTGCCAAACCTCCAGGGCGACATCGTCTCCGATCTCGCAGCCGGCCTCGTCGGCGGACTCGGATTCGCGCCGTCTGCCAACATCGGTGACAAAATCTCAATCTTTGAAGCCGTCCACGGCACCGCGCCCGACATCGCCGGCAAGGGCATCGCCAACCCCACCAGCCTCCTGCTCTCGGGCCTGCTCATGCTCCGCCACATCGGGCTTGCCAAACAGGCAGCCATCATCAACAACGCGCTCCTCTACACCCTCGAATCCGGCATCCACACCGGCGACGTCAAGGGCGAAAAAGACCCCGTCAACACCATGCAGTTCGCCGAGGCAGTCGCCGGCAACCTCGGCCAAACCCCAACCACCTGCAACCCGCGTGCGGTCGGCACCCACGACACCGTCGACTTCACCGTTCCCCCTCGCCCGCAAACCAACGAAATGATGCGCACCTTCGAGACCGCCGAGGCACACCACTGCGGCGCCGACGTCTACGTAGGCAGCCCGCTCAGCGCTCCCGAAGTTGCCTCAAGAGCACAACAAGCATGCGAAGGTTCGCCCTTCGAACTCTTACTCATCTCCAACCGCGGCACCCAGGTCTGGCCAACCGGCTCGGTCTACACCGAATGCGTCGACCACCACCGCCTCCGCTTCGAACTCCGTGACAAGTCCATGATCGGACGCATCGGGCAAGCCCCGTGCATCCACCTGCTCACCCGACTCAGTGAAAAGCTCGACATCGTCAGCTTCACCCCACTCAAGCAGTACGACGGCAAGCCCGGCTACTCGCTCGCGCAAGGCCAGTAAGACTCACGCCGCGCCCAACAATCCTTCCAATAGACAAGCCCGCGTCCATCGCGGGTTTTTCATGCGCTCATTGCGAACACCAACACCAACCTGGCTAAGAAACCGCGTACCCCAGCTCCTCCGCAATCGCATGCAACCCATCAAGCGACCCACCCACATGCGGCTCAAACTTCTTCCACCGCGCCATCGATCCCGTATACACGCCCTCACCGGCTTGCGACGGATCAAGCGTCGGCAGCATCCGCTTCCGCTCGCTGAACCGAAGGCACGCATCATCCCACTCCATCCCCGCATGCGCCACCAGCCGCTTTGCTTCTGCTTCCGGCTCAGACACAATCTTTTCGTACCGCCCCTCGGTGATGGAAACCCACGGCGCGTGCGCGGGGATCACCTCCAACAAGTGTGCGTGCAGCCGCAACCGCTCACGCATCAACTCGGTGATCCATCCCATATCAACCGACCACTCCATGCCACCCGCAAAGTTCCGGTAGAAGCACGACAACGCGATATCCCGCGGATCTCGCCTGGTGAGCACGATCTTCGCTCCAGGCGCGATCGCCGCCAACGCCCCGACCCGCCGATCATTGAACGGCGTCTTATCAACCACCAGACCCTCCGACGACGACAACGTCTCCATCGACCGCCGCAGCAGCCCCCCCGCATCCGAACGCTTCTTCGGCAACAACCGCTCCAGCACCCGCGCCGTCGGATCATCCAACTTCACACTCGCTGCTGCCAACTCAAGACACCGCGATTCACCCACACTCTCGGCCTCCGGATGCGCCGCCAAGATCTGGTCAATCAATGTCGTCCCCGACCGTGGCATCCCCACCACAAACACGAGGTCCTTACGCCGCTCGACCGACTCCATAGTCGGCGCGATCGCATCGAACGTTTTAGCGCTATACACCGACATCGCCGACTCGACAACTTGACGGTGATTCTCAGCGCTCCAACCAAGCTTCGCAAGTCGGTTGGCTTTCACCGCAAAACGCCACGAACCCGCGATGTCATCTTCCTTCTCAAGCAAGGTCGCCAACGCCATCGCCACACCGCTCCGCGCGGCATCGGTCAGCCCCGGCTCATCCACGCGAGCCTTCAAACGATCAATCGCATCGCCGTTCCGATCGACCTTTGGCGCCATCTGCGCAAACACATGGTCCAAGTCCCAAGAATCAACACCTCGTGCCCAGGCAGCTTCGATCAGCGACAACGCCTCTCCGTGCTCCTTGCGGCTCATCATCAACACCGCCCGCCGCGCGATCGACGCACCGTGATCCGAATCGAGCTTCAGACACCGGTCGATCGCCGCCGAAGCATCTTCCAAACGTCCCGCATACATCTGCGCTTGCGCCAAGGAGTACAAGAGATCGATGTCCGTATCCGCGATCGCGCCCGCACGTTCGCCCACTTCGATGGCATCCTCATACTCACCCAAACGCGTATACAGCGTCACAATGCGTGACCGCACCTTCAACGCCCGTGGATGGGTGCGATGCTTCGACAGAAACGACTTGTAAAACTTAATGGCGCTCCGCGGATCGTTCTTCGCGATCGCTTCGTCCGCTTGCTTCAAAAGAATAGATGGATTGGTCGTTGCCATAACACCACGATACGCGAGCAAACCGTTCTGCCCCTGAACCAATCACTCCGGCCCGGGCAGATCCCGCAAGAACCCGACCAGCCGCTCCAGCGTCGGGCTCTGCGCATCACGCACATACGCCCCCGCCACGCCGCAGGCAGCTGCGAGAGATTCATGCAGGCCAAGACCCGCCGTCCGCGCAAAGCTAAACCCACCGCCAAAGTGGTCCCCCGCACCCGTCGAGATCCGCGGCTTCCGCGTATAAGGACCCGTAAACCAAACGCACGCCCCGTCCGCATCCGCCGCCCCCGCACCCGTGTGCTGGTGGATCACGATGCAATCAAGCCCCATCCGCTCACGCAGCTTCGATGCCGCCTGAGGCACCATCTCAGCCAAACTGCGGTTGTGCTCATCGTCGTACGCGTCCACCCCCATCACCTTCGCGACACGCCCCGACTCCGCAAGATTCAATCCCAGCGTCACAGGGATCACGCCCTGCAAAGTCATCAACAACCCCATCGCCCGCTCAATGTCCGCGTCGGTCCGTTTGGCCGGATCAGACAAATCAATAAACAACCGACGCTTCTTCGAACGATCCAACTTCGGCAGCACCTCGTCACGAAGCCCCGCCCAGATCCCTTCGACACCGCCCGAAAGCGTCCAGTTCACAACACTGATCAGCTCAGCTTCTTCGACCATCTCAATCAACGCTTCGAGACCGACAACCTCTTTGATCTTCGCCCAAGTCACCCGCTGCACCGCGTCCGGCTTGCCAAACATCAACTTGCCATCATCGAACTCAAGCGCATCCGTCCGCGCCGGACCACACAGCGGAATCACCCTCGAACACCGATCCGCAAACGAACGAAAAATCGGATCAACTTCGTCCGGCTTCTCCTCACGCCCAACCGCACCGATATACGTCACCGGCGAACCCAACACGCCCATCGCACTCGAGAACAACGGACCGTTGCCCCCGAACCGTTCGTCCTGCACCACCATCTCAAGATTGGCGCTCCGGTTCGCAGCCGACCCGCACCGCGCCGCAAACTCGGGGATCGTCCGGATCCGGTCATAGTCATCGCGCGCCATCGAGTGCCGTTTGTCCACAATGTGAATGATCGAGTCGACAAACCCGTCGAACCCAACCACCGCCTTCATCTTCGCCAATCGATCCGGAGTCAACGCCGCCAATGCATCAGCCGCACCGATCGCCGCCTCAGCCCTGCTCGTCCCACCCGCACCGGTCGTCATTCCACTCATAGTGCCAATGATCCCACTCCCAACGCCCCAGACCACCCCAACCACGAAACCACTTCCAACAGGCCAGAATCCACCAAAATCATCGGAACCGCCCCATGCCCGAACTCGTCCTCGCAACCCAGAACCCCGGCAAAATCGCAGAACTACAAGACCTCCTCGCTCCCCTCGGATGGACCGTCCTCGGGCTCACCGACGTCTTCCCGCCCGGCAATCTCCCCGAAGAACCCGAGGAAACCGGCTCCACCTTTGTCCAAAATGCCACCATCAAAGCCCGCGCCTACGCCGCCCATACCGGCAAGCTGTGCCTCGCCGACGACTCCGGGCTGATCGTCGACGCCCTTAACGGCGCCCCAGGCGTGATCTCCAGCCACTACGCATTCGAAGGCCAAGCCGAAGGCCCCGCCGCACAACTCACCCGCCAACAACGCGACAAAGCCAACACCACCAAACTCCTCGCCGACCTCGAAACAGTCCCCCTCGAACATCGCGCCGCCCGCTTCACCTGCACCATGGTCTTGGCCGACCCGACCAAGACCCTCCACACCACTTCAGGCACCTTCGAAGGCCGCATCGGCCTCCCCACCGACGTCCCTCGCGGCGACGCCGGCTTCGGCTACGACCCCGTCTTCCTCGTCCCCGACGACTACACCCGCACCAGCGCCGAACTCACCAAAGACGAAAAGAACGCGCTCTCGCACCGAGGCCACGCAGTCCGTGCGATGATCGACTACCTGCGCACGATCGCCTGACCATCCCGATACACCATCTCCATCGCAAGCCCAAACCCATCCCGCTCAGGCTTCTCGGGAATCGTCCGCAGCGAACCGTCCCAGACCCCCGCCGCCGTCACCGCGCACACCAACGCATCAATCACATCATCCCGCGCCAACACCTTTCGAGGCCACCGCGCCAACGCACCCGCAACCACACCCTCCACATCGTCAACAAACCCACCCAACACACCAAGCCGCGCCGCCGCCCCTTCATCCGTCTTCTTGTTCTCGGCGATCACCGCCCCACACAACCCCCAGAAACAGATCTCCGGGTGACACTCACGCACCACAGATCGCATCGCCGCGTCGCCCTGCAACACACCATCAACCTCTTTGATCTTCGGCATGATGTGCCAAGCCTGCTTCGACAACCCCTTGCCCGAAACGCTCCGCGAAACCGTATTGGCTGCCGGGTAGTCCGTTGCTTCAAACACCGCCCGCGCCGGCATCAGAAACACCCGAGAGTTGTACCGCCCAAGCAGCCCCTTCGCCCGCATGTCACAGGCGCGAACGCCCGACCCCGGCAACCCGATCGGCACGTCAGCAAGGATCAAAGACACACCCGGTTTCGCCCGAAACACCGACGCCAAATCTGGCAACACCAAAAACCCCACACGACCATCTTCCGAGAGTGCGCAAACCAACCACCCACCCTTACACCCATCAACCCCGAGCACCCGCCGCATCCGAAACCCCTGATCCCCGATGGCTCGTGGCTGATCCCTATTCCAAAAGCAAACGCCCGAGGCATCATGCCCCGGGCGCCGTTGATCTCAACTCCGTTCGAGATTACTTTTCGTCTTTGACTTCGTACTCAGCGTCGATCACGTCGCCAGACGCATCGCCCGAAGGCGCTCCCGCGCCGGCCGCTTCGGCATCACCACCAGCTGCACCGGCTTCCGCCGCTGTTTGCTCGTAGATCACCTTACCAAGCTCCATCGAAGCAGTCTCCAACTCCTTCAGCCCGGCCTCGATCGACTCCTTGCTGGCCGTCTCATCCTTAAGCTTGCTCTCAAGGTTCGAGACCGCAGACTCGATGCCCGACCGAACCTCGGCCGACACCTTATCACCGTGCTCGTCGAGGCTCTTCCGAACCGACGCGATCGTCGCATCGCCCTTGTTTTTCAGGTCCACGACCTCGCGACGCTTCTTATCTTCTTCCGCGTGCGCCTCGGCGTCGGCCTTCATCTTGTCGATCTCGCCGGAATCCAAGCCGCCCGAGTTCTCGATGCGAATATCGGCCTTCTTGCCCGTGCCCTTTTCGGTCGCCGACACGCTCAAAATACCGTTCGCATCAAGCTCAAACTTGACCTCGATCTGCGGCATCCCACGCGGCGCCGGAGGCAAGTCGGCCAACTCGAACATACCAAGCGTCCGGTTATCCTTCGCGAACTCACGCTCGCCCTGCAACACATGGATCTGCACGCTCGTCTGGTTGTCCGCAGCCGTCGAGAACGTCTCCGTCTTGTCCGTCGGAATCGTGCTGTTCTTCTCAATGAGCCTGGTCATCACCCCGCCCATCGTCTCAACACCCAAGCTCAACGGCGTCACATCCAACAGCAACACATCCTTGACGTCGCCCGAAAGCACACCGCCTTGGATCGCCGCACCAACCGCCACGACTTCGTCGGGGTTCACGCTCTTGTTGGGCGCCTTACCGAAAATCTCCTCGGCGATCGCCTGCACCCGCGGCATGCGTGTCGATCCACCGACCAGCACGATCTCATCGATCTTCGACTTGTCGAGCCCGGCGTCCTTGATCGCTTCGATACAAGGCGCCTTCAAACGCTCGAACAGCGATTCGCACAACGACTCGAACTTCGCCCGGCTCAGCGTCTCCTGCATGTGCTTGGGACCCGAGTCCGTCGCCGTGATAAACGGCAGATTGATCGTCGTCTCTTGCGAGCTCGACAACTCAACCTTGGCCTTCTCGGCCGCTTCCTTCAGACGCTGCATCGCCATCGGATCGCCCGACAAATCAACGCCTTCCTTGCTCTTGAATGAATCCACCAAGTGGTTGATCAGGACTTGGTCCCAGTCATCGCCGCCGAGGTGCGTGTCACCATTGGTGCTGAGCACCTCGAACACGCCATCGCCCACATCGAGCACCGACACGTCGAACGTACCACCGCCGAGGTCGAACACCGCGATCTTCTCGTTGCTCTTCTTCTCGAGTCCGTACGCCAGCGCAGCCGCTGTCGGCTCATTGATGATCCGCTTGACCGTGAGGCCCGCGATCTCGCCCGCGTCCTTGGTCGCCTGGCGCTGCGCATCGTTGAAGTACGCCGGCACCGTGATGACCGCCTCGGTCACCGTCTCGCCGAGGTAGTCCTCAGCAGTCCGCTTGAGCTCGCCCAAGATCATCGCACTGACCTGTTGCGGCGTGTACTCGTCGCCGCGGATCTTGACCTTCACAAAGTCCTTGCTGTCGCCGACGATCTCATAAGGAACCAGCTTCTGCTCGCTGGAAATCTCCTCATGCCGCCGACCCATGAACCGCTTGATCGAGAACACCGTGTTCTGCGGGTTGGTCACCTGCTGGTGCTTCGCCTGCTGCCCGACCAGCCGCTCACCCTTCTCCGTAAAACCAACCACCGAGGGTGTCGTCCGGTTGCCGGACGAGTTGATCAGAACTTTGGGGTCGTCCCCCTCCATCACAGCCACCACCGAGTTCGTGGTGCCCAAGTCAATACCAATGATCTTGCCCATTTGGAGCCTCCTTCATCGCCGAGACCGATTTAGCTGGCCTTCGACCCCTCTCTGGTTGCAACACCGATGCCAGTCGAATCAGCCATTCCGAGCCCTCGTCAGCATCCTCCACGCCCCAACCACCCCCAACGACCCTGCACATCGCGACACTCAGCCAGATCCCCCTGCCACTCTGGCAGCCAATCAAGTGCCCGGCGCCCGAGCCCCTACCCGCGACCCATGCCGCCACGCCGTCACCACCCCCAGCACCGTGAACAGAATCGCCCGCATATGCGTCACCCCGTCGACGGCCCCCTTCCCGTTATGGTCCAGCCACTCCTCACGATTCCCAAGCCCACCCCACCAGTTGTCCGTGATGATCTCGATCGGGAACGACGTCCCCCAAAACGCCACCAGCGTCAGCGCCCCCGCCACCACGCCCAGCAACACGGATCCCACCCGAGCAGCCCGCGCCATCACCACCCCAACAACCCCGCCCGTCACCCACACCATCCCGTCCAGCCGCGTGTCCCACCCGATCACATCCTCGGTGACCCACACCAACCCCAGCCACCCAACACTACATACCAACGTTGCAAGCAGACCGGCAACGATGCCAAACCACGTCCGCCGAATACTCGCCGCCGGCTCGGGGTCCGCCGGAAGTTCCACAACCGAATCATCGCCATCCGACACAGACCGATACTTCCCAACCCGATGCAGATACCCCACCACCGCATCGCGCGCGTCCACCCCATCATCCCAAACCAGCCCCGCAGCCGCCGAAACCCGCTCCATCTCTCCCACCGGATCACGAACCAGATCTGAATACGCCACCCGCACCACGCGACCTTCACCGAGCACCGACAACTCCCGCTCGCACTTCGCATCCGTCGCGTCCAGCTCGTCCTCGATCCGCTCGCGCACCGTGTACTCATCCGGCAACGCTTGCAATGCATGGCCCGCCAGCGCCGCGTGCATCTTCACATTCGACTTCACCACGCTCGCCCGATCCCGCTCGATCCGCACGAACCGCACGTTCCCGCCAAACAATCGATCAAGCTCCGCAACACGAGCGGTATGACTCGGCGACTTCAGCACCAACACCCGGCGCTTCCCCCGCCATGCGTCCCACCGCGTCACTTTCCAACAGAACATCGCCGTCAGCGATCGCCACCGACCCAGCTCTTTCTTGCTGAGCCCATCGAGTCCGTGCCATCGCGCCCACTTGTCCGATTGCTCCGGCAGCACAAACCGCCCTGGCAAACTCGACGCAAACCCCCACGTCGCCAACGCAAAGTCATCCTCGCCCGGCCAGTTGCCTCCAAACCCGACTCCGTCCTGCGGCCGAGTCTGACCCAAAAAAGGCGTCAGCAAAAACCGCACCACCGCCCAACTCAACCACCACCCCTGCCCCGCCAAACACTGATACCACCGCGGCGTCACCACCCGCGGATCGCACGCCAACAGATTGTGCAAGTGCGTCGTCCCGGACCGGTAGTACCCAAGCACCACCACCACGCCCGGCTCATACGAAAACCCCGCGCTCGCCCCCCGAAACTTCACCAGCCGAACCGCCGCGAGCACCAACCGCTCGGGCATCGTGACAACCGTCCCCACCCAACTCGTCAGCAAGCACCCCACCAGCCGCAGCCAATACCGGGGCCCAACCCCACTCCGCCATATCAGCCTCGCCCAAACATCCAGCGGCGCCAGCGCCAACAGATGTCCCACCGGCAACGCAAGACCGCCAACACCAAGTTTCCGAGTCCGATCACCCATGCGTCCGCGACGATACGCCCGCCCGGCACGACCAATGAAACCAAACCACGGATCTCAAACTCTAGTTTTCAAAGATTCCTGAAACTACCCCCTGCCTGGGCTAGAATCCCCTACCATGACCACCCTCGCCGCACACACCGACCGACCAGCCCCACCGCCCCGCCTCCCCGGCTCAGACCCACGCCTCGACGCCATCCGCGAAAAGGTCATCGCCGGCCAGCGCCTCACCCTCGACGACGGCGCCGCCCTCTACGACACCCAAGACATCTGGGCCGTCATCGAAATGGCAGACCTCGTCCGCCGACGCATGCACGCCGACACCACCTACTACAACATCAACAAGCACCTCAACTACTCCAACGTCTGCGCCCTCTCCTGCAAGTTCTGCGAGTTCTATCGCAAGAAAGACGACGACGGCGCGTACACCCGCGACCTCGAATACATCCAGTCCGAAGCCATCAAAGCAGTCGAACTCGGCGCTACCGAAATGCACATCGTCGGCGGGCTCAACCCATACCTCCCCTTCGAGTACTACACCGACATGCTCCGCGCGATCCACAAGGTCGCGCCCGGCCTCCACCTGAAAGCATTCACGGCCGTCGAACTCGTCCACCTCGCACGCATCGCCAAGGTCTACAAAAAGTCCGACCCCCAGGTCGGCGTCCGCTGGGTCCTCCAGCAACTCAAAGACGCCGGGCTCGGCTCGCTCCCCGGCGGCGGCGCCGAGGTCTTCGACGACCGTATCCAGAAAGAAGCCTGGAAAACCAAAATCGGCTCCGACG
Source organism: Phycisphaerales bacterium (assembly GCA_045106075.1). Taxonomy (GTDB): domain Bacteria; phylum Planctomycetota; class Phycisphaerae; order Phycisphaerales; family UBA1924; genus UBA6054. The sequence goes on from JBGCEB010000070.1 coordinate 12,593, forward strand.
AATGGCTCGACGTCCACCTCGTCGCCCACGAACTCGGTCTCAACTCAAACTGCACCATGCTCTACGGCCACATCGACGGCCGACGCGAACGCCTCAACCACCTCGAAATCCTCCGCCGCTCACAAGACAAAGCACTCGCACGCCTCGGCTACGAGGGCGACCCCAACGGCTTCATCGCACAAGGCATCCCGCAAACCGAATCCATCACCGCGCCGGCCATCACACTCACCAGCGAAGACGCCCAACTCCCAACGCCCGACATGGCCGACCGCGGCGGCTACTACCAAACCATCATCCCCCTCCCCTGGTTCCCCGACGGCTCCGAACTCGAACACCTCCCCGGCCCCACCGGACTCGAAAACCTCCGCACCATCGCCGTCGCACGCCTGATGCTCGACAACTTCCCCCACGTCAAAGCATTCTGGATCATGCAGACCCTGCCCATGGCCCAGCTCATGCTCGAAGCCGGCGCCGACGACATCGACGGCACCGTCGTCTGGTACGACATCACCAAAGTCGGCGGCTCCTCCACCCACCAAGAAAAATCCGTCACCGACCTCATCCGAGCCATCCGCGAAGCCGGCTTCAACCCCGTCGAACGCGACACCCTCTACCGCCGCGTGATCCGAGATGGGAAAGACTGGGAAGTTGAATAGTCTCAGCACGGGACGACCATGCAAGAAAAGACTCCATCCTCTTGAATTATGGGCAAAGCGGTTCTGCTGAGCTCCGCAAGCAGCATCGCCGGTCTGTTTCTTGCCGTGTGGATGAGATCTGATCCAAGCAATCTTCCGTTGATGCTGCTCGGCCCGGCGCACGCCATCGCGTTCATCCCTCTTACAGCGATAGTCTCACGGTCGATCAAAGCAACCACGATTGCATCCATACTCTGCCTCGCGTTCTATGCCTGGGGAATCTTGGGTATGACCGTCCTTCTCGCTTTCACCCCGGTCGCCTGCTCGATCTTCTGGGGCATCATCACCGCGTGGGCATGGAAGCGCCCTCTTGCACTGCTTGTCATTCCCCTCGCCGGGGGGCTCGCCACAGCCGCGATGTTTCTTCCCCAAGCCCAATCAACCCAGTCACCGGCATATCGGGATTTGTATTCAGCTGCGATCGGGTCATGGCACCTGCTCATGTCCGTTTGCCTGCCGGTTATCGCCGCATCGAAACCACTCTCGATCAACCCGCGTGACCCGTTTGGTATCCGCTGTTTGTCGTGCAACTTTGCTTTCGAGAGGCTCCCAAAACCACGGCAATGCTCAGAATGCGGAGGCAGCAAGATCGTCTGCCCGGAATGCGGGCAAACACAACCCGCGTAGTCTCCCCAGCAGATTCAGTGCTCCATCAAAGGGTACACACACGGCGCCGTGCTTTGACCCGAAGGGCAAAGCACGCACTCACGTAGTCAAGATCAAATGCTCTGGCCAATCTACATCGCGTTCATTGCCGGGGTCTTCGCCTTCAACCACAGGCTACTCCGCGCTTCAAGCGAATCGGATAACACTTGGCGCGACATCGTGCTGTACTTCTCATGTGCTGGATATGCCGCCTACTTCATCTGGGTCTTGCCTGCGATCGGATTCCTCGATAACGCCGACCCGACCAGCCTCCAAGACGATCTACTCGTCGGTTTTGTCATGCACGGCATACCGACCATTTTCTCTTGCATCGCGGCCTGCATCGCTTGGCGCGATGGACTCCCAGCAATCGGCCTCGCGATCGCAGTAGCCACAGTCATCGCCATCGATATGTTCGAGCTACCCGTCTACGCGACCGCCGTACTCGCGCCCTTCGCATGGAACGTGATTTACATCATCGCGTGTGCACCCGTCATCAGTCGGTTGTCCAAGTGGAAAGACACAGACGGCAATCCCTCATCCTCGGTTCCCTGAAACCGCCCCCCAACTTTCCCGTATCCTGCTAGCGTGCCCACCCACCACGCCTGCCATTCCTGCGGCTATCCCCTCTCCCGCCTCCGCGCGGCACCCGACCCCCACTACCAACTCCCCATCATCACCTGCCCAGAGTGCGACACGTCCGTCGTCCGCCGCCCTGATCCCGCGGTGCAAGGACTCCGCACCGCTTGGAAGTCCGCCCGCGCCCTGATCTACATCATCATCCAGTCGGCCGTGGCATTCCTGCTCATGCTCGCCGCCGCGGCACTCATCACCAACACCGCACAAACCGCCCAGCAACAATACAACAGCAACCCCCTCGCGCTCTTCCTAACCAAACCCCAGCTCCTCCGCCAGGATCAGCTCGGCCCAGAGCTCGCCATCCTCGCCATCATCCTGCTCTTGGTCGGCGTCCTCACCGGCGCCTGGATCAAATCAGCACTCAATCATCTCAACACGCCGCTGGTCATGCTCGCATTCGTTCTGCTGCCGCTCGCATTCCTGCTCCAGTTTGGACTCCGCTACTGGCTCTGGAGAGAGTTCTTTCAACAGCCCAACAGCCGCCCATGGGGCGATGTTGGAATGTACCGACGCATCCCCGACATACTCACCGCCAGCGCCATGCACGCCGCTTTCATCGCCGCAGGTTTCCCCCTCGCCAACACCCTGCGCACCATCTGGGCCGCCCAACATCGCGCCCGCTGGTCCCGCCGCCGACGCGCACGCCGCAGACTGAGAGATGACCGATGACCGAATCCCCCGCGCCAACCACGACCGACACCCCAACACCCCACACCATCCGCACCGACCGCCCCTGCGCCAAGTGCGGCTTCAACCTCTTCGGTCAGTCCATCGTCCGCGAACCCCACTACAACCTCACCGCCGCACGCTGCCCCGAGTGCGGCCAGCTCGCCGCCCTCCAGGAATACCCCGCACTCGGAAAATGGGCGGACCGATGGGCCAGACTCATCGCCGCCATCTGGATCCTCTTCGTCATCGCCGCCATGTTCGCGCACTTTGGCCCAACGCTGGGCCTTTCATTCGCAGCCGCCGAAAACGCCCGCGAAGACATCGCCCTCTCCATCGCCGCAAGCTACCAAGCCCACCTTCAAACACAAGTCGAAGGCCCCATCGAACAACCCCAGTTCGGCATCGGCACCTACAACCAAGTCGACGCAGACTGGTTCAACACCAACAGCGCCGAAATCATCGCAGCCGCCGGAGGACGCCGCGCCGCAATCAACAGCGAAACCGTATCCATCTGGTTCCCGCTCGCACTCATCACCTTCGCGTTCGGCGCGTTCTGGTCCACCGCACTACTCGGAGCAAAACGCCCCGTCGCATTTGTCGTCGCATGCATACCCCCCGCCGTCGCACTCACGTTCGTTTTCTTCATCACCGCAACACGCTACTACGACCCCAGCGTGCTCATCGCCCGCGATGCCGCAACCCAGTTCATCCGCCCGATCATCCTGCCCATGAATGCCGCAGTCATTCTTATGAGCTTGGCGCTCGGCATCTTCCTCGGCCGCAAACTCGCAAGACTCCTCGTCCGCCTCGCACTCCCACCGCGCATGCGCAGCGCACTCGCCATCCTCTGGACATGCGATAACCTCCCCCCGCCCACAACCGCCAGATAGCTCAACGCGTGCGATACACCCCAACAAGCCCGGTCACGATCGCCGTCGCGCAGATGTACGTCATCTGCGGCCCCGGAAACGTCGCGAACCCACCCAGATCAATAAAAATGAAGTACGCCAAGTCCGCCATCCCGCCGACCAACATCGCCGTATAAAACGCAACCCGGTTCCGCTTCCAAACAAACGGCGCGGCGATCAGTGTCACCGCCCCAAACCACGCCAAGTTCATCCCGTGCTGCGACAACACCGCCGCGACACCGGGGTGATAGTCACCCGCCAACTCCTCAGCCGGCACCTTGCTCACAATCCCATTGAAAGCATCACCCGTCCGCCCCGATAGGTTCATCCAAAGCGTCGCCACACCACCGAAGATGTGAACGATGCCCCAGATCACCCACAACACCGCCGACACCCGGAACAACCACACCGCCGCACGATCCACAGACCCACTTTCAATCGACATCGCTTCCCTTTCAAATAGAAACCATTTTAGTTGCAAATTGATCTAAAAAAACTCACCCGCACCCCAGCCGAGAACGGATCTCCCGATCCATCTCCGCCACCGTCACCGATTCCAACTGCGCCAGCAACGCGTCCTCCGCCTCCCGGCAAATCTCGTTCACAAACCCCGACACCACCTTCGCCACCCGCTCATGACACCCGCCCGGGTGCTTCCGCAGGATCTCGGTATCCGCCGCGACCGCCTCGTACGCATCCCGCAGGGTAATCGCCCCCGGCTCGCACGCCAACACACTCCCCCCACCAACACCGCGCCGCGTTTCAACCAGCCCCGCCCGCTGCAACTTCGCAAGCACACGCCGCAACACCACCGGGCTCGTCCCATACGTCCGCGCCATCTGCTCAGACGTCAACGGCTCCCCACCCCGCGAAGTCAGGTACCCGAGAATATGAAACGAGATCGCCAGCTCACTGTTCACGCCTAAATAGTAACAGTATTGGTTGCCTATTCAAGACCCCCTAAACTCCCCCGATGCGCAACCTCCTCCTCGTCTTCCTCGGCGGCGGGCTCGGCTCCGCCGCCCGCTACGCGATCTCACTCGCGATGACCCAGTTCATTCCCCCCACCGAAACCCACCCCCGCTGGGGATCGATCCATATCGCCGGCACCCTCGCAGCCAACGCAATAGGCTGCTTTCTTATCGGACTCCTCTGGGGACGCCTCGGCATCACCATGCGTGAAGAAGCGCGAATGCTGCTCATCATTGGCTTTTTGGGCGGCTTCACCACCCTCTCGTCGGTAGGCTGGGAGACCATCAGTCTCATCGGACGCGACCAACCCGTCGCAGCCGCGGGCTACATCATCTCCACCGTCGTCATCGCCCTCCTCGCCGTCTGGCTCGGACACACCCTCGGCCACGCCATCGCACCACCCGCCACCTGATCCAAGACCCGCAACCTGATCAAAAAATGCCCCAGACCATGCGCCTCGCCATCATCCGACACGCCAAAGCCCGCCACGAATCCCCCACCGGGATCGACGCCGACCGCGCCCTCAAAAAACGAGGCCACGTCCAATCCGAAGTCCTCGGCGCCCACTTCGAACAACTCAAATCGCCCCCCGCCATCGTCCTCGCTAGTCCGTACCTCCGCGCCCGCGAGACCGCCGAGCACATCTGGTCCGCCCTCGATCTCGAGCCCCAACTCGACGACCGCCTCGCAGCCGACCGCGAACTCGAAGACTACCTCGACGTCATCGCCGATCTCGTCGGTTGCGAGCACGCAGCCATCATCGGGCACAACCCACTGATCGCCCGCCTCGTCGCCGTCCTCTTGCATGGCCCAACCGCACCAACGCTCCAACACGAAACCGCCCGCGTCGTTTCGGTTGATATTCAAGACCCCCGCGACCCCATCGCCAATGCGACCGTCGCCTACTCGTTCCGCCCCGAAGCCTGAACGAACAATCGCTTGCACACCGCGCCCGGCCGACTGCGATACGTACGAAAACCGACGGCCTCGTAATACGCCAACGCCGACACGTTCTCCTCACCGATCGTTGCATCGATCGTTGAAATCCCTGCGTCCTGTGCGGCCCGCAGCGTCGCCGCGAAAAGCGCCCGCCCGATACCCCGCCGCCCGGTACCCAAACGAACATACGTCCCGATCACACCCCACCCGACCGCGACGCCATACGGATTCCCGTCGACCGCGAGCTTCAACGACTGAAAACCAACGACACCGTCATCCGCATCCAACGCAACAACACACGCGATCTGATCGCAATGCCGAATGTAGAAATCAAGAACGAACTCCGGCGAGCTCGGCCGGTCGCTTTCCCAAGACACCACGATCTCGTGCAACACCGAGCTCATCCCCCGAGCATCACCAAACAAAGCATCCCGCACCCGAACCATGCCCACTCGCTCCCATCAAGCTCCCACCAACGTTGAGACAGCCCGCCCGGCCCAAGACGACTCATACAACAACAAGCCGCAGCCCGTTTCCCCAAGCGATCACCAAGACCACCCGGGACAACCGCGGCCGGTTTGCAGACCAAAATAGATGGAGGTGGGTGATGCCGGCGACACGAACGGCACCGGGAATGGAGCGCAGGGGAATCGAACCCCTAACTTCCAGCTTGCAAAGCTGGCACTCTACCAATTGAGTTAGCGCCCCGACGCGTCCGGCATCCGCCGCACACGCGAAGAGAAAAGTCTATGCTGCCTGCATCGCCCGCGTCTCTACGCCGTACCCGACAGACCAGACTTTCCGGAGACACTATGACACCCGCCCGATCCACCGTCCGATTCCAAATCGCCGCCCTGCTCGCATTTACGGGCCTCGCCACCGCACAGCCGGCGTCCGAAACAGACGAAAAAAACTCCCAGCCGCCTGAAGAAATCACCAACGCACGCGAGTCCGGGCCAAGCTTCGCCGCGAGTCTCAGCGGCTGGTACGGCTTCGAAACCGACCTCGACGTCGGCCCCGGAGACCTCTCCATCGCCCGCGCCCGACTCGACCTCTCCATGACCATCACCCCTGCAGAACGCACCCTGCTGACCTTCGGCATCGAGGTCGAAGAGTCCTGGTACGACTTCAACAACGCCTCCGGGCTCGATGCCTCCGGCGACCCCTTCGACAACGCCACCAACGTCGACTTCTTCGCCCGCTACGTCGCCCCAATGAACGACACCACAAACTACTTTGTCCTTGGCTCCGTCGGCTTCGCAGCTGAGTCAGGCGCCGACTTTGGCGAGTCCCTCATCTACGGCGCAGGCGCTGGCTTCGTCACACGCCAATCCTCAACCTTCTCCTGGGGCCTCGGCGTCCTCGTCCGCACCCGCCTCGAAGACGACGCCCTCGTCATCCCCATCCCTCAAATCACATGGAACATCTCCGATCGCTGGACCCTTGCAAGCCAACGCGCAGGTCTCCGGCTCGAATATGCCGCCAACGAATCACTCACCTACGGCATCGGCGCTCAGTTCGACTCGCGCACCTTCCGTCTCGACGAAGACGGCGTCATTCCCTCCGGTGTCGCGACCGACCGCCGGATCCCCGTCGCGTTCTTTGTCGAATACGCGCCCGAACCAAACTTCACCATCGGTGGCCAAGTCGGCGCGTCGCTCTTCAACAACATCGAACTCTTTGATTCCGCCGGCAACGACATCATCGACGACGACGTCGACCCCGGCGTCTTCATCGGGATCAACGGCCGCATCCGCTTCTAACGCCCGGGATTCGTATCGCCGCGACCCAAGTCCGCTTCGATCGAAGCTTCAACTTCCCACAACGCCACAGGGCGTGCCGTGATCGCCGGCGCGTCCCGCACATACGCGCGCGTCACCACCGGTGGCTCCACCGGGCGGTCGCCCGCATCAACCTCGACCGATGCGATGGCACGAATCACGTCCGCGCCCGATACCGCTTCAGCGAAAGACGTGTACCGAGCATCAAGAAAACTCGTTCCCTCGCGCGACAAGCACACGAACACCTGCGATCCATTGGTATTCGGATCCGCCGATCGCGCCATCGACAACACACCAAACGCATGTTTCAGCGACGAGCGTTCCAAGTCCGTTGCATATCCAGGCCCGCCAGAACCCGTCCCCGACAAGTCACCGAACTGAATCACGAACGGGCGACCATCAGGCAACGCCGCAACAACACGGTGCACGATCACATCTGTATAAAAACCACCCTCAACCAAATGTAAAAAATTGAACACCGTGTTCGGCGCCGCGTCCGGCCGCATCCGATACACCATCTCGCCCGCGCTCGTCTCGATCACTACCTCACGCTCGACATACAACCGCAAACCAGAGTGCGTCACCTCACGCTCGCCCGACTCAACCAACCCTTGCCGCTTGAGCACCGGCAACCGCTCATCCTCGAACGCAGGCTCCGCCCGCGGATCCATCGAAGGCTGCTTCGACACCGGATCGACCAACATCGCCGTATTCGGCGTCAGCAATGGCTGCACCACCATCGGCGCGCCAATCGCCGCCTCATTGCCATACAACTGCGCCAGCAAAGTCACCCGGGGCGCTTCGTCTGACCAAAGCACCGGCAACAAACTCGCAAAGTCGGCCCGCCCCTCAGACGCAGCCGCCTCCGCGACCACCTCACCCGTCCCAAACTCATGCAGCCGGATCGTCAACTCACCCACAAATCCATCCGGCGCATCCACACGCACCGGCACCCGCTGATCCACGCCATAATACAACCGCTCAGGCGTCAGCTGCCCCCAAGCCGACTCCGCAACACCCAACACACCCACCAGCAAACCGATCAACCAAGCTATCTTCATGCGCCAAGCCTACTCCAACTCACCACCTCTGGCAGCAACCAGGCAAAGCAACCCACTCCAAAAGAACAGCCCCATCAACAGACGGGGCTTTTGAGACGATCGGTTTCCGAATCTTCTTCGAGAACAACTCGCGAGGCGAGCGAACCGTATTCACTCAGTGTCGGCAATCCCGTCCGTATCGGGACCATCCGCATCACCGCCGTCCAGCTGGGTCCATGCATCATCTAGCGTGTTCTGGCTTTGATCGCCACCCGCCTGCCGAAGCAATAGATCCGCAATCTGTTCGTTCTCGTCTTCGACCCAACTGACCGAAAGTCCAGCCTTCAGTACATTAAACCCACGCTTGTGATTCAGATCCTCAAACGAACGAAGCATGTCAGAAACAATCGCCGCCGACGAGTCAATCTGATAAAGCTTCCGCATCCCGTCAGGACCTTCACCGCGGAACTGGAAGTTCGAGATGATCTCGCCCTCTTCCTGTGCCCAAGTGTTGGTGTATCGCTCGAATGTGTGCGACCCACCATGCGACGGGCAGTAGAAAACCTTGGACGCGTTCAGGTAACCGGTCGCGAACAACAAACCGAGCCCGTCCCATTCACCCCAAGCACGAGGATCGAACTCACCTGGATTGGTGCGCACCGTATCCATACGACCGGGGGATCCCTCTTCCCCGGCTGAACGTGACGCAGAACTACTCGGGCCGTGCGGCAAAAACACACTCGACGGCATGTGGTCCGCCGAACTCTCAGAGTACATGTGCAAACCCATGCCGATCTGACGCAGATTCGAACCACAAATCACACGCTGCGCCGACTCTCGCACGCGAGAAATCGAAGGCAGCAAAATAGCAATCAGCACCGACATCACTGCCAGCGAAACAAGCACGTCCACCAACGTAAAACCACGAACCACGGTCTTCACAGACCGCGCACTTCGTCGCGCTGCTGGTTGTTGGATCGATCTATTCATTGGTAGACCCATGCTCCGCCCGGTAATCCGGGAGTTGTCCACAGCCCCCACGGCTGTGCCACGACTGCCCTAGTTTACCTGATCTGCATCAACCCCACAACCTTTCATCGGCTTCCCACAAATCATATTTTGGTCCAAAATCAAAGAGAGAACCCAAACAAATACCAACATCCGAGAAGGCGAATCTTGCAGGAAATGCCAAACTCTGGCATCCCTTATACTTCCGTTGCGTATGAAACCGAGGCGACGGATGTGTACTCCGCCCGCCCCCGGAACTTCTCGTGGACCGGGCAATGACAAAAGATCACAATCGTTCCCCTCAGGACAGCGGCCCAAACCGCCCAAAACCTGACCCAGGAACGCACAACCCAGTCAACCTCAAAGACCTGTCCCAACAGGAACGGGTGGATTACGAACTCATGCAGAGCGTCTCCCTCAACCAAGAAGCAGCTGTTGGCGATCTATATGACCGCTTCGGCTCCCTTGTGTTCAGGATGGCCCTGCAATCCATGCCCACCCGCGCCGAAGCAGAAGACGCCGTCCAAGAAGTCTTCGTCCGCCTCTGGCGCACCGCAGACCGCTATGACCCCCGCAAAGCGGCGCTGGTCACCTGGGTCATGCTCCTCACACGCCGACACTTGGTCGACAAACTCCGCCGCAAGCGGGCCCGCATCAAACCAACCGCCCTGGACGACTCACAAATGGCCATGGGCGGCGCCTGGGACGAATCCTCGATCTCCGCAAGAGCAGAACGCGATGAACATTTCGCAGAACTCATGCAGAAAGTCGACACACTTCCCGAACTACAAAAGACAGTCATTATTCGTGCATACCTGGGCGGACAGACGCTCAGACAAATCGGTGAAGAACTCGGGACCCCACTCGGGACCATCAAATCGGCACTCAGCCGAGCCTTAGTTCGACTCCGTGAACGGACGGGGGAGGAAGCCTCAATATGAACGAGCCCAAAATGAACACGCAGGATCTCATCGAACTCAGCACCCTTCACGCACTCGGCATGCTCGAGGACGACGAACGGGCTGCCTACGAGTCAGCGCTCGAGTCCGCAGCCCCAGCCATTCGCCAACGCGTCTTCGCCGAAGCACGCCGCATGGCCGACTTAGGCGACCTGCTCCCAGACGAAGAACCATCGTCCCAAATGCGAGACATGGTCCTCGCCGCGGTCCGTGCCGCCATGCGTGAACAAGAAGTCGAGCAACGCCTCGCGACCGGCGCGATCGCAGGCCGCATCCAACACCAGCCCATCAAACGCGCCGTGTCACAACCCAGCCTGCCCCGAGGCAACCGCGTTCACGCCGTCTGGCGTGCCGCAGCCATCGGCCTCGCCGCCGCAACCGTCGCGCTGACCGTCGTCGCCGCACAAAACCGCGAAGTCTACAACCAGCTCGACAACGAGCTGCTCCTCAGCCAGGCCTACGACACCATGGGCGCCGAGTTTGTCAAGTCCATGATCATGGACGAGAACTCCACCCGCGTTGCGTTCTCCTCCGTGAGCAACACCGCAAACGCCAACGCCGCCGTCTGGCACAATGCCGATTGGAACACCGCGCTCCTCTTCGTCGACAACCTCAAGCCGGCCGCAAACGCCGACCCCTACCGCCTCGTCGTCCTCGATTCCGACGGCAACATCGTCCGCGAAGTCACCGAGTTCGTCCCAACCGGAGAACTCGAAACCTTCAAGGTCAAGTTCAACCCCGCGACCGACGCAAGGCTCGCTATCTACGAATCCATCGCCGACACACTCGCCGAGCAACCACTGCTCAGCTCCCCAGAAATCGAACTCTGATCCAGAAGTTAAAATCCGATCTGAGTTCATCGAAAAGCACCAGCGAAAAGGCCCGACGCATCACGCGTCGGGCCTTCTTTCTTTCAACCGTAGAGCGTTGACATCAACTCCCAGGCATCGTCCATTGCGATTCGTCCAAGATCGGATCCACCCGGACATCACGCTCAAACTGCGCCTTGGCCGCCGACAGCTTCCGCCACAGCAACCCGCCAAGCAACATCATGAACGCCGACGAACCACCAAACACCATGCCCGCCATCTCGATGCGATCCTGATCCAACGGCTCGTTCGATGCCTGCGATTCCACCGCGATCCGAGTCATCGCACCGTCATCGCGACGACCACGGGCCTGGTTCGAAACACTCGCCAGCGCCACGGCATACGTGTCCAGCACCCGACGCGTCCGGTCCGCGCCCTCGCCACGCCACTCCAATCGCACTTCGTGCGGCGATGGCGTCTCGACCGTCAACCGATCCTTCACCTCACGCCCCAACGCACCAGCCGTACCCAAAGAAGCAATTCCACGCCGCTTCATCCGATCGGCCGCCTGCTCCAAGAACCGCGGATCCGTCGCCAGCTCCGTCATGTACGCCTGCCACGCTTCAGCATTTGCCTCGGCAAGCACCTCACGAGGGCCCGCTTCACCGGCCATCACGACCGACGCCGCATATTCGCCCGGAGCAATACGGCCCGAGATAAACCAAGACGCCGCGCCCAACATCCCAAGCACCGCCATGATGCCCACCACGCCAAACAGCATCCCCCCCCGGGCCTCACGCTTCGCGTTCTTCTGCCGCAGATCCACGATCGCCTGATAGGCCTGCGCCAACTCGGCACGCTTCTGCAACACCGAATCGCACTGATCCAATCGATCACGCAACGCCTCGGTTGCGCGACGAATCTTGGTCGATTGGTCACGCAGCATCCGACGCTGCTTCGCCATCCGTTTGCGACGCACCTTCACAAACTCATCCATCTGAGGCCGCGGCTTCGCGCTCGCAACCTCTAATTCAATCTCCAACTCCTCAACACGCGCCTTCAGATCGCGGCCCGCGCCCTCGAGTTCCAGCACGCAGTTCTCAGCAAGCTCCAACGCCTTCGCCTTCTCGGCAAGCGCCTCTTCAGTCTCGGCCAGCGATCCACGCACCGATTCAGCGCCCTGCTCCGCTTCCGTCACCCGATCGATCGCCGCCGTCAACGCATCGCGCAGACGCTCGGCTTCCTCGGTTTCCACGCCAGCATTCTCAACCTGCGACAACGCCTCATCGCGTGCACGCTCGGCGTCGATCAGCGTAGACTCCGCCTCGTCCAGCCTCGCCTTCAGCGTCGTGACCGCCTCGGATAGATCACCCGTCCGACGCTCGGCTTCTTCCTTCTCAGCCGTTGCGCGCGCCAGCTCCGCTTCGGCTTCCACCGCGCGGGCCGCCGCCTCCTCAGCCTCCAAACGCGCCGACTCGATCCGAGACGACGCCTCTTGGGCTTCAACCTTCGCCGCTTCCGCTTCCGAACGCACACCCTCAACTTCCCCCCGGGCCTGCTCAGCATCCGCACGGGCTTGCGTGATCTCTTCGTCTGCCGATGCAACCAGCTCATCCAACTGCGTCTTCAGCGCATCCGCTTCAGCAACCGCCGCTTGCAACGCTTCGCTGTCGGCCGCGTTTTCCAGCCGCTCCTCTGCAGACCGCAACGCATCACGCAACGAAACGACTTCGACTTCCAACGCTGAAAAACGCTCGCGCTCGCCGGCCAATGAAGCATTCAGCTCTTCGATCAACGCCGCCTGCGCCTGATAGTCACCAGCTTCACTACGAACCTGCTCGATCTCCGCCCGCGCCTCAACCAGCAATGCTTCCAGCTCGCCAACACGCGCAATCGATTCCGAAGCGTTCTTTACTTCTTCGTCGGCCACCTCAATCTGCGCCCGCAAACCCTCGGTCACCTTCCGCTCACGCGATAGCTTGTCTTCCGCCTGCTGAACCGCCGCCGACAGCTTTTCTGTCGTCTGTGCCAACTCCGCTTCCAAAGACCCCGCACGCGCAGCCATCTCTTCAAGCGCCTTAGCACGATCACCCAACTCCAGCTCGCGACCATTCAGCTTGCCCTCAAGCTGCTGCAGCTGCAACTGCGCGTCTTCCAACAACGCCTCGGCCGTATTCTCGCGCGCCAGCTTCTCCGCAGCCTCGGCCTCACGCGCCGCCAACTCTGTTTCCAGCGACTCCAATGTCCCAGAACGCTCAGCCAGCTCCTGCGTCGTCAACTCGATCTGCGAACGCTGCGCCGCGATCGTCGCCGACTCGCTCTCAACAATCTCCGCCTTCGACTCAACCTCGGCCTCACGGCGTTCCAGCTGCTCTGCCTGCTGCGCAATCTTCGATTCACGCTGCTCGATCCGGGACGCACGCTGCGTCACGTCGCCCTCGCGATTCTCGATCTCTTGACGCATTTCAGCAAGTTCGACTTCGCGCGTCGTCAGTTCTTCTTCACGCCCCTCGAGTTCTTCGCCGCGCTCTTCGACCTGCCGACCGATCTCACGCACACGCTCAGCTTCTTCCCCCAGTTCACGCCGACGGTCTGCCAGCTGCGTCATCGCTTCGCGGTGATCCGCATGCGCTTTGCGCAACGCCGACAACTGCTGCTCAACACCGGCAATGGCACCCAGCACCTCGTCCTCGGCCTTTGGCAGCTTCATCTCAGCGCCCGGATCCTGCCCAAGCTCCGCCGGCACCTCGGGCGCCTGCTCTCCTTGCTTGTTCTTCTTGCGGGTTCTCGAGTCCATCGCGCCGTCCTCCGGCCAAAACCACCAGCGCACGCCGGACGCCCGGCCTGCACACATTCCCCTACACATCTTCGGATACAGTTCCAACCCGAAAACCGGGGAGAACCACCGCAACCGCCCTCCACGCCGACCAAAGGTCTGTCTGAAACGATCAAACAGGCCCAGCCGCCTCAACCACGTCCGATCACACCTCCAAAAACCCGAACCCACTCGCCAGCAATCGGATCTGGTTTCTGCACGCCCGATCTCGTATAATCAACCGAATCTCAAAATCGCCGGAATAACTCCGCCGAAATCTCGAATCAATACGGGCAAAACAAACGCTCGAGCACTCAAAGCACCCGCCAACGGAGCATCACCATGTCGTTCCTCGCTTCTATCACCGGCAGCAAAGCAATCGTCTCCGTCCTCGCCATCGGCGCAGGCAGCGTCCTCGGATACAACTGGGTCACCACCGGTTGCCCCAGCGGCACATGCCCCACCGAACGCGCCGCCGCCAGAATCACACAAGCATCCATGGTTGAAACCGAAGACCTCGGATCCGCTTGCTCCACCAAGTCGGCCGACAGCTGCTGCCCATTGACCGCCGAGACCACCGCGGAAATGACCAATGTCGCCGCCGAACTCCCCGCATGCTGTGCTGAACTCGGCGAGCCCGCCTGCGGCGATGCTTCCAACTGCACCGACATGGCTGCTCCCGAAGACTCCACAGTCGTCATCGAAACCGTCGCCAATGAAGCAGCACAAAGCCCATCCGAATGCTCCGACAACAAAGACGCCTGCTGCCCTCTGACTGAAGCCGCCGAACAAACCGCTTCAAACGCGCCCTAATCAATCCCCGGATTCGGCGAAGGTCTTCACACCCAAATCAAACAAATCGCTCCACCGCGCCCCACAGGGCGCGGTTTTTTCTGCGCCGGCACCCAAACCCACCAACAATGACCCCGTGACCATCATCCTCGACGCCCATCCACTCCGTGTCACGATCGACCCCGCCCTCGGCGCCTCGATCACCGACTTCTCCATCGCCGGCCCAAACACCGCCACCGATCACACACCCATCCTCCGACGCACCACACCCGGCACCACCGACCCAGGACAAACCGCCTCCTTCGTCATGGCACCCTGGACCAACCGCATCCAAGCCGCACAATTCCACTTCCAAGGCACCAAGCACCAGCTCCGCTCCAACTTCCCAGACGCCACCGCCATCCACGGCGTCGCCCGCGACGCGCCCTGGCGCATCACAGACCGAACCCCCGTCTCCGCACGCATGGTCTACGACAGCCGCGCCGACGAAAACGCCAACTACCCCTTCCCCTTCGCCTGCGTCCAACGCTTCGAGCTCGCGCCCGACCACCTCAGCGTCGAGCTCAGCGTCACCAACCTGGGCGACACCCCCATGCCCGCCACGCTGGGCCACCACCCCCACTTCAACCGACACCTCTTCTCCGCAACCGAAGAACCCATCATCAAGATCGACGTCGCCTCGCGCTACCCATGCGATAACTGCATTCCGACCGCCCTGCCCGAAAACGACGAACACTGCGAACGCCTCCGCGCCGGCGCCGAAGCCGGCAATCACAACCTCGACGACGTCTTCGCCGGCTTCAACGGCCGCGCCACCATCACCTACCCACACTCCAACATCCGACTCACCCTCGACGCCGCCGACATCTTCACCCACCTCGTCGTCTTCACCCCCCGGGCATCCGAAGCTACCGACGCCCCCCCACGCCCCTGGTTCTGCATCGAACCATGCACCGCCGTCAACAACGCATTCAACATGATGGACCAAGGCAACCCCGCCACCGGCACACGCATCCTCGACCCCGGCCAATCGCTCGAATCCAGCATGCGATACCGCGTCGAACACCTCTAGCACACCAACACCCGGAACAACACCATGCCCAACTACTGGCTCTGCAAATCCGAACCCGACGACTACAGCTACGCCGACCTTGAACGCGATACCTCCACCATCTGGGACGGCGTCAATAACCCCAGCGCCAACATCAACATCCGCAACATGAAGCCCGGCGACTTCGCCTACATCTACCACACCGGCAATGAGAAACGCATCGCCGGCCTCGCCAAAGTCGTCTCCAAACCCTACGAAGATCCCAAACACCCCGGACTCAACGGCAAGGGCGACATCGCACGCCCCGTCGTCGACCTCCAAGCCCACAAGCCCGCCAAGCACAACCTCACCCTCGCCGACGTCAAAGCCGACGACCGCTTCAACATCGAAGGCTTCGAACTCGTCCGCCTCGC
>JBGCEB010000071.1:0-14800 GCA_045106075.1 Phycisphaerales bacterium
GTGCTCTACCCCCGCTTGCAGCGCGACGGATGGGTCCGCCAAGGGCCCTTCGGAGAAGATATCAAAGTTGAGGGCAAGCAGTACCAGGTCCGCCACGACGGTGACGCAGGGTGGCTCTTAATGCGTGGTCCGGATCTTCCCAAGATGCATCTCTAATTCCGCGGTTACTTCGCGGGGGAGGGCCGCCGATTTGAGTTTCAGATGCCCGATATTCCAAGCGTCCTGACGCCAACGGTCGAGTGGGCCTGCTGGGATTGCCTCGACAACTTGCTCGTCGCGCGTCGTGGCCGAATCGAGCGGTGGCGCCCGTCTGACTTTGAACTCGGCAAACCGTCGTTCACGTTTGACACCGCCGGGCTGAATCCGCCATCAGGCGAGTCTCAAACCACTCCCGTCTCCTAGTTTTCTCGCGTATCACTGCATTTGTGCGCTGTTTCGTGGTGATGCGCGCCAATCTTGTCGGAGCTTCCCGAGGCCGCGGTATGTTCTGCCGCAAAGGGGGGGGCGATATGCCGATCGAAGATGCGACTGTTGGGGTGGGGCTGCAGACCGTTGCGAAAATCATCAATGATGGAACACGAGAACGCCTGCTTGCGATGCGTCGATCATCGTCTACACGGGGCATCGGCGTCTGATCTATCCGCACCGCGTCTGGCAGCGCGACCTGCCGGGGCAAACCTATCTGTTTGAGTGTTGGCAGCAGGAGGGGCAGTCGGACTGGCATGAGCCAAAAAAGATCAGCCGCATGTTCATGTGCAAATGTGGTTCAGCTTTATGCTTAGCCGAATCGAGTCAGCGGAGTTGACGGATGGACGTTTCGAAGTTCGCGATGACTTTGCCGAGACACCAATGCGATCGCTCGGGCGAATCACCTTGCAAGTAGTTCGCAATCCGAATAGTGCCGTATAGCGTTTTAAATGACACTCTGTCAGGTTCTTCGGATTGGAGATCTGATCAAGCATCGAATCGAGTCAGACTGGCGAATATGATTCTCTGATGTCAGATTCAGCCGCTTTCCATGCCCAGATTATCGAATCGAGTGTCCGCGTCATCGGTGCGACAGCCGCCGAGTGTCTGCTGGAGAAACACCCTGATGTGAAGGCGTTCGGGGTTCCTCCGTTCGCGGGATGGCACGAGCACCTGGTCGGACGGCTGTATGAGTTGGCCGGTGCCATGCTGGCAGGAGAGCCCGAGCTCTTCGGGCATCGCACCGAGTGGGCTCGGGTGGCCTTCGCGGCGCACGGCCTCGATGTCGGTGAGTTGCTCGCAAGCATGGATGCCATCGAGTCAGCGCTCGCCGAGCAACTGCCTCCCGGCGGTGCAGAGGCAGCGGCGCCGTACATCGCAGCAGGTCGTACGGGATTGACCCGCGAGCCAGACGCCTTGCCTCCGTTCATCGGAGGTCCGCACAACGAGATCTGCTCGCGATACATGCTTGCGTTGCTTGAGGGCGATCGGCGTGCCGCGATCGGGCAAGTGACCGATGCGGTCGATGCCGATCAGCTGTCAGCAGCCGACGCCATGATGCACGTGCTTGTGCCGGTTTCCCGCGAGATCGGTCGGATGTGGCATCTTGGCGAAATCGTGGTTGGGGAAGAGCACTTCATGACGACCAGCGCCACGTTGCTGCTCGGGGCGCTGCGCGAGCGGCTGCCGATGCAATCGGCGAACGGGCGTGCGGTGTTGGTCGGATCGGTACCTGGCAATCGGCATGACCTGGCGGGGCGGATTGCAGGTTTGATGTTGGAATCAGCCGGTTGGCGCGTGATTGACCTCGGCGCTGAAACTCCAAGTCAGGATCTGGTCCGTGCGGTTCAAGACTTCCGAGCCGATGTCTTGCTTTTGGGTGCAATGCTCACGACGCACGTCGAGCCAGCCCGCAAAACGATTGCCCTCCTCCGGGCAAGCGAACACACCGCCAACGCGGTTGTGATTGTCGGTGGCCATGTCTTTGACGAAGCGCCCGATCTGTGGAAAAAAATCGATGCCGATGCCCACGCGCGAACAATCGAAGATGTTGTTCTGTTAGCTGATACAGCACGCAGGCGCGATTGAGCCCCTTCTCTGGCTCGAGAGGATTTAACATGGCAGACGCGAGTATCACAGTCAGTATCGGAACAGAGAAGTTTGCGACCCAAGTCGACGCCCGGCAGCACGTTCTTCGCGTCGATGAGCCCGGCGAGCTTGGCGGCGCAGACACCGGCGCTACTCCTTACGAACTGTTGCTCGGTGCGGTTGGTTCTTGCAAAGCGATCACCGCCAAGATGTATGCAGAACGGAAAGGTTGGGCGTTAACAGGTGTTCGAGTTGAGCTGGCACACGATCGGCCGGAAGGGCGGAACGGTCCTGAACGAGTCAGAGCGGTCCTCACTTTCGAGGGCGACCTTGATGATGATCAACGGCAGCGCTTGCTCGAGATCGCCGAGAAATGCCCGGTCCAGAAGACCGTCACGGGCGAACTCACCGTCGAGTCTTCTCGCCCGGATTGAGTTGGAACTCAGGGCGTCCGATTGGAATCAATCGGACAACGACCGTCATTGCATACATCAGGCTTGATCCCAAACCAGCGAAGCCGGTTCCGGGCGAACACGTCGTAGCACGCTCCAAACAATCCTCCGATGATGGGCCAGCTGAGCGTGCGTGCAAGCGGGCCAAGGCCAACCGAACGCATCGCTTCGCGCACCGCGTCGGGACCCCGAGACACTTGCCCACTCCGAGCAATCGTGTGGAGGCTTGCTTCGAGTTGTTCTGATGAGATTCCGGCGGCGGAAGCTTCTTCAAGCGAGCGACGAAAATCCACGGTGCGGATGCGTCCTCGGCCGCGATCGAGCTTTTCGACGGATCTCGCCGACGCTGCGCACACGGAACAATGTCCGTCATAGAGCATCAGCATCGGTCGATCTTCACGTCGGCTCATGATTGATGATACGTGGAATGATGCGCACGGGTTCAGCCGCCTTTGAGAGCATCAACCACGGTGTCGGCATCGACATCGCCGTTGATCAGTGGTGCGGTTTCGACGATGTAGCCGCCGCCGGTGTGGTCTGGTTCGAACACGCCGGTCGCGGTGGCATACCGCCAGCCGTGTGTGTTGGCGCCAGCGTTCGCACCACCGATCCGGATCGTGGCGAAGCCATTTATTTTGTTGGTTGGGATTGACTGCAGATAGGGTCCGAGGTGTCCCGAAGCACCCACCGTGCCGTCGTCAGTTGTTTTGGCGAGCAATCGAAGTATGAACTCTGTTTTGTTTGCGGCTCCGACATGCGGCAGCGATCCGCCGTGCTCTTCGCGATACAAGCCGATCGCGCGTTGCACGGTCGCTTGATCATATGTGACCGCATTCGATGCGGCCCGTTCAGCAGCGGATGACATCCGGGGCAGAGCGATCGCTGCCACGATCCCGATGATAACGATCACGATCACCAGTTCGATTAGTGAGAACGCAGAGCTCAAGTTGATATCAACTTTTCGCATGATCCGATCATCTGCAATTCTGGCTGAGTCCGTGATCGAGTTCATCCGAAAAGCGAAGCACGAATCACTTGTCCGTGATGCAAGCATTGAAGTTTGCCAGATCAACCTCAATCGAATGTCCGAGAACGTAGCCAGCTTTCAAGACTTCGAACCTCTGCCGTCGACACTCCAGGCGCCGGCACCCTTCCAGAGTACCCATACGCTGGCGAGCAGGACGACGATGGGCAGTACGATCGGGGGCTCATCGGCCCATTCAAAGTTCGCGTGATCAAACACGGCGTGCGTGTAGAGCGCCACCGTCATCGATCCGATGGCGAGGGCCGCTCCGATTCGGGCGAATGCTCCCGACAGCATCAACAGTCCCGCGATGACGCCGAATACTGGTCCTGCAATCGCGTTAACTCCAGGCATCGGGATGCTCGCGCCTTCGAGGATTGGCTTGAGTGGAGCCATCCCGGTGAGGTGCATCGCGTTGATACCAATGAGCGGAAGTCCTGCGACCAAGCGCGGAACGATGGTGCGTTTGCTTGAGTTCGTCTTTGTGATTGGGTTGTGCGTCATGCCCGGTCAACCGATCGGCACGCTCGGGTATTCCAGCGGCGTTCAGATTGAGCATCTACCAGAATCGTCGGGCGATTTCCGGACGGAATATCACTGCGAGCACGGTCGCGATCCCGACTTTGAGCACCATGCCGGGCAGAAACGCGATGCAGCCCCATTTGATCGCATCCCAGACCGTGAGCGGGTCGGCCAGTGCATCGTTGGATCGCACGAAGTACAACCACGGAACGCCGATCGAAAACACCACCGCATGCACCGCGATGCCGGCGAGAATCACAGCGCCCCAGCCTCGAAACTCGCCGGTTCGTGTTCGCGGTCGGAACGTGTTCCGGTTGTCTTCCGATGACGAAGGGCGTCGGCGGATGATCGAGTGCGCGACCGGTTGACACAGAATGAACCCGACGAGGTATCCGCCCGATTGCCCGATGATGGTTTGCCACCCGCTCTCACCTTCGGCAAACACTCCAACACCAACGACACCGGCCAGCAGGTACACGATCATGCTTAGCGAACCCATCAGTGGACCAAGCGCCAACGCGCAGAGCAGCACCGCGAGTGTTTGCAGTGTTTGGGGGATGCCGTAGGGGGGCATCGGGAATGCGATCTGTGCGCATACCGCGGTGAACATGGTGAATCCCGGGACCGCCATCCAGCGCAGCAATGTGTCGTGCGACGCGCCTGACTGGTTCAGGGCTTCGGTCCGAGACTCGGATCGCATGGTTGTGGTTGATCGTGTCGTCACCCCATTAGGGTACGACGCGCAGGCGAGGCTCGTCGCGATTTGAACGGATCTGGGTTGGCATTCGTATGATGACTGGCTTGGGCTCGATCTGCGACTCTTGCCCGATTTGGAGTGCTTCGACATCGGCAGCGGGCCCCTTGCCCGGTACGGCGCGCGAGGCCATCTCGATATCGACCTTGCCCAAGGCATCCGAGTGAGACTCGAATGGTCCGCCTTGGACGATCGCGCCGGGTTCGATGATCAGCGTTTTGCATCGAGCACCACCGCGGAGTTGGGCGTGCTGGGTGACTCGAATGGTCCCGCCCGCGATCAGCATGGCGTGGACCGTGCCGTCGATGAGGATGTCGCCGGACGCCACGACAAGGTTGGCTCGGACTGTCGAGCCAGCGGTGACATGCAGGCACCCAGCCGTCTGGAGCGAGCCGCCCCAGTGCCCGCGATCAACGGTGATGTTTGGTACCCGGACAGCGCCCCCGCACGATGCGCAGCAGGTTGATTCGGCGAACGCGGAGGTCTCAAATGACGAGCCGCAGCGATAGCAACGGATCGCGCGAGTCGCATGCGCGGGCAGACGCGGAGCATTGCGATCGGCAAGGGTGGGGCGGACTTTTCTAAGCCTGAAGAGCATGAAAAAGGCCGAATCGGCGGGTATGCCAGACTCGGCCAGGCGGTTCGATTCTTTGAGGGATCAGGCAGCGCCGGTGTTGGCGTTGTTCCGCGCCCAAGGCGGGGTGATGTCCATGGCCGGAGTGCTCGAGCTGGCGGGCTTGGGCTCTGACTGCATGGGCTGGGTCCGGGTATTTGGGGTGGACTTGGCGAGTTCTTGTGCGTGCGGGCCGACGTTGCAGTGCCCGACGAAGCTGGCGCCTTCAGCGACCACGAGCGTGCCCGCGGTAAGGTCACCCTGGACTTTGGCGTTGGCGGTCAGCGTGAGGCGGTCGCGTGCGGTGATCGGGCCGTTGACGTTGCCATCGACGATGATCCGCTCTGCTTCGACCGCGGCGTTGCATTGAGCGCCGGATCCGATCTGGACCTCGCCATGGGCAGCGATCTTGCCCTCGAACGATCCAAGGATGCGTGCGGACTTCTCGAAGAACATCTCGCCCTTGATCTTGGTATCGGGCCCGATGACGGTCATCTCAGGGAGGCTGGTGGGCTGGGTATTGGTGGGCTCGTTGGACATGCTCGGTTCCTTCCGTCCGTCACGCGGACCGCGCGGATCTGACCCCGACTCAGGGGGATCCGTTTGGGTACATCTCTCGTTCGCGTGGGCTCCGCCTCGTTCCGCGCCATCCTTGGCTGCATGGTCATCGACCGAGAACACAGGGCGGCTGTACTTCCGTCTGTCTGGATGCGCGAAATTGTGAGGTTTATACCGGTCCGGGAACGCCCGTATCAGGCGGAGGCTCCACCGAGTTGCGCAACTCATGCGCTTTACTCGTCGTCGTCGCCGTCTTCGGACGCGTTGCCCCGACGTTTGATCAGCCCGAACTGGACCGCCATACCCATGACCGTCACCACACCCCATGCGATCGCCCAGACCGCCACAGACTGCTCGATGAGTGCAGGGGTGGGATCGGTGTTGGCGCGCACCAACGCAACCGCGGCACCCATCCACATCGCGCTCCCAAACAGGCTGGTGACCAGCGCGCTGGACCGCTTGGGCATGGCCACGCCCAGCAGCAGCCCCAATCCGAGGCCGGCAAAGGTCGAACTGGCAATCACAAGCTTGTCGCGTGCGGGGCGTCGACCGTATTCAGCCTGCGCTGCTTCCCATGCGTTGGTCACAAACTCTTTGGATCGCTCGGCGGCGTCTCGGATGCGTTGGCGGTTCTCATCGGTGTTGAGATCATCGATGAGGTCCGAGGCAGCGGAGTTTTCGGGCACCCGTTCAGACAGGCCGTCTACGGCATCGGTGATCTCTTTGGCTGCTCGGTTGTTGATCTGTTCTGAGAAGTCGACGAGTGGTGCACGATCAGGCTCGAGGATTTCCGGTTCAGACGGTCCGCTCGGGGAGGGGCTGAAGTTGAGGAAGACCAGTGCAGCCATCGCGCCAGCAACGGCAAAGGCACCCGCCGCTGTAAAAGTAATCACCACGCGCAACATGCCAAGGGCGACGAGTGATCCGATCACGCCGCCGACGATAAGCCCGGTGAAGCCTGGGGAGATGGCGATTGGGCCGAGGTTGAAGGTCGGAAGGCCGACCAGCGGGATCAGCACTGCACCGGCGAAGCCGCCGATTGCAGCTCCGACCGATAAAAACACAACTCTCACCAGCTTGACGCCTGCGAGCCATAGTGCCAGCCCGGCTGCCAGTGCCATAAACAGCGGGATCATCCCGCCTTCTGGCAGGGTGGTCATCGTGGTTGCGAGCGTCGGAATGTTCAATTGGTACCCCACGACAGACTGATTCGGGACAATGGACCGGCGGTTTCGGGAACCGGCCTGAGAAGCACCCTATCGGGTGATCTGGCGGAAAGTCGACAACTGAGCTCGGGTAGTGTTTTACATGCGTTTTTGAGGGTTCAGGCTCCAGATTGCGCGTGTGGTATGTGGCGAGCTTGGGAGGCGAGATTCAGCCGGGCGTTTCAGAGGGCGATAATCAATGCGATGGCAAAGAAGAAATCGGCGAAGAAAACCAGTGCCTCGAAGAAGCGTTCTGTGAACGCCAAGCCCGCCGGGAAGGCGGCGGCGACGCCCCGCAGCCATGCCCAGGCGCGAGCGCAGGCGAACGTACAACAACAAGCGAGCGAAGCGGTGCAAGGCACCGAAGAGACCGCCGCCGATTCTGCTGCATTGTCCGTGTTTCGCAAACGGATTGATAGCCTCGACAAGCGGCTGGTGAAGTTGCTCAACGAACGTGCGGGCTTGGTCGTTGAGGTCGGAAAGACCAAGCGTGGCTCGGGCGCACCGATCTATGCGCCGCATCGGGAAGCGGAAGTTCTCAAGCGCGCGCTCGACGCGAACGAAGGGCCGCTCGAAGACCGAACGATCGAAGGTATCTATCGCGAGTTGATGTCGGGGAGCTTTGCGATCGAGCAGCCGCTGCGGATTGGATATCTCGGGCCGCCCGGTTCGTATTCACATCAGGCATCGGTCAAGCAGTTTGGTTCAAGCGTTGAGTACGAAGACCTGCGTCAGATCGCGGGTGTGTTTACCGAGGTTCGGCGCGGGCACGTGAACTATGGTCTTGTGCCGATCGAGAACTCAATCGGCGGGGGCATCGTTGAATCACTCGACGCGTTTCGAGAGCACGCGGGCAAGGTGTGGGTGTATGCAGAAGTGCAGATCAATGTGCATCACGCGCTGCTGAGTGACTGTTCGCCCAAGAACGTTCGCCGGGTGTATTCGAAACCCGAAGCGTTGGCGCAATGTCGGAACTGGTTGGCGACGCAATACCCCCACGCCGAGTTGCTGCCTGACGCGAGCACGAGTAAGGCAGTGCAGACCGCTTTGGAGGAAAACCGCAAGGCGCGTGAGATCGGTGCCGAGCCCGGGACGGCGGCGGTGGCATCGGAACTCGCGGGCGAGATCTATGGGCTTCCCGTGCTGTTCGAAAAGATCGAAGACAACCCTGAAAATATCACGCGGTTTTACGTGATCTCACGCGAAAAGGCTCGGCGTTCCGGCGACGACAAGACCTCGGTCATGTTCATCACCGACGACAAACCCGGCGCGTTGGTCGATGTGCTCGGAGCGTTTCAGAGCTCAGGCATCAACCTGTCGCACATCGACAAGCGCCCGAGTGGGCGCGAGAACTGGGCGTACACGTTTTATGTTGATGCGATCGGGCACATGGAAGATCCGAACATGCAAACCGCGATCTCACGAGCGCGGGCCCACTGCGCGGAGTTGAATGTGCTCGGGAGTTATCCGAGATCAAAGCGGATTCTCTGATCGGTATGATCTGACTAGATCAGCTTGTTTAGTCGGCGGCTTGGGTGTTCGCGTCGTCGCCGTCTGATTGGCCGTAGACGATCTGAGCGCCTTCGAAGTTCACCGCGTCGATCGGAAGCTGCGGGGGGCTCGGCAGGTCGTAGCTACGGATTGGTTCGACCTCGACGGGGCGGCTGGTTTGGACGTTTGGCGTGTTGCTCATCGTTTTGGCCTCCGGTTCGGGTTGGGTGATGGGAGCTGGCAGTGCTGGCTCGGGATGGGCTTGTTGTTCGAGCTCAGGTTGTGGATCGTTAAAGAACGCGTGCGCTGGCTCGATGGGACTCGGGGCGGCATCGAAACTGGCCGAGCTGTGATGACGCGGTTCGGGCAGAGAGTCCTGCGGGGTTGGTTCTTGGTGTGATTGTTCGAACGTGCTTGGTTGGCCGTGGATTGATTCGGCGCGGGTGATGAGTTGTCCGAGCCAGATGCCGGCTTCCTCGACGCGTTGGGTGAGGTGGTGCATCGAGCCATCGATGAGTGCACGCATCTGGGCGGCTTGGTTGTTGAGTTTCTCGCCGGATTGCTGTGCGAGCGTCATGCTGGCCCCGATGGCTTCGCGCAGGATCGACTGCTCGGTTTGAAGCTGATCGAGTTTCAGGGAAGCTTGTTCGAGATCGTTGGTGAGGTGCGGCGAGATCCGGTTGATCTTCTCAGAGGCTTTGCTGAGCGGGCCTTCGAGTTGCTCACGGCGTGCTTCGAGGACATCGAGTTGGGTCGCGGCTTCAAGCAGCCACATCCCAAAGCGGGATCGGACGTCATTTGCTTGTAGAGTCAGTGTTTCGACCTGCGAGAGCACACGATCCGCGCCCTGCATCGATTTTTCTGATCGTTGAACCAATGTTTCGAGCCGGTTGAGCACCGAGGCTGCGGGGTCATCGTTGTCTTGTGATAATCCGAGGCGATCAAGGACCGCGTCGCAGGCGCTTTGGAGCGGGCCAATACGCTCAGCGATCTCATCTGCCCGCGTTTCGGCGTTGTGCCGCGCTCGGTCGAGTGTCTCGTCGATCGTGCTTGTTGCATCTGCAGCCCGGCGAAGAACGGGCTCGAGTTCTGCATGGGCGGCATCGACGGCGGCCTTCGCACGAGACTCGTGCTCGGCGGTTCGTTGCTCGCTCTGTTGTGAGAGCTGGCTGAGTCTTGCTTCGAGCGAGCTGATTCTTGTATCGATCGCATCGCCCGCGTTTTCGAGGCGTTCGGCTTGTTCGGCGGCACGAATGGTCATGGCGGCGAGGCGACGCTCGACATCGGCGGCTGCGGAACGGATGCGTTGCTCAGCACCAGTCGCAACTTGCTCGGCGCGTGCTTCAGCAGCGTCGACAGCGGCTTGTACGGCTGGTTCGATCTGCGAACGCAGGTTCTCTGCTGTCGGGAGCGTATCTCTGGCTGCTTCGAGCAGCCGCTCGGCCCGGTCTGCACGCTCATCGACGAGCTTGATGATTCGGGCGCCCGCTTCTAGGCGTGCCTTGAGCTGGTCGCCAGATCGTTGGCATTTGGCGGTCATCTCGTCGGCATCGGCTGCGAAGTCTTGCAGATCGCGAGCGCCGCTCCGGGCATCGCCGATCAGGGACTTGAGCATCTCTGCGTATCGAGAGAACGCCCCCGCGTCGAGCACGCGTGGCGAGAGGAACATCTCGTCGGCGGACGGGGTGTCGATGCTCGGGCGAGCTTCGACGATGGATTCCTCCCGCGCCAGGCGGAGGGTCTCTGGGTTCGGCCCGCGTCGGGTCGTTCTTTGGTCGCTGGTTCGCACGTCGGGCATCTCGGGCTCCGGGCGCACCGTGCGCCGAGAAAGGCTTCGGTCCGATAGCATTGGGGACTGCAAAAACAGAGTTCCGAACCCCGTCTGGCAGACGCGTACACTCATTCATGCCCGATCGAACGCCCAGCCATCCCTTTGCCGATTCCAATCGGGGTGAACGCCTCCAACGTGTGCTTGCCGATGCTGGAATTGGGTCTCGACGCGCGTGCGAAGCCCTGATCGAAGCCGGGGACGTTGAGGTCAATGGCATCCTCGTGTGCGATCTGCCCGCGTGGGTAGATCCCGACGAGGACCGGATCATCGTGCAGGGTCGTCCGTTGCCCAAGCCGGAGCGCAAAACTTACCTGTTGTTGAACAAACCTCCTCGCACGCTTTCGACTTTGAAAGACGAGCCCGGTGCCGATCGCCGCACGGTCGCGGAACTGGTTGATCATCCGCTGGTGACCCATTTGTTCCCGGTTGGTCGGTTGGACTACGACACGGTTGGGCTGGTATTGATGACCAATGACGGGGACCTGGCCAACAAGCTGACCCATCCGCGCTACGGCGTGCCCAAGACGTATCGCATACTGGTCAAGGGATCGCTCGACGCCGATGCGATCGGTGATCTTGAACGCGGGATCTATCTTGCCGAGCGGAAAGCCGGACAGACGGTGGGTGCAAAGCGGACCAGCAATGTCGAGATCACGCTGATCCATCAAGATCGCGAAGGCACGATCCTCGAGTTGACATTGCGCGAGGGCCGAAACCGGCAGGTTCGTCGGATGATGGCAGCGGTTGGTTTTCCGGTTCGCAAGCTTGAGCGCGTCGCGATGGGCCCGATCCGTCTCAAGGGTGTGCCGCGTGGGGCGTGGCGCGAGCTGACCCGTGATGAGATTTGGGCGTTGCGACGGGCCGCAGCTGCGGGGCCGAACTCGGGGTCGAAAGAGCGATCTGCCAAGCGTTCGGGCACCGGCGGAGCAGCCGGTGGTGGCGCAGGTTCACGCGGCTCGCAAAAGGGCCGGTACCCCGGCAAGGGCGGACCAAAGAAAGGCAGCGGGCGCACCGATGCTCGGCGTGGGGAACGGGTATTGCCGGCTGAGGAAATGGTGACCGAGAGCTCGCCCAAAATCCGGCGTCGGACGATGAAGAACGCCATCAATCGGGCTGCTAACCCGGGCACCCAACCGACCACGCCTAAACAGACGGAACAAGGCGCGCCGGTCGAACGACCCAGCAAGCCTGACGAGCGAAAACCGAATCGCCAAAACTCCAACCGTTCGAAACCGCGAGGTCGAAACTGAGCGACAACCCTAGCAAAACGGGGCCGAGCCATCACGAGCAACTCGATCAGATCATCGCGGTGATGCGTCGCGGTGTGAAGGGGTTGTATCGCACCGGTATCACCCGCATGGCGGCTGCCCTGGCGTATCGCACCATCTTCTCGATGATCCCGATGCTCGCGATCGGGCTTCTGATTTTCGGATCGGTTGTGTCCGAACGGCAGGTTGAGTCGGGTGTCCGCCGAGTGCTCGAGTTTGCGGGTGTCTCGCAGATTACGGTAAACGCACCGGCCGAGCGGGCGGAGCCAGTTCTTGATGGGCAGGTCGAGGGAGTTGGCGGCGGAGATGAAGCGGCCGTGGTCGAAGAGCGTTCGGAGATGTTGGATTCAGCCGGCGAGATCGAAGAGATCATCTCGGACCTTGTCGTTCGTGTGAACAACGCGTTGCAGGATCTGCCAACCGGGTGGATCGCGTTGGTGACCGGTTTGGTGTTGCTCTACGCGGCGTTGTCGATGATCATCGAAGTTGAGAAGTCATTCAACCAGCTTTGCGGTGCGCCGGATGGTCGTTCGTGGGCCCGTCGTTTGGTGCTGTATTGGACGATGTTGTCGCTGGGCGGTGTCATGCTGGCTGCGACATTCTGGACGGGCGATGCGCTCGCGAGTTTTCTTCGCGGCTCGGGCGGGTCGATGATTCGTTCGAGTTTGGCGGGTTATGGCGTGTCGGTGCTGATCTCGACGGTGTTGTTGACCGCGGCGTACAAGTTCATCCCGAATGTGCGGCTGAAGTTTCGCCCGATCTTGGCCGGGGCCTTTATCGCAGCGGTTTGCTGGGAGCTCGGTAAGCTCGGGTTCACGGGCTATCTGAGGTACTCAACGGGTTATGCGCAGTTTTATGGCTCGCTCGCGCTGCTGCCATTGTTCATGCTCTGGGTGTATGTCACTTGGGTGATCGTGCTGCTTGGTTTGCAGGCTGCGTACACGCTTCAGCACTTTTCGAGGCTGATGGCGTTCAGCCCTGAGGTCGAATCCGGTCCGAGGCTGGTCGACCCGACGGTATCGGTTGCCATCGTCGGTGAGATCGTGCGAGCGCATCGCTCGGGCGGCACACCGGACGAAAACGATATCGGTGATGCCATCGGTATAGATGGCGCGATCGTCGAGCCAATTGTCCGGCGTCTCGAACGTGCGCAGATCATCCGACGGGTTGTGAGTTCGAGCGGTGACGACGGGTGGGTGCCTGCTCGTCCGGTTGAGCTCATCGGTGTTGAGGAAGTGCTCGACGCTGTGTCGGATCTCGAAGCCACGCGTGCTTCGGA
The DNA here is from genome assembly GCA_045106075.1 of Phycisphaerales bacterium. Taxonomy (GTDB): domain Bacteria; phylum Planctomycetota; class Phycisphaerae; order Phycisphaerales; family UBA1924; genus UBA6054. The sequence continues at coordinate 13,053 of JBGCEB010000071.1, forward strand.
AGATGCGGTGGGGGCGTTGCTCACCATGCTGCACCGGGCAAGGCATGACGCTGCCAGGGGTCAGACCATCGGGTTGGCGATAAAGGCAGAACCAGATGACGAGTGACACTGAGGTTTCAGTAGTCAAAAAGTGTGAGGGCGTTGATCTGCATGCTTTGTACTTTCGCTCTTCGTTGGGAAGTAGCGTGAAGTTCAACGGGCTACTCGTGTTAGGTTGCGAGAAGCCGCGTGAGAGTAGATCTATTCGGTGTCGCTCGTGTTTGAACGATTTGGTCGTTGCCCTCGTGTGCCTCGTTCGCCGCGTTGCCCGGGCCGTGGGCCGCGACGGCTATCAGTTCCTTGACCGTGATTTCCGGCTTCGTCTTGGCCACCAGCTCGGTGCGCGGGTGTGCCTCGCCAGTAGCGTGGGATACTCGGGAAATCTTCGGTAACCACGTAGTAATACGTTCCTTCCGGGAACTCTGGGGTCACGCCGGTGCGTCCGTTGCATTCGTCGAGGTCACCGAGTCCCTCGACGTATTCCCAGTCTGCTGTGAACGTGCCATCGTAAATCCCGCCGGGCCCTTCTGGGGAAGTGGCGCGTTCCCCGGTTCGCACGCGATAGCTTGAGTGGAGCACTTTGAGTTCTGATTCGGCATCATCTGCGGTTGTGTGGCCGTGCGCTGCGTAGATCGGGAATCCGTCGTACGCCCAGCCGATCAGCAGCATGCCGTCGTTTTCGTCAGCTGCTTTGAGATGATCGATGAGCCCTTCAGGCATGCCATGGTAGTGGTACTTTCCCGTCGGTTGGACGTGGGCGTTGCTGGAGTCGATTCCAAGGTTAATGTCGCCGGTCAGTGCCTCGTAGTTCCAGCGCGAGCGAGTGCCGAAGGCGCGTGCTTGTTCGGGTGTCCAAAACTCGCCCGTGCCGGAATCGAAAATGACACCGTTGATCGCGATGCCAAACTCTGGGCGTGCCGGAGTCGGAGCGTCGGCGATGGTGGGCGTGGCGGGCAAGCGGATCTCGTGTGATTGCGGCCGGATGGCATTGGGATTCCCTTTGGTCGGGAATGTGCCGGTCTCATGCTCAGGAATGCCGTTGGCACGGATGATCCGGAACTCGCCATCAACGCTGATGTTCACTTCAGAGGCTGGAAGCTCGATGGCTTTCATTGGCTCTGGCGTGTTTCGCGTTCGCTGCTGAGTCGGCTGTTCTGCCTCTGCCGACATCATGACCGCCGTTCTCGTTTCAGGCTGTTCTGGCTCGGAGTGTGAACCCGGATGGGCCAATGCGGATCCTGCGAACAGGGCGAGTGCAGCAACGATGTGATAGGAGTCTTGCATGATCTGGGCTTCCTTTGGTATGACCTACCGATTAACGGTCCCATCGGTCCGATATTGCAAAGCTGAAGTTAGAAAGGGGTTCTGTCAGAGTCGAATGCCTTACAAACTTAGAAAACAGGTAAGAGGATGAGTCCGTAGCGGATCGACCGCCTAGAGTCAAAGTTCCCATGACACCACGCGCATTCACCGAGTTTTCGATCTATCTCCAGCAGCGACCGGGCGAGTTGGCCGATGTGCTCGAGGCTGCCCAGTTGGCCGGAGTAGAGATCCACTCGGTATCGACTGCAGAGCACCTCGACCGTGGCAGTGTTCGGATCATCGGCACGCCGGAAGAGGCCCTCGGGCAAGTCTGCGAGCGTTTGGTCGAAGCTGGAGTGGGTCCTGTCGTGGAGTCACCGGTGGTGGGGGTCGAGATTGATAACCGC
>JBGCEB010000072.1:0-14725 GCA_045106075.1 Phycisphaerales bacterium
CACCCTAATCCGTATCACCGATAGTGATATCGATCTAGATACCGACGCTCTGTACGATCCCAAAGGGCCAGATCAGCGCTACACGGTCGATCTGGATGATCATGACTTCGGCGGTGCTGTGATATCCGCGATAGACCTCAACGGCGGGAACGTGCTGATCTTCGATGAGATCGGCGGTCCGGTTGCCGAAGCGGGCAGCGATGCGCTCAGCTCGGGTGGATCGGTCACCATCACCGCGCCATCGGGTCGGTTCCGCATCGATATCGCCGCGTTCACGGGGCGTGTGACGGTTGTGCAGTTGGACTGATCCAGCATCTGGGGACTTCCCCGGGCCCTGCTTGATTCCTGATCCGATCGCGTCGATTCAGACGCTATGACGAAAGCACGCGACCATCGAAATCGCCAAGCCGCATTTGTGCTCAGTGCCGGTGCGCTCGCAGGCATTCTGATCTGGTCGAAGCTTCGACTGGTCACGGATATTCCGCGCAGTGCATATGCCGTGCCGGAGTCTGTCGAAGATGACGTAGACACACCTGCGCCAGCGCACCCGGATATCGGGATTGTGCCAGCGCCACTCGGCGTCCCGCTGCAAGCCGGCGAGATTGACGCTGCGAGCGAAGATCCAAACGACATGCAAACACGCCCGATCGAGCCCTGATTTTCGGACGTTGGCGTTGGTCTGTGCCGGTACTTCGCCCGGTATTCCGTCGTTCTCGCCCAAAGTCGCGCACCAACAGCGTCGATACATCTGACAACATACGCCCGCTTTGCCGGGCTTCGCACGCCCCCAATGGCATGGGACGATTCAAAAAAGTACGGCTGGCAGAACCCAGCGGATGAGGTGAATCCGATGAACTCGAACAAGCGTTTCCCTGGTTATGCAAGCAACACGCGTCCCGCAGCTCGTCCGTCTTGGGCGGTTCCAGCCCTTGCGGTCACTCTGATCGCCGGATCGACCAATGCACTTGCACAGAACTCTGAGTTCGGCCTGCTCGATGCGATCGAAGAAACCGCCGCACAGGCCGGTTCGCAGGTTGCCGATGGCATGCCCACCGAGCCGGTTAACTTTGAAGAGCTTGAAGGCTCGGTCGCAGTCAACGAATACGACCTCGTCGACCTCCACGTGAACAGTGAAGACCTTGGTGCGGTGCTCCAGCTGCTCTCGATTCAAAGTCAGCGGAACATCATCAGCTCAAACTCCGTCCAAGCGTCAGTCACCGCGGACCTCTACGGCGTGACGTTCTACGAAGCTCTCGATGCCATCTTGCATGTGAACGGGTTTGGTTACATCGAAAAGGGTAACTTCATCTACGTCTACACCCGCGAAGAGCTCGAAGAGTTCGAGCGTCTGAGCCGGAAGCCAATTTCGTCAATCATCGATCTTGACTATCTCAACTCGACTGACGCTGCCGAGTTTGCAAAGAACCTGCTCAGTGAGAACGGCACCATTACCACAAGTGCTGATAGCGGTGTCTATGCCATGACCGATGGCTCGCCCAACGGCGGTGAGAGCTATGCAAATACAGCTACCATCGTGATCAATGACTTCGAAGAGAACGTGACCGAGATCACGAATCTGATTTCGCAGCTCGACACCAAGCCCGCCCAGGTGCTCGTCGAGGCAACGATTCTTCAGACCACACTCAACGAAGCCAACGCCTTTGGTATGGACTTCTCGATCATCTCTGATCTCGACTTCGGAGACTTCCTTGGTTCGGGCGGACCGCTCTCGGTGGTCGATGGTCTGGTCAACGGCCTCAGCAAGGACGCCGCCGGGGCAGATGTGCCCGCAGCTGGTGCAGATGGCGATGGTATTGGCATCGGTTCAAACATTGGCAATGTCGCGGGTGCATCGACCCTCAAGGTCGGCATCGTCAGCGATGACATCTCCTTCTTCCTTCGCGTGCTTGATCAAGTGACGGACGTCACCGTGGTCAGCAATCCCAAGCTTCTCACGCTGAACCGCCAGCCCGCTCGCGTGCTCGTCGGTACCCGCGTCGGCTACCTCAACACGACCACCACCGAAACTTCGACCACCCAAACGGTTGAGTTCCTCGATGTCGGCACGCAGCTCTCTGTTCGGCCGTTCGTTTCAAAGAGCGGGCTGATCCGCCTTGAGCTTCGCCCGCAGGTGTCGAACTTTACCTTGCGTCAGATCACCGACAACAGTGGTGCCACCCTGACCATCCCCGACGAAGACACCACCGAAATGAACACTAACGTCATGCTCCGCGATGGGCAGACCGCGGTCCTCGGCGGGCTCTTCACAGAAAGCACTACCTCGACCCGCCGGCAGGTCCCCGTCTTGGGTGATATCCCGCTGATCGGTCAGGCGTTCCGTGGCAACGACGACGAAACTCGTCGCACTGAGATCATCTTCATGATCACTCCCTCGATCGTCAACGACGAGATCATCGCAGACCAGGGCGCTCTTGGCGTGGACTACATCGATGCAGCCCGCGTCGGTGCTCGCAAGTCACTCCTGCCGTTCTCGCGTGAACGTCAAGTCGGCCAGTTGCTTATCAAGGCCCGTGCCCACGCCGATGCCGGCGAGAACGAACGCGCTTTGTTCCTCATCGACCGTGCCCTGAAGCTCAGCCCGATGTCGCCCGACGCCCGCATGATGAAGTCCGAACTGACCAACCAGTCTGAGCGCATGCCCAGCCGAGCGATTATCAACGGCATGCTGCGTCGCGAACTCCTCAACGGCGAGTCACGTCTCGTCAATGGTGGATCAGGGACCTTCGATCCCAACGCCGAAGTTGAAACAGAGTTTGAGCCCGCCGTCGAGGAATCATTTGCCGAAGTTCCGACCGAGTCCGTCTCATTCAATGATCAAAGCGAGCCGGTCGATTTTGAAACTACTGAAGTCGACACCAACTGGGTGACCGCCGAGGTTAAGCAAACCGAAGACTTTGAGTCTGAATCCAACTTCGAGAACGCCGAGTTTTCTCCAGCAGAGTTCGCGCAGTCTGAACCCGTCTTCGTACAGATCACTCCAGATGAAATGGTCCCAACGGAGACCGCTGTTACCAACGCTTGGGATAGCGAGTTTGAGCCCGAGTTCAACGAGTCCAGCAATAACGCTACTTTCTCGGCGAACACCAGCGAGCCAATCTACACCGAAGTCACCGAGTTCACCCGAGTTGACGGCTTTGACAGCTCGAGTGAGCCTCAGACGGATCGTTTCGAGGCGATGAAGTCTGTCGCAACCGCTGAGTCGAACCCCGAGCCCGTGCTGTCCGAGGACTGGTACCGCTGGGGCGAAGACAAGTCGGCGACGGATACCTTCGAGACCGCTCAGGGCAACTTCGGCGGTTTCCTGGTCATCCCCCTGCCCGGTGGCGGCGCCCTCCACATCGAGTGGCCGATCACCAGCTGGGACTGGGCCAGCGACTATTCGAACGGGACATTCACCAACGTTGATACCGATTCCTTCGAGCCCGGCGTGGAGTGATCGTCCGATTCGGCCGATCAGATCCATGATCCGATAGCCATCGGATCCAACGCACGAATGACTCTCAGAAAGGAATGCCCATGCGGCTCGCGATTACGCTCGCTTCTTGCGGACTCTCTCTCGCCCTTATCGGATGCGGTGGCTCGGGGAACTACACACGCGAAGGTGCCTCGCTCGCCAAAGAACGCATGAGCGTCATGAAGAGCGCCACCGAGTGGGAAATGGGCCGCCAGGCCTTTCTCGCCGGTGACCTCGAAAAGGCGCTCCGCAAGGTCAACGGATCCCTCGCACTGAATGAAGGCGTCACCAAGAGTCATGTGCTCAAGGGGCGCATCATGATCGAAATGGGCGAGCTTGGTCAGGCCTTAAAGAGCCTGCATACGGCGGAAGCGCTCGACACCCAAGATCCAGATGCCCAGTACTACCTCGGTATCGTTTTCGAGCGCCTTAATCGCCCGGAAGAAGCCGCCGAACACTTCATGGCCGCTTCAGATCTGGATGACTACAACCCCGGTCACGCCGTGGCCGCTGCGGAAATGCTGGTTGATCTCGACCGGAGCGAAGAAGCCCGCGAGTATCTTCTCGGCATGCCCATGGCCGGCGACAACGCTGGAATCCGACAGATGCTCGGGCACATCGCGCTCATCGAAGGACAGAACGAAGACGCAGTGACTTTCTTTACCCAAGCGCGGTTGCTCGCGCCAGACGATACCGCGATTCAAGAAGATCTCGTGCGCGCTCAGATGCTCGTTGGTCAGTACGCTCAAGCTGAACTTAACATCGCAGCACTCCGGAAAAACGACAGCAACACCGGGCGGCGTGATCTCATGTCGCTGCACGCCGAAACCCTGCTGGCGGTCAATCGACCAGTCGAAGCTCGTTCGCTCTATCAAGAGTTGCTGGCAGATGCTGATATGGTCTCTGATGTGACCGCTTGGATCGGACTTGGAAACTCCGCGTACCTCGTGGGCGACCAGCGATCACTCCGCCGGGCTGCGTCCCGCGTTGTCTCGCTCGATCCGTCTTCGCATGAGGGGTACGCGCTGTGGGCGCTCTGGCATCGTCGCGATGGTTCCTTCGAGAAAGCGCTGTCGAACATCGATCAGGTCATTCAGCGTCAGCCGATGAACCCGTCATTCTTTGCAATGAAAGCGATGATCCTCTCGGACATGAACCGCACGACCCAAGCGGTCCAGGTCGCCAAAGCCGCGGCACGGCTTGCGCCCAATGACCCGTCATTCGCATCACTCGTCGGCCAGCTGCGTGCAGGCACATTTGCTTCAACGCCTTCGACCACCGAATGAGCTTCAGTTGTTTTAGATCAGCCTGAGATCGCTGAGTACTGGTTCAATATTGACGCGACCGTTCCAGCGTGAAAGCTTTGGTTCGACAATCGCTTCGATATGAGCGCCCGGCGGGATCGAGTTGGCGTGCTGACTCCAACTCCATCCAACGACCCTGCAACCGTTACCACCGCCTTGCCCGATCAACTGAAACGACAGATGATCGCCGCGAGCACCGAATACTTTCGGTGCTCCGGCGATTTTTCCGCGCACACGCAATCTGACCTTGGGATTACCCGGCCCAAACGGTGCGAGTCTTTCAAACTGCTCGCATGCACGGACGCCGAGTTCGTCCATGGTTGCATCTGTGTCGTATCGCACGCTGGGGATCAGATCATTTTCGGTCAAGCTGGCATTTGAAAACGCGATGAACCGTTCCGCAAATGACTCAAATCGATCTTCTTCACACGCCATGCCGGCAGCCATATCGTGGCCACCGAACTTTGAAAGCGTGCTCGCGCAGGCTTCGAGTCCGGCGTGAAGATTGAATCCTTCGATGCTTCTTCCAGAGCCTTTGCAGACGCCGTTGACGCGTTGCATGAGAATGGTCGGGCGGCCAAACTTCTCGACAAGTCTCGAGCACACGATACCGACCACGCCCGGGTGCCAGTCTTCGTGGGCGAGCACGATCGCTCGTTGATCCGCGTTTGTCATGCCGGATTGCTCAGCCAATTCTCGCGCTTGATCGAAGATCCGCCGCTCCACATTTCGGCGTTCATCGTTGAGCGAAGACAACATGTCAGCAAGTTCAGTTGCCCGCGCCCCAGTTGCTTCGGTTAGCAGTTCGAGCGCTTCCTTGGCATGGCCAAGCCGACCGACCGCGTTCAGCCTCGGTGCGAGTCGGAATCCGACGTCTTCAGAATCTACTTTGCTGGATTCAAGACCCGACGCACGGATCAGTGCCCTCAGTCCCTCGTTCTCTGAACGCGCGATCCCGAGAAGTCCGTGCCGAGCGATGACGCGATTCTCGTTCACGAGCGGCACGATGTCAGCGATCGTGCCAAGCGCCGCGAGTCCGAGCAGGTCGATCAAAGCTGCTCGGCATGCGGGGGTTACCTTTTCACTGCCGGCATGCAATGTTGACATCCGCCACGCGAGTTTGTATGCGACGCCGGCGCCGCAAAGTTCACCAAACGGATACTCCGAGTCCGGATGTCTCGGATGAACGACAGCAAAGGCATGCGGCAGTTCAGAACGCGATGCGGGTGGGTTGTGGTGATCGGTGATGATCAGATCAACACCGATGCGCTTGGCGACCAGCGCGGGTTCGATCGCGGTGATCCCACAGTCAACAGAAACGATGACCTTCGCGCCCTCTGAGGCGAGTTGTTCGATCGCGGAGTTGTTGATCCCGTATCCCTCATCGAGGCGGTGGGGGATGTATGTTCCCAGGTTTGCATCCGGCCTGATCGTTCGGATCATTCGCACGAGGATCGTCGACGCAGTGATGCCATCCACGTCGTAATCGCCGAACACGACGATTCGCTCGCTTGCTTGAATGGCGTCAAGGATGCGGCGTGCCGCGATGTCGATGTATGGGAGCAGTCCCGGGTCGTGCAGCTCTTTGAGTGACGGATTGAGATATGCATTCGCCTGTTCGGGAGAGATATCACGAGCCGCGAGCACGCGATCGACCAAGGGACCTTCGGAAACGCTTTCAGAGCGTTTTTTCCAGCGTTTGGTCAATCCCTTGGTGGTTTCAATGGTGCTAGTTGGCGTATCCATCGCAACTCCAATCGCTTGCCTGCCGCCCGTCATACAATCACGGACACATGGTGAAGCTTACCAAGATATACACACGATCCGGCGACGATGGCAGAACGATGCTCGGCAGCGGGGCCCGCGTTCCGAAGGAAGACCTTCGGGTCGAAGCTTACGGCACGGTGGACGAGACCAACGCGTTTGTCGGTTGCGCGGTGCTGGCATGTACCGGTTCTCACCCCGAACTGGCAGAGCCGCTCCGGTCGATTCAGCACGATTTATTCGATGTCGGTGCTGATCTCTGCACGCCGATCGCGCCCGAAGAGGAATCCGGCACCAAGCTCCGCATCCTGCCAGAGCAGACCACTGCCCTTGAGGCATTGATCGATGACCACAACGCGGGTTTGTCGCCCCTCACGAGCTTCGTGCTCCCCGGCGGGAGTCCGGCGGCGTGCACATTGCACACGGCTCGCACCGTTTGCCGACGCGCCGAGAGACTCGTCTCAGCGCTCGTGGCAGCAGACCCCGATGCAACCAACGCGGAAGCACTCCGATACCTCAATCGGCTCAGTGACCTTCTCTTTGTGTTGGCACGGGTTGCCAACGAAAATGGTGATGCTGATGTGCTTTGGCAGCCTGGCAAGAACCGATAGCGAGTGATTCTTGGTCGGGATGACACATCCGCGATCGATCAACCAATGGAAGCTGAACCGACCAACGCGGGAAGACGGATCTCAGACCGGTTCTTTGCCACGGGGCAAAGCGGGTATGTTGAGACGCCGGGTGAGATCCGCGCTCAAGCATTGCGGTTCATCGGCCTCACCGCCCTCATCGAGGGTGTGCTGATCCTGACCCGCTGGGTGTTGTTGCCGAGCCTGCTCCAAACGTCTGAAGACAGCGGTTGGTGGCCGCTGGGTGGTTCACTCGCGATCGAGTTTGCTTGGGTCGCGATGTATGCAGGGGCGGCCGCGATGATCTGGCTGGTACGTCCCGAACCCAAGTGGTGCGTGCGGACGACCCTTGCTCTGGTGGTCGCATCAGTATCGATCGCCATTGCCCGCCGGATGGTCGGAGTCGATCCGGGCCCGGGCGGTCACGCGCTGGCAACGATGCTGATCGTGCACACCGCCGGAGCATCGATGCTTCCTTGGTCGCCCAAGCAAGCGATGATCGTTGCTGGGTTCTGGGTCGCTCTTTCCTCGGCGGCATTGCTGATCTGGGGTCAACATCTCGGTGATGGATTCGGAGAGGTGTCTGCCGCTGCTGGTATTTTCGCGACGGTCGCGGTCACGGTGCCCGGCACCATGATCGCGTTCTTTCGGTCGAGCCGGCTGCGGGATCGATTCACGGTCCGTGTGCTTGAAGATCGGTACGCCAGCGTCCGCGAAGAGCTCACCGCTGCCCGGCAGATCCATGAAGGCGGCTTCCCGCAGCCCCGTGTGACCGGTGATGTTCGGTTCGCGTACGAGTATCGCCCGATGAGCCAGATCGGTGGCGACTACGTCTTCGCTGCGATCGATACCCCCGAAGATCCCGCATCGCCTGTGAGCTTGGTGCTGCTCGATGTCACCGGGCACGGCATTCCAGCCGCGCTCACGGTGAATCGCCTCCAAGGTGAGCTCGCCCGGCTGATCGCGGAGTACCCGGGCATGTCCGCGGGCGCGATGCTTGAGCAACTGAATCGATATGTCTATCTCACGTTGGCCGAGCAGAGTGTCTTTGTGACGGCGGTCGCGATGCGGGCCGACCCCTCGATCGGGAAGGTTGAAATCGCCAATGCGGGGCACCCGCCCTTGCTGTTGCACCGGTCCAACGGCGTGGTCGAGTCATTTGGAGCCACCGCGACGGTCCTCGGTGCCATCGAGCCCGACGAATACCGATCTCGCCCTGTGACCGTGGTGTTAGAGCCGGGCGACTCGCTGATCGCGTTCACCGACGGCGTGACCGAGGCCCGGGCCCAAGACGGCAGCATGTTTGGTTCTCAGGGCGTGGTGGGTGTGATAGATGCCGGTCGAACCGATCCCAGCGTCCGTTGGCCACAAAGGATCGCAGAAGCCGTCCAAAAACACCACCCCGGGCCGCCGACAGACGATACCCTGATTGTTGAAATGTACCGGGTTGCAACAGGAGCGAAGCAGTGAGTCGTTCGGGCGGATTTGAAACAACAGAGTTCCGTCGCACGTTTTCGATCGAAACGGACATCCTGCTGCGCCGTCGGCTTGCATGGTTCGCATCGATCTGGGGCGGTTTGGGGATTCTCGGCTTTGTGTCGATCATCGCACTTTCGATCTTCGCCGATGCTGATGTCCTTACAAGCATGATGTTTGGAACAACGGGTGATTGGAAGCAGGTCTTCCCCGCGGTCGGCATTGTCATGTGGCTTGGGATCTACGGATTCGCGCTCTTCGTGGTGCTCGTCAAGAAGAATCTCGCGACGCAAGCATTGGTTCGCCTGACGATTTTGATGATCACCTTCGATGGCGTGACTTCCATCTGTGCCCGCATCGGAGAAATTACCGGCTACAACCTCTCCTACTTCTGGCTCGCGCACTTCATCGCATGCATGGTGTTCCCTTGGACCGTCCGTCAAGCGTTGATTCCGATTGCGATCATCTTGCCACTCAGCTTTGTCTCGAAAATCACGATCGAAGAAGGAAACATCGGCGGCAGCGTCGCGTCCACGCTTTGGGTGCTGCTTTGTATGACGCCCGGCGTGATTAACTGCGGGCTGCGCCAATCGCAGCGTGTCCAAAAGGCCAGCAACCGCTTCCTCCATAAACGCTACGGCATGCTGCGTCAAGAACTCGCGTATGCCCGTCAAGTCCATGAGGCGTTGTTCCCTGATCAAAAGAACGAAGGCCCGCTTCGGTTTTCGTACAAGTATGAGCCCATGCGCCAAATCGGAGGCGATTACCTGTACGCCCAGACGTGCATGAAAGATGGGCAAGAGTGCATGAATATCGTGCTGCTCGATGTCACCGGGCATGGCATCCCAGCCGCGCTGACGGTCAATCGCCTGCACGGCGAGATCGATCTGCGGTTCGCAGAACAGCCTGATATTGGTCCAGGAGAACTGCTTCGGGTGCTCAATCGGTACATCGCGCTGACCTTGGCGAAGCACTCAATCTTTGCGACCGCGGTGTGTTTTCAGATCGACTCCAGTGCCGGCGAGATTCGTTATGCGTCCGGCGGGCATCCGCCTTCGTTCATCAGAGGAATCGACGGCACCCTCCGGGACCTTGATCCCACCAGCTTCGTGCTCGGTGCGTGCGGCGATCGAGACTTTGATCCCGCCGAACGGAGTGTCAAGTTTCACGAGGGCGACTCGTTGATCGCGTACACCGATGGAGCGATCGAAGCTCGGGCTCCGGATGGGTCCATGCTGCGGATCGACGGGCTTCGCAAGTTGCTCGCGGGCGATCCGACCCCGGGCGTGCCAGGCGGGCTTGGGACGTGGTCTGAGCGGATCCTGTCGGAAGTCACTACCCACCGCGGCGGCATGCCGCCAGATGACGACACGCTGGCCATCGAGGTATATCGGGCCATACGCACGGCTGAAGAAATCCAGGCAGACCGGGCGACTGACGAAGCGGACGGAGAATCTTCTCAAATCGCCGAGATTGATGATGAGCCAGTTCCCGCCGGATCTTGATCCGATGCAGCGGTCTCAGTCTTTGACGCCTTGAACCAATCCGGGCGTGGTGTATTTGCTCAGGCAGGCGTCCAGATCGACATCATTGATGTTGGCCAGGGTTGCCAGCCAGGCGAGCACGTCGGCAAACTCTTCTTCGAGGTTGGCCCGCTCAGCCTCGGTTGGGGGGCGTTTGGGGCTGTTGTTGGCAGCCAAGGCAGTTGCGAGCTCGCCAAACTCCTCAGCGAGATACAGGAATGTGCCAGCGGTTCCCCGGGCTGAATCCGTGGCGAAGTACCGTTCCCGGATCAGACTCTGGAGCCCGCGGATGGTCATCGAGCCATCGGCATCGGTGTTTCTTGTGGGCTTGTCAGCAGGCGGCGGGGTGTTCGAGCTCATGGACGGAGTCTAGTTCAGAGCCCAAACCCTGACACGGACTGGCCTGTCCGCTTGCCCTCGCCCCGGAGGGGGCTAGGATTCAGACCCGACACAAGGTGCGGGGGTTTCGCCCACGATGGGCGATCTATGACGCTAGACCGAGGATAGAGCAGAACCATGCCGACCATCAATCAGCTGATCCGCAAGCCGCGCAAGACCCCCAAGGTCGCCTCGAAGGTGCGTGACATGGACGCGTGCCCCCAGCGTCGCGGCGTTTGCCTCACCGTCAAGACGACCACCCCCAAGAAACCCAACTCCGCACTCCGCAAGATCGCGCGTGTGCGTCTGAGCAACGGCAAAGAAGTCACCGCTTACATCGGCGGCGAAGGCCACAACCTCCAAGAGCACTCGATCGTGCTCGTGCGTGGCGGCCGCGTCCGTGACCTCCCCGGTGTGCGTTACCACATCGTCCGCGGTGCACTCGACGCGCTCGGTGTCGACGGCCGCAACCAGGCCCGTTCGAAGTACGGCGCCAAGAAGTCCAAGAAGTAAATAAGTCTTTCGCAATGGCGGGCCAAGCATGGTCCGCTTTTCATTTGGCAAGTAATCGGCACAAGTGCCGGTGAACAGCGTCGGGTTTGGCCCGGCAGATGAGCCCAGGAGTATTCAGCATGGCAGGCCGCATCACCGCTTCGGAATCACAACTCCGCCCCGATCCTCGTTTCAACGACAAGGTCTTGGCCAAGTTCATCAACTGCATCATGCAGGACGGCAAGAAGTCGGTCGCCCAACGGGTGATCTACAACTCGCTCGATGACATCGAAGAACGCCTCAAAAAGAACACCGAAGAGGGCGCCCCCGAGAACTCGCTCGCGGTGTTCCACCAAGCAATCTCAAATGTAAAGCCCTACGTCGAGGTCCGCAGCAAGCGGATCGGTGGTGCGAACTACCAGGTCCCGCTGCCCGTGAAGGCTGGCCGTCAGCAGTCGCTGGCATTCCGCTGGATCATCTCTGCGGCTCGCAGCGAAAAAGGCCGTCCGATGCACCTCAAGATGGCCGACGAGCTCTGGGCCGCTGCACGCGGCGAGGGCAAGGCGATGAACACCCGCGATCAGACGCACCGCATGGCCGAAGCCAACAAGGCGTTCGCTCACTTCGCGAAGTAAGCTTCGTCCGACCGCCCCGAATCACCAAGCCCAGAGTTCTGCTCTGGGCTTTTTTAACGTCTAGAAAACGCCAAGCAGCTTGAGTGCTGACGGGCAGGAGTCTTCACGACTGTGCGATTTGGTGCGACTTGCAGTCCCATTCATTGGCCATCACGCCCCAGCCGAGTCGGTCGGTCGGGCCGATGCCCTCGATGTAGTAATCTTGCCTCTGGCGAACTTCCGCGGTGAGCCCCAGGCGTTCTGGGATCTTGGCGGATGGTGCGTTCGCTGAAGAGCAATAGACCCGCACACGTCGCAGCCCGAGGCCGCCTGCTGTCTGCTCACCGAGCGCCCATGAGAGGGTGTGTGCGCAGGCTTCGCGGGCGTACCCGTGGCCGACCCGATCATGCCGAATCCAATATCCCGTTTCGCAAGACGCGGTATCGCGCCGAACGTCATGGACACCCGTTCCGCCGACGAAAGAGCCGGTGTCTTTCTCGAAGATGCCTACACCGACGTTGGTGAAGTTTGGGCCGGCTGTCATCGACATGATCTGCTCGGCGATGTACTTGGTTGTGAACGCTACCGAGGTGTGCCCGGGCGCCCAAGGCATCCATGGCATCAGGTGATCCAGCGAGTCATGGATGACCTCGAAGACTTCTTGAGCATCGCCGAGGGTATAGCCGCGGATGTTGAGGCGGGGCGTTTCGATATCGATCCGAACTGGGCTGGGAGCGACCCAGCCGAGCCCGGGTGATGGAAAGTTCAACTCGGAAGCGCAATGGGTCATGCCCAAAGCATATCGGCTAGGCTTGCTTGTGAGCCAGCCCCATCCGCACAAGTACATTCGCCAAGCGACGCTCCCGCAAATCGGGCCGCGTGGGCAGCATCGTCTTTTCGAGGCCCATGTGGGCATCGTTGGGTGCGGCACGCTCGGCTGCGTCGTTGCGGATCAACTTGCGAGAGCGGGGGTCGGTCGTCTCACGATTGCCGACCGAGATCTCGTCGAAGCGGGCAATCTTCAACGCCAGGTTTTGTTTGACGAATCGGATGCTGCCGAGCGGACACCCAAAGCGCAGGCGGCTGCGGTTCGACTCAGTGAAATCAACGCTGATGTATCGATCGAGCCAGTGATCGCTGACTTTCGTCCGTCGAATGCCGAATCGCTCATGATGCAAGGGCGGCATGGCAAGCCCGATGTGATCGTCGATGGCACCGACAACTTTGAAACTCGTTTCTTGATCAACGATCTCTGCGTGAAGCATGCGATCCCGTATGTGTATGCGGGCGTGGTCGGGACTGAAGCGATGCGGGCGGTATTTGACACGCGCCAGGGTGGTGCTTGTTTGCGTTGTGTGTTTGACCGGCCGCCCGTGCCTGGTTCGCAACCGACCTGTGAAACGGCCGGGGTTCTCGCTCCCGCAGCTGCCATCATCGGCGCCATGCAAGCGATCGAAGCGATCAAGCTCCTCTTAGGGTCAGGCCAAGTCGCGACGGATCTCGTACGTGTTGATGCGTGGAGCGGGGAATATCGATCGATTGATTTGTGTGAATCTAAGGACCCTTCGTGTCCATGTTGTGTGGAGCGCTGCTTCGATCATTTGGAAGGTCCAGAGCCCGAAGCTGCCAGCCTGTGTGGGCGAAACGCGGTCCAGGTGATGCCGATGCCAGGGCATCGGGTGGATTTCGAGCAGTTGGCTGCGGGCATGGGGACCGTTGGCCAAGTGATTCAGTCGCCCTTTATGGTCCGGGTCGCCCTCAGTGAGCTTCCTGAGGTCTCAATCTCGGTCTTCAGGGACGGGAGGGCGGTCATCGAGGGGACAGAGGATCCCTCGCGGGCCCGAGCGCTCTACGCTCGGTATGTCGGCGCGTGACGCAGGATCGCCCGGCCAAACAAATCTAAGGGATACCTGACATGAGTAACACGACCACCGAGAATCGCATCGGCGAAATGCTGACCCTGACCACCGCCCGCACCATGGGCCTGGCCAAAGGCCTGCTCAACGGTGTTGACGCCAAGGACTTCGCCAAGCAGCCCATGGCTGACGGCAAAGTCATCGACACCAACCATCCCGCCTTTGTCTATGGCCACCTGGCGATCTATCCCGCCAAGGTCATGGGCATGCTCGGGCATGACGGTGCATCGGCTGCATGTCCGGATTCCTGGGAAGAGATGTTCAAGAACGGAGCCGTGTGCACGCACGATGCTGACAACAGCAATCATCCATCGATGGACGAGATCATCGCCAAGTTTGAGTCTGGTTACGCCGCGTTGATCGAAGCAACCAAAGCCACCAGCGACGATGTATTGCTCCAGCCGATCGCAGAAGAAGGCTGGCGTGACGTGTTCGGCACCAACGGCGGCATGGTCGGCTTTATGCTCCATGACCATTTCATGTTTCATCTCGGTCAGATGAGTGCCTGGCGTCGCGCCATGGGCCTCGGCTCGGCGATGTGAACATCGGGTAACGAATCAACTTTGAATGCGGGCTTCGGCCCGTTTTTCATGCGCATAGTGCAACAGCGGAAATCACGAAACTCTTTCGTCGTGTTGAGCCGCAGGCACATCTATTCGATCAGTTTTGGAGTTGGCATACGTGTAAAAGCATGATTTCAAGTACACTGTACGCTCTGTTTGAGGTTCTTTTTCGACGCAGGAGCGGGGGCAGGAATCATGACGCATCGATCCATCTTGGTCATCACTTTGATGACGTTTATGACGACGATTGCTTGGGCGCAGTTTGACAGCTCGTTCACCTATCAGGGATCGCTCCAAGAGAGCGGGTCCCCGGCGAACGGATCTTTCGACTTCACGTTCACACTCTGGAATGCCGCGACCGGAGGCACGCAGTTCGGCGGGCCGGTGGTTATCAACGGGAAGACCGTCACGGCGGGGCTCTTTGATGTTGAGCTCGATTTCGGTGCTACGGCGCTTGGCACGGGCGGGCGCTGGCTTGAGATCAGCGTCGGTGGTTCCACGCTTTCGCCGAGGACACAGATCACGAGTTCGCCTTACTCGGTGCACACGCGCGGCATCTATGTGAGCAGCGGAAACCGCGTGGGGATGGGC